>CAYULI010000011.1:0-81406 GCA_964445795.1 uncultured Nitrospira sp. | reverse complement strand
GGGCGCATTATAGGGACTTTTTTCATCGGCACAACTATTTTGAGATAGGTTCTAAGCTACTCGGCCAAGACCTTCGCCAGAAACCGTCCCGTATGCGACGCCTCCACCTTCGCCACCTGTTCCGGTCGTCCCTCCGCCACGATCTGGCCGCCGGCTGCGCCGCCTTCGGGGCCAAGGTCTATGATCCAGTCCGCCGATTTGATCACGTCCAGGTTGTGCTCGACGATCACCAGCGTGTTGCCCGCGTTGACCAGCTTGTGCAGCACGGAGAGGAGTCGCTTCACGTCCTCAAAATGCAGGCCCGTGGTCGGCTCGTCCATGATGTAGAGCATATTAGGGGACTGGCTCCACCACCGCCGGTGCCCGTCCCCATTCGTTACCAGTTCCGCCGCGATCTTCAGCCGCTGCGCTTCACCTCCAGATAAGGTCGTGGCGGGTTGGCCAAGGCGCAGGTAGCCGAGGCCGATGGACGAGAGCAGATGCAGCCGCTCTTGGAGTTTCGGGACGCCGGTAAAGAACGCCAACGCTTCATCCACGGTCATAGCCAAAACGTCCGAGATGGTCTTGCCCCTGTGCCGGATCGCAAGGATTTCTGGCTTGAACCGCTTTCCTTCGCACGCTTCGCACGGCGCGTAGATATCTTCGAAGAAGTACATTTCCAGCTTCTCGACACCGCTCCCTTCGCACCGTTCGCAGCGTCCGCCCGGCGCGTTGAAGGAGAAATGACCGGGGGTGAAGCCCTGCCGGAGCGCCTCCCGTTCGAAGGCAAACAACTGACGAACGTCGTCGAAGGCCTTCAAATAGGTGATCGGGTTGGACCGAGGCGTGCGCCCGATCGGCTGCTGGTCGATCAGTCGCACTCCTTTGAGATGCTCGATTCCCTTAATGGCCGTGAAACGTCCCATCGGTCGAGACTCGACTCGAAAGGCGCGAGCCAGTGCGCGATAGAGGGTTTCTTCCACAAGGGTGCTCTTGCCGGAACCGGACACGCCGGTCACGCCAATCAGCATGCCGAGCGGGAACCGGACGACAAGGTCTTTCAAATTGTGCTCGCACGCGCCCGCGATGACGAGCATCCTGCCGTTGCCGGGCCGGCGCCTTTTCGGCAGGGGAATCTGTTCCTCGCCTCTCAAGTAGCGGGCGGTCAACGCGCGCGGGTCTTGACGGAATGCGTCGGCCAGCGCGGCACACACGACCTCGCCACCCTTGTCGCCGGACTGCGGTCCGAGTTCGACGACGTAGCCCGCCGATTCGATCATCCGGCGATCGTGCTCCACCACGATCACCGTGTTGCCGCCCGCCGCCAGATCTCTGAGAATGCCGGCCAGCAAATCCGTGTCCCGCGCATGCAGGCCGATCGTGGGTTCGTCGAGGACATAGAGCGTCCCCACCAGCCTGGCGCCGAGCTGGTTGGCCAGCGAGACCCGTTGTGCTTCCCCGCCAGACAGCGTCCTGGTCTGGCGGGCGAGGGTGAGATAGCCGAGACCCACGCGCAGGAGGAATCCCAGCTTGGCCTTGAGCTGGGTGAGAATGTCGGCGGCAATGTCGCGTTCGAATGGACGCAATGCCAGCGACTCCAACCAGGCGAGCACAGCGCCGATCGTCAGCTCGGTCACCTCGTGGATGTCCTTCCCCGCGATCTTCACGAAGCGGGCGGCCGGCTTCAGGCGGCTCCCGTGGCAGGTCGGGCAATCGAACGGCGTGCGGTAGCGGCTCAGCAGCACGCGGACGTGCAATTTGTAGCGTTTGTTTTCCATGTATGCGAAGAAATCGTCGATGCCGTCAAATGACCTGTCGCCCGTCCAGAGCAATCGCCGGGTTTCCTCGGGGAGGCGCTTGAACGGCACGGTGACGTCGACCCCCATTCGTTTCATGGCCAGGAGCATTTGCTTCTGCCACCAGTCGGTCCCCGGTTTGCTCCAGGGCTCAATGGCGCCTTGCGCCAACGACTTGTCGTGATCGGGAATGACGAGATCCGGATCGTAGCGCAGCACGTTCCCGAAGCCTTTGCATTCGGGACAGGCACCGAGCGGATGGTTGAACGAAAACAGGACCGGCCTGAGCGGCTCAAACGTGCGCCCGCACCGTGGGCAACGAAACCCGGTGCTGTAGGAGTGCAGGCCGTGGCCGATGACATCGACGACGCAGGTGCCGTCTCCCTCGCGGAACGCCGTCTCGATCGCTTCCACAAGACGCGACCGGTCGTCCTTTCTGAGCACGAGCCGATCGAGGATGACGTAGAGGGGGAGAGGGAATGAGGAATGGGGTTCGTGCAGATCGAGGATGTCGTCTCCCGCTTTCAGCCTGGTGAAGCCGCGAGTCAGTAGCGATTGGATGAATGCCTCTTCCTGCTTCCGTGGTGGAGCTGGCACGGGGAACAGGACCATCGCCCGCGCTTCAGGGAACCGTTCGAGCAGATCGTCTGCGACGCTCTCCGGGTAGAACGATCGCGCCTCCTCCCGACAATCGGGACACGTCGGTCTGCCGATTTTAGCGAAGAGCAGCCGCAACAGATCGGCGATCTCCGTGGTCGTGCCGACGGTGGATCGGGCGGTTCGCACCTGGTTCTTTTGTTCGATGGCAATCGCCGGGCGGACATTGAGGAGTCGGTCCACATCGGGGCGAGGCACTTTATCGAGGAACATCCGGGCGTAGGTGGAAAGCGACGCCACATAGCGCCACTGGCCTTCGGCGAAAATGGTGTCGAAGGCGAGTGATGATTTGCCCGATCCGGACAAGCCGGTGATTGCCGTTACGGCGTCGTGGGGGATGCGCAGGGAGATGTTTTTCAGATTGTTCTGTCGCGCGCCCTCGATGATGAGGTCGCGGGGCGGTTCCGGCGGCAGAGGGGTGGGGGCCACGGCTCGGGCTCCGGGAATGGGAAACATATAATCCTAGCAGTCCGCTCCCCTCGCTTCAACGGGGATTCAGGAAAGGCTTGGCGAATAGTCGGCTCGATGAGAGGATGGAGTCATCCGGGGAGGAGGGGCATGATTCTTTCGACGACGAACGGCATCGAAGGCAGGAAGGCGGTCAAATATCTGGGCTTGGTGTCGGGAGACGCCATTCTCGGGGCGAACATCTTTCGGGACTTGTTCGCCTTGATTCGTGATATTGTGGGCGGGCGGTCGGCGGCCTACGAAGCGGAGCTGCGCAAGGCCAAGAACATTGCGCTCGGCGAAATGCGCGAGCAGGCTCGGCACCTGGGCGCCAATGCGATCGTCGGCATCGACATCGATTACGAGACGATCGGCGCCAACGGCAGTATGCTGATGGTCAGCGCCAGCGGGACTGCGGTGGTCGTCGAATAGGGGAAGGCATGGCATCCGGTTCTCTGCCGTCGTTGTATCTGCAGGTCGGCCGCCAACTCGCGCAGCTTCTGGGCGCCACCTTGCAGGAGTCGCCAGCCGACGCCCTGCGGGAGCTCGCCCGCGCGTACGACCCTTCCGCCAACGAATCCCGTATCAGTGCCGAGGTCTTTCTCTTCTTCAAGTACCTGCTCGTACAGGCCTGCGTCGGTGTCTTCCCGGATTCGGAAAACGAGCAGGTGGTAGCAGGGTTTTTCGCCGCGCTCAACGAGCGGGCAGACGGGTTGGCTCTCGACTCAGAACGGCAGCAGGCGATGGAGCAGATGTGGCGGCTCCGGGCTGGGCAGTTCGATCGGCCCTTTTCGCAAGATCGCGTCCAGTTTCTGGACGACGCGACCGACGCCATCCACTGGAAGCGGACCATCCTGCAGTTCTGTCAAAACGTGCGGGAACTCGCCGATCCGCCGGACATCTGGGCCGGCAGCAACGGTCCCTCGCAGCAGGCCAGCCGATCGGTGACCACCGTCCTCGATCGGATGGTGGGCGCCGTCAGCGAAATGAAGCGGTTGCACTTCAGCGGCGCCATGTAGGCCTGCCCACCCGCATCTAGGACAAGTGCCGGCTCGCCCATTTCACCAGCCCGACGCAGCCCATATACAGGACCAGTGAGCCGAACATGGCTGGCCAAAAGCCGAAACGGGGTACGCCGGCGATCATTGCCATCACGTAGACCATCCAGGGCGGGACGAACCATAAGAGATTCTTGGCATAGCCGACAATGGCGTCGCTCCCGCCGTTCAGATACATCAACACGAACGTGACTCCGGTGATGGCGGGAAAGGTACTCGCAAAGGCGGCGAGGAACGACCTGCCCTGCGAGCCGAGGTAGGTGGACAGACTTACGATGGCGCCGCCCAGCACGAAGTATACAATGTACTTTAGCAGCTCGGTCACAGACAGTCCTCCTCACGTTCCCTGAAGGCTTCCATCGCCTCCCGTTCCAGCGCATCTCCGTGACCCGTATACCGCGGAGAAAAGTGAAAGACCACGAGGTCGCGCACCCGCGCCTTGCGCGCCAAGATCCCCGCCTGCCTGGCGGTCAGGTGAAAGCGGTCGCGGGCCTTTTCGGCATCGACGTCCAGATACGGCGCCTCGCAGTAAAAGACGTCGGCATCGCGGGCCAGAGCGACGATCTTCGCTTCGTTCTCGTCGTCGTAACGGGCATCCACGACATAGGCGATCTTCTGTCCCCGTGAGATCGTGAGAAACCGCTCCTTGATCTCGCCCAGCACAAACTCGCGTTCTTCCCGGCGGTGCTCGTCGTAGAGGAGGGCGGTGAACCGAAAATCATCGGGACGCCCCTGCCAGATGTGCTGTTTCACGTCCTTGAGCCACTTGCCGACCGGCAGGCCGGCGTCGTGCAGTTTCTGCTTGTTGACGTTGATATGGAATTGCTCTTCCAACGCAAAGGCGAACGAGGGGATGCGGTGGTTCAAGGCGACGGCACGAACGGTGAACATGGGGTCGACCAGCACCGTGAAGCGTTCGGTGACCGGGTCCAGCGCGAGCGGACGCGCCGGACGCTCCGACAGCCGGAACGCGTCCCCCGCGTGAAAGCATGCCTGCCGGACCTCTTGCCGGTGGAACTCCCTGACGTCGATGGCGAGCGGATAGCCGTCGACCAGATTCCAGGTATAGCCGCGCAATTTGCCCTGCACGTTTTCGATGAGACCGGGAGGGCCGAACAGCCGCAGGGTCTTGCCGCGACCCAATGCGACCCGGAGGACGGCATCGAATCCGATGAAATGGTCCATATGGGTATGAGAAATGAAGATGTCGTTGGCTCGCAACAGCCTGGTCGGTCCCAGCCCGTCATTGTGGCCGAGGTCGAAGAGCAGCGCCCGCTTGGACCAGCGGATGTCCACATAGACGCCGGGGTCGCCAAAGACATCGTTGACCAGAAAGCTGGAGAAAGAGGGATTCATGGAATCAACCGCTAACTCAGTGCCGCGCGCACCGCCAAATACATGACGATGACCTCGACCGCGTGCGCGACGATTGTGGCATAAAGATTACGCGTGCGCAGCCAGATTATGCCCCAGATCAGCCCATCCCAGACGCCGATCCAGTGAAGATGTCGGAATGTCGCGACCATAAACGGGTCGAACGAAAACGTCAACGAGCTGGCGAACAGCGCGAGCGGGGACAAACGGCAGACCGTTTCGGATTTCCACCAGCCCGACTCCAGGCTGGCGAGCCGTCCCAGAAGAAAGCCGCGAAAGTTGAGTTCGACGAACAACGCGATCCCGCAGACGAACCAGGGAACCATGACGAGTACCGGGAGCCGGCTGTGCGGCGTCTCTTTCAAGAAGGCGATGTCGTAGCCTAGCGCGGGGTAGGCCGCGAGGATGACGGCCGTATTCAGGCAGCCGAGGGAGAGGCCGGTCACAATTCCCCAGCGGATCCCGGCTCGGAGCCCAGCGGGGTTCAGCCCCAGCCTCGTCAGGATCGCCCGATTGTGAGCAGCCCATACTCCAGAGGCAAGATAGGCCAGAATCTGCGGCGCAAGCTGGACCAGCGTCTGTTCTTGGATCGAAGGGGGAAGGGCGTAGTAGTCGAGGGTCGCGGCGATGGGGAGCAGGGCCAGCGCCGCTCCCCGTTCCGTGGCTGGCGTCGGCGAGGACCGACCTTCCGGCGCAGGGCCCATCGCGGCGGCTATTGCAGTTCCAAGTGGTAACGGTCCAGCGTGGTCGCTTTGTGCCGGGCAAGATTGGACAGCGACTTATTGTAATCGACGATCGCGCGCAGCTCGTTGCCCTGGGCGGTGGCCAGATCCCGCTGGAAATCCAAGACGAAGCGGGTGGTGCTCAAACCGACCTTCAACCGCTCCTGTTCTGCCTGGAGCTGCTTCTCCGCCATGATGCGGGCCGAGCGCGTCGTTTCGATGCGCTTGAAATCCGTCTGCACGCGGCGGACGGCCTCGCGGACCCCGACGATGACTTGCTGCCGCACGCTGGCCAGCGCGGCCTCAGCGTTCTTGGCCTCAAGCTGCCGTTTATTGTAGGTGCTGATGGCGGACCGATTGCCGAGGGGATAACTCAACACGAGGCCGGCGCCATAGTTGTAGAAGTCGGCGCTGAAGTTCTTGCTGACCGAATCCCCGTAGTCCTTGCCGAGACCCGCCAGCCCCATCGTGCCCTGGAACGAGAGGGTCGGCAACAACTGGTTCCTGGCGAACTGCTTGTTCAATTCCCCGGACTCGACGTTCTTTTTCGCCTGCACGATTTCGGGACGTTGTTCGATCGCCGTGTCGATCGCCTCCTGGAGGCTGAGGGGCTCCAGGACCGTGACCGGCTGGTCCGTAGGCGTCAGGCGAACGTCTTGGCGCAACTCCGCTTCGCCGGGGTTGAGCAGACGGCGCAATTGATCTTCCTGGTCACGGATCGCTTTTTCCGCCACCAGCACCTGTTCCACGCGCGAGGCGACGGCTGCCTCGGCCTGCAGGACGTCGACGATGGACATGACGCCCGCCTTGGCCTTGGCGCGATTGCTCGCAAGCAGCTCTTCGGCGGCTTTGAGCGCGGCCTGCGCGACCTTTAGATTCTCATTCGCGAAGACTAGTTCCCAATAGGTTTGCTCCACCGTGGCGATGACCGTGAGGACCCGGTCGCGGAAGACGTGCTGTTCCACGTCGGCGTTGTTCTGCGCGACCTTGATGAAGGTCTTGGTGATATCGATCCCGGCGTTCCGCAGCAGCGGTTGCGTCAACGTGAGAGCCAAGCCACCGGTGTAGGCCGGGTTGAAGAGGAACCCGGTCGCCAGGTTCTGGTTCACGTTGGATCGAGCGGGACTATAATTCAAATCGATGTTTCCTCCCGTAATCAGATTCTGAGTCGCGTCCAGCGTCACCGAGTGACTCCGTTGGTCAAATGTGAGGATATCGCTCAGCACGCCCCCAGTACCGCCGAATACGGGTCGGTTGAGCGGGTTCACCGTTCGGTTGTACTGTCCGTTCACGCTCAGCGTCGGGTCGAACTTGGCCTGCTCAACGACGATATCGAACAGCCGGCTCTCTTTCGTCTGGCGGCTGATCGTGATGTCCAGGTTGTTCTGGAGCGCGCGCAGGGCGGCGTCGGCCAGCGAGATGGCCTCGCGACGTTCAGTCGGCGCCGGGCTGGTGACGTCGAGACTCCAGCCGGTCTTCGGCGCGGTGATGCTCCAGAGACTGGCAACGACGATGGCGGTACGCCACCGGGACGAGAAGGGTATGGTCGGATTCATAGGGGCCCCCTTTGATCGACAATGGACTGGAGAAGGTACTATAATGTTGTCGACTGACGCTGTCATGAATATTTTGAGTCGATCATGGTGTCGCTAAGCGGACAGGATCGCCGGCTGCTCATCGGGATGCTGTGCGCATGCGCGATGGGAGGGGCGATTACCGTGCCCTCCGCATGGGCGCAGACGATTTCCAGTGTCCGGTCGTTTGACGGCGGCGTGGCTCCGTTGTTCAACTTGACCGGGCCCGGCAATCTCTACATTGACGGCCAGGGCACGCAGGGCTATCTATACACGCCTGGACAGAACTTCGAGTCGTTCAGCTTTCGAAATCCCACGACCGGTCAGGCCTGGAGCGGAGCGGTGATGACGTTGGGGCCGCAGCTGTCGATCGGACTCATTCAGGGCGCCAATCAAGTCGGCTCTCCTATCGTTCTGCCGGGCCCTCCCCGGCAAACGGCTCCATTGCCTGGGATTACTTCCACCCTCCTTGACGACATCCCATAGGAGGCTGTTGAACAACTCGGTTCCTCTCACCCGCCACGCCCCTGCGTGTCGAAGTACACCCTTCCCGATTGGTGTTCTCGCGAGATTGCAACGGCGTCATGCGCCGAGCGTCAATCGCGACGGGACCGTTCAAATTCCCTGCGTCTGACCTGAGATTGACGAATGACCGGTGACGGCATCATCTCACGGGACTCACGGTGCGTTGGCCAACTGCCATGTCAATGCCAAGACATAGCGGGCGACAGATCGAAGAATCTCCGGATCGATCGTATCGGCGGTGTCGGTCGGCTGGTGAAAGTGCGGATGGACTCCGCCGCTGACGACCGTGACGGTCGGGACCCCGGCTTCCTTGAAAGGGACGTGGTCGCCCCCGGGGAAAAATCCGAAGAGATCGAGCTTGTCCGCAAGCCCCACGAGCTGTCCCGCCTCGGCGGCCACAGTCTTCTCCATTCCCGTCACTCCGACCGTCAACCGTCCGTTCCCGATTCCGGCGTGATCGACGTTGATCATGGCGATCGTTTTCGCCAGCGGTACGACCGGCTGGGAAACGTAGAGCCGCGAACCAAGCAGCCCCTGTTCTTCGCCGCTGAACGAGACGAACAGCACGGACCGTTTCGGCGCCGCCGGCGCTTGCGCGAGGAGCCGCGCCACTTCGAGAAGGACCGCCGTGCCCGAAGCGTTGTCGTCTGCTCCAGGGAAGAGCAGCCCGGCCTGCCGTCCGAAGTGATCGCGATGCGCTCCGATGATCACGGCTTCCTCGGCCCGGGCCGAGGAGCCGCGAAGCGCCGACACCACATTGTAGAGCGTCCCGTCAGCCGACCGGCTGTCCCACCGCATGGAAGCCGTGGCGTCGGTCGCCAGGGACCGCGGAATACCGATCTTCGCGATCTCTTCCTGCAGAACGCGGAGCGAGGGGCGGCCGGCGCTATGCGCGACCAGGGCCTCCGCCTGTTCGGTGCTGATCCATGCGCCGGGCAATCGCGACGGATCCGGCGTGCCGCTATAGAAGGCGGTCGGTTTCCCCGTCACGCCACGGCGCACTTCGTAGGCGCTCAGAACCGGGCCAGTCGCCGTCAGGTACGCCCGTGCCCCCTTCTCCTTTGCGACGCGCTCTTTGTCGTGATGAGCGGCCGGTCCCGCATAGTGATCGGGTTTGCCGCGGAGGAACAGCACAATCCGATCTTTCACATCGAGGCCGGTGTAGTCGTCATAGCCTCGCGAGGGATCGACTAATCCGTAGCCCACAAAGACCACGGGGGTCTGCGGGATGTCGGCTGGCGGAGAATCCAGGATCGGAAGAAAGTCTTCTCCGATGCGTAGCGACACCTGGTCTCTGGACGACCCGACCTGCAGGACGGCGGGATCCGAGACAGTGGTGACGCTGACCCGAGTTACTTGTTGCCATTCTCGAGAGGGAAGGGGCGCCGGTTGGTTTTTGGCGGGCGGAGCGGGTGGGCGGTGCAGCCGGAGGGTGCTGAAGCGATCAGCGACGAAGGCAGCCGATGCGGCGTCCTGGGGTGAACCGGTCTGGCGTCCGAGGAACGAAGGACCGCTCAGCTCTGCAATGTCTGCAATCATCCGTTCGGACGAGACCTGTTTCAGCGCCTCGCCTAGCCAGTCGGGCGACGCAATGGTCGGGTCCATCCCTGCCGCGCCACCGGTCCATAGGCCGCTGGCCATGGCACAAGCCGCGGCCAGAACAACAATAACAGGCCTCATCATTCCTCGCAGTGGACGCCACTATAGCACAAGCTTGGGGCAGGCACCCCGTTGCGCCGTTTTGCCGAAGCACGGTACTATGGGTCTTTCCCGACAAGCACTATACGGTCTGACCATGCGGTGGCGGTGTAGGTGCTGCTGAGGCTCTTCTCTTCGACCGGCGTGCAATCGTATGATGAACGCGCCGAACGGACATCGAGGGTTCTGCGGCGCGAACTCTTGGAGTTATTGCTATAGAAGAAAGGAGCGTCTGGTGGTTGCCGGCGGATCGGGGAATGGGCTGTACGATCACCTCTATCGTCGATTCTTTGAGAATCGTGACCGCCACAAGGGGTACGACTTTCAGCATGCGCCGGGAGGAAGCGTGTCTCCCCCGACCGTCACGTTCAATCAGCGGCTGCGGTGGTGGACTTGGGACCGGTGGCAGCGGCGTAAGAAGATTCTTGCCGAACGGGACAGGCTGCAACGGGAAATCCTAGAGATCAAGCAGGACCGGTAAACGATCCGGCGCGATCTCCAATGTCCGAACGTCGCCGGAACAGATGAGAGAAAGCGGCACCGGAGAAAAGGAACAGGGTCATGGGGCCGAACGGGATCAGAAAGTCGGGCCGGTTGGCGACAGCAATGGTCGGCCTGCTCATCCTGCTCATAGTGTGGGGCGGAGAGTTAGCCACCGGATTCGACGCCCTCGCGGTGCAGTACGAGACGCAGGAGGAGAAGGAAGCGAATCTGAAAAAGCAGGCCCTGGGCGATCTCTTCCGGAAGTGGACGTTCGATGCGGACACCGTGAACCGCAGCCCTGCGGGCTTCGTGGTGGTGACGCTGGGCGGTGACGAAGAACAGGGGGGCTGGGTCGTCCAGACCGATGCGTCTGCTCCGACCCCCCCGAACGTCGTGGTCGCCTCGTCGCGTTGCGCCACACCGACTTGTCACCGGCTTCTGCTGGCTAAGGGATTGAATTACGAGTATCCGGATCTGTCGATCCGTTTTCGGGCCGCGGTCGGGCCATCTGCGATCGGCGGAGTTGTATTCGGCGCGAAGGATCCTATGAATTTTTACGCCGCGGTGGTGGACGTGCAGGGACTCACGGCCCAAGTGGTACGGGTGGTCGACGGAAAAGAAACCGTGCTGGCCCAGACCCCTATTCAACTGAAATCGGTCGACTGGCATACCCTCCGGGTGCAGCGCAACACGATCATCAGCAAGGATTTTATCGAGACCTTCGTGGACGGCACCTTGGTGTTGTCTGTCGAAGACCAGATGTTGGGTCTCGGCCAGGTGGGCCTCCTGGTTCGCGGAAATTCCGCCTTACTTTTCGATACGTTCCATGCAGTTCCCCTGTTTTCGCATCGACCGCTCTCTCCTCCGGCTGCCTACTAAGGAGAGGGAATGGCGGGATTCCCGTCCGAACTTGCCTTTTTTCGCGCGTTTGGAGTAGCATACCGGTGCTTGGATGCGAGAGGCCTGGCAGACAAGTGGTGAGAGTGACAAGGCCTGAATCGATGTTGTTTTGGTCCTGCCCGGGAATTTGATCGGAAGCCAGAGCTAAGCGCCGCCGTGTTGACGTCTTCGGCCCCTTCCTTCCTCGTTTCGTTCTCGAGTTCAGGACTACAGCATTTTCTCAAAGGAGGAACCCAATGGGTTCGAAGATCTACGTTGGTGGATTGCCCTATTCGACGACCGAGCAGCAACTGAGCGATCTGTTTGCGGCTCATGGGACGGTAACCTCGGCCCGGATCATCACGGACAAGTTTACGGGACAATCCCGTGGGTTCGGGTTCGTGGAAATGTCGTCCGAAGCTGAAGCGCAAGCGGCGATTACCGCGTTGAACGGCACGCAACTGGGCGGCCGTACCTTGACGGTCAATGAAGCGCGGCCCCAAGAACCTCGCGTCGGCGGAGGCGGAGGTCGAGGAGGATTCGGCGGAGGCGGCCGACGCTAAGCGGTTCGACTCCCTTTTTAAAGAGGGCTGCCGGACTATCCGGCAGCCCTCTTCGTTTTGCCGCTGTACGACTCGCCCTCCGGTAGTGCCACGGACGTCCCTTTGGTAAGATGACGGCCGGAGGTTCCCATGCCATCGTTCGTCCTCGAAGCTCCCTTCAAGCCGTGCGGCCACCAGCCGGAAGCGATCGCCAAGCTGGCGGCCGGGATCGCGGCCGGCAAGAAGCATCAGGTATTGCTCGGCGTCACCGGTTCGGGCAAGACCTTCACGATGGCCAACCTGATCGAGCGGGTTCAGAAGCCGACGCTCGTCCTCGTGCACAATAAGACGCTGGCCGGCCAGCTCTATCAGGAGTTCAAGCAGTTTTTCCCCCGCAACGCGGTCGAGTATTTCGTCAGCTATTACGACTACTACCAGCCGGAGGCCTACATCCCGCAGAGCGATACCTACATCGCGAAGGACGCTTCCATCAACGACGCCATCGACCAGATGCGGCACTCGGCGACCACGGCCCTGCTGCAGCGCAACGACGTCGTGATCGTGTCGTCGGTTTCGTGCATCTACGGTCTGGGGTCTCCGGAGGTGTACCACGACATGCTCGTGTATCTGGAAGAGGGCATGGAAACGCGGCGAGAGAAAATTCTGGCGAAGCTCGTAGAGATTCAATACGAACGCAACGACACTGATTTTCATCGCGGGACGTTCCGGGCGCGCGGGGACGTGATCGAAATTTTTCCGGCGTCGTCGGAGGCCAAGTCGGTGCGGATCGAACTCTTCGGCGATGTAGTGGACGCCATTCATGAAATCGACCCGTTGACCGGCAAGTCGCTGGGCAAACTGCCGAAAGTCGCCGTGTATCCGAACACGCACTACTTGATCGCGCCCGACCGCTACGAACGGGCTATCGCGGGCATTGAGGAGGAGTTGGAGGAGCGGGTGGCCTATTTCAAGAAGGCAGGGCAGCTCGTCGAGGCGCAACGGATCGAACAGCGCACCAGGTTTGATCTCGAGATGATCCGCGCCATGGGTTATTGCCACGGAATCGAGAATTACTCGCGTCATCTGAGCGGGCGTGCTCCGGGCGAGCCGCCGCCCACCCTGCTGGATTATTTCCCGAAGGATTTTCTGCTCATCGTCGACGAGTCCCATGCAACGATTCCGCAAGTCGGCGGCATGTACGAGGGCGACTATTCGCGCAAACGGACGCTCGTCGAATACGGCTTCCGCCTGCCCTCTGCCGTCGACAACCGCCCGCTGAAATTCGAGGAGTTCGAACGGTGCCTCAATCAGGTCGTGTACGTGTCGGCGACGCCCGGTCCCTACGAGTTGGAACGTGCCGGCGGCGAGGTTGTGGAGCAAATCATCCGCCCCACCGGACTCATGGATCCCCTCATCGAGGTTCGTCCGGCGAATGGGCAAGTGGACCATCTGCTCGGGGAGGTTCGCTCCGAGGTGGCCAAAGGGGGGCGTGTACTCGTCACCACGCTGACCAAGCGCATGGCGGAGGACCTGACGGAGTACTATCACGATCTTGGGTTGAAAGTGCGGTATCTTCACTCCGACGTCAAGACGTTGGAGCGGGCTGAAATCGTGCGTGATCTCCGGCGCGGGGTGTTCGATGTGCTGGTGGGTATCAATTTGCTGCGCGAGGGGCTCGATCTGCCGGAGGTGAGTCTGGTGGCGATCCTCGACGCCGACAAGGAAGGGTATCTGCGTTCGTTCCGCGCGCTCATCCAGACCGCCGGCCGGGCGGCACGGAACGTCAACGGCCGGGTGATTTTTTACGGAGACACCGTGACCGACTCCATGAAGATGGCTCTCGACGAAACCGCACGCCGCCGCGCGATTCAGGCGGAATATAACCGGGCCCACGGCATCACCCCCACGACCGTAAAGAAGGGGATACCGGCCCTCGAGTATGCTGCCGCGGAGATGGACTATGTTCAACTGGACCTGGTTGCCGAGACGGTCGAACCTTATCGGGATTCCGAGTCGGTCGAACAGCTCATTCACCGGCTGGAACTGGAGATGAAGGCGGCGGCGAAAGAACTCGCCTTCGAACGGGCCGCCGAGTTACGGGATCGCGTCCGGTCCTTGCGGCTGAAGAACCTGGAGGTTCGGTCCTAAACGTGCTTGTACAAATACACACCGATGAACATCCCCAGAATGCTCAGGATGTTCACTTTGACGCTGAATCCCAATGTGAGTTTGACCAGGACCAGATCGATGGTCAGCGGGGGGCTGATTCCAGGGGTGAAGTGGGTGGAAAAGATGCTTTGAATCGTGCCTTGGGGGGCCATGACATGGAGAATTTCACCAAGGATTCCGCCAAGAAGTCCTCCGATGAGCACGAAAATAAGAAGGATCCAGGGTGATTTTCGCACGCGGCGGTTCCGGCTCCTTTCCGGATTCCAGAAAGTGCGGTAATTGACGCCACCTTAGCGGAAGGTATCGGGCGTGTCAACAAATCCAACGGCTTCCAACTCGCTTGACTTGTCCTCCCTCCGTTCTATACACTGCTCGATGCTCTTTTTCTAGATTTTTCGAGGCGATCGGAGATTCTGGTACAAGGCTTCGATGGCCTCTTTCTTTGTGACCCTATGCTCGACGCATTAAGCGAGAAGTTCGAGAAAATTCTGAAAAAACTCCGTGGGCAGGGTGTGCTCTCGGAGCAGAACATCGCCGAGGCCTTAAAAGAAGTGCGATTGGCACTCCTGGAGGCCGATGTCAACTTCAAGATCGTCAAGGACTTCATCGAGCGCGTCCGTCAGAAGGCCGTCGGCCAGGAGGTGTTGCACAGCCTGACCCCCGGGCACCAGGTGGTGAAGGTCGTCTGGGACGAGTTGCGCGAGATGATGGGCGGTGAACGGGCCGGGCTCTCGCTCCATTCGCAGCCGCCCACCGTTGTGATGATGGTCGGTCTGCAGGGCGCGGGGAAGACGACGACCTGCGGCAAGCTGGCACGCTTGTTCAAGAATCAAGGCAAGCGGGTCCTCTTGGTCGCTGCGGACCCGCGGCGACCGGCGGCGGGCGACCAGCTCAGTGCGTTGGGACGCGATCTCGGCATCGAAGTCTATCGTACTGATCGTACCGCCGCCTCGCAAGCGGATGTCGTGCGAATCTGCCAGACCGGGGTGGCGCGAGGACGGGAACAGGGGTTTGACCTGGTGGTGCTGGATACCGGTGGGCGCCTCCATATCGACGACGAATTGATGGCAGAGCTTGCAGCCGTGAAGGCGACCGTGGCGCCGCACGAAGTGCTGTTGGTGGCGGATGCGATGACCGGTCAGGATGCCGTGACGATGGCGGGGCAGTTCGACCAGAAGGTGGGCCTGACCGGCATCATTCTCACGAAAGTAGAAGGCGACGCGCGGGGCGGCGCCGTTCTGTCCATTCGCGCCGTTACCGGAAAACCGATCAAGTTTCTCGGTGTCGGAGAAAAACTGGACGCCTTGGAAGTGTTTCATCCGGACCGGATGGCTTCGCGCATTCTCGGCATGGGCGATATGCTCACGCTCATCGAAAGGGCCCAGGAGAGTTTCACGCGGGAACAGGCGGAAGAAGCCCAGAAACGGTTCACGAGCAACAGCTTCACGCTCGAGGATTTCCGCGCGCAACTTGGCCAGATGAATCGGCTTGGCTCGCTGGATCAGATCCTCGATCTGTTGCCTGGAGGACAAAAGCTGAAGGCGGCGATCGAGGGCGAGAAGCCGGAGCGCGGGATGCGTCGGGTGGCGGCCATTATCGATTCGATGACGGTGCGCGAGCGCCGGGATTACACGATCATCAACGGCAGCCGGAAGAAACGCATCGCGCGCGGCAGCGGAACCAGCGTGCAGGACGTGAACCGGTTGATCAAACAGTTCTTGTCGGCCAAGAAGCTGGCGAAAGCCATGACGGGCGCCGGAGCGCGGCGGCAACTTGCCCAACTCGTGCGCTCGATGTGAGGCGAAGCTGTCGGCGAACGGCTCGCTCGCCCTGTCGCAGGCGACATCTACAACCAAGAAGCGGACGGCTGAACGCTGATGGCCGTCGGCTCGATTAGCAAGGAGGACAGTGTGGCGGTTCATTTGAGACTTGCGCGGACAGGCAGACACAAGCGACCCATGTATCGGCTGGTGGCGGCGGATTCCAGGAAGGCGCGGGACGGGAGGTTCCTCGAGATCCTCGGGATCTTCGACCCGCTGAAGGAGGCCGGTGTGCCGGAACTCAAGTCGGAGCGAGTCCTGACGTGGTTACGGCAGGGTGCCCAGCCATCGGTCACCGTGCGGACGCTGCTTCGCCGGTCGGGCGTCTGGAAACAGTTTGAGGAAGAAAAGGCTGCACGGAAAAAGACTGCCGCAAAGTAAAGATGGTCGGTCAGCTCGACACGGTGACGGTGGGCCGGATCGAACGGCCATTCGGCGTGAGAGGCGAGGTGAAAGTGCGCTCGCTCAGTGACGTTCCGGGACGGCTCGAAGGGTTGATGGCCGTGAGTCTCGTGGCGCAGGACGGCCGGACGATGCATACCACCGTGACCCATGTTCGCCGGGCCGGCACCGGCTACATCCTGAGCCTAGCCGGGCTGACGACGCCTGAGGAGGCGGGACTCTGGCGCGGCGGATTGATCCAGGTGCCGCGCGGGACCGTGCCGGCGCTGCCTGACGGGCAGTATTACGCGTGCGATTTGGTGGGATTGGCGGTGCAGACCGAGCAGGGAGAGCCGGTCGGCGTGCTCGAAGAGATCTGGGACTTGCCAGGCAATCATGTGTTCGTCGTGCGCCGGAATGGCAAGGAAACCCTGATTCCCGCTGCGAAGGATCTGGTCGCGGCGGTGGACCTAGAGCAGCGCATCATGGTCGTGCGCATGATCGAAGGGCTGGGAGAATAAAGATGCTGCGCTTCGAGGTGCTGACGCTCTTTCCCGACATGGTCTCGCCGGTGCTCGGCCAGAGCATCATGAAACGCGCGCAGGACAAGGGGCTGCTCGATGTGCGCGTGCGCAACCTGCGCGACTTTACGACGGACCGGCACAAAGTGGCCGACGACATTCCCTACGGCGGAGGAGCGGGCATGGTCATGAAAGCTGAACCCATTCTGCGCGCCGTGGACACATTGCGCGAGGAGGCTCGGGCGAGCGGGGAAGACATACGTTTGTTGTTTCCCTCGCCGCAAGGCCGCCCATTCACGCAGGACTACGCCCGACAACTCGCTGCCGAGCGGCGTCGCATCGTGATTCTGTGCGGGCATTATGAGGGGGTGGATGAGCGTGTCAGGGTTGCGCTATCCCCGGAAGAAATCTCGGTTGGCGACTATGTCCTGACGGGTGGCGAATTGCCGGCCCTTGTCCTGATCGACGCCTCCGCCAGACTGGTGCCCGGTGTGTTGGGCGATCCCGAGTCCGTGATCGAAGAGTCGTTTTCTGATTCGCTCCTGGAATATCCGCACTACACGAGGCCGGCCGAGGTTCGCGGCATGGGCGTGCCGGAGGTCTTGCTCTCGGGACATCACGAGGCGATTCGGTTGTGGCGCCGGAAGCAGGCCTTGCGCCGCACGTATCTTTGTCGGCCCGATCTGATCCGAGATCGGGTGCTGAACGACGAAGATCGACGGCTGCTGAACGAATTGATGAACGAGGGCATCGCCACGATGCCGATGCGATGTGGGGAGGAGGGGTAAAACGATGAACCGGTTAGAGCGAATCCAGCAATCTTTCATGAAGAAAACAATCCCCGATTTTGAAATCGGGGACACGGTCCGCGTCCACGTCAAAGTGGTCGAGGGGGAAAAAGAGCGCATCCAGGTCTATGAAGGCGTCGTGATCGCCCGTAAGGGGTCCTTGAACACGGAAACCTTCACGGTGCGCAAGGTGTCCTACGGTGTCGGCGTCGAGCGGATTTTCCCGTTGCATTCGCCGATCGTGACCAGGGTTGATGTCGTCCGGCAAGGACGAGTCCGTCGCGCCAAGCTATACTATCTCCGGTCGAAAAAGGGGAAGTTTGCCAAGGTCGAAGAACGCGAGTTTGTGGGAGAAGGAAAAGTATCCCCGCAACCTGCGGTCGAAACGGAAGACGCTGTCAAGGCATAATTCCCCCACACAGTCCTCGCGCCCGCGGGTCTCTCGGTTACTTGCATCGAGCGTCTGATCGGGGAGAGCGTCTGGTGGGACCCACCACCGATTTTGAGCAAGAGTCGAGGCGGTGTGGCTATCGTCACATTGCCGGTGTGGATGAGGCCGGTCGCGGCCCCCTGGCCGGTCCGGTCGTGGTCGCTGCCGTCGTCTTGCCGTTCCGTTGCCGCCTGCCCGGGGTCGACGACTCCAAACGACTGCCCGGGGCCGAACGGGAGCGCTTGTACGCTCTCATCCTCGAAAAGGCCCTGGGCGTGGGGATCGGTTCGGCCGATGCCGGTGAAATCGACACCCTTAACATTCTGGAAGCTACACGGCTGGCCATGCGGCGGGCCATCGAGGATCTGAATCCTCGCCCCGATTACTTGTTGCTCGATGCCGTGGAGCTGCCTGCTGTGCCGATCCCGTCGCGCCCGATCGTGAAAGGCGATGCGTTGGTTCTGTCCATCGCGGCCGCGTCTATCGTCGCGAAAGTAACCAGAGACCGTATGATGGCAGCGTTTCATGACGCATTCCCGCAGTATAATTTCCTTGCGCACAAAGGGTACGGGACGGAAGAGCATCTGCGTCTGCTCGCGGAGCACGGCCCTTGCCTCCTTCATCGTCGGACGTTCTCGCCTGTGCGCCACGCGCTGCTCTCGCCTCCGAACGCCAGGCCAGCCCCACGAACTCGGGCGTCCGCTGAGTGAGCGCGGAGTTACATGGCCACCCAGGATCCGCGGCATCAATTCGGACAGGCCAGTGAAACGCGGGCCGAACAGTTTCTGCGCGCTAAAGGGTATCGGATTCTCGCGCGGAATCTACGTTCCAGCCTAGGCGAACTGGACCTAGTAGCGGAAGATGCCGGAGTCATCGTCTTCGTCGAGGTGAAGGCGCGAGCTACGGGAGCGTTCGGCGGCGCGCTGCTCGCCGTGGACCGGCGCAAGCGGGCCAAGCTGGTGAGACTCGCTGCGCAGTACCTGGCCCAGCGCCATTGGACCGACCGGGCCTGCCGGTTCGACGTCGTGCTGGTGCAAGGGCAGGAGGCGGACGGTCTACGCCTGGACCATGTGGAGAACGCCTTCGACGTGAGCGACGAGGGCCGGTTCTAAAGGGATGACGGAGACGTTCGATGGATGCGATGATTCAGCTGATCCATGTCTCCAAATTCTACGATCGCCGGGCTGCGCTGTCCGATGTGACGCTGGACATCGAGAAGGGCGAGTTCGTTCTGGTAATGGGACCGAGCGGGTCCGGCAAATCGACGCTCCTGCGGATGCTGATCGGGGCCGAGCAGCCGGACGAAGGGCAAATCTTCGTGCAGGGAAGAAACGTCACGAAGCTCAAGCAGTCCGAGGTGCCGTACCTGCGCCGGAAGGTCGGGTCGGTCTTTCAGGATTTCCGCCTTCTGTCCAAGAAGTCCGTCTTCGACAATGTGGCCCTCCCCCTGATCGTGCAAGGGGCGGCCGCCTCCGATATCCGCCGGAAGGTGACGGAGGCGTTGCGGGCCGTCGGGGTGGAGCATAAGAAGGATCAATTGCCTAACAGCCTGTCGGCCGGCGAGCAGCAACGGGTGTGTATCGCCCGCGCGATCGTTAACGGGCCGATTGTGCTCCTGGCGGACGAGCCGACGGGCAATCTCGATCCGGAGCGGACGGCGGAGATCATCGAACTGTTCAAGTTGATCAATGCGCGCGGGACGACCGTCATCGTCGCCACGCACGATCCCCATGTGATGGCGCAGGTCAACCGGCGGGTCATCACCCTGACGCAGGGAGTGATGGCCCCGGAACAGAGAGTTGGCGTATGAGACGACTGGTCTACCTGTTCCACGAGGCCGTGGCCAACATGCGGACCAACCGGACCACCACGATCGTGGCGATCCTCACCACGGCGTTCACGCTGGCCTGCGTCGGTATTTTCCTGTTGCTGTACGTCAATCTCCGCAGCGTGGCCGGCTGGCTGCAGGAAGACATCAAGATCATGGTCTACCTGGATGACCGGCTCACGCGGGAGGCGATCCAGGAACTGGAAGGAAAGCTGAAAGCGGACCGGATGGTGGCCGGGGCTCTCTTCATCTCGAAGGAGCAAGCGCTGGCAGAGTTTCGGGTGCAATTTCCTTCCGATTCGCACTTGCTGGAGGGGCTTGGGGAGAACCCACTGCCCGCTTCCTTCGTGGTGACGTTGGCGCCGAATTTCCGATCCCCCGAGGCGGTAAAGCGCTGGGCGGAACGGGCGCGGGCCATAGCCGGGGTGGCTAAGGTCGATTATAATCAGGAGTGGATCGACGCGTTGGCCGGCCTCATCCGCTATATCGAGCTGGCGGCCATTGGAGTGGGCGTGATCCTCTCGGCTGCGGCGGTGACGATCATCGGCAACACGATCAGATTGGCGCTCCTCTCCAGACGGGAAGAAATCGAGATTCTTCAACTGATCGGGGCCACCCGCGCCTTTATCCGGGTTCCATATTTGCTGGAGGGCGCCGTCTTGGGGATCTGCGGCAGCGCGCTTTCCCTGGGCATTCTCAAGATCGGCTTCGAGCTGTTTCGACAGCAGGTCCGCACGGCGGGGCGCTTTAGTGGGTTCGACGATCTGATGTCTTTTTTTCCGCTGTCGATGTGCCTGGCGCTGGTGATGGTGGGCATGGGCCTCGGATTTGCCGGCAGTTTCGTGTCGCTTCGCCGGTTCGGGGAGGGGCGCGCATGAAGAGGGTGGTCGTCGCCATGGCTGTCTGCGCGAGTGCCCTCTGGAGCGGATGGCCGTCCGTCGGGGTAGCCGGAACCGATCCGATCACCGAGAAAATCGAACAGGAACGAAAGACCCTCGAACAGCTCAAGGACAAGATCGAAGAGAAGCGCAAACGGGCGGATGAGGCGGAAAAGAAGCGGGAATCCGTTCTGCAGGGCATCCAATCGTTGGACGAGCGGCTGGTCCGCCACCGTCAGGAGCACCAGGAGATCACCAAGAAGTTGCACAAGAAAGACCGAGAAATCCAGGAAATTACGGAACAGCTTGCGGCCATGCGCGGGAGTATCCAGGAGCGCCGAGAGGCCATCCTGGCGCGCTTACGTGTGCAGTACATGGAAGGACGATTCGGGTATGTCAAGGCATTGTTGGCCGCGGACTCGTTCGGCGATGTTCAGCGGCGTCGGCAGTATCTCTCGGCGGTATCGCAGAAGGACTTCGAGCTGCTGAACGCGTTCCGCGCGGACGTGAGCCGGATGGAACAGGCCGAGCGACAGCGGGCCGAGGCGCGTGCAGGTATGATCGCCTTCAAGGTGAGCATCGAGAAGAAGCTTGCGGACATCCGGTCGCTTCAGAAGGAAAAGAGAGTGTATCTCGCCAGGATCACACAGGAGAAGGATTCCTACCATCGGGCGGTCGAGGAGTTAGAACGGTCGGCCTCACGCGTGGACAGTTTGCTGCGCGAGTTGGAAGCCCGCCGCCGAGCCCTTGCGATGCGCCCGCCCACCGCTCCCGGCGCACCGCGCGGGGCCAAGGGAGCCCTGCCCTGGCCTGCCGACGGGCCGGTGGTGTCCTACTTCGGGCGCCAGAAGCACCCGACGTTCAATACGTACGTGCAGCGCAAAGGCATAGAAATCAGGACGACCGAGGGCAGCTTCATCCACGCGGTTATGGCGGGCACGGTGGTCTACGCGGACTGGTTGAAAGGCTACGGACTCGTTATAATCCTGGATCATGCCAACGGCTTTTTCTCATTGTATGCCCATGCCTCGAAAATCCTGGCCAAAGTCGGTCAGCAGGTAGCGGAAGGGCATCCGATCGGAGAAACCGGCGATACGGGCGTGACCGGTGAAAATACTTTATACTTCGAGTTGCGCGAGGGAGCCGAGCCGGTCGACCCTCTCCAGTGGCTGGCGAAGCGATGATGTGCACCGTCTCGGGATGTGCGGTAGTCTGAAAGAAGGGATGTGAAGACTATGGAACAGCAGTCGCGGAGGAAGTCTTGGGTGATAGGGCCGATGATCGCGCTCGCGCTTCTCTGCGGAGTTTTGATCGGGAAGGGCTCGGAGAGGACCGGACACGCCGGGGAGACCTACGAAGAACTCAAGACCTTCTCCGAGGTCCTGAACCAGATTCAGAAACATTATGTCGACGAAACCAAACCGAAAGACCTGATACAAGGCGCGATCCGCGGCATGCTCGCGACCCTGGACCCGCACTCCGCGTATATGACTCCGGAAATGTACAAGGAGATGCAGGTAGAAACCAAAGGCGAGTTCGGCGGGGTCGGCATCCAGATAGGGGTGAAAGACAATCGTCTGGCCGTCATCGCGCCGATCGAAGGCACACCGGCCCATCGGGCCGGTATCAAGGCCGGGGACTTCATCATCAAAGTGAACGATGACACGACCAAAGACCTGACCTTGATGGATGCGGTGCAGAAGATGCGCGGTCCGAAGGGCAGCAAGGTGAATCTGACCATCCAGCGCGACGGGACACCCGATCCCCTCGTCTTTACACTCATCCGCGATACCATCAAGATCGAGAGCGTAAAGTCCAAGATGATCGACAATCTCGGCTATGTCCGCCTGACGCAATTTCAGGAGTCGACCGGGCGGGACCTCGCCAAAGCGATCAAGCAGTTCAGGGAGCAGAAGGTGCAGGGCTTCATCCTCGACCTGCGGAACAATCCCGGCGGGCTTCTTACGGCGGCGGTCGATGTGACGGAGCAGTTTCTGCCAAGCGGGAAGCTTGTAGTCTACACCAAGAGCCGGGAAGGCAAGAAGGACGAGTGGTTCGCCAAATCGAGGGATCAGCTCGAAGATTTGCCCATGATCGTGCTGGTGAACGAGGGATCGGCGAGCGCGTCGGAGATCGTGGCCGGGGCGTTGCAAGATTGGGGGCGCGCGGTGATCGTCGGCACGACCTCGTTCGGGAAGGGGTCGGTTCAGACTATCCTGCCGCTCGGCGACGGATCCGGACTCCGGCTGACGACGGCGAAATACTACACGCCGAAAGGGCGGTCCATTCAATCGACGGGCATCAACCCCGACATCGTCGTCAAACTGTCGCCTCAGACGACCGCCAAAGCCGGCGAGAAGGAGGCGGAGACTAAGGCAGGGAAGCCGTCGCCGGGAAAAGAGGCCGCGCCTCATAACGGAAAATCGCCGGAAGACGCAGGCTCGAAGAACGGGACTTCCCAGTCGCCGCCGATCGATCCGTCCGGGGATCTGGCGCTCGAACAGGACGTTCAACTCCAGAAGGCGGTGGAGCTGTTGAAGAGCTGGAAGATCTTCAAGGAATTGAAGGTGTCCTAGCCCGCTTCCCTTTGGAGCTGCTGGCGGATGGCTTGGAGCAATGAATCCTCAGACCCTGCGAAGCCGGGTACGGTGCGCAGGAGGTGCGACTGGACTAGCCGCTCAAGGTCGGTCAGCGTCCTGATGCTGAGCCGGAAGTACAAATAGGCGACCAGTGAATCGGACAGTCCCGGCAGCGTCGCCCAGTTCTTCACTTCGGGCGGAAGGGGAGTTTTCAGGTCTTCGTAGGCGCGAATGGTTCCCGTCTCGAGGAACTCTTTGATCTTCCCCGCGAGGTCCTTCCCGATCCCCTCGATCTCTTCCAAGGCGTCACGCCGAGCGACAGCCGACACATCTTCGTCCAGGCTCAAAAGCGAATCCGCCGCTCGCCGGTACGCGCGGATTCGATAGGGGTTCGCCCGCTGGGCGGAGAGCAGATTGGCCATCGACCGAAACAGGCTTGCGATCTGTCGGTTGGTGGGGGTCATAGCGGTGGCGGCGACGGGGCTATTGTGCGACGCGGCGGGTCTCCAGGCAAGAGCCGCCTTTATTGACAAGCCGATTTCCCGTCCCATACGATGACGCACGATGCCGGATACGATCCAAATCCAAGTCAACGGGGAGCCGCGCTCCTGGCGGGCGGGCGGAACCGTGGCGGATCTTCTGCTGGACCTGGACATCAGGACCGAACGCGTCGCCGTGGAACTGAACCTCGAGATTCTCGATCGGGCAGCCTTCGCCGTTCGAAATCTACGTGACGGCGATCGGATCGAGATTCTGAGTTTTATCGGGGGAGGCAACGATGAGGTCGATCATGGCGCGGGCCTTGTGGATGAAACAATCTCCGATGTTCCAATGAGTCGAATACCGAGAGGGTCCAATGGCTGACGATCGACTGATCATCGCGGGGCGTGAATTCAAGTCGCGTCTCTGGGTCGGGACTGGAAAATACAAGAGCTTTGTCGAGACGCAAAAAGCCATCGAGGCGTCCGGCGCGGATGTCGTCACCGTGGCGGTGCGTCGGGTGAACATTACGGATCGAACGAAGGAGAACTTGCTCGATTATATCGATCCGAAAAAGTATACGATCCTTCCCAACACTGCCGGATGCTACACAGTGGAGGACGCCGTGCGCTATGCGCGACTGGCCCGGGCGGCCGGGGTGTCCGACTTGGTGAAACTGGAGGTGATCGGCGATGAGAAAACCTTGTTCCCCGATACGGCTGGGTTGATCGAGGCGGCGAAGATTCTTATCAAAGAAGGATTCATCGTTCTGCCCTACACGAACGACGATCCGATCGTTGCGAAGAAACTCGTCGACATTGGGTGCCCTGCAGTGATGCCGCTGGCCGCGCCGATCGGGTCGGGCCTCGGCATCCGCAATCCGTACAGTCTGAAGATCATCATGGAAACGGTCAAGGTGCCGATCATTGTCGATGCCGGAGTCGGAACAGCCTCGGACGCGGCGCTGGCCATGGAATACGGCGCCGATGCCGTGCTCATGAACACGGCCATCGCGGGCGCGCAGGATCCCATCGCCATGGCGGAAGCGATGAAGTACGCGGTGCACGCCGGCCGGCTCGCCTTCAAGGCCGGCCGGATTCCCCGAAAACTCTACGCAACTGCGAGCAGTCCGATTGAGGGCATGCTGTAGTACGGCGCATGCCACCCGTTGACTTCCGCCTGCTGCTCGTCACCGATCGTCATCGAGCGGGCGGTCGGGCTCTGCCGGCCGTGCTCCGCGACGCCGTGGATGGCGGCGTGCAGGCCGTCCAGCTTCGCGAGCGCGATCTTCCGGTGCGTGAACTGCTCGTGCTGGCGCAGGAAGTTCGGGCCGTGACGGCACCGCGTTCCGTGCCGCTGATCGTCAACGACCGTGTCGATCTGGCCATCGCGCTCGATCTTGACGGAGTGCATCTTCGCGCGAACAGCTTGCCGGTGCCGGTTGTCCGTCGGCTGGTCGGAGCGTTCCGTTTCGTCGGAATCTCGACCCACTCGGTGGAGGAAGTCCGACAGGCGAATCGCGACGGCGCGGACTATGTGGTCTTCGGCCCGGTCTTCGACACGCCCTCGAAGCGTTCGTTCGGACCGCCGCTCGGGCTTGAGGCGCTGGCGGAGGCGTGCCGTCAGTCCGCGATTCCCGTGTTCGCCATCGGCGGTGTTACCGGCGCTCGCGTGCGTGACGTCCGCCGCGCAGGCGCGCACGGTGTGGCGGTGATTGGAGCGATTCTCGATCGAGCCGATGTTGCCGCCGCTACGCGCGAAGTGCTGGCGTCACTCGGATTGTGAACTCCAATGACCGACGGGACGCGCCGCGCGTTCGCGCGCCGGAGTTGACCACCCTGTGGTCGGATGTTAGAATCGCGACACAGGCTTGAAGATGCGCTCTCGTCTGGTGTTGCACCGGTTCGTCGAGTGCGGATATGGGAGAGAGTAAGAATCAGTCAAGCCGGCTCCGGTCCCTCCGAGATTCCGTGAAGAAGATTACGAAGCGGTTGTCCGAGGGTGATACGGACGTGATACATAAAAATGATGAGCAGGCCCGCGAAGTCGAGAAGCTTCGCGTTCAGATTCAGTCGATGGAAGAAGAAATCCGTCGGCTGTACCAATCACGCTACCAGCTCGACCAAGCCACGAAGCAAAACGAAAAGCTCGTCTCGACGCTGCAGGAAGCCAAGGCGCAGATCCAAGCCCTGCGCGCAGAAGTCGAGAAGTTGACCGCTCCGCCGTCGACCTACGCCATTTTTTCTAGTCTGAATGCCGACGGCACGGGAAACGTGTACGTGTCTGGCCGCAAGATGAAAGTCAACCTGCATCCGTCCATCAAGCGCGACGGGTTGCGCAAGGGCCAGGAAGTCATCCTGAATGAAGCGCTGAACGTCATCGAAGTCAAAGGTTTCGACAGTCAGGGGGAAGTCGTTCGGCTGAAAGATGTGCTGGACGGCAACCGGGCGCTCGTGACGCTCCATTTCGATGAGGAGAAAGTGGCCGAGCTGGGTGATCCGCTGATGACGGAGCGGCTGAGCGTCGGCGACCATCTTCTCTACGATCCCCGTTCCGGGTACGTGATCGAAAAGCTGCCCAAGTCAGAGGCGGAAGAACTCGTTCTCGAGGAAGTGCCGGACGTCGATTACGAGCACATCGGCGGCCTGCAAAAGGAATTGGAGCAGGTGCGCGACGCCGTGGAGTTGCCGTTTCTCCATCCGCACATCTTCTCCGAGTACAAATTGAGCGCGCCGAAGGGTGTGTTGCTCTACGGGCCGCCCGGTTGCGGGAAAACGCTCATTGCCAAGGCCGTCGCCAATTCGATCGCCAAGAAGCTGGGTCATCTCACCGGTAAGCAGATCCGGAGCTACTTCCTGCACGTGAAAGGCCCCGAGCTGCTCAATAAGTACGTCGGTGAGTCGGAGCGGCAGGTCCGCGAGGTATTCAAGAAGGCGAAAGAGCGGGCCGAGGATGGGCATCCGGTCATCGTCTTCTTTGACGAGATGGACGCGCTCTTCCGGACGCGGGGCACCGGGATTTCCTCCGACATCGAGTCCACGATCGTGCCGCAGTTCCTGTCAGAAATCGACGGCGTCGAGCGTCTGCGCAACGTGATCGTCATCGGCGCCAGCAATCGGCAGGACCTGATCGATCCAGCGGTGCTGCGGGCCGGACGGCTGGACGTGAAAGTGAAGGTGGGACGGCCGGATGCCGTGGCGGCCCGTGACATCTTCTCCAAATATGTGACGGCCGATCTGCCGTTCGCGGCGGACGAACTAGCGCGGCACGGAGGCGACCGGCAGGCCCTCGTGAATCATCTGATCACGGTCACGGTCGACACCATGTACGCCTCGACCGAGGAAAACAAATTCATCGAAGTGACCTACGCGAATGGCGAGAAGGAAGTGCTGTACTTCAAGGACTTCGCCAGCGGCGCGTTGATCGAGGGCATCGTGTCGCGTGCGAAGAAGTTCGCGGTGAAACGGGCGATCGCGCAAGAAGGCGCCGGGCTCCGGTCCGACGATCTGGTGCGCGCCATCCGCGAGGAGTTCAAGGAGCACGAAGACCTTCCCAATACCACCAACCCGGACGATTGGGCGAAAGTCGCTGGCAAGAAGGGCGAGAAGATCGTACACATCCGGACGATCAGCGGCGGGCCTGCGGAGTCCCGGCAGATCGAAACCATCAGTACTGGCCACTACCTGTAACCATCTCTATGCAGGAACCGACACCGACGAGTCGCCCCCGCGTGCTGGGAACGGAGACGGAGTTCGGCATCGCGGCCAAGGACGCTGCCGCCGCCGATCCGGTTTCCGGCTCGATCGGCGTGATCGGGTACTACCCCGGTCTGCCGGCGCCGGGCGCGATCTGGGACTACGAAAACGAGAATCCGCTCTTGGACGCCCGTGGCTTCGAGGTCGACGGAGAACGAGAACGGCCCAATCCGGAGTACAACCGACAGCTCAATAAGGTCTTGGCAAACGGCGGCCGTCTGTACGTCGACGGGGCCCATCCGGAATACTCGACGCCGGAATGCTCCGATCCTCGGGAGGTGGTGGCTTTTGAGCGGGTGGGGGAGCGCATCCTCGCCAAGAGCCTTCAGGAGATGGCCAAGGCTCGGGGACGCGAGCCGTACGTCCTATACAAGAATAATTCGGACGGCAAGGGCAACAGTTACGGCTATCACGAAAACTATCTCGTGTCGCGAGCCGTGCCGTTCGATAAGATCGCCCGTGTCCTCACCCCGTTCCTCGTCACCCGGCAGATCTTCGCCGGCGCCGGCAAAGTCGGTGCGGAAAACCAGACCAGTCCGGCCGAATATCAGATTTCTCAGCGGGCCGATTTCTGCGAGTGTCTCATCGATCTCAATACGATGGTCAAGCGGCCGATTATCAACACACGCGATGAGCCCCACGCGGATCAGGCCCGGTACCGCCGGCTGCACGTGATTGTCGGCGATGCCAACATGGCAGAGACGTCGACGTATCTCAAGGTAGGAACACTGAACATCGTGCTGGAGCTGATCGAAGCCGGGGTCGAGTTCCCCCAGATGGAACTCGACGAGCCGGTGCGAGCCATCAAGCAAGTCTCGCGCGATCTGGACATGAAGGAGACCCTCAAGCTTGCCGGTGGCCGCCCAACCACCGCCGTCGCCGTGCAGCGCGCGTATCTCAAGGCCGCGACCGACTTCTATGCCGCCCACGAGCCGAGCCAAGTCACCAAAGACGTGCTGGTCCGGTGGGACGACGTCCTGAACAAACTTGAGCGGGACCCACGACTGCTGGTCAAGGAGCTGGACTGGGTCGCCAAGCGGCACATGATCGAATCCTACATGGAGCGGAAAGGTTGCGGGTGGGACGATCCTCGGATGAAGCTCATGGACCTTCAGTACCACGATATTCGTCCGGATAAGGGGTTGTTCTATACGCTCGAGCGCGGCAATCTCATCGAACGGGTCGTGCAGGACCGCGAAATCGAGCGAGCGGAATTCACGCCTCCGTCGGGGACGCGGGCCTACTTCCGGGGACGGTGCGCGAGCAAGTTCGCCAAGTCGCTCTACGGAGCCAGTTGGACGTCGGTACTCTTCGACGTCGGCAATACCACGATCAAGAAGATTCCGCTCATGGATCCGCACCGAGGCACGGAGGCCCTGACGGGCGAACTGCTCGATGCCGTCGACACGGTCGATGCGCTGCTCGCCAAACTTCGAGCGTAAGGGGCGATCGCAAGGACGCCAGGCGGATGATGAAGCTGCCCTTTCTTCCGAATCACGACGGGTCGAGTTTCTTCGACTTTCTCGCGGCCCAGCATCCCGAGATGACCTTTCGGTACCACGGTCAGGCCTCCGCCGGTCCGCCGTCGTTCGATCTCGCCAAGGCCGGTGCTCCGATCGCGGTCCCGCAAGCGACAACGGTGCTCGCGATTAAGTATCGACAGGGTGTGGTGATCGCCGGGGACCGTCGGGCGACCGAGGGGTTTCAAATCGCCGACCGCCGGATCGAAAAGGTGTTCAAGATCGACGATTTCTCGGCCATGGCGATCGCCGGTGCGGCCGGTCCGTGCATCGAAATGGCCAAGCTCTTTCAGACCGAGCTGGAACACTACGAAAAGCTGGAGGGTATGCCGCTCTCCTGCGAGGGCAAAGCCAACAAACTCGGCCAGATGGTGAAAGCCAACCTGCCGATGGTGTTTCAAGGGCTCGTCGT
The DNA here is from genome assembly GCA_964445795.1 of uncultured Nitrospira sp. Taxonomy (GTDB): domain Bacteria; phylum Nitrospirota; class Nitrospiria; order Nitrospirales; family Nitrospiraceae; genus Nitrospira_D. The sequence goes on along the minus strand of CAYULI010000011.1, from coordinate 52,111 downwards.
GATGCCGTTGTATGTCGGATACGACGTGAAGCGCGACGAGGGGCGAATCTTCAAATACGATATCACGGGGGGGCGCTATGAAGAATCCGATTACCATGCGATCGGCTCAGGGGGAAAGGACGCCCGCAATACAATGCGCGAGCATTTCCGGAAGAATCTCTCGGAACCGGAGGCTCTCAAGCTCGCGCTAATGTCTCTGTACAATGCCGCGGATGACGATGTGGGAACCGGCGGACCGGACCTCGTCCGGGGGATCTATCCCACGGCCAAGTTCGTGACGGCGCAGGGGATCATCGATGTGTCCGATGACCAAATCCGCGCCGTGTACGATGGGTTGATTGCCGCCCTTCGTTCGCAGGAGACCTAGCCATGCCGATGCCGTATTACGTGTCTCCCGAGCAGATGATGCAGGACAAGGCGGAGTATGCCAAGAAAGGCATCGCCAAAGGCCGGTCCATCATCGCGATGGAATACGCCGACGGCGTTCTGCTCACCGCAGACAATCCGAGCGCGTCGCTTCACAAGATTTCGGAAATCTACGACAGCATCGCATTCGCCGGCGCGGGCAAGTACAGCGAGTTCGAAAATCTCCGCAAGGCCGGCATTCGCCACGCCGATCTGAAGGGATTCATGTACAGCCGCGAGGATGTGACCGGCCGTTCGCTGGCGAATGGGTATTCCCAGAGCCTTGGCACCATTTTCAGCCAGGAGTTGAAGCCGCTGGAAGTCGAGATTCTGGTGGTGCAAGTCGGCGTCAACGGGAACCCAAACGAGATCTACCGGATTTCCTTCGACGGCAGCATTCTCGACGAGAAGAATTTCGCCGTGATCGGCGGAAAGTCGGAGGCTGTTCAGGCCGTCTTAAAAGAAAAAAGCGCCGGTCAGGTGCCGACCCTGAAGGCCGCCGTGAAGCTCTGCATCTCTGCACTGGAACAACCGGCCAACCAGAATCTGCAGCCCGAAGGGCTGGAAGTGGCGGTCCTGGACCGCAATCGGCAGGGTCGGAAATTCAGACGGCTGGCCGTCGCAGAAATCCGCCAGCTCCTCACCACCTAAATCGATTCTCTCGGAATCCGCGGTATCTGTTGAACATCTGGAAACTGGCGTGTATTCTGTCTTCACACGTCCATGATGTCTGCCGGTCCCATGAAGCAACGAATCTTCGGCCTCGAGAACGAGTATGGCCTGATCTTCTCGCCGAACGGGCGCATCTATCTGCCTATGGAGAAGGTCTTGGGTTACATTTTCGAGGGTCTCATCCCGAACAGCTGGCCGTCCAACGCGTTCCTCGTCAACGGGGCTCGGTTCTACCAGGATACCGGGTGCCACCCGGAGTATTCTACCCCGGAGTGCGACAACATCCTGGACCTCGTCATCCACGACAAAGCGGGGGAACGCCTCCTGGAGGCCTGTCTCCCAGCGGCCGAGGAACGACTGCGCGAGGAAGGGCTTTCGGGCGAGATCTATATTTTCAAGAACAACACAGACTCTCTGGGAAATACCTACGGCTGCCACGAAAATTTTCTGATGCGGCGGGATGTCGACTTTTGGAAGGTGACGGAACAGCTGATCCCATTCTTCGTGACCCGCCAGGTGTATGGGGGCGCCGGCAAGGTGCTCAAAGTCTCGGGCAAACCGCAGTACTTCATCTCCCAGCGCGCGCAGCACATCCACGAAAAAACGTCCTCATCGACGACCTCGTCCCGGAGCATCATCAACACGAGAGACGAGCCGCACGCCGACGCGGAGCGGTACCGACGGTTGCACATCATCGTCGGGGACTCCAACATGTCCGAGTTCGCCACCTATCTGAAGGTGGGGACCGCGGCGCTTGTGCTGTCGATGATCGAGGAGGGCTATGCCGTACACGGGATGGAGCTGGAAGATCCCGTCAAGGCGATTCGCGAAATCTCGCGCGATCCGAGCCTGAAAAAAAAGGTGAAACTCGACGACGGTCGGCAAATGACGGCGGTCGAAATCCAACGCGTATACCTCGATCGCGCCGCCGACTATTTGGACCAGCAGGATCACGATCCTCTTCTTGACGACGTTCATAAGAAGTGGAGGTCGGTACTCGACCATCTGGAAGAAGACCCGATGCAGTTGGTTCATCAGATCGATTGGGTGGCCAAGAAACACCTCATCCAGTCCTATGTGGAAAAGCGAGATTGCGGCTGGGACGATCCCCGGGTCTTCCTGTTGGACCTCCAGTATCATGACGTGAAGCGGACGCGTGGGTTGTATTATCTGATGGAATCGCGGGGTCTCATCGAGCGGATGGTCGAGGAGGAGGCTGTCCAGCGCGCGATGTCGACGCCTCCGCAGACGACGCGTGCGAAGGTGCGGGGCGATTTCATCCGTTTCGCCCGGGCCAAGAACCGCTCCTACACGGTGGACTGGACGTATCTGAAGCTGAACGGCTATTGGGAAGAGACGATCCTGTGCATGGACCCGTTCAGCGCCGCCAATCGTCGGGTCGAAGAATTGGTCTCGCAGGTGTCCGGGACGCGATTTTATCGATGATGTCTCCGGCAACCGCCATAGCTGGCCTGCGGACGGTCCGAGTGAGCCGGTCCGTCCTGATGTGCGTCGTTCTCCTGTCCAGCCTTTGCCCCGTGGACTTGTTCTCCGGTTCATTGCCCGCATCCAAAGGCCTCGATGAGCAATACAGCGGCAAACAAGGGCAGATCATCGTCGTGAAAGTCCCCTTCGATGACGGCACGGCGCAGGTCCGTGGAACATTTCTTGGACGGACGATCAGCTTTTTCCGCGAGCCTCGACCAAACGAATCTTCGGGGTTCGTGGGATTGCTCGGCGTAGACATGCAGGACGAGCCGGGGCTCCACGAGTTGGCCGTGGAGATCAGGTCCGGCGAGCAGGTGCGGCACCTCAGCTACAACATCCTGGTCGTCAAAGAGAAGTTTCCCGTCGAGCATCTGAAACTGCCCAAGGACAAGGTCGATCTGGACGAAAAGAGTCTGGCGCGATGGAAGGCCGAACAGGAAGAGGTAAGGGAAGCGCTGTCGACCGATTCGCAGGTGAAGCTATGGCAGCCGGTCTTCGTGGAACCGGTCAACGGAAGGCGCACGGGGATTTTCGGAAGCGTCCGGGTCATGAACGGCCAGGCGCGTAACCCGCACAACGGTGAAGATATCGGAGCTCCGCTCGGCGCGGAGGTTGTTGCGACCAACGACGGAATCGTTCGGTTGACCGTCGACCATATTTTCTCCGGGAAGGGGGTCTACCTCGACCATGGCCTCGGGTTTTACTCGATGTATTTCCACCTCTCCGAGGTGCTGGTCAAACCGGGCGATCTCGTTCGGGCGGGACAAGTTGTCGGGAAGGTCGGCATGACGGGGCGGGCAACGGGCCCGCATCTCCATTGGGGAGTGAAGCTCAACGGTGCCCGCGTCAATCCCTACGCGTTGCTCGATCTGCCCTTCGCGCGTAACGCTGCAGGACCGTCTCCGCCGAATCCGTCTATCCCTGTTTCCGATACGCCGGCTGCCGCGTCTGGCACCCCCTAGAGACGAGAACCATCCGCCCAGCACTCGGTCACGACCCTAGGGCGCCGCGATTCCCAGCCCTCCGAGCAAGGGCAGGAGCCCGTCCTCGCCCGGTCCACTGCCGTTCTTCATGGCCTCTTTGAGCTCGTCGAGCAAACGGCTGGCGTCCGGGTGCATGGTTCTGAGCTTCTCGCCGAGATTGCCGGATATCAAGCCTTGCTGCACTTCCGCCTCGGTCAGCCTCCCCTCTTTGATTCCCCGATCCAACAGCGTAGCCAGTGCTTCGACTTTGGCGTAGATGTCAGGGGGCAGGTGAGCGATGATGTTCGCGGCATCCTGCCGTCCTCCCAGTTGGGCATGGGATGAGAGCGGCCAAACGATCAATATTCCGATCGCCACGGCAATCAAGTTCCATGCACGCATCATAGCGACCCTCCTCTTTCTGTCAGACAAGACTCCGGTCGTCGACGGATGTATTATTCTCAGGCCTCTGGATCCGGGACAAGGAAAATGATGAATCCTTCACTGGGACGGCGTGAAGGCGCCGGCCCGATCTGGCGAAGACAGCCGCTTCTGCAACATTTGTGATTTGCCTAGGCGGTCGGCGGGACCGGTGGTAGCCTACGATTGCCGTGTCAGAGTCTTCAGAGGTGCGCATGCTGAGCCAATTGGAAATTCCCGATGTCACCCTCTACCTGGTGGCCATTCTGGGCCTCCTGGTCGTCTGGCAGTACTACCAGATGCAAATCATGGCGGGCCGGATTCTGGCGGTGGATATCTTCGACCGATCCGGTATTCGCATGTATATTTATGTCACTCCGGACGACGACAGCATTTGCGAGGTGTGCGCGGACGCCAATGGCCGGGTGTTTTCCCCCTCCCAGGTGGCGAAAAGAGGGTTTTCTCCCATCGAGCGGAAGTGCAAACGGCCGTCCCCCTGTACCGGAGTCTTGGTCGGACTTTACGGAGCATGGCTGGAAGCGCGAGGTGTGTTGGAGCGGCTGCGCGCCAACCTGAAAAAGGGCGGGATTCAGTTATCGCCGGAAGAGCTGCGCGCGATGGTGAACGGGCAGTGGGAACGGAGCATCAGCGCCGAGACCGATCGCCTGGCCGTTCATATGATCGAGGCGCTCTGCTATGAAAAGGTCAATCCGGCGGTGGCGATCGCGGGATACCGCTATGTGGTCGAGGAGGCGAAGGAAGTCCGGCACCTGATGCTTCTCGTTCCGGCCTATCTCCGGCTCGCGCAACTGCTCGTCCGGTCCGGGGAAGGTTCCGAAGCGCTGGAGATCATCGAGCGATTCGAGAATCGATTCCCGGCGTCCAAGCGCGGTCCCCATTTCCCGTCCGAAGAGCAACGTGAGGTGATGAAGACGAGAAAAACGCACCTCATCAAGTGTCAGCCGATGAAAGTCCCCGCCTAGCAAAACAACACGCGTTCCGACATCGTCTCTCCCGCGCGTGCGCTCAGTAGTTCGACTCCAGACTGGACGGAGTCTTGTTCAGGACCGTCGCGGCAGCGCGCGACAACGCCACGTCGTGTGCGTGGTCGAGCGAATAGATGCGGAACTGGACGAGTCTGGTCGGGAGCAGGTCCAGGAATTCCTCCAGCGGCTCGGTTGAGACCTGCTTCGTTCCCGGATCATACACGTACAAAGGATTCCCGCGACGATCTTTGGGATCGGGTCGGGGATCGAGCGGGGCCATGTCCACACGAAACTCCACTCCTTTGAGGTCCGGTGGCAACTCTTTCGCGATCTGCTGTTCGAACTGCTCCCGGCTCGGGAAGTCCAACCCCCGCTCCTGGCCCTTTTCCTTGAGGACCGTGCTGTAGGCCATTTTCCATTTCACATCGCGGTCAAGAATTCTGCCCCACTCGTGGCCGAGACGGCGCCGGGCGCGGTGACGGGCCCGCTTCCAGCGCCGGACTTCCTCCAGCAGCGACCAGTCGGTCAAGGTCAAATAGTCGTCCATCGTCTTTCTCGGATCCCGAGGGAGGAGCAGCTTCATGGTCTCGCCGAAGATGTCCCGCAAATGGATGTCGATCGCTCGGGTCGTGCGATGAAAATAGACATTCGAGTAGAGGTACATCCTGGTATTGAGGAACATCTGGAGGGCCGGAAGGCCGGTCTTGTGAATGGTGAAGCCCTTCTCAGTCACGATCGTGTAGTGGATGAGACGGGTCAGATCGACGGGCCCCACGGCCACTCCGCACATATAGGAGTCCCTGAGGACATAGTCGAGGTTGTCGCCGGTGTAACTGCCGGAAATGACCGGTTGAAGCATGTTCAGCCAACGCGGCAGCCGGGAGTTGTCCTTGCCCTTTTCTTTCAGGATAAGATGGGCGATCTGATCGGGATCCAGCTCCTCGCCCTTCGCAAAGGCACCGGACGGGCTCCGGCGAATTTTTTTGATGATGGGCCCTAAATGCTCCCGGATGATGATCTGCCCCAACTTTTCATGGGTCAGATGAAAGCCGTGCAGATAGTTCTCGTCGAAGAAGTGGCAAAAGGGGCCGTGCCCGATGTCGTGGAGCAGGGCCGTGACGCGGAGCAGCTCTTCGACGTAGTTTGCCGAAGGCGCGTCCGTCACCGCTTTCTTGAGAAATGGGTAGAGGTGTCGGGCGAAGCGCCCTGCTACGTGCATCGTGCCCAGGGAATGAACGAAGCGCGTATGCTCAGCCGAGGGGTAGACCCAGCGGGCGCTCTGCAATTGATAAATGTACCGCAGCCGCTGCACCCAGGGCGAATCAATCAGGTCCTTCTCGGTGCGTTCGTGGGGGTCGGGGTTGGCGTAGGGAACGGTGAACGAGACGTACTTATGAATCGGGTCCGCGATCAACGCCGACCCGTCGTACGGAGCATTCGGTCGTTCCGATCGAGTCATGAGAGGAGCATCTTAGCCCACCCGATCGGAAGGCGGCAACGGCTCAGGCTGGACGGCTTCGGGCCCGCGCCTGTACTTAGAAATGAAATAATAGGTGGCAGGATACGCCAGCAGGGCTCCGGCGACGCTGAGCACGAATCCGCCGAGGAGGAAGGGGACTGCATACGGCATGATTTGCTGATAGATGGCGGCGAAGCTGAGGTCGTGCCAGTCGAAGGCCGGGGCGTCCGGTCGTCCCAGGAGAATTGCGCCGGTCCAGTAGGTTGCGCCCAAAATCGGCACGATGGTCCACGGATTGTTGACGAAGGCCCCGGCAAGCAACGCGAGGAAGTTCAGCTCGAACAGCCACGTACACAGCACGACCATGACCGTGTGCAGCCCGTAGGCCGGGCAGAATGCGATGAAGACGCCCAAGGCGAAGGCCAGCGCGGTGCGTTGCGGTGATTCCCGAAGGTGGAGTACATGGCGCAGGAGGGATCGAAACGACCGTCGCCCCGTTCCGGTAGCTTGTCTCTGTGGTACTGGCATCAGCGAAAATGTTCGTAGCTGGTTGGGGGAAGTGGCTCCAAGTGCCCTGCAATCGATTTCGTCCGAATGCCGGATCGCTGCGGTCGAATTATACCGATACAGGTGACCCGATAGCCATGCGCACGAGCCTGCCGCTCGAGCTTCGTTCGATTCTCAGGGGCCACCGTGAACAGGAGTTCGTAATCCTCTCCACCGGTAAGCGCGAGCTGACGCGCATCGAGCCGATACGCGTCTCCGTAAGCTCGGCAGGCCCGTGAGAGGGGAATCTTGCTCAGGTCCACCTCGGCGCCCACGTGACTTTCCTCGCAGATATGACGAAGATCCCCGGACAGTCCGTCGGAGAGATCGATCGCCGCCGTGGCAAGCCGTTCGCTGTTGAGCCATTGCCCTTCTGTGAGCCGGGCGGTCGGGTGCAGGTGACGATTTACCAGGAAGCGACGGTGCGACGGGCTCAGTGAACCGGCAGCTCTCGGCGAATGTGTCAGCAGCTGCAGACCCGCAAGCGAGTCCCCGAGCGTTCCGGTCACATAGAGAAAATCGCCCTCGCGGGCTCCCCGCCGAAAGAGAGCGCGGTGTCTTGCCGTGGTTCCGATCAGGGCGATGCAGAGAAACAATCCGGTCTTCGAGGCGGACGTGTCGCCGCCGATCAGTTTTACGCCGTGGGGACGGCAGGCCTTCATAAGACCAGCGTACAGGCGAAAGATGTCCGACGGGGTCACCCTGCTCGGGACTGCCACGGAAGTGAGGAGATACCGAGGTATGGCCCCCATGGCGGCGATGTCGCTTAGGTTGGCAACGGCCGCCCGATAGCCGACCGATTCGAAGGATGCCGTGCGCAGGTCGAAGTGCACGTCTTCGGCGAGCAGGTCCGTGGTGAGATGCCACCATTCGCCGGGGCGTGGGGCCAGGACCGCGGCGTCGTCCCCGATACCGCGGATGATAGCTGGTTCGCCAGCGGCAAACCGGCGGTGGAGCGTTCGAATCAGGGCGAATTCGCCGATGGCACGGCGGGCCTTTAGGGGGGCCACGAGATCATTCCTAACGGCAGGTCGAGGTTGGAGCGACCATGACGGTGAACTGGTTCGCATACATCGGCACAGTGCGTTTGCCTTTGTTCGGATGGGCCGCTCTGGGCCGTGTCGGCGGAGGGGGGAGGCTTGGTTTCCGGGAGGCCGACGACCGCTGAGCCTTCTGCCTGAGTGCAATCCTGATCACGTCGTCCATCGTGTCGACGAATGAGAGCTGGATGCCTTTGAGCAAATGTTTCGGGATTTCCTCGAGATCCTTTTTGTTTCGCCTGGGCAGAATGACCCCCGTGAGCTTGGCCCGTTTCGCCGCGAGGATCTTCTCCTTCAGGCCACCGATGGGCAGCACGCGGCCTCGCAGTGTTATTTCACCGGTCATGGCCAGGTCTCGTCTCACCGGGATGCCCGAGAGGGCGGAGGCGATGGCCGTCGCCATAGTGATGCCGGCCGATGGGCCGTCTTTCGGGATGGCCCCGGCCGGCACATGGATGTGAAGGTCCTGTTTGCTGAACATGTCCGGGTTGATATTGAGCGTCTTCTCCCGGGAGCGGACATAGCTGAGCGCCGCCTGCGCCGATTCCTTCATGACATCGCCCAGGTGGCCAGTGAGCGTGAGCTGGCCCTTCCCTTTCATGACGGTTGCCTCGATATACAGGACGTCGCCGCCCGATTCGGTCCAAGCCAGCCCCGTCGCCACGCCAACCTCGTCCTTTTCCAGCTCGGTTTCCGGCAGGTACTTCGGCACGCCTAGGTATGTGTGCAGGTTGCCGACGTTGACCGGAAATCCTTGCCCTTTGCCTTCGGCCACCTTCTTGGCGACCTTGCGCATGACGTTGGCGATTTCGCGTTCGAGGTTACGCACGCCGGCTTCCCGCGTGTAATGGGAAATGATCTGCCTGATAGCCGGCTCGGCAATCCGCACGTGCCTACTGGTGATGCCGTGCTCTTCGAGCTGTCGGGGAATCAGGTATTTTTGGGCGATGCCGAGCTTTTCTTCTTCGGTATATCCGGGAATCTCAATGATCTCCATGCGGTCGCGCAGCGCTGGGAGGATCGGATCAATCAGATTAGCCGTTGTGATGAACATCACCTCGGTCAAATCGAACGGCACACCCAAGTAGTGGTCGGTGAAAGCGTTGTTCTGTTCCGGGTCGAGCACCTCAAGCAGGGCGGCAGAGGGGTCGCCGCGAAAGTCCATCCCGACCTTGTCCACTTCGTCCAGCATGAACACCGGATTGCTGGTCCCCGCCTGCTTGATGCCTTGGATAATGCGGCCGGGGAGGGCTCCGACATAGGTTCGCCGGTGTCCCCGGATTTCGGCTTCATCCCGCACACCGCCGAGGCTGATCCGGACGAATTCTCGCCCCAGGGCGCGGGCGATGGATTTCCCCAGAGACGTTTTCCCGACGCCGGGAGGTCCGACGAAACACAGGATCGGTCCCTTCATCTTCTCTTTCAACTTCCGGACCGCCAGATATTCCAGAATCCGTTCCTTGACCTTCTCCAGATCGTAATGATCCTCGTTGAGGACCTTGGTCGCGGCCTTGAGGTCGAGATTGTCCTTCGACTTCTTGGACCAGGGCAACTCGACCATCCACTCGAGGTATGTCCGGACCGTGGCCGATTCCGCGGTATCCGGGTGCATTTTTTCCAGGCGCTTGAGCTGCTTCTCCGTCTCCTTCAGGACCTTTTCCGGCATCTTGGCGTCTTTGATGCGCTTGCGGAACTCCGTGATCTCTTCCGCCCGTTCGTCCAGCTCGCCGAGTTCCTTTTGGATCGCTTTGAGCTGCTCGCGCAGGAAATACTCGCGCTGGGTCTTGTCCATCTCGCCCTTGGCCTGGGCCTGGATCTTCTGCTGCATCGAGAGGACTTCGATTTCTTTTGCGAGGATGTCGCTGACCTGCCGCAGCCGCTGGATGGGGTCGGAAATTTCCAGGACGGTCTGCGTGACGTCGACTTTGAGCCCGAGGTTGGACGCCACCATGTCGGCCAACCGTCCCGGCTCTTCGAGATTTTCGATTACGACCATCACGTCCGGAATCAAGACCTTGCCCAGGCTGACGATGCGCTCGATCTGCTCCTTCACCGTACGCATGACGGCTTCGGATTCGAGGGTCGTGGCGCTGGGTTTCGTGTCGGGGATCTTGTCGATCCGGACGGAGTAGTAAGGATCGGTCTGGATATATTCCGTGATTTTGCCCTTTGCGATGCCCTGCACGAGGATCTTGATCCGTTCGTCCGGCAACTTGAGCATCCGCATGATGATGCCGACCGTGCCGACGGAATGGATGTCCTCCGGCTTGGGATTCTCCACATCGAGCGCTTTTTGCGTCGCGAGGAAGATCATCCGGTTCCCCGCCAGGGCCGCCTCGATCGCCTTGATGGACATGTCGCGGCCTACGAAGAGCGGTAACACCATGTAGGGAAAGACGACGATGTCGCGCACCGGCAGCAAGGGAAGCTGGTCGGGGATTTCGACGTTCTGGGGAGGCTGAATGTCCTGCTCGTTCTGGTCTGTCATGTCGCTCGGTATCCTTTATCGGCTGCCTGCTGGGTCGCTCGTCTGATCAGGACCATCGGGGACGTTCGGTCAGAGGCATGGACGGAGAGGCAGGTTACCCTCGGCGACCGACCGAAGCCCCGCGCATTCTTGCCGCGAGGTAATCGCCGAAGTCGGCTCCCAGCGACGGATTCTTGAGGGCGAATTCCACGGTCGCGATCAAAAAGCCCAACTTGTCTCCCGCGTCGTGGCGCTGGCCCACCACCTCGTGGGCGTACATCGGCGATTTCTTCGCCAACTCCTTGAGCGCGTCGGTCAACTGGATTTCGCCGTTCTTCCCCGGCGCCGTCTTGCGCAAAATCGGGAAAATCTCCGGAGGGAGAATGTACCGGCCGATCACCGCGAGCGTCGAGGGGGCCTCCGCCGACGAGGGCTTCTCCACCAGGTCCTCGACCCGATGCAAGCCGCGGGCGAGACGCTTCGGCGTGATGATGCCGTAGCGGCTGACGTCGTGTTTCGGCACGTCCTGGACGCCGAGCACCGCGCCGTGGCGTTTCTTGTAGACATGGATCAACTGCGCCAACGCCGGGACCGGCGCGTCGATGATCTCGTCGCCGAGGATGACGGCGAAGGGCTCGTCCCCGATCAGATGTTGGGCGCAGAGCACGGCATGTCCCAGCCCCAGCGCTTCCGATTGACGGACGTAGCAAAAGTTGGCCAGGGTGGAGATGTGACGGATCTGGTTGAGCACCTGGCTCTTACCGGCTGCTTTGAGATTTTCTTCCAACTCGACCGAACGGTCGAAGTGATCCTCGATGGCCCGCTTGCCGCGACCCGTGATCACGATGATGTCCTCGATGCCCGACGCGACCGCTTCCTCGACGGTGTATTGAATGAGCGGCTTGTCGACCAGCGGCAACATCTCTTTGGGAGAGGCTTTGGTCGCGGGAAGGAAACGAGTGCCGAGGCCTGCGGCGGGGATCACAGCTTTTCTGACCGCCAGTCGCGACATCGGATCGATACTATGTGATGAGGGAAGTGAAGTCAAGGAATGCATGAACTCGATACCCGGTTCGATCGCGGGCATCGATCCGGTCGGCTGTGGCTTTACAATGCGCGAAGGCCCCAATATAATCCGGCAGTTTTGCCTGCGCGGGCTCGCGCAGCGAGCTGAGGGCTACAACCGGCTTCTGGCGAATGTGTCGCGACATGTATGGCAGCCGTTTCCCGACTGCTTTGACGAACCGGACCGGCCGGACGGGACGTGTTCGGCCCAATCCTTGCGGATGAGAGGAGCACCACGTGCCGATGCCGTGCTTGTCCTCGTCGTTGTCTGGGAACCCCGTCCGGTGACCGCAGCGCTCCTCTTCAAGTCCAGTTGGGTACTCATCTGCCTGGCGGTGACCTCCGTGGTGGGGCCCGACTGGGATGCGCTGGCGCAATCCGCCGGCCCCAAAGTGACGTCGGTCGACATCCGCGGCAACAAGCGGATCGAGCTTCCGGCCATTGCCGGCCGGCTCACGCTCAAGGTGGGCGACCCCTATACCCCAGAGAACGTGCGCGGGCAGGTCAAGATCCTGTACGACACGGGATTTTTCGAGGACGTGCAGGTCGAGACCGAGGCGGTGAACGGCGGTGTCGCGATCGTCTTCGTGGTCCGGGAAAAGCCGTTCATCACGGAGATCGTCTACGACGGCAATGAAAACTTGAGCGACGACAAGCTCAAAGAGAAGACGACGATCAAAAACCAATCCTTCCTGGACCAGCAGCAGGCAAAAGAAAGTGCGGAACGAATCCGGCTGGCCTATCAGGAAGACGGGTACTTCAACGCACAGGTGATTCCTGTCGTGCAGACGTTGGACGAGGACAGGAAACGGTTGACCTTCTTCATCAAGGAAGGAGAAAAAGCGCGTATCAAGACCGTCGCCTTCGAAGGTCTCCGTGCCGCCACGAAAGAGGAATTGTTCAAGGTCATGGCGACCCGCGAATGGATTCCGTGGTACGGCCTGTTTACGCAGTTGAAGCTCCCGTCGTTCCTGTCAGATGCCGGCATCCTCAAGCGCGAAGAATTGGCCAACGACGTCGAACGTATCAGAGAAGTTCTGCTGAACAGAGGGTATTTGAACGCCCAGGTCAGCGTGCCCACCGTTGAGCTGACCGAGGATAAAAAGTGGTTCATCGTGACCTTCACCGTGTCCGAGGGCGAGCCGTTTACGGTTTCAGAGGTCGGCTTTCGCGGGTACACGGTGTTCGAGGAAGCCGAGTTGCGCGAGGGCATGAAGATCAAAGAAGGGGAAATTTTTCAGCGAGCGAAGATCCGAGATGAAATCACCAGGCTGACGGACATGTACGGCGCCAAGGGCTACGCGTTCGCCGACGTCGTGCCCAACGTCATCCCGAACAACGAGGAGCGGACGGCCGCCATCATCCTGAACATCAAGGAAGGCGAGATGATGCGCATCCGCCAGATCAACATCTACGGTAACGACAAGACGCGAGACAACGTCATCCGCCGCGAAATCCGGGTGGACGAGCAGGATGTCATCGACACGCCGTCGCTCAAACGGAGCTTCCAACGGCTGAACAACCTGAACTTCTTCGAAACCGTGGAAATTCTCCCGCAACAGGTCGAGCCCGACAAGGTGGATCTGAACGTGCGGGTCAAGGAAAAGCCCACCGGCCAGTTCAGCATCGGCGGCGGATTCAGCACGCTGGATAAATTGGTCGCGATCGCCGACATTACGGAAGGCAATCTCGGAGGGAACGGGTATTTAGGGCGTATCCGCGGCCAGTTGGGGCAACAGCGGAGCCTGGGCTTGGTCACCTTTCGCAATCCGTATTTGAACGACTCGCTGACCTCGCTCCAACTGGACATCTACCGGACGATGACCAATTACATTTCCTATTTCGAGGAGAAATCGGGGGCCAGTGTCACGTTCGGACGCTGGCTTTCGGAGTATGTAACGGGCAGTGTCAGCCTCTTCGCGGAGCAGCTTCGGTTTGCAGACCCGGAACCAGGAATCTGTCCCGATCTGATTCCCTTGGTGTGCCGGCAACTCGGCAACCAGACGACCACGGGCTTTCGGACGACCCTGTTCCGCGACACGCGCGATTACTTCCTCGATCCCCGTACCGGATGGCGGATCGGAGGAGGATTCGACCTGGGCACGCCATATCTGGGCGGGAGCAACAACTTCGTGAAGTACTACGCCGACGTCATCAAATATACGCCGCTCCCCTTCGATACGAGGTTTTCTATCCATGTCCGGTACGGCGCCGTCGAACCTCTCGGCGACAAGCAGGTGCCGCTCACCGAGCGCTTCTTCGTCGGCGGGATCAACACGATGCGCGGCTTCGTCTTCGGGCGTGCCGGGCCCGTCACACCGCTCGGCAGCACGCTCGGTGGTGTCAAGGAGCTGATTTTCAACAACGATTTCATTTTCACCATCTCGTCGGAGGCGAAGTTGAACGGCGTGCTCTTCTTCGACTACGGCAAGGGGTTCGACGACAATGAAAGCGTGTCGTTCAATCTCAGGAAAGCCGCCGGATTTGAAGCGCGCTGGATCTCGCCCTTCGGCCCATTGCGCGTCGCGTACGGGATTAATCTGGCTCCCCAGAAGGATCCGAATCTGCCAGGGGAACGGAAGGGCGTCTTCGAATTTACGATCGGGTCGATGTTCTAGTGCGGAGTACGGTGGTGGCCAGACGAGACAATGCCGGCGAGAAGTCGAGGCCCCTGACCATAAGGGCCTGGGGCCTGGTCGTTCCGCTCGCCTTCATGGTCCTTCTCGCATGTGCCGGATCCGGCACGAAGGTCGAAGGGCGCGTCGGCGTCATCGATCCGCAGCGGATCTTCAACGAGACGAACGCAGGCAAGAAGGCCAAGGACAATCTTGCGGCCTTTTCCAAGAACCGGCAGGCCCTCCTCGAGCTGGAGGAAAAAGAGTTGCGCCGGATGGAGGAGGATTTCGTCAAACAGGCCACCGTGTTGAGTCCGACGGCGAAGCGCGAGCGGGAAGAACAGTTCCGGCGGCGCATGCAAGAGTATCAACAAAAAGTCACCGAGCTGAATCGGGAAGTCCAGGAGAAGCAGAAGGAGGTTCTCGATGCGTTTCGGGACAAGGTGGAACTGGTCGTCGCGAACGTGGCTAAGCGGCTCGGGCTGCACGTCGTCGTCGACAAGAGCAAAGGCGGCCCGACGTTCTATCATGAAGAGAGTCTCGATATTTCGAACCAGGTGATCGAGGAGTTTAACCGGGAGTATCCGTAACAGCGGAGCGGAGGGGGCATGGAACGAACGGCGATGGCGTGGTTGATCGCGGTGTCGGCGATCGGCGGGCTGGGCCTGCTCCAGGGAGCAGGCGCCGCCGAGCCCGTGAAGGTCGCCGTGATCGATCAGCAAGCGGTCATGGAGCGGTCCAAAGCGGGCAAACGGGCACTGGAGGACATGAAGAGTTATTCCCAGACCCGCCAGAACATCATCAACGCCGACGATCAGGAGTTGAAAGCGCTCGAGCAGGCACTGCAGGACCCGAACAACAAGCTGAGCGACGCGGCGAAGCAGGAAAAGCAGGAACAATTTCGGGCAAAGCTGGAAGCGTATCAACGGCGGCTGGGAGAGTTCAATCGCGAGATTCAGCAGAAGCAGCGGGACATGGTTGCGGAGTACTCCAAGAAGATCGCCGACGCCGCGCGCGCGGTCGCCCAGAAGGAAGGGTATGTCGCGATCCTCGACAAGGGCAACGACGCCGTCATCCGCGTGGTGATCTATCATCAGCCCGTGCTGGATGTGACGGACCTGGTGGTGAAGGAGTTCGATCGGCAAAACAAGTAGCAACCTGGTTTGTTTGGTTGAGACCGAACAAACCTCCTTGAACCGAGCTGAGGAGGCAGTGTCGATGGCAGCCATGGAACAAGCCGAGATTCAGTCGTTACTTCCCCACCGGCATCCGTTCTTACTGGTCGACCGGATCAAGGAGCTGGAGCCGGACCGCCGGATCGTCGGGATCAAGAACGTGACCGTGAACGAACCGTTCTTCCAGGGTCATTTTCCGGGACGGCCGGTCATGCCCGGTGTGTTGATCATCGAGGCGATGGCGCAGGTCGGGGGCGTGTTGGCATTCAAATCGGCGGCTCCGATGTGCAAGCCCGTGGTCTATCTGACCGGCATCGATGGGGCCAAGTTCAGGAAACCGGTGGTGCCGGGCGACCAATTGCGGTTTGAGGTGGACGTCCTCAAAAAACGCCCGCCGTTCTGGAAGATGCAGGCCAAAGCGTTCGTCGACAACGAGCTGGTCTGTGAGGCCGAGGTGACGGCCATGGTGACGGAGGAGAAGTCAGCGGGGAGCGAGTAGCCAGCCGCGAATAGCCGACGGTCTTTTCCCACCATGACGATGTGTTATCCGCTACGAGCTGTTTGCTTGACGGAGGAGGAGCGAGTGAAGATTCATCCGACAGCGATCGTACATCCCAAGGCAAACCTCGCGGCCGATGTGTCGGTCGGTCCGTTCTGCGTGATCGGCGAGCACGTGACCATCGGCAGAGGCACCAGACTGCTGTCGCATGTGTCGATCGAAGGTTGGACGGAAATCGGGGAAGGCAACGAGTTGCACCCGTTCGTCTCCGTGGGCGGGCCGCCCCAGCATGTGCAGTATAAAGGAGAGCCGACTAAGGTCGTGATCGGCCACGACAATATTTTCCGGGAATACGTCACCGTCAATCGCGCGACGGTGCAAGGGGGCGGGGTCACGTCCATCGGATCGAAGAATTTTCTGATGGCCTACGTCCACGTGGCGCACGATTGCCGGCTGGGCAGCCACCTCATCATGGCGAACGCCGCCAGCCTGGCCGGGCACATCACCATCGGCGACCATGCCATTATCGGGGGGCTGACGGGCATCCATCAGTACGTTCGGGTCGGCGAATATGCGATGGTCGGCGGCTGCTGCGCCATCGGCCAAGACGTGCCGCCGTTCATGCGCGCCGCTGGCGGCTACCGCGCCCACCTCTACGGGCTCAACTCGGTCGGGTTAAGGCGACATGGATTTTCGGCCGAACGGATCGCCGTGCTGAAGAAGGCCTACGATCTCCTGTTCCGCTCCGGCCATCGGACGGCCGAGGCGATTCGCCTAGCCAGAGAGGAGTTCAAGGGGCAGGCGGACGTGGCAAAAATCCTGTCGTTTATGGAAGGGACCAAGCGCGGGATCTCGCGCTCGGTGAGCAAAGATCAGGAGGATGAGGAATAGCCAGGTGGCCGCGTCGATACCCATTCAAGTCCAAGGCGGACGCATCGGGCTCATCGCCGGGAACGGCCGCTTCCCGATCATTTTCGCGGATAATGCGCGGAGGCTGGGTCTGCGGGTCTCGGCGGTCGCGCACGAGGGGGAGACGGAGCCCGAACTCGAGCGCCATGTCGACCGGATTCACTGGATCAAGATCGGGCAGCTCAACAAGCTGATCCAAGCCTTCAAGGACGACGGCGTGCGGCAGGCCGTCATGCTGGGCGGCATCAAGAAGACCCATGTCTTCACCACCGTGCGGCCCGACTTCCGAACTCTGGCGTTGGCGACAAGGCTGGCACTCTGGAAGGACGACGATATCCTGCGCGAATTCGCGGCCGAGCTCGAACGGGAAGGCATCACGATCTGCGAGTCGACGTTCGGACTGGACGGGATTCTGGTGGAAGAAGGGACGCTGACCTCGCGCCAGCCATCGAAGAAGGAGTGGGACGATATCCGCTACGGTTGGGAGGTGGCCTGGGAGATCGGGCGACTGGACATCGGTCAGTGCGTGGTCATCAAGGATCGGGTGGTCGTCGCCGTGGAGGCAGTGGAAGGGACGGATGGGGCGATCACGCGCGGCGGAACCTTGGCGAAGGAAGGAGCGGTCGTGGTGAAACGGTGCAAACCGCAGCAGGACCTTCGCTTCGATCTACCGGCCATCGGACCTCGGACGATCGAAGTCATGGCGTCCGTGAAAGCGGCGGTTCTGGCGGTCGAGGCGGGGCGCACAGTGATGCTCGATCGGGATCTCGTGATCCGAAAGGCGGAGGACGAGGGCATCGCAGTCGTCGGGGTAAGGGACCAGGTGACAGAGTCCGCCATTTCCTGAAAGCATCATGACGAAACTTCGCGCAGGCGTCGTCGGGGTCGGACATCTCGGCCAGCACCATGCCCGGCTCTATGCCGGATTGCCGGACTGCACCCTGGTGGGCGTGACCGATCGAGACTCGGAGCGGGCCAAGATGATCGCCGATCGCTACGGCGCGAAGGCCTTCGCCAGCCTGGCCGACTTGCTGGCGCACATCGACGTGGTCAGCGTGGCCGTGCCCACTTCGGCCCATTATGCGGTCGCGAAAACCTGTCTGGAGGACAAGAAGCACGTACTCGTCGAAAAACCCATCGCCGTGCGTCCCGAGGAAGCGCGGGAGCTCGTCGCCCTTGCGCAGGCAGCCGGTTGCACGCTTCAAGTAGGCCATAGCGAGCGGTTCAACCCCATCATGCGGACGATGCGGCCTCACATCCAGCACCCGGCGTTCATCGAGGCCCACCGGCTGAGCTCGTTCAGCGAGCGGGGAACGGACGTGGACGTCGTACTGGATTTAATGATCCACGACCTCGACCTGATTCTCTCCTTCAATCCCGGGCCGGTCGAGGAGGTGCGAGCCGCCGGAGTGGCGGTGCTGTCGCCGGCGATCGACATCGCCAATGCGCGCATTCAGTTCCAGGGCGGATGTGTGGCCAATCTGACCGCCAGCCGGGTCTCGCTGAACAAAATGCGCCGGCTCCGCCTCTTCCAGCGCGACAGCTACGTGTCGATCGACTTCCAGTCTCGTCATGGGATGATCGCCCGACGCACGGGCGGCCGGGACCAGCGGGCGGCGATCTCCATCGAAGAGTTCAAGGGGAACGACGACGAGCCGCTGAAGCTCCAGCTCGAATCCTTCCTGCACGCGGTGCGCACAGGGTCTCGTCCCGAGGTGTCCGGAGAAGACGCGACGGCCGCGCTCGATGTCGCCCATCGGGTATTGCAGGCGATCGACTCCCTCGCGAAGCAGCACGCAGAACGGGGGACGGGGATCGAGGGGTAGCGGGCAAGGAGAGAAGCGGGGGAGCGCGACGCCGCTATCCCTTGATCCCGCTGACCCGATTATCCCGCCGGATCGAGAACTATGCCGCGTATTCTCATCATCACCGGAGAGGCCTCGGGAGACCTTCACGGCGCCAACCTCGCCAAGGCGCTCAAGGCGCTCGATCCTGGGGTCACCATCGCCGGTGTCGGCGGAGCGGCGATGCAAGCGGCCGGTGTCCGCCTGGTGCGCGACCTTGGGCAGTTCGACGTCATCGGGATGATCGGGCCGTCCGCCCTCGCCGCGCTGGCGAGACGATTGTTCGAGATCCGGCAGTTGTTTCGGTCCGAGCCGTGGGATGCGGTCGTGCTCATCGATCATCCGGGACTCAATCTCCGGTACGCCTCCTTCGCGAAGGCGGCGGGCCTGCGCGTGATCTACTATATCGCACCGCAGATCTGGGCCTGGAGACCGGGTCGGATTCACTGGATCAAGCGGCGGGTCGATCATGTGCTGGTGATCCTTCCGTTCGAGAAGCCCATCTACGACCGAGCGGGTATCCCTTGCACCTTCGTCGGGCATCCGCTCTTGGACGCGGTCGCGCCGTACTACGACCGGGTCGAGCTGAGAGCGCGATTTCGGTTGAACCAGGAAGGACGCGTCGTCGGCCTGCTGCCCGGGAGCCGAACCGGTGAAGTACGGTCCTTGCTGCCGGTGCTTCTCGACGCGGCGGGCAAACTGGCGCGCCGCAAGCCCGGAACGCAATTTGTCCTGGCGCAGGCCTCCACAATTCAGGATAATCTGTTGCAATCCCTCTTGAGGGAGAGTCCGGTTCGTGTGACGGTCGTCAAGGAGCAGGCCAGCGAAGTGATGGCGGTGTCCGACTTGGTCCTCGTCGCCTCGGGAACGGCCACGCTCCAGGCTGCCGTCGTCGGCACGCCGATGGTGCTGCTCTATCGAACGACCACGTTGACCTATTGGCTGGCGCGTGTCCTCATCAGGGTGAAGTGGATTGGTCTCGTGAATCTGGTAGCAGGCCGCTCGGTCGTGCCCGAGCTGATCCAGTCGGAGGCAACCGGGGAGCGGGTCTATCGCGAGGCGGTGCGTCTTTTGGAAGACGAATCTGCGTATAATCACATGAAACGAGACCTGGAGCAGGTCAAAGCGGATTTGGGCGACCCCGGCGCCTCGCTCCGGGCGGCGCAGGCGGTATTGAAGACATGCCAGGCATAGCGCGCTTCTTTCGATTGCTGAGGTATGTCCGCCCCTATCGGGGCCGTTTCATCGCGGCCTTTGCCTGTTCCGGCATGGTCGCCGCGTTGACTGGAGCGTATGCCTGGCTCGTGCGGCCGGTGCTCGATGGCATCTTCATCGAAAAAAACGAGGGATTGCTGCTCGTTCTTCCACTGGCCCTGCTCGGCGTGGCAGTCCTCAAGGCCGCGTTCAGCTATGGACAAGTGTATTTGATGAGCTATGTCGGCAATCGGGTCATCACCGACATCAGGCAGCAGCTTTTCCAGCACCTCATCCGGTTGCCGGTCGGCTTTCACGACGCCAACGCGTCGGGCCGACTCGTGTCGCGGGTTGTGAACGACGTTGGACTGATGGCCAATGCGGCTTCCAGTGTAATCAAAGATATTTTCCAGAACGGCCTGACGTTCCTTGCCATGTTGGGCGTGATCTTCTATCAAAATTGGAAATTGGCTGGGCTCTCGGTCATCATCATTCCGCTCTCCGCGGTGACGATGGTACGGGTAGGCAAGCGCCTGCGGCAACTGGCCACAAGCGGTCAGGAGCGCATGGGCGATATGGCGACCGCGCTCCAAGAAACCCTGGCGGGCATTCGCATGGTCAAGGCGTTCGGGCGGGAAACGTCCGAGGCGGCCCGCTTCAAACAGAGCAACCAAGCTTTCCTGGCGACGACACTGAAGTCCAACCAGGTATGGTCCATCGGCTCCTCTCATATGGAAGTGATCGGCGTAGTCGGCGTCGCCGCCATCATCTGGTATGGCGGCTATCTGGTGATCCACGACACGATGACACCAGGCGCGTTCTTCTCCTTCCTCACAGCCATGTTCATGGCCTATACCCCTATCCGTAAACTGTCAGGGTCGAACAACCTGATCCAGCAGGCGCTCGCCGCCGCCGAGCGAGTGTACGAGGTGCTGGACTTGAAAACCGAGCAAGACCTTGACCAAGGGACCGTCCAGGCCACCGGCATCGCGCGCAGCCTGGAGTTCGACAACGTGTCGCTCCAGTATGACGGCCAACCCATTCCGGCCTTGCACGGGATCAACTTGACCATCCATGCGGGCGAAGTCGTGGCGTTGGTGGGGAGCAGCGGGAGCGGCAAGACCAGCCTGGCCAGCCTGCTGCCGCGGTTCTATGAGCCCACAGCCGGTCGGATTCTGCTCGATGGTACGCCGCTGACGTCCTATACACTGGAGTCGCTGAGAGCGCAGATCGGCATCGTGTCGCAGGACGTCGTGCTGTTCGACGATACGGTCCGGAGCAATATTGCCTTCGGCCGGACGGGGGCTACGGATGGTGAGGTGATCCGGGCGGCGAAGCTCGCCTATGCGAATGAGTTCATCCGGCGATTGCCGCAGGGGTACGATACGGTGATCGGGGAGCGGGGCGTGAAGCTCTCCGGGGGAGAGCGGCAACGGCTGGCGATCGCGCGGGCGATCCTCCGCGATCCGCCCTTGTTGATCATGGACGAGGCGACCTCGGCGCTGGATACGGAGTCGGAGCGGATCGTCCAACTCGCCTTGGCCAACCTGATGAAGAACCGGACGACGCTGGTGATCGCGCACCGGCTTTCCACCATTCAAAACGCCGATCGCATCGTCGTCCTGGACCGCGGCCGGATCGCCGAAATCGGATCGCACGAGGAACTCCTCAAAAAAGGCGGCCTGTACCGGCGCCTGCATGCCATGCAATTTCAGGATGTGACCCGTGCCTAACATCATGCGGGCTTGCGAAGGGTGGCTTAAGTTGACCGTGCTGCCTCCCGTGGCGGCGTCGCTCATGCGCGGGATTGCGCGGACGATGCGGCTGGAGACCCGAGGCCATGAGCCGGTCGATGCGCTCTACCGGGAAGGCCGCCATCTCATTCTGGCTTTTTGGCACGCGCAACAGCTCATGATCCCATTCGGTTACCGGGGGCGCGGTTCGCACGTGCTCATCAGTCAGCACGGGGACGGAGAGATCATCGCCCGTATCATCGCCCGGTTCGGTCACGACGCGGTGCGCGGGTCGAGCACGCGCGGCGGCGCCGGAGCCCTCCGGGCGTTGATCAAAGTGGGGCGGTCCGGGCGTGATCTGGTGGTGACGCCCGACGGGCCGAAGGGACCGCGTCAGGTGGCGAAAGCCGGGGTGGTGCAACTGGCCAAGGCAACGGGCATGCCCATTGTCCCTCTAGCCTTTGCCTGCTCAAAAAAAAACTCTTCGCGAGCTGGGATCGCTTCATGGTCCCGTACCCATTCGCGCAGGGTTTGTTTCTCTACGGTCCGCCGATCTGGGTTTCGCGCGAGGCCGACATGGCTTCGATCGAAGCGACTCGTCTGGAGGTCGAGGCCGTCTTGAATCGGCTCACCGCAGAAGCGGAGGAGGCGGTGATCGACGGCAAGACGCGCGAGAGGGGTGGGAAGAGCAAGAGGTGAATCATTGCTCGCCTGTCCCGCCCATCCCGTGGGTTCGAGACATCATGTGGCGCTTCCTGTACAACAGTCTCCTCATGCTCGTCGCCCCGGTGATCGTCTGCGTGCTGCTCGCGAAGCCTCGCTGCCGTCGGGGATTACCTGAGCGGCTGGGGCTTGAACAACGTCTATCTGGTCTCCCTTGTCCATCTCCTCAATTCGGTCCGTCCAGTGCTTCTGGTGGACCGGACAGGTCAGATGGACCAGACAGACCTGTCATCTGGGTCCATGCGGTGTCGCTGGGAGAAGTCGTGGCGGTGGCGCCTCTTGTGAAAGCGCTGCAGGGACGTCACCCCGAATATCATTTCATCGTCACGACGGTGACTGAAACGGGACGCGAGGCGGTCGAACAGCGGCTGGCCGGCGTGGCGGAGCACCGGTACGCTCCACTTGATTTTCCCTGGGTGGTGTCGGCCGTGGTCGAACGGCTGCGTCCCTCGCTGTACCTGTTCGTCGAGACCGAGTTGTGGCCGAATCTCTTATGGACGCTTCGGGGGCGGAACGTTCCGGCTGTGCTGGTGAACGGACGCCTGTCGTCCCGGTCCTTTGGCCGGCAGGACCTGCCGCTGTTGCGAGCCTTCTATCGATCCGTGCTCAATTCCCTCGCACTGTGCTTGATGCAATCGGACCGCGATGCCCGGCGCATCGTGGCGCTGGGAGCCGATCCGGCGCGCGTCCATGTGACCGGCAATCTCAAATTCGATCAACCGGTGCCGAGTGGCGAGACAGACGGCTCGTTCCGCGCAATGCTCGGCGTGGGCGAGCAGGAGCAGCTGTTCCTGGCCGGCAGCACACATCCGACGGAGGAAGAGCAACTGGTTTCGGCGTACCGCCGTCTCGTGGAGAAGCACCCGTCGATCGTGTTGATGCTCGCGCCCCGGCATATCGAACGAGCCGAGCGAGTCGAGGCGATGGTGCGGGGGGCGGGACTCCCGGCGGAGCGGAAGAGCCGGTTGCGTGGCCCGTCGTACGGTCCGCGCGTGATCATCTTGGACACAAGGGGAGAGTTGGCCCGCGCCTATCGCGAAGCCGCCGTGGCGTTCGTCGGCGGCACCCTCGTTCCGGTGGGCGGACATAATCTGTTGGAGCCGGCGGTGTGGAGCAAGCCCGTGTTGTTCGGGCCGCACACCGATCACTGCGCGGAGGTGGCGACTCTCCTAGAGGAAGCGGGAGGGGGTCATCGCGTGGCCGATGCGCAGGAGATCGTTCGCTATGTGGATGAGTGGCTGACCTATCGGGACAGCCGCGAGGCGGCCGGTCGGGCGGCTCGACGGGTAGTGATGGACAATCAAGGTGCGCTAAAGAAGAGCCTCGCGCTGATCGAATCCTGCCTGGCGTCCCCCCCGCCGCCTCGGGCGCGATCCGCCGAACGGCCGGCCGGTCCCGTGATGGCGGAGCCGTAACGTGGTGCCGTTCGATCCGGGTCAGCCGGTGCGCAGATGGTTACAAGGTGTCGCCGCACTGTACGGTCTGGCCGTCCGTGTCAGATCGTCCTGGTATCGGCGGGGCTGGCTGGCTTCGTCCTCCTTGCCTCGCCGCGTTGTAAGCGTGGGCAATATCACGGTGGGGGGGACGGGTAAGACACCCTTCGTGATCTTGCTGGCAGAATGGCTGGGGGCTGAAGGCCGGCGTGTGGCGATCTTGAGCCGCGGCTACGGGCGAACCGGGTCGTCGTTCCTCCTCGTATCCGACGGAACCGGGTTGCTCGCGGGACCATCGGAGGCAGGCGATGAGCCGTTCCTAATCGCGCGGCGCTGTCCTCGGGCCCTGGTTGCAGTGGGGTCCGACCGGGCGGCGCTCGGCCGTTGGGTATTGAACCAATGTCCGGTCGACTGCTTCCTCTTGGACGACGGGTTTCAGCATCGGTCGCTCAGGCGCGATGTGGATTTGGTCCTGCTTGACGCGACCGACGCCACGGGTCTCGATGCGCTATTGCCGGCGGGACGTCTGCGGGAGCCCCTTGCGGAGCTCGCGCGGGCGACTGGTCTGGTGATCACACGGGCCGATTCCGAGGCCGATGTCCTGGCGATCCGTCGCCGGCTGCAAGCGGTTCCCGGCCCGATACCGGATCCGGCCCAGGTCGTCTTCCGTCCCGATTCGCTGGTGTCTGTCGCAACCAGTGCGACGTCGCCACTCGAAAGCTGTCGGGGAAAGAAGGTCTGGCTGGTGAGCGGCATCGGCAACAGCGGCGCGTTTCGCCGCTCGGCCGAATCGTCCGGAGCAACCGTGGTCGGCGAGACGGTGTTTTCGGATCATCACGCGTATACGGGAGACGAAGTTCGTGCAATCGCCGCGCAAGCTCGGGCGGCGGGGGTCGAGCTGGTGCTGACCACAGAAAAGGACGCTGGTAAACTGGGCGCGCTGCTTGGGCCTGACCACGATTGGCAGGCGCTCCGGATCCACGCGGAGATCGTCCGGGGCGAGGAACAGCTCCGCAGACTGGTGCTGGGTAAGGGGTAAATGGACCAGACAGACCGCTCATCGCGCATCGCCGGTCATGCGGCGATCCGCCGCATTCTGGTGCGGGCTCCGAACTGGCTCGGCGACGCGGTCATGTGCGAACCGGCCTTGCGCGGCCTGCGCGCGCGGTTTCCCTCGGCGGCCATCACGCTGCTCTCCAAAGCTCCGGTCGCCGAGCTATTCATCGGGTATCGCGGACTCGACCGGATCCTAGTTTACGACGACAAGGGTGCGCATGCCGGTTTAGCCGGGAAATGGGCGCTCGCCAAGACGCTGCGAGCCCAGCACTTCGACCTGGCCATCTTGTTTCAAAACGCATTCCAGGCCGCGTTCCTCGTCTGGCTTGCGGGGATCCCGAAACGGTATGGCTATGCCACGGACGGGCGCACGGTTTTTCTCACGGACCCCGTTGCCGTTCCCGACCGGAGCTCACTCACGCATCAGGTCGCCTATTACTGGAATCTGCTCACACCCCTGGGGCTCACGGGGGGGCCGCCGGCGCCCGCGTTGGCCGTGTCGGCCGACGAGGAGAGAGCCTGTGAGGCGCGATTGGCCGCGGTCGGCATCGCCGCGTCGGATTTCGTGATCGGGATCAACCCAGGATCGACCTACGGCGGCGCCAAGCGGTGGCTGCCAGAACGGTTTGCGGACGTTGCGCAGCGGCTCGGCCGGTGCATTCAGGCGGATCGCGGCCGGTCGGTGGCGCTGCTCGTGCTCGGAGCGCGGGGCGAAGAAGCGCTCGGGCAGGACATCGTCGCCCGTGCGGGGATGAAGTCTGCCGTCTGGTCGGGGGCGACCACCATCCGGGAGCTGATGGCGGCCACGAAACGCTGCGGCCTGTTGCTCACCAACGACACCGGGCCGATGCACATCGCGGCGGCCTTCGGAGTCCCGGTCGTGGCGGTGTTCGGTCCCACGGACTGGCGGGTGACCTCGCCTTACGGGCAGGAACAGGGTGTCGTGCGCGAGCCGGTGGATTGCGCACCCTGTCTGTTGCGCGAATGCCCGATCGATCATCGCTGCATGACCAGGGTGTCGGTGGATCGGGTGTACGAGGTGGCGGTGAAACAGCTTGCTGGTCCATCTGGTCTATCTTGTCTATCTGGTGGGGACCGGACTGGCCAGACAGACCAGACAGACCAGACAGACCAGACAGACATTCTCACAGGCTACACCGTCTTCCTGGATCGCGATGGGACCTTGAATCCCGATCCAGGCTATATCCGGTCTCCCGACCAGTTCGAGTTGTTCCCGGGAGTGCCGGAAGCTCTCGCTCGTCTCAAGCAGGCCGGTGCCCGGTTGATCCTCGTGACCAACCAATCGGGGATTGCCAGGGGATTGCTGACGGTGGAAGACCTCGACCGGGTCCATGCGAAGCTGCGGCAACTTATCGGATCAGCCGGCGCATCGCTCGACGCGATCTATTTCTGTCCGCATCACCCGGACGAGGGGTGTCGGTGCCGGAAGCCGGAGACCGGGATGATCGACCGAGCCGTGCGCGAACAACAGGTCGATCTGACGCGTGCCTATTATGTCGGGGACCATGCCCGCGATATAATGTTGGCGCACCGGATCGGAGCCAGGAGCGTGTTGGTGACGACCGGCGCGGATGTGGCGCAGACCCGCACTGAGTTGGCCGAGGCCGGGCTCGTTCCCGATCGGGTGGCGGAAACGCTCGGCGAGGCGGTCGAGTGGATCGTTCGCGATGCTGACCGCCGCCAACCGTCGGCCATCACCACTCAGCTTGGCCCACGGGAAAACAAGACAGATTTGAATGTCCCATCGTCGCTGAACGCCGATCGCTGAAGGCCGACAGCCAAGGCGCGACTTATGGCCGATGTCCAACGAATCTTACTGATCAAGCCGAGTTCGCTTGGGGACATCGTCCACACGCTCCCGGTCGTCGCGGCGCTGAAGCAACGATGGCCGCACGCCCATCTGAGCTGGGTGGTCAAGCGTCAATGGGCCGAGTTGGTCGAACGGGCCGACGGGGTCGATCGCGTGTGGCCGGCGGAGCCGACTTTGTCTGGCTGGTTTGCGCAAGCCCGTGCGCTCCGGGCAGAACGGTGGGATCTGGTAATCGACCTTCAGGGTTTGTTCCGGAGCGCGGCCATAGCACGGTTGAGCGGTGGACCGATGGTGGTCGGGTTTGCGAACGGCCGTGAAGGCAGTCCCTGGTTCTACACTCATCGCGTCTCTGTTCCCCGTCAGGACATGCACGCAGTCGATCGCTATCTGCTTGCCGCTGAGGCGGTCGGGGCGCCCTGGCACGGTGCGCCGCTGTTTCGATTCAAGATGCTGGAGGCCGATCAGGCGGCGGTGCGAGGTATCTCCCAGCGCATCGGGCTCCCGATCGACAAACCCTGGGTGGCGATGCATGTGTCGGCTCGCTGGGTGACGAAACGCTGGCCGCTGCACTCCTTCGCCGCCGTTGCGGACCGGCTGGTCGAGGAGGGCGTCGGTCCGGTGGTGGCGATCGGCGGACTGGATGAGCGACGGGATGTCGAGGAGTTAAAGACCCTGACCAAAAAGCCGATCATCGATGCGGCCGGCGCGGTCCCCCTCGGGTGCCTGCCGATGTTCCTCTCGAAAGCGGCGGCGATGATTACGAACGATTCCGGGCCCATGCACGTCGCGGCGGCCGTCGGCACGCCGGTTGTGGCCCTGTTCGGACCGACGAGTCCGATCCGCACGGGTCCCTATGGGCGAGGTCACACGGTGCTCACGCGAGATGTGGCATGTCGTCCGTGCTTCAGTCGAGTCTGTCGCCATTCCCCTACGATGGAATGTCTTCACGAAATCACCCCGCAGGACGTCGTGAAAGCCGTGCGTGATGCGCTGGCCTCACCGGTGGCGCTTCCATGAACGTGCTGTTGGTTCGTCCGGATGGCATCGGCGACGAAATTCTCTGTCTCCCCGTCGCAACCGCCTTGCGCCGACTCATGCCTGACGCGCGCATTACGTTCCTCTCTACTCAGTATGCCGCGCCGATTCTTGACCACCATCCGGATCTCGACGCCGTATGGACGGTTACAGGGCGAGAATCACTGACTGATTTGGTGACTTTATTCCGGCGCGGTGTCGAAGCTGCGGTCTTTCTTAAGCCCTTTCGGCGGTTGCTATGGGCGGCGTTCCTTGCGCGCGTTCCCCTCAGGGTCGCGACGGGATACCGGTGGTATAGCCTGCTCGCCAACCGACGCGTGTATCAGCATCGCAAGCATTTCACGAAGCATGAAGCCGAATACAACCTCGATCTGCTTCGCGGATTGGGGATCGACCCAGGTCCGCTCATCCCCCCCGCGCTCGTCGTGACGGAATCAGAACGACGGGAGGCGGAGGAGCGAATGTCGACATTGCCTGCGCCGCGTATCGTCATTCACCCCGGTGGGGTGACCAGCCGCCTGTGGAGCAGCCGGCGCTACTGGGAACTGGCCAAGCGGATGGCGGGCCGGGGAGTCGGCGTGGTCCTAACCGGCAGCGCGGAAGAGCGGGCGGTGCTCAATGAGGAGGTGCCGGAGTCTCGGCAGGATATGAGCGGGATCTTGAACGTGATGGGGCAGTTGAGGCTGCGTCAATTGATGGGGCTGGTAAGCGGCGTCCGCGCCCTTGTGTCCGGGGCGACCGGGCCCGCTCATATCGCGGCCGCATTGGGTGTACCGGCCGTGAGTCTGTTTGATCCAAGACAGCTGAACGCGCCGATCCGCTGGCGGCCGCTCGGCACCGGCGTGCTGCTGCAGCCGGCGGTGCCCGAATGCCCGAAGTGCGTGTTCGAATCCTGCCAGTACTGGGACTGCCTCGATCGCATCACGGTCGATGAGGTCGACGAACGACTGACAGAAGTGATCAGGACCCCAATGCCTCTTCGTGTCATGCGCGTCTGAGATGGACGCTTGCTCATGAGGGCATATCCTCTCGGTCAACCAATCTACCTATTGGGGACTTTGCCCTTGACTCCCTCTGCCGATTGTGTTCATATCATGAACAATTTTTCATCCAGAGCCCGTACATTAGGTGAATCTCCAAGGACAACGCGACCTTGTCCTGCTGTCCGAGCTCGAGCAGGATGGTCATGTCACCCAACGAACCCTGGCGACCAAGCTCGGCGTCGCCCTCGGGCTCACGAATTTGTACATCAAGCGGCTTGCGCGGAAGGGCTTCATTAAAATCACGACGATTCCCCCGCATCGCATCAAATATATCTTGACGCCGCAAGGCTTCGCCGAGAAGTCGCGCCTTACGTATCAATACATGCAGTATTCGCTGTCCTACTATCGCGACATGCGGGATCGGTTGCGCAAAACGCTCGCCGCCGCGGCGAACGACGGCGCGAAACGCGTGGTCATTTACGGCACCGGCGAACTGGCTGAGATGGCCTATTTGTCGCTGCGGGAGATGAATCTCACGCTGGTCGGTTTTGTCGACGACCGCGAGGTCGACACGTTTCTGTCCTATCCGGTCTGGCGGCCGAACGTGCTGGTCGAGTGGGAGTTCGACGTGGTCTTGCTGGCCGATTTAGGACGCACCGCCGACACGGCGGAGACGCTGGCGCGGCAGCAGGTCGCGGGCGACAAAGTGCTGGCCCTCAGTCCGTCCCTCTGAGGCCCGGCACCAAGAGGTGCACGCGAAGGCATCACTGTAAGTGAGAGGGCGAAGCTGTGCCAAGAAACCCGTTTGTCTGGTCGGTGTGTTTGTTTAGTTTGTTTGGTTCAGGCGGGCTTCTGAAGCTAACGAAACAAACCAGATAAACCAGATGAACCAAACAAACAATCTTCACTGGTATGCATTACGAACGCGATCTCGCCACGAGAAGGTCGTGCGGGACCAGCTCGACAAGCAGGGCATCGAGCCGCTCTTGCCGACCGTGAAGCGGTTGAGTCAGTGGAAGGACCGGAAAAAAGAGATCGAAGTGCCGCTGTTCTCCGGCTATTGCTTCGTGCGGTTCGCCCAGCACGAGAAGCTCCCCGTCCAGAAAGTGACCGGCGTGGTGGAAATCGTGGGCAGTGGCAGCCGGCCCGAGCCGATCCCGGACGAAGAGATCGACGCGTTGCGCCGGCTCATGACGAGCGTGTTGCCGTACGACCCCCATCCCTATCTCCGCGAGGGCATGAAGGTCGAAGTCGTTCGCGGTCCGCTCCAAGGCATGCACGGCATTCTGTTGCGCAAAGACAAGCGTCATCGCCTAGTGATCGGCGTGCATCTCATCCAGCAAGCCGCCGCCGTGGAGATCGACGTCACCGATGTGGTGCCGGTGTAGACCATGTGGCAAGAAGGATGTGTCAATGCCATGAATCCGCGGGTGAAACGATTCCTCGTCAAATAGTCGTGGCAGCTTTGCGGAGTACATGGGGCATCTCGAAAAAAGACGGGCTTATGAGCGGCTGCTCCGACTGTCGATCCAATGCATGAGGGATATCTGCGCGCTGTCTGTCTCAGGGCTGAGACTGGATCTTGGCTCAGATGACTCGCTGGGAATTCGAGAAGTATTGGGGGCATCGGGGCGTGCCGAGGCACTACACTGAAGCCGATCTGGAAGAAGACCTTCGCTATGCCGCTGGTCATCAGTGATGCGTCGACGCTGATCCACTTGGCGGGGATTGGGCGACTCGATCTCGTGAAAGACTTCTATGGACGGGTGGTCATTCCTGCTGTCGTGTAGCGTGGGGTGAACGGGGCACGTCGCACTATTCTCAGTCTTTTGAAAATGAACGGCCCGGTAAAGAGAGATACGATTCCGGCGCAGGCCCCACCGAATATGTATGGCAGTGCGGTCACGAACAGGACTCGTGTTCGAGTCGGTGTAGGAGTGATCGTATGGAACGGTGAGAGGGAAGTACTTTTGGAAAAGCGTCGTGATTGTGGCTGGTGGGGGCTCCCAGGCGGCAGAGTAGAACCTGGAGAGTCAATCTGCGATGCCGCTGTACGGGAGGTTTATGAAGAGACTGGTCTTACGGTGGGGATAAGAAGACTCCTGGGCGTCTATTCGGAGCCATCCGGGAGAATCGTGACGTTTCCGGACAACGGGGACATGGTTCATCTCGTCGACATCATCGTAGAGGCCTGCATTCATGAAGGGCATTTGAGGCCGAGCGAAGAAAGTGAGGAGGTTAGGTTCTTTCCCGTGGATCAATTGCCGTTCGAAATTGTGCCGCCGGCCCGTCAGCCTCTTATCGATGCGATAGCAGGGCAATGGCCTGTCCTCCGGTGAGCTAACCCAATGTCCGCTTATCGTGCCGTTGCTCTTCTCTCGCTTGGCCGCGCACTCCAGATTGCAGCGGGATTCCTTACGATACGGGTGGGCACCACGCTGCTTTCTCCTGCCCAATTCGGGATCGTGAACCAGGTAACGAGTTTGGCGATGCTTGGCACTGCCGCCGTCCTGCTGCCCGTATCCATCTATATTGCACGAGCGTCTATGGAATGGAATGAAGCGGGAGTTTTGCGCCGAAACTTGCTCTGGTATCTCAGGTTGATCCTCTTCGCGGGACTGTTGTTCGGTTTTCTTGCCTGGGTTCTGCAGTATACGACAAATCTGGTTTCCGGAGTGTCAGCCGGGTGGGTAGGGGTGTTGGTAGCGTTGTATGCCATCGGGTATTCAGCTCATGTCATGGGGACGTCCGGCCTGAACCTCTTGGGCTATCGGACGCTGTACGTATTTTTCGGAACGGTTGCACTTTGGAGCGGACTGTGTTTTGCGGTATCTCTCATCCATATTGACCTATCGCCCGAGATGTGGGTGCTGGGTATTTTCGCTGGCTTTCTACCTGCCGCGCTATCGTTCTGGTTCTTGATAGGGCGTTGTAAACCTGGCAGGAGAGCAACATCGTGGGATGGGACATCGCTCCTTTCGTTTGACACATGGGCAATAGTCACCTTTGTATGGCCTCAGTCCCTCGTTTTTTTGTTGTGGTGGATTCAGTCTCAAAGCTATCGCTTTATCCTGAATCACGTTGCGGATATCGCTCAAGTTGGACTATTCGCGACGGCCTACATGATTTGTTCTGTGCCCATGCAGACGTTCGAGTCAATTTTCAATGAATTGTATAGTCCGGGGTTCTTCCGGGATCTGAAAGGGCAGGGAACAGAGGGGATGGCTTTGGCATGGAACGCCTATGCCTCGGCCTACATTCCGGCGGTCATCTTATTTGGGGCGTTCCTCATCGGCAGTTCGACGTTCTTGGTACATCTGTTTCTCGGGCCTCAGTTCCATGGCATTACGCCAATATTGTTTATCCCGGCGATTACGGAAACATTGCGGGGAATTTCCTCCTCGCTGCACCAGCTCGGAGTGGCGAAGGTTGATATGTCCGTCAATCTGCTTCCTGTCGGAGTGGGCGCTGTGGTTGCGCCCACGTTGGTATACGTGTTTGGTGCGCATAGTCCATTATGGGGGACTGCTCTTGCTCTTCTGCTGGCTGGGCTGGCGGCCTTTATAGTGGTCCTCCCCGCGAGTATGCGGGCATTACCTGTCACGTGGCCGGTACGCCGGATCGGGATAGCCTTTCTCTGCGGCCTGGTTATTCTGATACCCGGAAAAGGATTGTCTTTGATATTCCCGGACCCCACTCCAGTAGAAGCGGTAGCGGCATTGGTGCTATCGGCCGCGGCCATGATGGTGGCTCAGTACGCATTCGCGAGGAAATGGATGCAAAGAATATCCGTTCCGATTGAGGCGCTGGCATGACGAAACAGGGGCTCGTCACGATCATGATGCCGGTATTGAACGGAGAATTGTTCCTTCCCTTCGCGCTTGATTCTTTGCTCGCGCAGGACTATCCACACTTCGAAATCGTGATCCTAGACAATCAGTCTACTGATCGCACCGGCGAGATTTGCCGCCGGTATCAAGAGCAAGATCGGAGAATCCGGTATATCCGAGACGGAGTGAATCGCATTTCTCATGATGCCGCAAATCACCTTGCCG
This sequence comes from uncultured Nitrospira sp., assembly GCA_964445795.1. Classification (GTDB taxonomy): domain Bacteria; phylum Nitrospirota; class Nitrospiria; order Nitrospirales; family Nitrospiraceae; genus Nitrospira_D. Next base: position 19,516 of record CAYULI010000011.1, on the reverse strand, counting down.
AGTACATCGAAGGTGAATTCTGCATGCTGGCATGCGATGATGACTTATGGGCTCCCAACTTTCTAAGCACCCTCGTGAAGTATTTGAAGGAGCATCCGGAGGTCGGCCTCGTATACCCGAACGCCCGCTATGTCGATGTGGAAGGCAACATCGGAGAGATGTGCCTTTTATCGCGACGTCACATCTACTCTCATCGCGACTCACGTTTGACGAACCTATGGCGCTATGTGGGGCAGCGCCGAGTCGTGCCGACAATTTTCGGACTGTATAGAAGCCGTGCGTATCTCCAATCGTTGCCGTTTGATACCTTCGACGAGACCATTGCGGATGTCGATAATCTCTTCCTGATCAAATTGCTCACGCAATTTCCTGTGCAAGGTCTGGAGGAGGTTCTGTTCTACTATCGGAATAAGTATCGAGGATTCGATCCCTCGCTGTCGGTCGGACGACCGACAGAAGAGTCCGCTGTCAGGGCGTGGATCTTTCTTTCGAAGCATCAATGGAGATTCCTTGGGAAAATCGTGGATGTGATTGCAGCGTCGAAGCTCCACCGGGCCACGCAGATGGTGTTGATCATCCGATCGTTTTATACCTTTCTCCTGGCCGTAACAGTGTGGGGATTGAAGGCAGCTCTTGTGAAGGGCATGGTTCAATTGGGTCTGCGAGAAGGTCCTCCACAAGAGAAGGATGTTCATTTTGAGAAACGGTCCGCCGCCCTCCACGCCGTAGGGTATGACCCCCTGAATAAGAAGGAGCACCGACGGATCAACTCATGACCTACGCGACCGAACCGCTAATCTCGGTAATCACTCCCTCGCTGAATCATGCTCGCTTTTTACGCGAGACGATCGAAAGCGTTGCGATGCAAAAATCCGTCACCTTCGAGCACATTATTGTCGACGGCGGATCGACGGACGACACTCTCAAAATCTTAAAGGACTATGCTCATGTCACCTGGGTGTCTGAGCCAGATGCCCACATCGTCGAAGCTTACGAAAAGGGATTTCGAATGGCTCGAGGCAAGTATGTCATTCAATGCTGCGTCTCGGACGGATTCCTTGATCAGTACTGGTTCAGCAAATGCGCTGTGGCTCTTGAGAAAGATGACGAGATATCCCTGGTCTGGGGTTTCCCACAAAGTATGTCGGAAGATGGTAACCTCTTGAATGTGTCATTTCAGGATTTCTTTGTGGATCCGCCGCCTCAAAAAAGAGAGTTGTTCCCGTTTTGGCTTGCGACTGGGTTACCTTTACCAGAGGGGAACTACTGTGTTCGTCGCGAAGTCCTGCTGAAATGGTTCCCGGGGAGGACATCAACGGATTGGTTCCGCATATGTCCGCATTTAGGTTTTATGTACAATTTCTTCACCCAAGGATATAGCGCGTATTTTATTTCGGCTGTGGCCAACTATGGCCGAACGCATCAGGACCAAAGGAGCCGGCGATTAATTGATGTAGAAAAGCCTGCTCAAATGGCGTATAAAAGAGCCATCCGGCAGTATCGGCGCCACCTGCTACACCGGCGAACCGTTCACTACTTTCGTGATGGGTATTCCCGCATCGTCGGGCGGCTAGAGCCCAACGAGTTGTGGTCGCTGCGCAGGGCGATATGGCGCCATCGCATCCTGAGATCGAGACTACTGCGTCTGGACCCGTGCACTCTTGTTCATAAGGTGCTGACTCGGTACTTCAGGACGCAGTCGGAGCGACACCTTCGGGCGCTATGATATCCTCCCGTGCGCCATCAAGACCACTCGACGTGCTCTTCATTAATGCCGACTCGTCGCTGCACGCGTATCAAGACTTGGCAAAAACCTATTCCGCCATCGAACCTCCGACATGGGCATTGCTCTTGGCCCAATCCTGTCGTGCCAAAGGATTTGGGGTTGCGATCTTGGACTGCGACGCGGAGAAGTTGTCATTATCAGAGGCGGTACGTCGTATCAAAGAAGTCAACACAAGGCTAGCGGTGTTTGTTGTATATGGACAGAATCCCAACTCGGGAACAACCGGAATGATCGGCGCAACGGCTCTCGCAAAAGAGTTGAAACAGGAATGTCCGGAACTCCCAGTGTGCTTCGTCGGTTCTCATACCAGCGCATTGCCGATGGAAGTGCTACGACTGCCGTTCGTTGACTTCGTGCTGCTTAATGAAGGTGTGTACGCGCTGCATGATTTACTTCGGACCGATCTTCGTCAAGGATTGCACGCAGTCCGCGGTATTGGATACAAGCATGTGGCGGAAGACGGAACGGTTCAACCCATTCTCAACGAACCACAACGTGTGGTTCCACAAGAACGTATGGACGAAGATATGCCGGGATATGCCTGGGACCTCCTTCCTTATCGATCTCGGCCGCTTGATTTATACCGAGCGCACTTCTGGCACGCGGAGTTCGACCATGGGAAGCGCGCGCCTTTTGCGGCAATCTATACCTCGCTGGGCTGCACGTTCGGTTGTGACTTTTGCATGATCAATATCGTCAATCGGGTGGATAACGGCAGCGAAGTGGACGCGTCGTATTCGCGGGGCATGCGGTTTTGGAGCGCGCGTCTCATTGCCGACGAGTTGCAAAAACTGGCCAAAATGGGTGTGGAGACCGTCCGCATCAGCGACGAAATGTTTTTTTTGAACCGAAAGTATTACCATCCGCTTCTCCAGGACATCATCAAACGCGATCTACGCTTGCGTATGTGGGCCTACGCTCGCGTGGATACGGTGCGACAGGAGTACATTCCTATGTTCCGGCAGGCGGGCATTAATTGGTTGGCGGTCGGTATTGAGGCCGGCAACCAGGTAGTCCGCCAAGAGGTTTCGAAAGGCTCTTTCCAGGAAGTCAATATACGCGCTGTTTGCGACGGAGTTCGTGCAGAAGGCATGAATATTATCAGTAATTACATCTTTGGGTTTCCCGACGATACGATACAGACCATGCAGGAGACGCTCGACCTCGCGTTGGAACTGAACACCGAAATGGCCAACATGTATCCTTGTCAGGCCTTACCAGGGAGTCCGATGTATTTCATCGCAAAACGCAACGGATGGAAATTGCCGGACTCTTATAGCGGGTATGCTTTTTTGTCTTATGATTGCCAACCACTCCCAACGAAGCACGTGACCGCAGCCGAAGTTCTGCGGTTTCGGGACACCGCCTGGCAGACGTATTTTTCGAATCCTCGCTACCTCGAGCTGGTCGAGCGTAAATTCGGGCCGACCGAACGGGCCAATGTAGAGGCGATGAGCAAGATCAAGCTACGCAGGAAGCTGCTTGGCGACTGATTGTGGGGGGGGATATGGTTGATTCCTGCGTTGCCCATCGTCACCCGTGATTATCACAAGGACTCCCTTTCGCATCTCATTCTTTGGCGGTGGCACCGACTATCCCGCCTGGTATCAGGAGCATGGCGGTGTGGTACTGGCGACCTCGATCGATAAGTACTGTTACATCAGTTGCCGGTATCTCCCGCCGTTTTTCGAGCACAAGCACCGGATCGCCTACTCCCTGATCGAGACAGTGCAGCGGATTGATGAGATCAAGCACCCGGCTGTCCGGGCCATCCTTGGCTGGGCAGGGTGCGATGATCGGGGGCTTGAAATTCACCACGACGGTGATTTGCCGGCACGATCGGGTCTTGGATCCAGTTCGTCGTTTACCGTGGGGCTGATTCATGCCATTGCCGCCTTGCGGGGGAAGTACATGTCCAAAGACGAATTGGCCGCCCAAGCCATCCATGTGGAACAGCGGATCATTCAGGAAAGTGTCGGGTCGCAAGATCAAATCACGGCGGCATTCGGGGGGTTCAATCGGATCGACTTCAAGAGGGATGATACCTTTCAGGTGTCACCCATCATTTTGAGCAAAGATCGACTACACGAATTTCAATCGCATCTTATGCTATTTTTTACCGGGTTTTCTCGAATCGCATCGGAAGTCGCGAAATCCAAGATCGAGAACTTTAAGCATCGCCGAACGGAGCTGCATCGCATGAAAGAGATGGTCGATGAAGCCATTCGGATTCTTCAGGACCACAAGACTTCAATCGAGGACATCGGCCGGTTGCTCCACGAAAGCTGGCTTTGTAAACGCAGTCTGTCCGGGAAGGTTTCCACCCCGGAGATCGACCATCTTTACGAGGAAGCCAGGAGGGTGGGCGCGGTGGGAGGTAAGTTGCTTGGCGCGGGTGGTGGAGGTTTTCTGTTGCTGTTCGTCACACCCGATTTGCAATCGAAGGTTGCGGAGCGGCTGAAACATCTGATCAGGGTCCCCTTTCGCTTTGAAAGCTCTGGCAGCCGCGTGGTGCTGTACCAACCTGATGGTCTTGCCTGACGTGGTGTTGAAGCGAGACGCCGTCATCTTCGTTGCAGGTCATACCGGGCTCATCGGGTCGGCCGTCATTCGCCGTCTGGAACGGGAAGGGTACTCTACGATCATCACCAGACGGCACAGCGAACTAGATCTGCAGGACGCGGGGAGGGTCTTCGAGTTCTTTCAGGAGGTCCGTCCGGAGTATGTGATTCTTGCTGCGGGCCGAGTCGGCGGAATCATGGAGAATCAGACGTTTCCGGCCGACTTCATGGACGAGAATATTGCCATTCAACTCAACGTCTTGAGGGCTGCGCGTCAGACGGGCGTGCAGCGGCTGATTTTCTTTGGCTCGTCCTGTATGTATCCCAGGGACTGTCCTCAGCCGATGGCCGAGCATGCGTTGCTGACAGGCAAGCCTGAGCCAACGAGTCTGCCGTATGCGGTTGCCAAGATCATGGGGACGCAACTGTGTCTGGCGTATAACCAGCAAGATCGCCAGGCCCGCTTTATCCCGGTGATTCCGAATAGCGTGTATGGCCCGCACGACAACTTTGATCCGAACTCCGGTCATGTCTTGTCCGCGCTCATGGCACGGTTTCATCAGGCCAAGGTGAGTGGCGCCGAATCGGTCACTCTGTGGGGAAGCGGTTCTCCGAGGCGAGAGTTCATTCATGCGGACGATCTGGCTGAGGCTTGTGTTGAGCTTCTCCGACAGGGCAAGCTCGCCGTCGAGCTTCCCATCAACATCGGAGTAGGGCAGGATGTTTCAATTAAGGAATTGGCCGAAGCGATCGCCGATGTCGTCGGTTATCGTGGACGTCTAGAATGGGACGTGACCAAACCGGATGGCGCTCCTCGGAAACTCCTTGATAGTGCTCGGATTCGGGCGCTTGGATGGAGGCCCAAGGTTGGGCTGCGCGAGGGACTAGCGGCAACATATGCATGGTATCGGGCATGTGTAGAGGAAGAGCCGAAGGCCTCCCAACCTAGAGAGTCGTGCCTCATGCGTGAGGACTGAATGGCGGAAAGGTAAAGGCTGAGACGATGACGAAAGAAGAGTTGATTGCCTTCGAAGAAGAGATTGCGGCCTTGTTCAACGCCGGGAAAATTCGAGCCCCGATCCATCTTTACTACGGGAACGAAGACGCGCTCATCGCGATTTTCCGGCGCATCCGTCCCCAAGATTGGGTGTTTTGTTCGTGGCGGTCACATTATCAGTGCTTGCTGAAGGGCGTGCCAAAGGATCGTATTCGGGATGAGATTCTGGCCGGACGATCGATCTCTCTCTGTTTCCCGGAGCAGCGTGTTTTCTCATCGGCCATTGTTGGGGGTGTGCTGCCGATCGCCGTCGGCGTGGCGATGTCGATTCGGCGACGCGGGGAAGATGCCTACGTGTACTGCTTCATGGGGGATATGACGGCAGAGACGGGGATCGCGCACGAATCGATCAAGTACAGTCGAAACCATCGGTTACCCATTCACTTCATTGTTGAGGACAACGCAAAATCGGTGTGTACCGATACCAGAGAGGTTTGGAATCAACCGCGTCTGAGCTTCGAAGGCGTGGCCGATGAGTACGTCAGTTATTACCGCTACGAAACAAAGTACCCGCATGCCGGCGCCGGCGTGCGGGTGCAATTCTAGGTGACGGCAATGAAATACTTCGAAGAACTGAAGCGGTCCATGGAGTTTTTAGCGCAAGATCCTCGCACCATCTTTCTTGGGCAGGCCGTGGCTGTTCCGGGGACAGCCATGTCGAATACTCTCAAGGACATACCGCGCGAACGTCTCATCGAGCTGCCGGTGGCCGAAGAAATGCAGATGGGGATGACGACCGGCATGGCGTTGAGCGGTTTCGTGCCCGTGAGCATATTCCCGCGATGGAACTTCTTGCTCCTGGCGATCAATCAATTGGTCAATCACTTGGACAAAATCCAGGTGATGTCCAACGGCGGGTATAGGCCTAAAGCGATCATCCGAACAGGGATCGGGTCACAACGGCCTCTGCATCCTCAGCACCAGCATGTGGGTGACTTTACCGAGGCAATCAGAATGATGTGCAGCACGATCGAAGTCATTCGCCTGGAAGAACCGAAAGACGTGTTTCCAGCCTATGAATGGGCGCTACTGCGGGACGATGGGCGCAGCACAATCGTGGTCGAGTACGGAGACTACTACAACGAGAAGTAGGACATCCTTGGTCGGACGTCTTCGACGGTGCGCGGTGCCTGCTTGATCGGCGAGCGAGGAAGACAACAATGAAATTTCCGTTGATGCGCAACAATATCCTCCGCGAGGATTTAGCGGCGGTGATCGAACATCTCCGACAGGACGACCCGATTCTGACGAACGGGCCGAATGTGCGGGCGTTCGAAGCGGAATGGTCCGCTTGGCTGGGCGTCAGGCACAGTGTCTTCGTCAATTCCGGCGCTTCGGCCAATCTATTGACGATGGCCGTCCTGAAACTGCGTTACCCTGAAGGCGGCGAGGTGATCGTTCCGCCCTTGACATGGGTGTCCGACATCGCATCGGTTTTGCAAAATGGCTTTACGCCGGTCTTCGTGGATATCAATCCCCGCACGTTGGCCATGGATACGGTCAAGATTGTCGCATCGATCACGGATCGGACTCGTGCGGTCTTTCTCACGCATGTGCAAGGATTCGATGGGCTCGAAGATCGACTCCTGGACGAACTCGCGCGGCGGCGGATTCCGCTGATTGAGGACGTCTGCGAGTCGCACGGGGCGATGCACAACGGGCGGAAGCTTGGAACGTTCGGGTGGATTTCCAATTTTTCCTTCTACTACGCTCACCACATGAGCACGATCGAGGGAGGGATGGTCTGCACGAACGATCACGAGGTCTATCAACAAGTGCGCATGTTGCGGTCGCATGGCATGGTGCGGGAGGCCGACGATCCCGGTCTTCAGGCCTCGTATGGATCGGCGAATCCAGAGTTAAACCCGGATTTCATCTTTGCATTCCCTGCCTATAATGTCCGGAATACGGAAATCGGTGGCATTCTAGGGAGAAGCCAACTGAAACGGTTGGATCGTAACGTGAAATGGAGGACGGACAATCTGCTGAGATTCCTGAGGCAGCTCGACGCCGATCGGTACCGCACTGATTTCAAGGTCGAAGGCTCCAGCAACTATGCCTTCAATCTAATCTTGAAACATCCGGACAATAGCTTGGTCGAGCGGCTCATGCGGGTGATGCGCGAGGCCGGCATCGAGTTTCGACGCGGGAGCGCGGGCGGAGGCAACCAGCTTCGTCAGCCGTATTTGAAGAGCGTTGTCCCCAAGGACTACCACCTGCTTTTTCCGGAAACCGAGCATGTGCACTTTTATGGGTTCTATATCGGAAACTATCCGGACCTGCGTGATGAGGAGATCGATGAGTTGTGCCAGGTACTAAACTCTGCGTGAGCGTCCCATGCCTTCGGCCGTGATTCTTGCCGGGGGGCTCGGCACTCGGTTGCGTGGTGCCGTCCCCGACCTACCAAAACCCATGGCTCCGATCAATGGTCGCCCCTTTCTGGAATATCAACTCGACTATTGGATTTGCCAAGGAGTCACCCGCTTCGTGTTGTCCGTCGGATACCGACATGAAGTCATCATGCGCCATTTCGGATTTCGATACAAAGGCGCGGAGCTCGAATATGCCGTTGAAGAGCGGCCGTTGGGAACCGGGGGCGGGTTCCTGCGCGCGGTGGAGCAACTCGGGCGGCGAGAGCCCTTTGTGCTTCTCAATGGCGACACCTACTTTGAGGTGGAGAGGGAGGCCTTGGACGCCGTGGCCAGGGACCATGACGCCGATTGGTGTTTCTCTCTGTTTAGGACGAGCGAACAGGGACGGTATTTGGGGATTGAACTCGCACCGGACGGCCGTATCCTCTCGCTCAACGAGCAACGCACGCAGGACGTATGTCTCGCCAACGGCGGCGTCTATTGGGTGCATCCCCGGGCGCTAGAGGGGATCCGTGCGTTCCCAAGCCCGTTCTCTTTGGAACACGACTTGTTTCCGCACATGTTGGCATCGGGGCAACGGTTTATCGGCCTCGAAAGCCGTGGAGTGTTTATCGATATCGGGGTGCCTGAGGACTACTACCGGGCTGCAACGCTGTTAGGTGGACCAGACCAACGAGGGACCAGTGCGCCAACTGGAAACAAAGAAGGGTGACGCGATGCGCTACAACATTCTTGTAACCGGTGGTGCCGGCTATCTTGGCTCCACCATGGTGCCTGATCTTTTGCAGGTCGGGCACAAGGTGACGGTGCTGGACAATTTTCTGTACAAACAAGCCAGCCTGAACCATGTGTGCCATCATCCCAATTTTTCGGTCGTCAAGGGCGATATTCGCGTCGAGAGCGTGATCGCGCCCTTGCTCAAGAAAGCCGATGTCATCATTCCGCTCGCGGCGCTGGTGGGAGCGCCGATCTGTAGTCAAGACCCGGTCGGCGCGACGACGGTCAACCATGACGCGATTCTGCTCATGCTGAAGCTTCTGTCGAAGGACCAGTGGGTGCTGATGCCGACCACCAACAGCGCGTATGGCACCGGCGATCAGAACAATTTCTGTACGGAGGAGTCTCCGCTCAATCCGATTTCGCAGTATGCCAAGGAAAAAGTGGAAATCGAGCAGGCGCTCATGCAACGGGAAAACGCGATCAGTTTCCGTCTGGCCACTGTATTCGGAATGTCGCCACGCATGCGGATCGACTTGCTCGTCAACGACTTTACGTACCGAGCCGTCCACGATCGGTTTGTCGTGTTGTTCGAGAGTGCCTTCAAGCGCAACTACGTGCACGTGCGCGACGTCTCACGCGCATTCCAACACGGCATCGCCAATTTCGAGACGATGAAAGGGCAGATTTACAACGTCGGCTTGTCGGACGCCAACGTGTCCAAACGGGAGTTGTGCGAGCGGATCCAAAAACAGATTCCTGACTTCGTCTTTCTCGAGGCGCCGGTCGGCAAGGACCCAGATCAACGGAACTATATCGTCTCCAACGCCAAGATCGAAGCCACGGGGTTCAAACCCGAGTTCTCCCTCGATGCAGGCATCACCGAATTGATTAAAGGGTATACCATGATCAAGAACACGCGCTATGGGAATGTGTAAGGTGATTATCGCGGGCGGAGATTTGTTCGACGGGCCGTCCTCACTCTATCTGCCGTAAGGCCTGTCAAACCAGGCGTATGATTAGCGTAGTGAGAAGCTCGCCTGAATAATGTCATGCTTCTCAGCATTGTATTTTCCTTTCGTAATGAGGAAGAGAACCTTCGGGAGTTGGTGCAAAGAACGCAGGCCGTTCTTGACAGGCTCTCCGGTGTCAAAGCCGAATTCATCTTTGTCAATGATGATTCCACCGATGGGTCCATTGAGGTTCTTGTAGATCTTCAAAAAACCTTTCCTATCACCATAATCACGATGTCTAGACGTTTTGGTGTAACGCCCTGTGTGCTGGCGGGCTTCGCCGAGTCGAAAGGTGATGCCGTTGTCTACATGGACGCGGATCTTCAAGATCCTCCCGAAGTCATCCCCGAAATGGTGGAACGTTTTCGATCCGGCGCCGACGTCGTCCATACGACGCGGACGCACCGCGAAGGCGAGGGTGTGCTGAAAATGTGGGTGACTCGGAAAGCCTATCGAATCATCAACTACTTTTCAGATATCTATCTTCCTGAAGATACCGGCGATTTCAAACTGTTGTCGAGGAAAGTCGTCGACGAGATTCTTCGTCTGAAAGAGTACGATCCGTACATGCGTGGGTTATCGGTATGGGTCGGATATCGTCAGGACTTCGTCTATTACCGGAGAGAGCCAAGATGGAAAGGAAAAACGAAATTTCCACTCTTGAGCAAGGGACCGGTCAGTGAATTTACGCGCGGGCTCACCGCATTCTCCGCAGCCCCGTTGTACCTGGCGCTCTTCTTTGGAGCTGTCACAAGCGTCTTGGCTTTCGGGCTCATTCTGTATGCGGTTGTGACGAAGTTAACCGGTAGTGCTGTACCTGGCGTGTCGGGTGTCCTCATCGCGGTGGCTTTTTTTAGCGGCATCATACTACTGACCAATGGTGTGTTGGGGATATACGTGGCTCGTATCTACTACCAGGTCAAAGGCCGGCCGCGATACATCATCAAAGACATACGGAGGCCGCCAAATGTTCAGAGTGGTTAACCGAGGGGCCTCGTTGCGGGTGGCTGCGGCCCTTGCGATTGCCGCCGTCTGGCTCATCCCCTCCTTTTCGGTGTTATTCGATGCCAATCTGCGAAATGACCTGCATGCTCTCCTGTTGAAGTATCCGAGATTGGCGTCTGTGCTTCTCGTCGTCTTTCAAGTAGTGTTGGCTTCGTTTGTACCTCCATGCTCTCCACTGACCGTGCTTGCGGGACTGTTGTGGGGATTTGATGCGGCAATCGTGTACTCCATGATTGCCACGATTGCGGGCTCTCTGTGGACGTTTGTGTTGCGCCGGTGGGTTCCGAAGGGATGGCTTTCGTCGGAAAAAATGTCCTTGCCAATTACACGGGGCGTTTTGCAGCAGATAGAGAAATTAATCGTCCGTTACACATGGAGAGCCTCCGCCATAGCACATGCTAATCCTGCCTTGCCGGGATCGTCTTTGGGATATGCATTCGGTGTGACGGAGGTCTCGCTGGCCAGTTACGCCGGAGGAGCCGTACTCGGGGTGCTTCCACTGCAAGTCATGCTTGTAGGCTTGGGACATGCTTTAAGGCAAACACTGATCGTTCCGACGGCTCATATTGTTGCGACGCTGTCCGGTATCCTCTTCTCCCTCGTACTCTATCGGGCGTGCACAGCTCGGCTAGGCAATCGTAGCGACCAATGGATCGTCCGCAATCATGACTAAGATTGGCGTGGTGTTGAGGTGGCAATCGATCTGGGTTCTCGCTCTATCACTCTATTCCGGCCTTTTACTGCATGGGTTCCAGTGGCGGTTGCATAGCCTATTCTGGGACCATCGCAATATCTTTCCGGCGTTTGCCGAGCACTATCACGCATTGAACCGGTTCGGCGAGTTGCAGTGGTGGTCACAGAATGACAGTGGGGGAGTGCCGGCGTACTACCTCAATATTTTGGCCCATAATTTTTTGACGCCGCTGTCTATTGTTTCATCATCCATGTGGTGGATGTTGGGGCGTGCGGGAGTGCAAGTAACCGACTGGCTTCCCTATTACTGCATGTATCACATGATATTCGTGCCGATCGTGTTCCTGGGGGGCTTTTACTGTTTTCTTTGTCAGGTTGTTCGCCAGCAGTCTGCTAGATTTTTGGGGCTTGTACTTGCAGCATTTGGTCCTGCGGCTGTCGCAGGCGTGTACGGCCTCGGTATCGAGCAGGCAGGATATGCGTTTTTCTTTGTCGGCATGTGGATGCGGTATGCGCGACGACGAAGTTCCGAAGATTTCTTGGCTCTGAACGCAGGGATGGCAGCCTTGTTCATCTCAATCAATCATCTGTTCCTATTCTGGGTGATACTTTTCCTCCCGTTGATGTTATGCGCATTCCAATTGTTTGAATCTGATTCGGGAAGACGTCCCGTACAAGTTCTTTCTTCTATGAGTGCCGGGCAAAGACTGCTGCTTGGCACGACGCTTCTTATCAGCAGTGCACCCGCGATAGTTGCGTACACTGATGGAAGTGACTGGCTGCGATCAATCGCAGGGTCTCGGGTCTATAACTTTGAATTTTTGCGAGCCGGGAATCCCTTGCAATTGCTCGCAACCGTCGTTCCGGGCGTTGGATTCCAATGGGGGCCCAACGACAAAGACCTGATGATTCTGGGAGGTTTCGGCCTAACCAATCATTTTCATGCCCCGTCCAATTTCTTTCAGTACGGCTATCTCGGGCCTCTGTGCGGGGCTCTTGCGCTGCTTGGAGTGTTGGGAGGACTGACAGCCAAGGGGCGCATGATCCTGTTGAATGTATCGGTAGGCGTATTGGTTGTCATGTTGTCGGGATTTAGCCCGATCTTCGCTCCGCTGCTGGTTCTGCCTTCTCCGTTGCGGTCGGTAAATCATTATTCAGACGTCGCTTTTACGATAGGATTCTCCACGCTCGTGATTTGTCTGGCTGCTCAAGGGTACGTCGTCCTTGGCAAGGCAGGACCGAAGGCGCGTAGGCTTTTCCTTGTGCTATTCGTCAGCCTCGTTGCAATCGCGGTGGTCGCCTTCGTCAGTGTGTATGGGGCACGTTGGAGGGAGGAGTGGATCTTCGGGTTTTTCTTGGTTTCTTCCCTAGCCATGGTTCTGGTCTTGGCGCGTGCGCAGCGGCGCGGATACATGCTTGGCTCCACGATCCTCCTTTTGGGGTTGGTGTTTGTCGATATATCAACCAATGCCTTTTGGTGGGTGAGACATGTAGCGGCTCCGATTACCTTTAAGCAAGGACGTCAGGACTTCATGCCCAGCCCGGAGTCCGAACAGCGGCCTGCCGGAGACTATTCCAGTGCGCTGCTGGTGCATCGCGCGGTGCTCGAAGCGGAAACTCGGTACGGCACGGGCTTACGTGCTCTTCCTCGCATGGCCCCGGCAACGTCAGTACGACCATTTACACAGGACTCGCAAAGCTCGGTCACTGAGCTGTTGGCGAGCGCGATTATTGAGATCCCATCGGAAGATCTTCAGACACCACTAGTCGCGGCCTTTACCACCAAGCCATCGGACGTTGATCCCGCGAATCGAGTCCGGGTCGCGCGGGCCGCATACACGTATAATTCCATCAATGTTGTCACAGTATCCGATCGACCAGCGATTCTTTTTTATAAGATCCTTTATGACTCCCCTTGGTCGGTTTTGGTGGACGGGAAGCCGGCATTAACGGTCCGAGCATTCGGGACCTATTTGGGCATTCTTATACCGCCTGGTCGATCTGAAATCGCATTGCGATGTGCGCCTACTTTTCTGAAAGTGGCCCTTGGTATATCCGGTGTCTGGCTTGGGATAATGATAGGGGTGGCGTTGTTCGTGGTCAGTCGCGATCGTACTCATCGAGCGCTCGAATTGATGAAAGTACATGGAGGTTCGATATCTCCGCTACGATGAAAGGACAGATCTACAACGTCGGCTTGTCGGACGCCAACGTGTCCAAACGGGAGCTGTGCGAACGGATCCAAAAACAGATTCCCGACTTCGTCTTTCTCGAGGCGCCGGTCGGCAAGGATCCGGATCAACGGAACTATATCGTCTCCAACGCCAAGATCGAAGCCACCGGGTTCAAGCCCATGTATTCCCTCGATGCAGGAATCGGCGAATTGATCAAGGGGGACACCATGATTAAGAACACGCGCTATGGGAATGTGTAGCCGCCCGATAATCTGAAGGGAGCACTACCCTTCTGGGCGGCGCCGGCCGCATGAAAAGTCATGCCAACCCCATTTTCACTTGTAATTGTGAAGCGGCCTCGCTCCGCCTGCGATTTCACCATGGACACCATCCATTCAGATGGGGACAGTATGCCCCAATGGTGTGTCCAAGAAAATCGTGGGGCGGGTGATTGGATGCACGAGCTTGGGTCCGAAGTGTGCCGTGTGGAGTGGTGGTTCGAGCTTTAACGAGGCTCTATCAGTACCGTATTGGTAGTAGAACCTGGTGACCAGTGAACGATCCAGGAGGCCATTCATACGCATACGGTGACATTGCATCACCATCTTTGGTGTCACGGGCCAGCAGAGAGGCGCGAAATGGCCATCGTGGAGCCATCCTCTGGTTTACGGGTCTGTCGGGGTCTGGAAAAACGACATTGGCCTATTCGGTGGAGGCGCTTTTGTATCAGCAGGGATATCAAACGGTCGTGCTCGACGGGGATCACGTCCGGCATGGATTGTGTCGCGATCTTGGTTTTTCCGCAGCGGACCGTCGTGAGAATATCCGTCGAGTAGGTGAAGTAGCCAAACTATTCATGGATGTCGGCATGATCGTCCTCGCGGCCTTTATTTCGCCCTACCGTGCTGACAGAGAACGTGTACGGAGGTTGGTTGCGGAGGGAGAGTTTATCGAAATCTTTTGTAACGCCTCCCTCGAAGTCTGCGAGGCCCGTGATACTAAGGGACTCTACCGGATGGCACGCATCGGTCGACTGTCCGAGTTCACTGGCATTTCATCACCGTATGAATCTCCTGATAATCCTGAGATTACCGTGAACAGTGGTGTGGATGATGTTGAAACGTGCGTTCGCCAGATTATTGCCGGGATTGTCCAACGGGGAATCTGTCGATGGCCGCTCAAATTTGGGGGCTAGCCAAGCGATGCTGTGATGGTGGCGGTCATGAATCGCAGAAGCTACCTTTCGGGTAGTTCTCGCGTGGGTGTTGAAACCGCCCTCCTTACTTGAACGCATGAATGGGACGGAAGCGGGGGGCGATTGCCAAACATGGAAAAACCGATGGTGCTGGTTACAGGGCTGCTCGGGAATCTTTGTCGACAGGGGCCTATGATTTACGCTCTTGCGGTTCGGGAGTTACGCGGGCGATATGTCGGGACCGTAGGTGGGTTTGTTTGGACCATCGTGCATCCACTCTCGGTGATTGCGATCTTCTATATTGTCTTTGCTGTTGGGTTCAAATCACAGGGGCCAGGGGGAACCTCGTTTGTGCTGTGGTTTATTTGTGGATTGGCACCGTGGTTCTTTTTTAGCGAAACCCTATCGGCTGCAACCAATTCCATCACCGCCCATGCCTATTTAATCAAGAAGACCATCTTCCCGCCGGAAATTCTGCCGATCGTCCATATTGTGGCCGGATTGGTTCCTCATTTCGTTTTTCTGGTCTTTGTGGGCGGGTTGCTGGTCTGGTTTCAGATTCCGCTCGCAGCCAGCCGGTTGCTGGTCGTCTATTTTCTGCTCTGTACCTGCATTTTACTTGTCGGCCTTAGTTGGTTGTTGTCAGCCATTCAAGTGTTCTATCGCGATGTTTCCCATGCGCTGTCCATCGTGCTCAATTTGTGCTTCTGGGCCACGCCGATTGTGTGGTCACCCGATATGCTACCGGAGGAGTATCGCAGCCTGATCTTTCTCAACCCGATGAGTTACGTCGTCGAAGGGTATCGTGGCCTGCTGCTCTTCAACGACAGCACCGTGTGGCCGAGCCTCGGGCAGACGACCTATTTCTGGTGCGTTGTGATGGCGACGTTTCTGACCGGTGCCTATGTATTCGGGCGCCTGAAACCAGAATTCGCTGACGTAATGTAGCGAACCCCCATGTCTTCCGAAGCCGTCATTGCGGTGAGAAATGTGTCGAAGAAATTCCGGCTGTTCTCGTCCGCGAAAGAACGCCTCACGGAGGCCTTGCATCCGTTTCGGCGACGATATCACCGTGAGTTCTGGGCATTGCGTGACGTTTCCTTTGAGGTCAGTCGAGGTGAAACTTTAGGGATTCTTGGGAGGAATGGATCTGGCAAATCGACGCTGCTCCAAATTATTTGCGCCGTGATGCGGCCAACCAGCGGTCAGGTTTATGTCAATGGACGGATCGCTGCCATGCTTGAATTGGGGGCGGGATTTAATCCGGAGTTTACGGGTCGTGAGAATGCCCTTCTCAACGGGGCGATCATGGGTATTCCTCGCAAAGAAATGGTGAAGAGACTGTCGGACATTGAGGCGTTCGCCGACATCGGAACCTTCTTCGATCAGCCTGTCAAGACTTACTCATCGGGGATGTACGCCCGTCTGGCGTTTGCCTGTTCCATCAATGTGGATCCCGATATACTCGTTGTCGATGAATCCTTATCGGTGGGTGACGCGAAGTTTCAGAATAAGTGCTTCATGCACTTCAAGCGCCTTCAAGCCGAAGGCAAGACGATTCTCCTGGTCAGTCACAGTACTGAAGCCATATTGCGCCAGTGCACTAGAGCGCTGCTGATCAATGATGGCAGGCTAATTATGCAAGGTGATCCACAGTCCGTGGTTGATCGATATTACGAATTGTTGTTTCCATCGAATTACAAACAGCAGGGACTAAGGAGACACCTTGACGGGCAGGATTGTTTGGATGGTGCTGCAAGTATGCCTCAGGATGGGAGAGCGATGCTATATCCAAGCGAACTGACCACTGTGAGTGCCGTCTGTGAGCAACGAAACAGTTATAACAAGAACGAATTTCGGTTTGGCGACCGAGAGGTCGAGGTGGCCGATTATATCTTGGTCGGGGACGGTAAGGTATTTCCGATGGAGGTACAGTCAGGCGCTACCATGAGCTTGTATGTTCGCCTGCGCGTCAATCAGTTCAATGGGCGTTTGAGCGCAGGGTTTGCAGTGAAGACGGTGGATGGGATCAAGCTCTTTGGGGCGAACACGATGTCGAGTGGTGTGTCGCTGCCACCAGCTCACCCTGGCGAAAGCCTGTGGGTCCGCTTTGACTTCATGCTCAATGTCGGCCCCGGTGATGTGTTCTTCGATTTGGGCTGTGGAGATTGGACTGCTCCGCCGGCGCGTCCATTGGACCGCAGGCACAGCGTGATTCATCTTGTCGTCACTGCTGACGGGCGATTTGACGGGGTGGCGAATTGTTTTGTGAAAGTCTCAGTGGTAAATGAAGTGGGTGCCCAAGGGGTTGGACTTGCTCAATCAGTGAATGCGCAGTAACCGTGCAGTGTAATGGAACCTCAGCGCTACAACATCGCTGACCGGGACATGCGGTTTACGATGGATGAGTATGTCGAGCGAATCGCCTCAGATCTAGCACGCACAGCGGCGGCGGATCTGCCGGATTTCTTTGTCTTGTCACCCCCGCGTACAGGCACGACTTGGCTGGCAAATGTTCTGAGTTCGCATCCTGGGGTCTATATCCCGCCTGAAAAGGAATTGCGCTACTTTGATGTCGGGTGGAGATTCAGCACCATCAGTTTCTACCTGCAGCGGTATGCCCATGCAGCCGGTCGCCTCAAGGGCGACGCATCGCCGACCTATGTGTTGTTGCCCGATCGTGTGATCCGATTGCTCCATCAGGCCAAGCCTGCCATGAAGTTTATCGTGATCCTCCGTGACATGGGGAGCCGTGCCTGGTCGAATTTTCGCCATAGTTATGCGATTGGAGAGTTCGGTCTGCACTCGGAACCCGCACCGTGGGGTGTCATGGCCGAAGAAGTGGCCTGTCGATACCTTATTAGTGATTACAGTATCGCTGTCGGGGATTACAGCGAATACTTAGGCCGCTGGTTGCGGTATTTTCCTGTGGGCCAATTCTTTATCATGAATCTCGATGATATCGAACATGACCCCACGGGCGCACTGAAGAGGCTCTATGAATTCTTGGATATCACTTACGAGCCGGTGGATGAGAAAAGGGTCGGCGATAAGGTCAATGTGGGCATGTGGTTGTCTCATGGCGAGCTGGTAAAGGGAGTCTTAACAGCGCTTTATCGGGCGAGACATCTCAGGCAGCGGATATTTCTCAGAGACACGTTTGGCGCGGAAGTTCAAAAAGTATTCCCTCTTCCTGAGAGGGCGGCGCCACCGCAAGTCTTAGTCAACCGCGCCGACGGTTATACGATCTTCGTATGGAACGGCCTGTTCCATGCGTGCTTCGTCGAAGAGTTTCGGTCGGTAAGTGCGTCGCTGCAAAACGGGACGACCGTCGAAGGGGATTACCTTGTTGCAGACTTTTATTCGGATCTTGAGCGGCAGATTGGGGCAAGAAAGACAGGAGTCGTTAGCTCCCTCACGTTCCAGGAGCGAGAAGATGCACGCTTGATGATAGTGCTGCATACGCTGATGACGGATTATCGATTCTCAAACCAGGTGCGTGTGAATCTGCGTCATCCCAAGGTCGTGCGGGAGCACAAGGGATTCAACCTGATCGCCTTCGAAGGCATGGTGGTTGGGCTGCGGAAGGATCTGGGACCTATCGATCTAACTAGTAGCGACCCGAAAAGTCTTGTTGAGAAATACGGATCACACAATGTGATCGTCGCTCGCTCTTTCGAAGAAGGGATTGATGCGATAGATGGTATCGAGAGCAGCGAGGCAAGGCGAGTGGAAACACGATTTGAGCAGCAGTTGGGGGTCCTGACAAAGCGACTCCGAGAGATTGCGCCCGAGTCCGATATGGAGCCGCACATTATTGAAGAGTACCATGGGTATAACCTGATCGCTCACGAAGACAGGGTATGGGCAGTGGCCCAGGCAGCCGGTCCGTTGGATTTTACCGATAAAGACATGGTCAAGGTTTGGGAGGATGATGGACGACTGGTGAGAGCGGTGACGCTAGATGGGGCGCGGATTGCGGTGGATCGGATAAGAGATCGGTGTGCCATCGAGGATGAGCTGCAGGATGTGGTGAGAAGCACCACTGCGCGGCTGGCCGAGCAGGCGGGGCGTGTGGCGGAGCAGGTGGCGGGGATAGGCACGCGGGTGCGCACGGTGGAGGCGACGCAGGAGGAAGTGGCGCGGCGGCTTGTGGCGCAGGTGGAGGCGATGCGGCACGACGTGGAGGCGCGGCTGGCCGAGCAGGTGGAGGGGATGGGCACGCGGGTGCGCACGGTGGAGGCGACGCAGGAGGAAGTGGCGCGGCGGCTTGTGGCGCAGGTGGAGGCGATGCGGCACGACGTGGAGGCGCGGCTGGCCGAGCTGGCCGCCCTGCTTGCGACATTTCAACAAAAGTGGACGGTTCGTCTGGGACACGCCTTACATTGGATCAGGGAAAAGATCGGACGATGAACGTCGCGGTTCCTTGGAGCCTCAGTCACTACATTCCACTCAACGGCTTCCATCCCCTCTATCGGGCCTTGTTTGACCACGCTCCCGAGTCTGTCCGGTTACATGCCTGGGACAATGTGGTGCTGTCCCGCCGGCTGCGTGCCGATGCGGCGACTCGAGCCGCCTTGGTGGAGCGAGCCAGAATGTTGGAAGCGCGGGACGGTCGAGCCGGTCGTACGTCCGTCGAGCGGCGGTATCACGACTACTGGTGGCCCCCCAATCGTGTGCTGACCAGCCTGCTGCCGGGGGACATCGAGTTTTACCATACCGCTCCCTTTCCCTCGCTGGAGCGGCCCTTCGTGCTGCACTGCGAAATGTTCGCTCCGTTGCTGTTTCCGTTCGCCCACCAAGGAACCGGCGGATTCGAAGAGCTGCAGGAGTTGCGAGCACACTACCGGGGCATCTTGCGGCATCCCTTGTGCCTGGGGATTTGGTCCCATATTCCTGAAACCATCGAGGCGATCCGTCGGTTTTTTGCCGATCCCCTGATC
>CAYULI010000010.1:0-89325 GCA_964445795.1 uncultured Nitrospira sp. | reverse complement strand
GTGGAGAATGGGTTCGCCTCATCAGCGCCCAGCTTACACCCTTCGTCTTTTACACAGAGGAGATTACATCACCACCGGTGCCCTGGATGGCAGCCATTCCCTGCACTCCGGAACAGGCAGGCGACCGTTTTTCTGGGGGGCCGGGACGGCGTTATGGTACGCTAATCTTGGAAGCGGATGCGCGTGAAAGGACGGAACGATGGTCGATCTCGGCCCCTATTCCAATTACCGACTGACCGTCAGATTGGAGCTCGCCAACAAGCCCGGCATGTTCGCCCGTGTCGCGGCCCTGCTGGCCGAAGAACGGGCGAACCTCGGCGCCGTCGACATTGTCTCTGCCACGAAAACCCGCATGGTCCGGGACGTCACCTTCGACGTGCAAGACGAGGAACACGGCGAACGAGTCATCGCCCGCCTGAGCGCGCTGCCCGAGGTCAAGGTCCTGTCGGCCTCCGACCGGATTTTCCTGCTCCATCTGGGAGGGAAAATCAGCGTTCAGAGCAAATTCCCTATTACGACCAGAAACGTGCTTTCGATGGTGTATACCCCCGGCGTCGGTCGCGTCGCCGAGGCGATCGCCAAAGACACATCCAAAGTCTACGCCTTCACGAGCAAGAGCAACAGCGTCGCCGTGGTCACGGACGGATCCGCCGTTCTCGGACTGGGCAACCTCGGTCCGGAAGCGGCGCTGCCCGTGATGGAAGGCAAGGTCATGCTGTTCAAGGAACTGGCCGGCATCGACGCCTGGCCGCTCTGCCTCGCTACGCAGGACCCGGACGAGATTGTGCGCATCGTCCAGGGCGTCGCCCCCGGCTTCGGCGCCATCAACCTGGAGGACATCGGAGCGCCCCGCTGTTTTGAGATCGAACGGAGGCTCAAGGCTTCGCTCGACATACCCGTGATGCACGACGACCAGCACGGCACCGCCGTCGCGATACTGGCCGCACTCACCAACGCGCTGACCGTCACGGGGAAACGGTTGGAGGACGTCCGTGTCGTCGTCAACGGCCTGGGAGCAGCAGGCACGGCTTGTTGCCGGATGCTGCTGGCGGCCGGGGTATCGCATCTGCTCGGCTGCGACAAGGAAGGTATCATTCTCTCCGGGGAAGCGGAGCGCTTGCGCGCCTGCCGGACCGATCTCACCGCCTGCCTCACGCGGGATAGGCCCCAGGGGACGCTCCGCGATGCGCTGAAGGGGGCCGATGTGTTCATCGGCTTGTCGGTGGGTAATATTCTCTCCGCCGAGGACTTGGATCTCATGGCGCAGGACCGGATCGTCTTCGCCATGGCAAACCCGGACCCGGAGGTCCCGCCGGAACTCGCCGTGTCGCACTGCCGGATCTTCGCCACCGGTCGATCGGACTACCCGAACCAGATCAACAATGCCCTCGCCTTCCCGGGCATGTTCCGGGGCGCGCTCGACGTCCAGGCGAGCCAGATCAACGAAGCCATGAAGCTGGCGGCGGCGAACGCCATTGCCAAGGTCATTCCCGCCGGTGCCTTGAGCGAGGACTACATTATCCCCAGTCTCTTCGATAAGGAAGTCGTCCCGCGCGTGGCGCGGGCCGTGGCGGCCGCTGCCCGTGAGAGCGGGGTGGCGCGGCGACGGCCCAAGTCGGACGAGCAGCCCCCGTCAGATTGACGACGCAGGGCCACGTACGCTTTCGAGTCGACCCGCCCTCGAAACATTGTCTGACCGCGAATCCCACTGTGCTACAATGCGACGCGCAGGAGCATTCCGGCCCATGTCTTTTTCCGCCGCCAAGTTCATGAAGTTTCGCAGTGGCATGCACAAGCGCATTGCCTCTCTCCGCTCGAAAACCGAAGACAGCATGGAAGTGGCCGTCGATACGATGATGGAAGAACGGGTGGACAGCTTTTTCCGCGTCGAGCAGGGTCTGGACGAGATCGTCAAGTCGCTCATCCAGATCGAAGAAGAGCTGACGGAGGTACGGGATCTCTCCGGCGCGATGAGGCTCGAATCCAGGCTGGAATTCGTGGAGGATCGGTGGGACGATCTGGACAGCGAAATCCGCGAGCGCCCCAGACGCCGGCGCAGGCGCATCAGCCTTGCGGACATGCTGAAAGCAGCCGGAGGGGGGAGCGGGCTCTCGGACCAGTCCTCCGGGGTCAATAACGCCCTGGACGCCTATGCCATCATCGGCGTGGAATTCGGCAGTTCGCTGGCCGACGTCACGACGGCGTTCCGGCAAAAAGCGAAACTGCTGCACCCCGACGCCAACAACGGCGATCGCAGCTCGGAGCCAGAACTCCGCCGGATCTTGGAAGCCTACCAGTTTCTGAAAGAGTATCTGAGCCTCAGCAATACGGAACCGACGCGTCCTCCGGACCGGCCCTACAGCCCCGCCGAATGACGACGATGCCGCTCAAGCACCGGTACATCACGAAACCCGCCGATCTCGAGACCTTCTGCGCTCAGCTCCGCGACAGCCCGCGACTGGCGCTGGACACCGAGTTCGTCGGCGAAGATAGTTTCGTGCCCAAGCTGGAATTGATCCAGGTTGCGACGGAGCGCACGGCGGCGGTCATCGATTTCCCAGCCGTCCAGGCCCACGGCTCCCTCGACCCCTTCTGGGAAATCATCTGCGACCAGTCGATCCAGAAGGTGGTGCACGCCGGCCGGCAAGACTTGGATCTCTTCGCCATCCACGCGGGGCAGATTCCCAAACCGTTTTTCGACACGCAGATCGCCGCGGCCATGGTCGGCTTCGGCCCGCAGGTCGCTTATGCGAATCTGGTCCAGCGCGTCCATGGCACGAAGCTGGCCAAGGCTCACACCTTTACCAACTGGAGCGCGCGTCCTCTGACGGACGACCAGTTGGCCTATGCGCTCGAGGACGTCACCTTCCTTTTGGCGATCCACGACCATCTCCGAAGCCGTCTCACCAACTTGGGCCGGCTGGATTGGGCCGACGAAGAGTTCGCTCGCCTGGAAAGCGCGGTGGGCGACCCCCGCCGCGAGCCCCAGGAACGGTACCAACGTATTCGTGGATGGGACACGCTCAAGCCCAAAGCCGCCGCCGTGCTGCGGGAACTGGCCGCCTGGCGAGAAGGCGAAGCGAAACGGCGGAACGTCCCGCGAGGCCGAGTGATGCGGGACGAGGTCCTCCTCCAGATGGCGCGGCATCCGCCGCGGCACATGCAGGAATTGCGAGCCGTCCGTGGTCTTCACGGATCCGAAGCCGATCGCAACGGTGAATCGATCCTGGCCACGATCCAGGCCGCTCTGGCGCTCCCCCCCTCAGCCTGGCCGGAAATTCCCAAAGAACGCAAACAGGAATCGGACTCCGTTGGACTCGTCGAGTTGCTGCAGGCCGTCCTGAAAGCCAGGGCGGCGGAGGAGGAGATCGCACCGACACTGTTGGCTACGACCGCTGACCTTCAAGCCCTCGTCGAGGCTAAGTCGAATCGGGAAGCCCTCGACCTTCCGCTCTTGAAGGGATGGCGCCGCGTCTTGCTGGGAAACATCCTGTTGGACGTGCTCGACGGTAAAGTCGCCGTCTCCATCGATCCCGTTTCTGGCACGCTCACCTGGACCTCGACCGGATCTTGACGGGTTCTGCGGCGCTTCCTCGATCCCGTTCAAAACAGGACAGTTCGCATCTTTCTCACTCCAGTCACCAACCGCCACCGGAGCCGGCAGCGAACTGTTCCCCTAATCCCGCTGGAATTCGCGACTTTTCCGCGTCCCCCTTTTCGCCCTTCCCGCATAGCCTGGTACGGTTCTCGCTCATTCCCGGCTCGTGCCATCGGGTATTTCGATCTCAGGCGAACATGTCCACATTGAGAAGAGCCCTCTTCGCCTTTCTGTTTCCAGGCGGCCTCGTGTTCCTGGCCGCGCTAGGCTTCCTTCGGCCCCACGCTCTACCCCAGTGGGTCCAGCCTCCCGTTGCTGCACTGCCGTACATTGTGCTGGGTTTCGGCCTGGTGTTCGGATGGTACTTGTCTAGTAGCCGGCTGATCCTCTCCCTGGTGGTCCTCGCCCTGGCCGATCGCGCCGTCCTGCTGTTCCCTCCGACAGATCCGGACCCCGCCGCGGGCCACACGATCTTTTCCGCCACCACTTTCTTGCTGCCGCTCGATCTCCTGGCCCTCTCGCTCATCAAGGAAGAGGCGATATCGAGCTGGCGCGGCCTGTTGCGCCTGCCGCCGATCCTGATGCAACCGTTCCTCGTGCTGTGGCTGTCTCTTCCGGATCATGCCGATCTCGTGCTGTCTCTACAACGCCCCATCGTGCCGACCGTCGTGACGGCTTGGTCGGTCATCCCACAACCGGCGCTCCTGGCCTTTTTCGTCGCCGCTCTGCTGCTTGCCGTGCGATTCCTCCTTCAACAGAACCCGCTCGACGGAGGAGCACTCTGGGCGTTGATGGCCGCGTTCACGGCCTTCCAGGGACTGGGCTCCGGATGGTCCCCGACCAATTTCCTCTCGACGGCCGGACTCATCCTCTTCTTGACGCTCGTGCAAGCCTCCCATCGACGGGCTTATCGTGACGACCTAACCGGCGTCTCCGGAAAGCTGGCCTACGAGGAGACGGTCGCGGCACTCGGGCAGAAGTACGTGGTCGCGGTGGCTGGAATCGACCAGTTGAAGCAGTACATCGGACAACACGGGAAACCGGTCGGCGACCAGCTTCTCCAACTGATTGCGCCGAAGATCGTCGTGGCTGCCGGAACGGGAAAAGTGTTCCGGCTAGCCGGCGAGGAGTTCACGATTCTGTTTCCTCGGAAAACGACGACGGATTCTCTCGCCGCTCTTGAGGCGATTCGAAAGGCCGTCGAACAGAGCGCCTTCTACCTCCGTGGACGGGATCGCATATGGGAAGGAAGCCTGTCGTCCCGATCGAGCGGGAAAACACTGGCCGTGACCGTGAGCATCGGTGTCGCGGAATCGGGACAACGACGAGCATCCATCGGACAGGTGACCAAAGCAGCTTACCGTGCGCTGTATGAAGCGAAAGGGGAGGGGGGCAATCTGGTCAAACGCGGGGTGGTGCTGGCCGATGCTCAGAAATCCGGGCGGGCTGAAATGGGACGGATCGTCGCCTACAGTGATTTCGAGAATTGAAGGGTACGCTTGGCGCGCATAATCACGCGCCTCCGAGCAGCCCTTTCACCGAATCGGCCGGTCTCGCCAGAATCGCTTTTTCCCCCTTCTCCACAAGAGGCCGCTGAATCAGATCCGGATATTTGACCATCAGATTGAGCAATTCGTCGTCCGAAAGATTCTTCTTCGCCAGCCCAAGCTTCTTGTAAATATCCTCTTTCGTCCTGAGCACCTCCCTGGGAGTCAGCCCGGCCTTCTTCAGGAGGCGCTTCAACTGCGCTTTCGTAAACGGCTGTTCGTAGTAGTTGACCGCCTTAAACGGTTTGCCGCTGTCCTTCAACAATTGTACGGCCTGGCGGCACGTCGTGCAGGTGGGCTTCTGATAAATCGTAATGTCGGCCATCGTCGTTCCCCACAGTTACCGTTGTCCGTCGGCGGTGCCCATCAGGCGGATTGACTAGCCTTGACGGATTTTTTCGCGCTATGCTAGATCATCACCATCCGGCTCCACGCCTCCATCGCGGGGTGCCCCATGCCAGTAGTAGGAACCAGCTCCACCGGTCAATTCGCCTGCGCTACCGCCACTCAACACACGCTGAAGGACCTTCGCACGAAACGGAAGGGCCAGCCGGTCTTCGTGCTCGGTCATCTGCTCGAACGCAAGGGACAGGAAGCCACCTTCGAAGTCTTCAACGACCGCATCGCGTTGGTGAAATTCGCCGACGGCGGGGTGGTCGGGTACGACCCTATCGAACTGTTGCTGCCGACGGAGATCGACGAGAAAGGAGTCGCTTATTTCGAAATCCGCCGTTGTCAGACCTGCGACCTCCTGTTTTCGCTGACCATGGAAGAATGCGACGCGGATCAGGAGCCCGTTCATTGCCCGGAATGCCGAGCCTAGCCGCGTAGGGAACCAGCCCGGATCTAGTCGACAAGGGGGGCTATTTCCAGCGCCTTTTTCAACAGACAATCCCCCGCAAATCCCTGGAGCGCCATCGGCAACATCGCGCCGTCGATGACGCGGACAGAAGTCACCCTGAACCCGTCACCCGATTTCTGCCCCTCCAGCTTCATCGCATGACAGATCTCGAGCTTATTCCAGATGAGATTGGAGAGAATCTGATCGGAGGCGATCAGCTTGAGATCCGTCACGACCCCATCGATGGCGACCTTGGCCGGAACGCGCGACTTGTCTTTCGGCTGCTCGCTGACGACGGCGAACGCGATCACATCCTCCTCCGCCGTCACGGGCTCAGACAGGAGAATCCCGGTCCCAAAGAGAATCGCCAGCACACCAGACGCCAGCATAACCCGGAGCATCGCCCTATTCCCCGATACATCCCCGATACAGGATAAACCCAGATTTTGCATTCAGTATGCCAATCGGATTTTCTCAATGCAAGAACGCCTCTCACCCTTAGCCGATCTTTCGTGATAGGGTAGTGCGGCGGACGACACATATTCACCAACCCGGAGGTTGAGGGAGCGCTATGCCTCACGACTTCATGCCCGGACTGGCGGGAGTGCCCGCCGCGACTTCAGCCGTCAGCGACGTGGACGGCCAACGAGGCATCCTCGAATATCGCGGTATCAGGGTGGAAGAACTTTGCACCCATTCGTCCTACCTGGAAACGGCCTACCTCCTGTTGTTCGGACATCTCCCTACCCAGGGCGAGTATCGGCAATGGATCGACGACATCACGCACCACCGGCGCATCAAGTTCCGCATCATCGACCTGCTCAAGTGCCTGCCCGAGCAGGGCCACCCCATGGACGCGCTGCAGGCGGCCGTGGCGGCGCTCGGCATGTTTTATCCAGGTCGCAACGTCAAAGACGTCGGCAACAACTACTGGTCCGCCGTCCGGCTGGTCGCCAAACTTCCGACCATCGTTGCAGCCTGGGCTCGGCTCCGGCACGGGGACGACGCGATCGATCCGCGCGACGATCTGGGTTTCAGCGAGAACTTTTTCTACATGCTTACGGAAACCGTCCCCCATCCGCTCTGGGCCGATATTTTCGACGATTGCCTGATCCTACACGCCGAGCACACGATGAACGCTTCGACCTTCACCGGGTTGGTGACCGCCTCGACGCTGGCCGATCCTTACACCGTCGTGGCCTCGTCCATCGGAGCCTTGAAGGGCCCGTTGCACGGAGGGGCGAACGAAGAAGTGGTGGTCATGCTGAAGGAGATCGGGACACCGGAGAAGGCCCGGGCCTATGTGGAGCGGGCGCTCGGCAACAAGCAGAAGCTGATGGGCTTCGGCCATCGGATCTACAAGGTGAAGGACCCCCGGGCCACGGTGCTTCAGACCCTCTGCCAGCGGCTCTTCAAGGAGTGCGGAAGCTCCCCGCTGTACGAAGTCGCGCTCGAAGTCGAACGAGTCGCGAGCACTCTGCTGAGCGGAAAGGGGATCTATCCGAACGTCGATTTCTATTCGGGCATCATCTACGACAAGATGGGCATCGAGACCGATCTCTTCACTCCGCTGTTCGCCATGGCGCGGGTCTCCGGATGGCTCGCCCACTGGCTGGAACAGCTCCGAGAAAACAAGCTCTTTCGCCCCGACCAGATCTACGCGGGCGAACATAACCGGCCCTACGTCCCGCTCTCTCAACGCACGTAACACCCTCTCCCGCTCGGCTTGACTTTTCGATCCTCTGCGTTACCTGCGGTTCAGTAGGGGACGGCGCGGCGCCCACACTCACCGGATAATCCGACGGCACGCAGACGCAAGGAGGTCGAGCCATGACTCTCGTACGCTGGGACCCATTCCGCGAGTTGGAGGACATGTCTGAGCGGTTGAATCGGATCTTTGCCCGCCCGGCCACAAACCGGAACGGAAACGAAGCCCTCACGGTGGCGGACTGGATACCGAAGGTCGATATCAGCGAAACGGAAACGGAATACCAGATCAAGGCCGAATTGCCGGAAGTGAAGAAAGAGGACGTGAAAGTCACCGTCGAAAACGGCGTCTTGACGCTCCAGGGCGAACGCCGTCAGGAAAAAGAGGAGAAAGGCAAACGGTTTCATCGGATCGAACGATCGTATGGGTCCTTCATCCGCAGCTTTGCGCTCCCGGAATCGGTCGACCACACGGCCGTGAAGGCTGTGTTCGCGGACGGGGTGTTGACGCTGCACTTGCCAAAAACCGAAGCTGTAAAACCGAAAGCCATCGAAGTGAAAATCGCCTGACGTGATGTTCCCTCGGGATCATGTGCACGGCTCGTCGAGACGGCGGGCCGTGCCCGTTAGTCTTCCGTCGTGCCTTCCTGCATGACCATCTCCCAGCTCCCTCCGTCGAGGTTGTACCGCAGAACGTACCGCGCACCGTCGCCGGCGAGTACCCGAAAACAGCAATGGGTGTTCGTATACCAGCAGTCGAGAATCGTTCTCACCGGCACCTTTCTCCCGTCGAGCGTGAAGGAACGCGGCGTTTCCTCCCCTTTATATCCCGCATAGGTCTCGACGGTGACGTGCGGCATGTGCATGCACCACCCTTGTGCTGGTCGACAGGCTGAGTTTATCATGGCGCCCGCAGTGATCGAGAACCTCAACCTATCGACGGAGCGGAGCGCATGAAGCAACCTCAGAAAGTGCGGCCAGTAGCCGGGACCACGTCGGAGAGAACTACGAGAATCGAACGAGACACGATGGGCGAGCTGCCGGTCCCTGCGGACGCGTATTACGGCGTCCAGACCGCCCGCGCGATCGAGAATTTCCCGATCAGCTCGCTTCGTATGCCGAGATCCATGATTCGAGCTATGGGTTTGATCAAGCGGGCCGCGGCATCCGTGAACCATTCGCTCGGCCTGCTCGATAAGAAACTGGCGGAGGCCATCCGGCAGGCCGCCACGGAAGTGGTGGAGGGAAAACTTGACGCCGAATTTCCCGTCGATATCTTCCAGACCGGGTCCGGAACTTCCACCAACATGAACGCCAACGAAGTCATTTCCAACCGGGCTACGGAACTGCTGGGCGGCGCGCGCGGGAGCAAGCTCGTGCATCCCAACGATCATGTAAACCTGGGACAATCCAGCAACGACGTCATTCCGACCGCCATTCATATCGCGGCGTCGGAGACGATCCAGCGGCAATTGATCCCGGCCTTGACCCGCCTGCAGAAGGCGCTGGAGCGGAAGGCGCGCGAGTTCGACAAGATCGTCAAAATCGGCCGGACCCATCTACAGGACGCCACACCTGTCCGGCTCGGCCAGGAATTCGGCGGCTATGCGCGGCAGATTGAGCTGGGTCTCGCCCGCGTGAGGCACGCGCAAGACGCGTTGAGTGAAGTCGCTCTCGGCGGGACCGCGGTCGGCACCGGCCTCAATTGCCACCCCAAGTTCCCAGCCAAGGTACTAGCGATCATCTCCAAGGAAACGGGGTGCCCCTTCAAAGAGGCCGCGAATCACTTCGAAGCCCAATCGGCGCAGGACTCTCTGGTGGAGGCCAGCGGAGAGTTGCGCACCCTGGCCGTCAGTCTCATGAAGATCGCGAACGACATTCGGTGGCTCGGCTCAGGGCCCCGGTGCGGCCTCGGTGAAATCAACCTTCCGGAAACTCAACCTGGCTCGTCGATCATGCCGGGAAAGGTCAACCCGGTCATCGCCGAATCGGTCACCATGGTCTGCGCCCAAGTGATCGGCAACGACGTGACGGTCACGGTCGGGGGACAAGCGGCGAACTTCGAGCTCATCGTGATGCTGCCGGTCATGGCCTACAATCTGCTCCAATCGATCGAGCTGCTAGCCGCCGCCTCCAACAACTTCGCCGCCAAGTGCGTGGAAGGGATCAAAGCCAACGAGGAGCGTTGCAAGAGCTTGATCGAACAGAGTCTCGCGATGTGCACGGCCCTGGCGCCGGAAATCGGCTATGAGGCCGCCGCCCAGATCGCGAAGGATGCATATAGATCCGGGAAGACGGTGCGCGAGGTGGCGAGGGAGCGGAAGATCTTGCCGGAAAGGCGGCTCGCGGAACTCCTCGATCCCTGGCGTATGACCAAGCCGGGCGGACCGGTCGGAAGCGCAGGGGGATAGGCCCGCCCCCCCCCGGAGCGCGAGTTTCTGCTAGAGGGCTGACTTTTCCCGTGTCCGATTTTGCCCCGACGCCGCCGTCCGCCCAACCTGTGTTCTTGCAGCCTCGCCGTTCGGCGCAACGTCCCCGCTCCGACGGTGGTCTATGCTCGGCCATTGCGCTGGTGGTCACTGGACAGGCCGGAACGACTGGCTGCCGCGCTGCGTCTCCGCGATCAATTGCAGGAAGACATCCTGCGCTTAGGAGACGGGTGGATCGGCGTGCCGTCCAGATCATCGAATAGAGAGGATTCTCATCGGCTCCGCATGCACCACGGCCCACCCACACCCTGTTAATTTTGACAGTAGAAAACCCACTGTGCTAAGTTCCGCGGAACCGTTGAGGTTCTAGACCTTTCAATCCAACTCTCTCCAGAGAACAATGCATGATCACACAGAATCCCCACGTCATTATTGTGGTTGGAGCCGGACCCGCAGGCATGGCCGTTTCCAATATGCTGGCGAAAGCCGGCCATGAAGTCATTATCTTAAATCGCGACATCAAGTTCGGTGGATTGGCCGAATACGGGATCTTTCCGGCCAAGTTGAAGCTGCGCGGCGGGCTCAAGAAGCAGTACTGGGAGATGCTCCAACAGCCCAACGTCCATTACTTCGGCAATGTGTCCGTGGGGAAAGGAAAAGATCTCACGGTGGAAGATTTGCGCAGCCTCGGCGCCAGCGCCATCGTGTTCGCCATCGGCGCACAGGGCACGAAGGCCATCGGGGTCGAGGGAGATTCGGCCCAAGGCGTGTACCACGCCAAAGACGTGGTGTACCACTTCAACCGACTCCCCGGATTCGGCGATCGGCCCTTTGAAATGGGGAAGCACGTGGCGATCATCGGCGCGGGCGACGTGATGGTTGACATTGCCCATTGGCTGATCCGCTATAAAAAAGTGAGCCGCGTGACGGCCGTCGTACGTCGTGGGCCGGCCGAACGGAAGTACAACCCCAAAGAGATTCGCGCGGTCTGCGCGAACATGGATGTGGACGGCATCAAGAAGGAATTCGAGCGCATCAAGGACCGGCTTGTCGCCGTCGGCCAGAATCCGGACGAGGTGCTGCAGGGGCTGCTCGACGAGTTCACCAAGTGCGAGCCGAAGGTCAGCGATACCAAGATGGGGTTCCGTTTCCTGGCCTCGCCAAAGCGCATTCTGGTCGACGAACATAACCGAGTTCGCGGGCTGGAGATGGAAGACAACAAGCTCGAACCGAAGGGCGAAGATACCGTCGCGGTGGGGTTGAAACAGTATTACGAATTTCCGTGCGACAGCGTGGTGTTCGCCGTGGGCGACAAAGTCGATGAAACGGTCGGGCTTCCTTATAGGAACGGTGCTTTTATCACAAATCCCAACAAGACCGGCAACGATCCCGACGACGCCCTCTTCCAAGCATACGACGAAGCCACGGGGAAAATCGTGGAGGGCGTGTTTTTGACCGGTTGGGCCCGCAAAGCAAGCGAGGGGCTCGTCGGCGTGGCGAAACGCGACGGGGAGTGGTGCGCCGAGGTCGTCTCCCGCTATCTCGCGTCCAAGAATCCGAGCAACCTCGTTCCGCTGAAAGTCGTGCTCGACAAGCTGCAAACGATCTTCAAGGAACACAAGAGTCGCCCAGTGGACGTGAACGGACTTCGCACGCTCGATGCGGCGGAGAAGGCCCACGCGGCAGGCACGGATTGTATCGGTGAGTTCAAGTACGTAACGAACGAGGAAATGCTCGCACTGATTGAAAAGGGGAAAGCGTAACCGGCCGCACCCTCATCACCCATCGCCCCACTTCAGTTTTTCCCGTAACACATTATAGTAGTGACTTTCCGGAAAACGGATCAGCCTGGTACGGTGCTGCGACACCTGGATTACTGCGGTGTCGCCCTGTGTCATCGCGATGCCGACCTGTCCGTCCAGCGTCGCCATCGCACCGTCGTCCCGGCTGGTCAGGGTCACTTCGATCTCGACGTTACCCGGCACGATCAAGGGGCGATGGGTCAGCGTATGCGGGCAGATCGGCGTAAGGATCAACGATTGCACCGCGGGACTGATGATAGGTCCGCCGGCCGAGAGTGAATAGGCGGTCGATCCAGTCGGCGTGCTGACGATCAATCCGTCCCCCCTCAGGTTCGTGACGAACTGGCCCTGAATGGCAATCTTCAATTCGATCATGCGGGCCAGCGTCCCCTTGCTGATCACCACGTCGTTGAGTACCACGCCATGGGCCACGGTTTCCCCGTGCCGATGGACATGTGTGTTCAGCATGAGCCGTTCGTCGAGGACGAAATCGTTCGCGAACACCCGTTCGAGCGACGGATAAAGATGCTCCAGGCGGACTTCCGTCAAGAACCCGAGCCCGCCCATATTGACGCCCAAGATGGGGACGCCTCGTTCCGCGGCCAGCCGAGCGGCGTTCAACATCGTCCCGTCGCCGCCCAGCACAAGCAGCACATCGGCCTTCGTGGCCAACTGAGTTTTCTGCATCCCTCCCTGCTCGCCGAGAAGCGACGCGGACGTGGCATCCAACACCACGTCGATATGGCGCTCTCGGAGCCAGCTCACTACCGCCTGGAGCGTAGGCTTGACCTCGGGAAACTTCGGTTTTGTGAGAATTCCGATGCTCTTGCTTCTCATGCCCACCGAGCCCATCGCGTTCGCAATACCGGCCGAAAGGTGCGGGATTGTATAGGGACGGTTCTTTTTCTGTCAACGCGAATGCGGGCATATTATTTTTCGATCGAAGCGAGTTGACCCTCGCACGATGCTGATGTTGCGCTCCGCAGTCGCATTTCCGCGCAACCTTGACACTCACATGCGCTCTAGTTAAAATTAAGCCAGTTTTTCAGAGGGTTTTGTCGAACGCACCCAATACTGGCATCCACGACAAGGAGGCAGGATGTTCGAACGATTCACGGACAAGGGTCGGAAGATCATTATCCTCGCGCGTGAAGAAGCCGAGCGGCACCAGAACGATTATCTCGGGACGGAGCACTTGGTCTTGGCCATCCTGCGTGAGTCCGACGGCATCGCCCTCATGATCCTGAAAAAAATGGGGCTTTCGACAGAACAGATCCGCCTGGAAATCGAACGGAATCTGCCCGGCGGCGGTACCACGATGACCTTTGGGGAAATTCCGTTCAGCCCCCGCGTGAAAAAAGTAATCGAGTACGGGGTCGAAGAAGCCCGACTGCTTGGCCACAACCATATCGGGAGCGAACACCTGCTCCTCGGCCTGTTGCGTGAAGAGGAGGGGATCGGCGGCAAGATTCTCCGCAGCCTGGGTGCCAACCTCCTGACCGCACGGCAGTTGACCGTCACCTTTTTGAGGAAGTCAGCTCCGCGAGAGCGAGACCGGAAGAGTAATACGCCCGCGCTCGACGAATTCGGCCGCGATCTGACCCAGCTAGCACAGGAAGGACAGCTGGACCCCGTGATCGGCCGGGCCGACGAGATCGAACGCGTCCTCCAGATTCTCAGCCGCCGGACGAAGAACAATCCAGTGCTCATCGGCGAGTCCGGCGTCGGCAAGACCGCTATCGTCGAAGGACTGGCGCAACGCATCGTGCAGTCGGAAGTGCCGGACAATCTGCTCTCGCGCCGCGTGATCGCGCTCGACCTCGGATCCCTGGTCGCTGGCACGAAGTACCGCGGTCAGTTCGAAGAGCGGCTCAAAGTCGTGATGAAGGAGATCGTCCAGGCCGGTAACATCATTATCTTCATCGACGAGTTGCACACGCTGGTGGGGGCAGGAGCCGCCGAGGGCTCGATCGACGCGTCCAACATGTTGAAGCCGGCACTCTCCCGTGGCGAGATTCAGTGCATCGGCGCCACGACCCTCGACGAATACCGTAAGCACATCGAGAAGGACGGAGCCCTGAAGCGGCGGTTTCAACCGATCTACGTCCAGCCGCCCAACATCGACGAAACCGTCCGGATCATCCAAGGCCTACGGGATCGGTACGAAGAGCATCACGGCGTGGAGATCACGGAGGACGCTATTATCGAAGCGGTCAAGCTGTCAGACCGCTATATTACCGACCGGTTCCTCCCCGACAAAGCGATCGATTTGATCGACGAAACCGGCTCACGCGCGAAGCTCCAGACCTACGCACTGCCATCCGAGCTCAAGGCGATGGAACAGGAACTCAAGAAGGTCTCGCGCGAAAAAGAATTGTCCATTTCCATGCAAAACTTCGAGGAAGCCGTGCGCCACCGGGAGGAAGAAGAACGGTTGCGGAAACTCCTCGACGAATCCAAGCGGGAGTGGAAGAAGAATCAGGAGAAGAACAAGCCCGTCATCGGAAAGGAGGACGTCGCCTATGTCGTCTCCAAGATGACCGGCATTCCGCTTTTCAAACTCGAAGAAGAAGAGTCCAACAAGCTGCTGCGCATGGAAGAATTTCTCCATAAGCGCGTGGTTGGCCAGGACGAGGCCATCTCGGCAGTCGCGCGCGCCATTCGCCGTTCGCGTGCTGGATTGAAGGAAACGAAGAAGCCCATCGGCTCCTTCATTTTCCTCGGCCCCACCGGCGTCGGCAAGACCGAGCTCGCCCGAACGCTGGCCGAGTTCCTCTTCAACAGCGAAGACGCCTTGATCCGCGTCGACATGTCCGAGTACCAGGAGAAGTTCACCAGCTCGCGGCTCTTTGGAGCCCCTCCCGGCTATGTCGGTTACGAGGAAGGCGGGCAACTTACGGAAAAAGTTCGCCGGCGCCCCTATTCCGTCGTGCTGTTCGACGAAATCGAGAAGGCGCACCCCGACGTGTTCAACGTACTCTTACAGGTCCTGGACGACGGCGTGCTGACCGACAGCCTCGGGCGCAAGGTCGACTTCAAGAACACCGTGGTCATCATGACGTCGAATATCGGCACCAAGAACATTCAGAAAGGCGTGTCGCTCGGCTTCCAGAGCACCGAGAGCGAAGCGGCCCGCCGGAAAAAAGAAGAAGTCTTGAGTGAGCTGCGAAAGTCGTTCAGCCCGGAGTTTCTGAACCGGATCGACGAGATCGTGATCTTCCATCAACTGGAAAAGACGCACCTCTATAACATTCTCGACATCCTCCTCCGCGAGCTGAATCTCCGTCTCCTGGAGAAGGGCATCGAGATCGAAGTCGATGACGAGGTCAAACAGTGGCTCATCAAAGAAGGCTATGAGCCGCTCTACGGAGCCCGACCCATGCGGCGCACGATTCAACGCGCGATCGGCGACCCACTTTCCGATGAGCTCATCCGAGGTCGTTTCAAGGAGAACCGGAAAGTCAAGGTCGTGCTCAGGGATGGAGCCCCTGCTTTCATCGAGCAGGAGGCGATGGCCGGGGTGTAGCTGCCGCCTCGTGGTCACTACGACGTACCGAGTGCCTGCCGACGACGACCCCTGCGGCTGTGGGCCACAGGGGTCGTACCGTTTGTGTCACGGCTGTATCCCACCCTAACTGTCCATGGGTCCGCTGCCCACAAGATCCAACACCGATATTCGCTGGCAGCCAGGTCCTGTGTTGGGCATCGAATCTTCTTGCGACGAGACGGCAGCCGCCGTTCTCGACGGTGAAGGTCAGGTCCTCTCCAACATCGTGTCGTCGCAGACGTCGGTGCACGAGAAGTTCGGCGGCGTGGTTCCGGAGCTGGCGGCACGCACCCATCTGGCAACGATCGACCTTGTAGTCAAGGAGGCCCTCGCTCGGGCCGGCGTCCGCAAGACGGATCTCGGTGCCATTGCCGTGACGAACGGGCCCGGACTGGCCGGGGCACTCCTTGTCGGCGTGAACTATGCCAAGGCATTGAGTTATGCGCTGGGGATCCCGCTGGTGGGCGTCAATCACCTGGAGGGACACATCGCTTCGGCCTGGCTGGCCGATCCGTCCTTCCCGCTTCCCTGCATCGTCTTGGTGGTGTCCGGCGGCCATACCCACCTGTATAGACGAGAACCGGACGGGCATAGCTCGTTACTTGGATGTACCAGGGATGATGCCGCCGGCGAAGCGTTCGATAAAGGAGCGCAGATGTTAGGACTGGGATTTCCCGGAGGACCGGCGATCGACCGGATCGCCCGGCAGGGAAACTCGGGTGCCGTGCCGTTTCCCAGATTTCGATCTCGCACGCATGCGCTGGAGTTCAGCTTCAGCGGTCTTAAAACCGCGCTGTTGTATAAATTGCGGGAAATGCCATGCCCGCTTTCGCCCGCGCAGATCGCGGATCTCGCGGCCAGCTATCAGGAAGCCGTCGTACGGGCGTTGGTCGACACTGCGTTCGCGGCTCTCGTTCGAGCGCGGCTCTCCGCCTTGGCGGTCGTCGGCGGCGTATCGGCGAACTCCAGACTCCGGGCGGCGTTGCATCAGCGAGCCGAACGGGAGGCTGTCCGGCTTTCGTTGCCGCCGATGGCCTATTGCACGGATAACGCCGCAATGATCGCGGCGGCCGCTCGCCACACTCTCCTGAAGGACGCGGCACCGTCGTACGAGCTCGATATCGCGCCGGCCCTCGCCATCGAGTCGGCCGCGCCGGCACACATCCGAAGGCAGGTTTCCCATTCCTGAAATTCGCGGGCATATCACGGGGCTGCGGGCCAGCCAGATTTCCTCGGCGGAACGGCTGTACCGGCGCCGCGTGCCGCCAGACAAAGTCCTCTCTCCCGAGGTCGCGCGGACGATGTGCCAACTGTCCCTCGACCTCCGCCGTCCCATCGCCATCCTGTTAACGCGGCGCGGTCTGGTCCAGGAAATCATCGTGGGCACGGAGCTGACACTGTCTCCCACCACCGTGGCGAAATTCCGCGCCAGCCCTCGCTCATTGCGGGGGCTGAGACTGATCAGAACCCAGCTGCACGACCAGCCGCTTAGTCAGGAAATGCTGACGGACCTGGCGTTCTTGCGCTTGGACCTCATCGGTGCGCTGTCTGTCTCTCCGGATGGGATGCCCGGAAACCTCTACCTTGCGCATCTCTTGCCGCCGAATAAGGAGGGGCAGCTCTTTCGGGTCCTCAAGGCCACGCCGTTTTACCAATGCTCGATGCCCTTCGATCACTTTATCGAGGAGCTGGAGGCTGACCTGCAGCAGGCCCGCAGCCACCACGCCGTCAAGAGCGGCACAGAGTCGGCTATATTGGTCAGCGCCTCGTCGCAGGGTCGGGCAGAACAAGAAGACCGCTTGGCCGAACTCGCCGACCTCGCAGCGTCAGCCGAAGTGACCGTCATCGACCGCGTGGCGCAACGGACGCCGGACGGCCATCAACGTTATCTCTTGGGGAGCGGCAAGCTCAAAGAAGTGCTCATTCAAACGCTCCACAAGGGGGCGGACATGGTCATTTTCGATCAGACCCTGTCGCCGGCCCAATCGCGGGCGATCACGGAGATCACAGACATCAAAGTCATCGACCGCACGCAACTCATCCTGGATATCTTCGCTCGACGGGCGCACAGCCGAGAGGGGAAAGTGCAGGTGGAACTGGCTCAGCTGCGCTATCTCCTGCCCAGGCTCTCCGGGAAAGGCGCGCAGCTTTCTCGGCTGGGTGGCGGCATCGGGACACGAGGCCCTGGCGAGACCAAGCTAGAAACCGACCGCCGCCGGGTCCGCGACCGGATCACGCACCTGGAGCGCGAACTGGCTCACTTCGCCCGCCACCAGGACCGGCGCCGATCGCGCCGCGGCCGGCACGGTCTGCCGGTTATCTCCCTGGTCGGCTATACCAATGCGGGCAAATCCACGTTGTTGAACGTCTTGACCAAGAGCCACGTGTCGACAGAGAACCGCGTGTTCGAAACGCTGGACACCACGAGCCGCCGGCTGCGCTTTCCCCGAGACCGCGAAGTGATCGTGACGGATACGGTTGGATTCATTCGCGACCTCCCGCAGGAACTCGTGGGTGCCTTTCGCACGACGCTCGAAGAATTGCGCGAGGCGGACCTGCTCCTGCATGTGGTCGACGCCAGCGCAGCTGATATTGACGCGCAAATCGCCGCCGTCGAGACCATTCTTCGCGATCTCAACCTGGACGACATCCCGAGGATGCTGGCGTTGAACAAGTGCGACCGGCTACCGGTTCATCAGGTGGACTCGCTCTGTCGGCGTTACGGGGCCATCGGCATCTCCGCGCTAGAACCGGCGACGCTGCGCCCGCTCCTGGCTCAGCTCGAAGCGCGCATCCGGTTTCTGCCTGATCGAGGGACGGGACCGGCTGATTCCGTTCACAACGAAACCACTGTACTTGCTTCTCACGTCTAACCGCCTGCGCTATCGGCGCCGCCGCAATGACACCCTCGAAGAGTCGCTTGCAGAATGATCCCGACCGCCCGCTGCGCATCGCAGCAGCCCTGGCTCGCGCTATGCCCGTCGCGCGGATGGAGCTGTCGCACCGGTCTCCCTGGGAACTGTTGGTGGCAACCATCCTCTCTGCCCAATGCACGGATCAGCGGGTCAACCAGGTCACGCCCGCGCTATTCAAGCGGTACCCAACTCCGAAGGCGTTCGCCGAGGCGAAGCCGGCCGAGCTGGAAGCATTGATCCGTCCGACCGGATTCTATAAGAACAAGGCCAAGAATTTGATTGGGTGCGGCAAGGCCGTGGCGGAACGGTTCGGCGGCCGAGTCCCGGCCACCATGGAAGAATTGACGTCGATTCCGGGGGTTGGACGAAAGACGGCCAACGTCGTGCTCGGTAATGCCTTCGGTCGGCCAGCCGTGGTGGTCGATACGCACGTCAAGCGCGTCGCCAACCGTCTGGGCCTAACTCGCTCCGAGGATCCCGACCGCATCGAGGCGGACCTGCAACGGTTGTATCCCGAAGCACAGTGGACGGACATTTCCCAGCGTCTGCTCCTTCACGGGCGGTATGTCTGCCTTGCCCGTGCGCCGAAATGCGCCACCTGCGTCCTGTACGACGATTGTCATTGGAAAGGAAAACGGCCCCGATGATCAAGAGCATGACCGGGTTTGGGAGACGGCAGGGCACCTGGCGGCACAGCACCGTGACGGTAGAAGTCCGCTCGGTGAACCATCGATTTCTTGAGGCCGCCATCCGGCTGCCGAAATCGATGGGAGCCCTAGAGGAGACCTTCAAGAAAGCCATTCAGGAATATTGTGCCCGTGGCCGCGTGGATCTCACCGTCCTCTTCCTTGGAGAGCGCGGAGGGGCGCGCTCGGTCCAGCTTGACGCTGCGCTGGCAAAACAGTACGATCAGGCCCTTCGAACGCTCCAACGCACGCTCAAGCTTGGAGGCACCATCGACATCGGCCTGCTGGCCGGTTTCCGCGACATTGTCGCTCTTTCAGATCAACCGGCCGACGACCCCGAACTCGCTAAGCTGGTCGAGAGACTCGGCCGCCAGGCGTTGCAGGATCTAGTCAAGATGCGGAAGAAAGAAGGGGCTCTGCTGGCCCACGATATGCTCGGCCGCATCGAGACCTTTCGGAGCTTCAAGATGCGCATCGCCGAACGGGCCCCAGCGGTGGCTCAAGAGACGTTCGAAAAGATGAAGCTCCGGGTGGAAAAACTCATCGGAGGGGAGGTCCCGGACATCCCGCGGCTCCACCAGGAACTGGCCATATACGCCGACCGGAGCGACATTACAGAAGAATTGGTCAGATTGGACGCGCATATGATACAGTTCGAACATACGGTCCGAAGCGTTGAATCGGCTGGGAAAACGCTCGATTTCCTCCTTCAGGAAATGGGGCGGGAGGTCAACACCATCGGCTCAAAGGCCAACGACGCAACAGTCACAACCTGGGTCGTTCGCATGAAGGCTGAGATCGAGAGGCTTCGGGAACAGGTTCAGAACGTCGAATGAGTACCGCCACCACCGCCAACAGTCAGTCGGCAACCTCCGATCGGGGCCATAGGGCCCCGGAACGGCGGGGTATTCTGTTCATCGTTTCCGCGCCGTCTGGAACCGGAAAAACGACGCTGTGCAAGCAGATCGCCGCGACCGTGCCGGGCATCTGGCATTCGATCTCCTATACGACCAGGCAACCCCGTCCGGGAGAGGAGCACGGGCGCGAATACTTCTTTATCGAGGAAAAATCGTTTCAGGGCATGATCGAACGCAACGAGTTCTTGGAATACGCCCATGTCTACGGTCATTGGTACGGCACGCCACGAAAAGCGTTGATGGACAAGATGGAGCAGGGTATCGACGTACTCTTGGAAATCGACGTACAGGGCGCCATGCAAATAAAAAAGCGGTTCGAGGACGGCGTCTACATCTTCATTCTGCCTCCGTCGATGGAAGCGCTGCGTGCCCGGTTGCAAAGCCGGGCCTCTGATTCTTCGGAGGAAATTCACCGCCGGCTGCAGAAGGTGAAGGAGGAGGTCTGGAGCTACCGCGAATACTATTATATCGTCCGCAACGACGATCTGGCGCAGTCCCTTCGGGAATTGCAGTGCATCTTCATCGCTGAACGGCTGAAGACCAAACGGCTCGATATGCAGTGGCTCGAACAGACCTTCATTCTCGAAAAAGACACCAAGCAGACTGATCGGGACACACCGTCCACCACCTAACAGGGAGCACCGTCCGTCATGATCGACATGTTGAATTTGCTGCCCCAATACACGTCGGACCAGTTTGATTCCCGGCACCGTCTGGTCATCGTCGCCGCCCAGCGGGCCAAACACCTCATCCAGGGTGCCAAACCTACCGGCACTTCCCGATTCACCAAGGAAACTACGATCGCGCTGGACGAAGTCTTGCGCGGCCAGGTGAAGTATCTCACCGGAAAAGAAGCGCGGGAAGCGATGAAAGGCGCTAAACGCGAGAAGGAAGGCGAGACAGAGCGGCTTGCGATGATGACCGGGGAAGACGCCCGGGAGATCAAGAAAGAGCTGAGCGTGTACGTCGACGACACCGCCAAACCGTCCGCGAGAGAGAGCGAGGAGTAGAGGAGTAAGAGGGCTCAATCGTGGAGGATGCGCCCCGACAACTGACGCTGCAGGGCAGGCGCCTCGTGCTAGGGGTCACCGGCAGCATTGCGGCCTACAAGGCTGTGAGCTTGCTACGCGCGTTCACCGGGCGGGGCGCGTCCGTTGCCGTCGTCATGACGCGGGCGGCAACCCGATTCGTGGCGCCGCTCACATTCGAGGTGTTGTCGGGGGAGCGGGTCACGACCGACCTCTTCGAAGCGCACCAGGAGATGAAGCATCTTTCTCTCCCCGAACAAGCCGATGCCATCGTGGTAGCGCCAGCCACGGCGAATTTTCTCGCCAAAGCCGCCGTCGGGCTAGCCGACGACGTGCTGTCCACCATGCTGCTCACGGCCCGCTGCCCCTTGATCGTGGCACCGGCGATGGATGTCGACATGTGGGCGCATCCGACGGTCGTTGAGCATGTACGTACGCTGCGAGCGCGGGGAGCGGTCGTGCTCGATCCGGAGGAAGGTCCCCTGGCCTCCGGACACGTCGGCCAGGGACGGCTGGCGGCCGAGCCCAGAATCCTGGAGGCGGTGCAGACCGCCCTGATGCCGCGGCGTGACTGGCTGGGAGAGCGCGTGCTGATCTCGGCCGGCCCGACGCAGGAAGCCATCGACCCCGTTCGATTCATCTCCAACCGATCGTCTGGCAAAATGGGGTACGCGCTCGCGGAAGCAGCGCGCGACCGAGGTGCTCAGGTCATCCTCGTGACAGGCCCCACCGCACTCACACCGCCGGCCGGCGTCGAAACGATTCGAGTGGCGACGGCCGGCGAGATGGCCGACGCCCTCTGCGGGCATTACGCCTGGTCGACGGTGGTCGTGATGGCCGCCGCCGTGGCAGACTTCCGTCCGAAAGGACCGGCCGCGCAGAAAATCAAGAAGCGGAATCACACCACGCTCTCTCTCGAGTTGGAGCCGGCCACGGATATTCTGGCTCTGTTATCAGCCCGACGAACGTCGCAACTGCTCGTGGGATTCGCGGCGGAAACCGAACAACTATTGCTCCATGCCAAAGAGAAACTGGAGGCGAAGGGGCTGGACTTAATCGTGGCGAACGATGTGACGATGCAAGGGGCGGGGTTCGGCAGCGATTGCAATGCCGCTGTGATCCTCTCGCGCACCGGGCAGGTGAAAGAATACGGCCTGATGCCGAAACGCCGGCTCGCCGACGAGATCCTGAACGCCGTGCAGGAATTCCGCCGCACTGGGCGCGATACCCGTGCTGCTGTCAACGTGTGAGCAAAATGTGAGCAAGAACTGATGAGTCCGAGTTCGAACAAAGCAGGCAACGCCGCCGAGATCGACCGGCTGGCCCTCGCCTTGGCCAAAGAACCGGGCTCCAAGGTCTTCATTCCGCTAGCGGAGGAATACGGCAAGGCCGGGATGTGGCAGGAAGCCGCAGCCGTTCTCGAGGACGGCCTTAAAGCCTATCCGAACTTCATTACTGCGATGGTCGCGCTCGGACGCGCCTATGACCAGTTAAATCAGCCCGTCAAGGCCAAGGCCGTGCTAGAAGAAGCGGTGAAGTTGAGCCCGGAAAATCTCCGAGCTCATCGGACGCTCGCCAAGATCTATGTGGCCCAAGGGGCCAAAGAAGCGGCGCTGCGCTCTTGCGACGTCATCCTCGCGGTGAATCCCAGGGATCAGGAAGCGTTGTCGCTCCGCGCGGCGTTGGATCCATCCGACACGCGGGATAATCTCGGCAAGCCGTCACGGCGAGAGGAACCGGCCCCCCGGCCGCGAATGACGCCGGTGCAACCGACTTCCGCCGGTTCGGAGAATGACGTCCCGGAGAGCCAAGCCACTCCGTCAGCCGCCCCCGCCAAGCCAGGTCTCACAGGAGGTTCATGGACTCCCTCCGCCGGCGAGAACCGGCACGCCGTCGTCGCACGATTGGAACGATGGCTCGCCTCGATTCAAGCCCGGCGGCGAGACCGCTCAGCCCAATCGGGCGCCCGATCCTCGTAACGTCTTGATCGTTTGACCCCCCCGGAGAGGACTGCTAGAATGCCGCCGCTCACGGACCGTTCCCATCGAATCCGGCTCAGGGGGTTGGAGGCTGCCCGTTTCTGACATGCTGCACGTGTTGGTCCTGCATGGCCCCAACCTCAACCTGTTGGGGAACCGCGAGGAATCTGTCTATGGAACGACGACGCTCGACGCGATCGACGCGTCCCTCTCGAAGCTCGGCGAGGAATTGGGCGTAGCCCTGGATATCCGGCAGTCCAACAATGAGGGTGAATTGGTCACCTGGATTCAGGAAGCCC
Source organism: uncultured Nitrospira sp. (assembly GCA_964445795.1). Classification (GTDB taxonomy): domain Bacteria; phylum Nitrospirota; class Nitrospiria; order Nitrospirales; family Nitrospiraceae; genus Nitrospira_D. The sequence goes on along the minus strand of CAYULI010000010.1, from coordinate 66,030 downwards.
GCAGCGGATACCAGGGCATCATCATCAACCCTGCGGCATATACGCATACCAGCATCGCGATTCGCGACGCGCTGGCGGCAGTTGATCTGCCCACGATCGAAGTGCATCTGTCAAATATTCACCGCCGCGAGGAGTTCCGCCGACATTCGTACGTCGCCGGGGTGGCTCTGGCCCAGATTTCAGGATTCGGACCCGTCGGCTATCTCTTAGCCCTACGCGGGCTTCACGACCATCTCTCATCGAATGCATCCAAATCGCCAGCGCCGCGGAGCCGAACGGCGCGGCGGGCGCGGGCACGTACACGACCGTAGTCTGGCAAGACCGAGTATGAAAGGGAGCGCAAGGTGATTTCGACCGCTGATTTCCGCAATGGGGTTCGCCTGATGGTGGAGGGCGAACCGTTCTATATCGTCGAGTTCCAGCATGTGAAGCCGGGCAAAGGCGGCGCCTTCGTCCGGACCAAACTCAAGAGCTATCTCACGGGCAACGTGCTGGACCGCACGTTTCGCTCCGGGGAGCGTTTCGAGGAACCTGACCTCGAAGAACGCGAGATGCAGTTTCTCTACGCCACTGGCGACGATTATACGTTCATGGACACGGAGACCTACGAACAGCTCACGTTCAACAAGAAGCAACTGGGCGAAAACGCCGATCTGTTGAAAGAGAACATGGTCGTCAAGATCCTGATCTATCAACACCGGCCTATCGCCGTCGAATTGCCCATCTTTGTCGAGCTGAAGGTGGTCGATGCAGAGCCCGGTGTCCGCGGCGACACGGCCTCCGGTGGAACCAAGCCGGCAATCCTGGAAACCGGAGCAACCATCAAGGTCCCGCTGTACCTGGAAGTCGGCACTGTCATCAAAATCGACACCCGCACTAGATCCTATGTGGAGCGTGTCCGGTGAGTCCACGCCGTTCTACTCGCTCGAAGACAAAACCACGCCCGATCGTCCTGCCGAACAGATTCGGCGGACCGCCGCCAGCGCCGGAGGCCCTGCTCACGGGGGACCAGGCCAAGCAGATTCAAGAACTCATCGATCTGCTCCGGCGGAACAATCTGACCGAGCTCGAGCTGGAGCGCCAGGGCGTGCGTATCCGTGTCCGGCACGAAGCCGGCCTCAAAACCGTCACGACATCGATGCAGGAATCTGTGTCGGCAGCCCCTCAACAGGGTGCGCAGCCTGTAGCCGCCGCCGGGCCCTCCCCGGAAGAGACGGCCGGCATGATCACGATTACGTCGCCCATCGTCGGCACGTTCTACCGCTCGCCGTCACCGGACGCAGACCCTTACGTGGAAGAAGGGGATTTCGTGAAGAAAGGGCAGGTCCTCTGCATCGTCGAAGCGATGAAGCTCATGAACGAAATCGAGTCGGAAACGGATGGGCGCATCGTGAAGATCCTGGCGGAAAGCACCAAGCCGGTCGAGTACGGCCAAGCGCTCTTCCTGATCGACCCGAAAGCCACCCCGTAAGCGCACCCTCGCCGTCTTTCAGCGGAGCCGAGACGTGTTCAAGAAAGTCCTCATCGCCAATCGCGGAGAGATCGCCTTGCGGGTGATCCGCGCCTGCAAAGAACTCGGCATCAAGACCGTCGCCGTCCATTCCGAAGCCGACGCCAACGGACTCCATGTCCGGGCCGCGGACGAAAAAGTCTGCATCGGTCCGGCCGACGCCGCCCTCAGTTATCGCAACATTCCCAACGTGCTCAGCGCCGCGGAAATCACCGGCGCCGACGCCATCCACCCCGGCTACGGCTTTCTGTCGGAAAACGCCCACTTCGCCGAGGTGTGCGAATCCATCGGGATCAAGTTCATCGGGCCGACCTCGGAGAACATCGCGCTCATGGGCGACAAGGCCAAGGCCCGCGAGATCGTCGCGCGACGCGGCCTGCCGGTGACGCCGGGCAGCGCGGGGGAGCTTCGGAGCGAAGAAGAAGCGCTCCAGGCGGCCCAGAAGATCGGCTTTCCCGTCATCATCAAAGCCACGGCCGGCGGCGGGGGACGCGGCATGCGCGTCGTCAACAGGGCAGAGGATCTCGGACGGGCCTTTCAGGCCGCCCAAGCCGAGGCGAAGTCGACCTTCGGCAATGAAAGCGTCTATCTGGAACGGTACTTTCTGGAACCCCGTCACATCGAAGTGCAGATTTTGGCCGACCATCGCGGCCACGTGATTCACCTCGGCGAGCGGGACTGCTCGATTCAGCGCCGGCACCAGAAGCTTGTGGAGGAGACCCCCTCGCCCGCGGTGGACGAGAAACTACGGCGGGATATCGGCCGGGTCGCCGTCGAAGCGGTGAAGGCCGCCCATTACCGGAACGTGGGCACCGTCGAATTTCTTCTCGACAAGGATCGCAATTTTTTCTTCATGGAAGTCAACACGCGCATCCAGGTTGAGCATCCGATCACCGAGATGGTCACCGGCATCGATTTGATCAAGGAGCAGATTCGGTTGGCGGCCGGCCATCCGCTGTCGATCAGGCAGCAGGACGTGGTGCTCAATGGGCACAGCATGGAATGCCGTATCAACGCGGAAGACCCTGAAAAATTCACCCCGTCGCCGGGCACCATCACCAAGTACTGTCCGCCAGGCGGGTTCGGCGTTCGCGTCGACTCCGCCATGGAAACAGGTGCCACAGTCGTCCCGCACTACGACTCGATGATCGCGAAGCTGATCACGCACGGCCGTGACCGCCAGGAATCCATGGCCCGTATGAGACGCGCGCTCAGTGAATTCACCATCGAAGGCATCAAGACCACGATTCCGCTCCACCGCCGCATCCTCGACGATCCCGATTTCCAGAAAGGCCACGTCTCGACGACCTTCCTCGATCGGTTCCTGGCTGGCTAGCCCTCTTGCCGGCGTTCCCGGGAGAATGGAACGATGACAACCGCCCGACGGTTTCCTAAGCTCGCGGGGCTGTACGTGGTGCTCGACCCGTCCGCCCGCACGGACCGCACGATGGAGAGCGTCTTACGGTCAGCCGTGGCAGGCGGGGCGAGGATCTTCCAGTATCGCAATAAGTCGACCTCGCTGAAGGAGGCCTATGCGGAAGCGTGGCCATTGAGGAGGATTGCGGCGGAGTTGGACGTGCTCTTCATCGTGAACGATCGCTGCGATCTCGCGCTGGCGGTGGAAGCCGATGGAGTCCACCTTGGACAGACCGACTTGCCGTATTCCTATGCGAGAATGCTCATGGGCCCGAACAAACTGATCGGCCTTTCCACGCACAACGAACATCAAGTAAGAGACGCCGACCGGCTCAAACCGGATTACATCGGCTTCGGGCCGATCTTCACGCCGGCCTCGAAACAGGATCATGATCCGGTCGTCGGAATCGCGGGACTCGCGCGGGTTCGCTCGCTTACCTCCCTGCCGATCTTCGCGATCGGCGGGATTGGGCCGGAACAAGTGAGGGCAGTGATGCGGACGGGAGCGAATGGCATCGCCGTCATTTCCGCCGTGCTGAAGGCGCCAGACGTGACACAGGCCGTTCGCGACCTGATCGCCCGGATGAATGGAGCAAGCCCGCCAGTTGCTTGATCGCCGCCGTCTTTGCGAGTATCTCCACGCCCTGAGCCCATCCGCGCGTCACAGTGCCGACGTAGGGGAGCGGACCGATGATCGGCACCCCCGCCAATTCGCGTACGAGCGCGAGAGTCGTTCGTGCCTGCCGCGTTGCCGTTGCGCCTTTCGATTCGGTCGTGTGATTCAGCACCAGGGCGAGCACAGGGATCTTCCGTCGTCGCAGCGTCTCAAGGGTCAGTCGCGCATGGTTGATCCCACCAAGTCCGGTCCGGCCGACGACGATCACGGGCAGCTTCATCTCCTGCATGAGGTCCAAAACATCGTGCGACGTCGTGAGCGGGACATAAATACCCCCGACACCTTCGACCAGCGGGACCGCATGGCGTGTGCGGAGAGCGCGGAAAGCAGAGAGGATGGCGCTCAGCCGAATCGGCTTGCGCTCCAGGCGGGACGCGGCCAGTGGCGCAACCGGGGCGCGGAAACAGTATGGGCAGATCACCGCCAGCTTCTCATGGCTGGCTGCCGCAACCTTCAACCGGAACGCATCGCAGCTCAAGAAGCTCGGAGAGGCCACACCGGTTTCGACCGGCTTCATGACGCCGACGTCGATGCCTCTGTGGGACAAATGACGCGCCAGCGCCGCCGTGACAACGGTTTTCCCCACTCCGGTGTCCGTACCGGTGATGAATGCTCCGCTGTTCATCGACAAGATCCGATGGCGACCGGCATCTGACGAATGGTCCCAATGATAAGCCACTGCATAGCAGCCGGACGCTTCATGGCCAGCCATCGGCTATCCGCCATTCGGCCGACTGCACTTCGTCAAAGGTTTCGGCTGTCGCAGTTCCACACTTGCCCAGATACATCCTGCAACTGGGCTAGGTGCAGGATCGTACTCGCGACCTCCTCCAGCGCCGGCGGCCGGTACAGTGCATGATCCTCCCAGCCCCCAGATTCCGGAATCGCCTCCTCGGACAGACCGGTCCTCTGCCAACCGGGCAAGACCAGGTTCACCCGTACATTTTGCGGTCCCCATTCCTGCGCTGCCGTCTTGACCAACCCTACTAGCCCGGCTTTGGATGCGGCGTACGCAGCTTGTCCCACTCCCCCATGGAATCCCGCATACGACCCCACCACGACGATTGAGCCGCCCCCTCGCTTGATCAAGAGAGGCGCCGCGGCGCGAAAACAGTGAAACGTCCCGTTCAGATTCGTCGCGATCAGGTCGGCCCAGACTTCCTCCCGCTGACGCAGCAGCAGGCTGCTCGCCCCGATCCCGGCATTACAGACGACCACCGGGGAACCGGAAACGTGAGCACCCCAGGCTTCCACCATGATCCGGACGGAATCACCGTCGCGAACATCGGCACGATAGAGATCGCCCGCCCCCCCTGCCGCGATCACCCGCTGCAAGGTTGCCTCGGCCTCCGTCTTGTTGCGCCAATAATGGAGCCCCACGTACCAACCGGCCCTGCCGAACGCATGGCTTACGACACGCCCGATCCCTCCGGAGGCGCCCGTGATCAATACGGCTGGGCGCGCGCGTGAATCGCTGCTCCTTATTCCAGAAATCCCATTTATGGAGTGGGGCGGTGCCATGCGGAGGAGGATTATGCGAGGCGATGCCCGCGAACGCAAGTCAAGAAGGGAACACAGCATCGCTTGCCGCTTTCGGGATTCTTGTGATACCGTCTCAAGCTGATTGATTGGAGTCTGTACCCTCGTGTTGATACACACATCGCGGTGCCTCGTTCTCGGTGGAGTCGGTCTTACCCTGATCTTGGGTCTCTGGACCTCTCCGACGTCCGCGGAAGAGGCCATCACTGTCGCTCAGTCCGCCGATTACTTTCCCGATGCCATCGGCAACCGCTGGACCTACCGTGGACACATCATCGAAGGCCCGCTTCAAACCGTCGACCAGAAATTTTTCACCAATGTCTCTACGGTCACTGGCACGAGAACGATCACGGGCGTCATCGTCACCGTGTTTCATGACACGAATCCCGGCAATCACGGTCCCTCGGACAGTTTTTACCGGCGCGACGTGGTCGGGATCGTGTACTACGGGTCGGAGCCCGGCACGCCGCTCGAAAAGCAGATTACACCATATCAGATCGTCCGGTTCCCCATGAAGATTCCCTCGTCGTTCCAGCAGTTCGACCGCAAAGGCCTCGACTTCGGAGTCGACATGGACCGTGACGGAACGGACGAAACGGTCGACGTGCGCGGCTGGACCAGTCTCGTTGGCCGGGAGACAATCGTGGTGCCGGCGGGCACCTTTCACGACACCATCAAGGTCGAGGCCCGCATGACCATGCAGATTCATTTGTCGGGCGGACACCGCACGGCGCAGGGGATCGATGTGATGACTGCCTGGTTCGCGAAAGGCGTGGGTCTGGTCAAGTATACGGAGCGGCAGGAGCTATCGGCCATCAAGGAGGATCGCGGCCTCGTTACCGAGATTACCGAGGAGCTGGAAGACTACGATGTGAAGCCGTCGCAGGACTCACTCAGCCGACTCGAATCCCCTTCGGAGAGTATTCTCGCTGATGGTCCGTACGACCATGAATTGCGGCAGGTAGTCCTCGCCGCCAGCCTTCGCGCCCACCCCTGAGAACCGGTGCCCGCCGAATGGCTGACGGCTCACCAGCGCGCCGGTGATCGGCCGGTTCAGGTAGAGATTCCCGACATCGAACTGTTGACGGGCCAGGGCCAGGTTCGCCGGGCTTCGCGCGTAGACGCCACCGGTTAGCGCATAGTCGGTTCCGTTGGCCAGGCGGAGAGCGTCGAGGAAACTGTCCGCTTTCATCACCACCAGCACTGGGCCGAATATTTCCTCCTGAGCCAGCCGATGGTGCGGCTCGATGTCGACGAAGACGGCCGGGCCCACGAAGTATCCGCGTCCCTCCACCGGTCGCTGCACGAGGAGCCGGCCTTCCCGCAGCCCTTCCGCGATATACCGTTGGATGGTCGCCTGCGCGCGCGCATCGACGACCGGGCCGACCTTCGTTCCAGGCTCCGCGGGATCGCCGACCGGGAGGCTCAGCACCGCCTCCCGCACGCGAGCGACAAACGTGTCGTACACCGCGCGATGCACGATGACACGCGAGCAGGCAGAACATTTCTGCCCCGCGTAACCGGTGAACGACACGACAACCCCGACGACTGCTTCGTCAAGATCGGCCGTCTCATCCACGATGATGGCATTCTTGCCACCCATCTCGGCGACAACGCGTTTGATCGTCGGCTGCCCCGGAACGACCCGCGCGCTCTCCGCAAGTAGGTTGAGGCCCACGGCTTTCGATCCCGTAAAGGCGATTGTCGCCACCTCTGGATGGGCCGCAAGCGCTCGCCCGATGTCCGGTCCGCCGGGGAGACAGGTCAACACGCCCGGGGGGACTCCAGCGCTGGCCAGGACCTCCGCGAGCAAGGCCCCGAGCCTGGGCGACCGTTCGGACGGCTTGAACACCACCGGGTTGCCAGTCACCAACGCGGCCGCCGTCATACCGGCCGGAATCGCAAGGGGGAAGTTCCAGGGAGCGATGACTGCCGTCACGCCGCGCGGAGCATACACACGATGATTCAGCTCGCCCGGCCGGTGCCCCAACCGGACGGGAACAGCCAACCGGCACATCTCCTCCGCGTAGTACCGCAGGAAATCGATCGCTTCGGCCACATCCGCATCCGCTTCCCGCCAGGTTTTTCCGACTTCGAAGATCTCCCATGCAGCCAACTCGAAACGACGTTGGGCCATAGCCGCCGCAGCCGACCGGAGAATGTCGGCCCGTTCCTCGGCTGGCCGGCGCCGCCAGCTCTCGAACTGGGCACATGCCAGTTTGACGGCCTGCTCCGCATCGGCGACCGTGGCGCCGCGAACCCGCGCCACCACTTCAGCGGGCCGGCAGGGATTTCTCGATTCCAGCCATGGACCGTTGAGCGGGAGATGCGAGGGCCCCGGTTCCCACTCCCCCCCCAACTGCGACCGAACGGCAGCGATTCCGCCCTGTAACGCCTGGCGCACATCCGCCCGTGAAAAATCGCTGTGCGGCTCATTCGCAAATTCCACCACGGGCGTGGGAGCCACCGCCGGGGGCGGAACCGGCGGAGCGAGGAGCTGGTTCAATGATTGCGATTCGACATACTCTTTGCGAAGGAAAGATTCGTTCGAGGTATTTTCGAGCAGACGCCGCACGAGATAGGCCATGCCGGGAAGCAGTTGCCCCACGGGTGTATAGAGCCGGACACGGCGCCCCCGCCGGACCATCGCCTGCTGAAACGGCTCGGCCATGCCGAAAATCATCTGGTACTCCAACGCATGGGTTGGGAGGCTCATCGATTCGGCAACAGCCTCGATCGCCGCCAGGGTGCGGAGATTGTGCGTCCCGAACGCCGGGCGGATGAGATCGGAATGCCGCAGGAGGACGGGGATCAGGCGTTCGTAATTGCGGTCGGTCTCCGCCTTGTGCTCGAAGAGAGGTGCCGGCCAACCAGCCTGTCGATACCGCACGATATCCGAATCCCAGTAGGCTCCCTTGACCAGCCGGATCGTGATGGGCGCACCACGGGAGCCGACCCACTGCAACAAATCCTGAACGTCCCGCTCAGTCTCGCGATGATAGGCTTGCAGCGCGAGACCCGCGTAAGGATAGGACCGGTAGGACGGTTCGGCGAACAACCGCTTGAAGATGGTCAAGAGCAGATCTTTCGTCTCCGCCTGTTCCATATCGAAGATCAAACCGGCGGGCATCGCGGCAGCGAGGTCGACCAACGGACGGAGCCGGGCGGCCACCGATCGATAGCTCCCTTCAGGATCGATCGGATCGAGTTGGGACGAGAGGGCCGAGATCTTCAGAGACAGTTGCACTCGGGGCAAGGCGCCGAGATGATCGCGATCGAGAAGAGGAGCTGCCGGCCAGGCCGCTGCGGCCCGCCCCAACGTGCCTAACGCCTCCTGACAGCGGTCGCGGTACTGATCGGCTTCGCGCTCGCTGATGGTCGCTTCGCCTAACAGGTCGACCGACCAGGCCCGGCCGTCAGCCCACAGCTTCGCCAACACCGGCACCGCCTCCTCGACGGCGGCGCCGGCGATGAAGATTCGCGCCATCTGCTCGACCTGATTGCGGATCGACTTGCCGCTCAAGCGTGCGCCTAGACTGGTCGCCGCCAGCGCCTTCAATCCCCACCGGAATCCGAAGAGCTCGTGCTCCAGCGACCCGAAATATTCTTCGGCCAACGCAACGACGCGCTCGTCGTCCGCCACCGCGGGCAACACGTCGATGAAACGGAACAGCCGCGTCTTGAAAGCCGCATCCTTCATCGCCAGGTTGATGACCGATTGCGACCACCAACGGCTATCGAAGATCGTGGGGGACAGCCCGGCGGACAACTGCGCCAGCTCTTCACCGATTCGGAGGATGGCAGGTTCGAGGGGGAACGGCTCCGTCGTCATGACCCCTCCAGAAAGCGACGACATAGGACACCCTCAGTATACACGGCACCGCGTATCCGGTCATGTATCCGGCCTTCGCGCGAAGAGGCTCAGGCCCTCCGTTCGCAGCCGACATTCTGTTGAAAAATTCATGGGGCTCCGATACAGTCGGCACGCCACACCTGTTCACCGGCAATCGGAGAGGTGGGCGACATGTTGACGACGTACAGGAGGATGAATGACCGCACGCGATCAGTCTGGCCTCTTCTGCTGGGGGACGATCGCGCTCTTCTGCGCCGTTACCGCCGCCACCATCGTCGGTATTCCCCTCTACGCTTATTATATCGGCTTCACATGGTTCGACTGGGGCTTCTTTGCCGTCATGTACATCGTCACGGGCATGGGCATCACGGTCGGCTATCACAGGCTGGTCGCGCACCAGAGCTTCGACTGTGCAGTCTGGGTCAAGAAGGTTCTGCTCATCGCCGGCGGGTGGGCACTGCAAAATTCCGCGCTCGTCTGGGGTGCCGACCACATCCGCCATCACGCCCGCACTGATACCGAGGAAGACCCGTACAATGCCACGAAGGGGTTCTGGCACAGCCACTGCGGCTGGCTGTTCTATGAGACCCCGCATCGCACCGACAAGTACGCCATCCGGTTGCGTCGCGATCCAGTGATTCTGTGGCAACACCGCTACTACTGGGTGATCGTCGTCTCCGGACTGGCCATACCCTTCGCCTCGGGCTTCTGGTGGCATGGCAGCTGGATGGGGGGCGTGAGCACGCTTCTCCTGGGCGGGCTGTTCCGCATTTTCATGGTCTTGAATTCGACCTTCACGATCAGTTCCCTCTGTCACCGGATCGGCACGCAGCCGTACGGGGCGCAAGACAGCAGCAGGGACAGCTGGCTGATCTCCTTCGTGAGTTTCGGAGAGGGGTACCACAACTATCACCACACTTACGCTCGCGACTACCGCAACGGCCCCAAGTGGTATAACTTCGATCCGTCGAAGTGGATCATCTATACCTTGTCGGTGATAGGCCTGGCCTCCAATCTCCGGCGGCTCGATCCTTCGGTCTTCTAGCCTGCTTGATGCGAATGGGGGATCGCCTCGATAGTCCGTCCGACCCATTTCCTTTCGCCGGTGGCATCGCTTATGATGGGTGCAGCGAACCTGCATCCGATTTCCGGCTCCGCGCCGCGCAACCGTGAGCCGGACGACCGATAGAACGGAGGGTGGACCTATGGCGGACGACGAGTCCCAGTCGAAAGACAGTCTCATTCCTGGCGTAAAGCACGTCATCGCCGTCAGCAGCGGCAAAGGCGGAGTCGGGAAGTCCACTGTGGCGGCAAACCTGGCCTGCGCACTGGCCCTCACGGGGGCCAAGGTCGGGCTTTTGGACGCAGACCTTTACGGTCCGAACATTCCCATGATGATGGGCAGCTCCCGAGGCCCTGAGCAGAAAGACGGCAAGATCGTCCCGGTCGAGAGTTACGGCGTGAAGCTCATCTCGATGGCCTTTCTTGTACCGGAGGAGACCCCGCTCGTCTGGCGCGGCCCGATGGTCCACCAATATCTACAAGCCTTTTTTCGTGATGTGCTCTGGGGGGAACTGGATTATCTGCTCATCGATCTCCCGCCCGGTACCGGTGACGTCCCGCTCTCGTTGTCCCAGATGGTGCCGCTGACCGGCGCCATTACCGTCACCACGCCGCAAGAGGTCGCCCTCTACGATGTGCGCAAAGGCATGGCGATGTTTCAGAAAGTGAACGTCCCGCTGCTCGGCATCATTGAAAACATGAGTTATTTCGTCTGCGGGCATTGCGGGGAGCGGACGGACATCTTCTCTCATGGGGGAGGGGAACGTGCGGCGGCGAAACTCGGGGTGCCGTTTCTGGGGCGGATTCCCATCGATCCGGCCATTCGTGACGGCGGCGACACCGGCCATCCTATCGTGGTGGCGAATCCCGCCTCTCCACAGGCCGCGGCGTTCCGGGAGATCGCACAGAGACTCATCGCGGAGTTGAGCGGAACGACAAAGCAAGGGGCCTCGATCGACAGCCTGTTGAAGAAGATCAAGCAGCCGTTTACAAAGAGTTGAACCGGCACTCCAGCGGCGTGGAGGAGAAATGATGGCAGACTTCGTGCGGGTCGCAGGAACGGCGGATGTGAAACCGGGACACGGCATTGTAGCGGAAGTCAACGGGAAAACTTTGGCGGTCTTTAACATCGATGGCGCTTTCCATGTCATCGACAACACCTGCGTTCATCGCGGCGGGCCGCTGGGAGAAGGCGACCTGGAGGGAACGGTCGTGACGTGCCCTTGGCACGGGTGGCAATTCAATGTAACGACCGGCGAATGCGTGAGGAATCCCGCCGCCAAGGTGGAGGTCTATCAAGTGAAAGTCGAAGGGGACGACGTGAAGGTGCTGCTCTGAGTCGCGCCGTGCTCGTTCTTTTTTCCTCGTTTCTCGGACGCACGACGCTTCACACCAGGGAGTGACCTGATGGCACCCTCCGCGCAAGAACAGATCGATGTCGCGGCTGCCCTCGTCCGGCTCTACGTGTTCTTGGCCCAGTATCTCCACCGCTGTCTCGACGAAGCGGCCCGCAAGAGCTACCCCGAGTCGGAACTTCAGGGACATCTGACCGAAACCAGGCGACAACTGATGGAGATTCTGACCGTGAATCCCGTCGTCAAGCGGAAGCTCGCTCAAGAGTGCGATCACATCCTCGCGCTGGGAGCATCCTGCTTGCAAACGGGGGTGACTGACGCGAAGACGCGGCAAGCCATCGAGTCCGAGCGGATCGTGCTCAAGCACAAGACCATCGCGTTGAGCGACCTGGTAGCCGTCTTTCGCGCGCTCAGTTAGTGCTATTATGGAAACAGAGGCCAGGAGCGGGTTTGGGAAACCTGCAAGACATGTCCGAATCATCCGGGTGGGACCGCCTTCAACTCGCCGGGCTGGATGACCGGGAGCGAGGTTTCACCCGCCCGATCGAGTTCGAGCTGTGCGGAGACGGGTACCGTGCGATCCTTCGCTACGAAACGGCGCGCGTGACGACGGCCCCCTGCACGTCCCAGGAGGAAGCCCTGGAGGTCTTGATTAAGACCCTCCACGCGCAAGGGTACCGACAGCTCCGGACACAAGTGAGCTTCCGGCGGGGCGTATATCTTGGATCGCAGGAACAGTGGGTCGAGTACCAGGACCCGAAACCAGAACCTGAATTGAAAGGGTTGCTGCCCTGGATGGCCAAATGGCTGCGATTCCACTCAGTCGATCGAGAGTCCCCATGAACTTCTTTCCCATCGATCAACTTCGGTCTTCTCAACGCGACGGCTCCGTTGTCGGCCCTCAGCCATCCGTCGTCAGCTCCTCACAGCGTCTTCCACCCTGGTTCAAGGTCCTGGCCCGGACCGGCCCCGATTATCTCGAGATCAAGGAGACGGTGGACCGGCTGAAGCTCCATACGATTTGCGAGGAAGCCCGGTGTCCTAATCGATGGGAATGCTGGAACACCCGCACGGCAACGTTTCTCATCCTCGGGGACATCTGCACCAGGCGTTGCCACTACTGCTCGGTTCAAACCGGAAGGCCACTTCGAGTCGATCGTGAAGAGCCGCTTCGGGTCGCACAGGCCGTGCAGGCGTTGCGCCTTCGCCATGCCGTCATCACGTCGGTGAATCGGGATGAACTGCCCGACGGCGGAGCCGCGATCTTTGCCGACACAATCCGAGAGACGAGACGACTCAACCCCGGCTGCACGATCGAAGTCCTGATCCCGGATTTCGAGGGGAACGACGCGGCAATCGAGGCCGTCTGCGCCGAGAAGCCGGACATCCTGAATCACAACATCGAAACGGTCCGACGCCTGTTTCCATCGATCAGACCACAGGGAAAATATCAACGATCCATTGCTGTACTCGTCAAGGCCAAGCGGCAGGGGATGACGACTAAGTCCGGCTTGATTGTGGGGATGGGGGAAACTCCGGACGAAGTGCGCGAGGTCATGCGCGACCTGCGAGGAGCGCAATGCGATATTCTCACGATCGGCCAGTATCTCCAGCCGACCAGAGTCCATCTGCCTGTCGCCCGTTTCTACGACCCCGCCGAGTTTGCGGCATTGAAAGCAGCCGGCTGTGCCATGGGCTTCACGCACGTCGAATCCGGTCCCCTGGTGCGGAGTTCCTATCACGCCAATCAGCAGGTGTCTTCTCGGCTATAGGGTCTCTTTCCCCAATCCCGATACCGCCAGCTTCCCCTCCCGTTTCTTTACATCTGGAGACTTGGACTACCCCGATCGATCCCGCCTTCGTCCCGGCGAGTTGGTGAATATAACCGCTCATCTGGGATCAGCCAAGATCAACATTACCGCCATGACTGGGCGGACCGCTGGTCAAGGACGATTCGGGGCCATTCTTTGGGTGAAACCGCGGGAAGTGAAGAAAGCGGCCAACATTCTGGGCGCAGGGTAAGGAACGGGGGCGCCCGAGCCGGCTGGTCAAGAAGCCAAGGCGCGGGCAATCAGCGCCTGCGCTTCCTCTTGGATTCGCTGGAGGTGTTCTCTGCCTCGGAAGCTTTCCGCATAGAGCTTGTACACATCTTCCGTACCGGAAGGTCTGGCGGCGAACCAACCGTGGTCGGTCATAACTTTCAACCCGCCAAGAGGCGCGCCGTTGCCGGGTGCTGCCGTCAGCATTGCTACGATCTTGTCGCCGGCCAGCTCGGTGGCCTTCACCTGGTCGGGTGATAGTTTCGACAGAATCGCCTTTTGTTGCGGCGTCGCTGGTGCGTCGATCCGTTCATACACCGGTTCGCCCAAGTCCTTCGTCAGATCCTGGTATAACTCGGAGGGATCGCGGCCGGTCATGGCCATCATCTCGGCGGCCAGAAGATCCATGATAATCCCGTCCTTATCGGTGACCCAAACCGTGCCGTCTCGTCGCAGGAATGACGCTCCGGCACTTTCTTCTCCGCCGAATCCCAAGGAGCCATCGAGTAAGCCGCCGACGAACCACTTGAATCCCACGGGCACTTCGACCAGTTTCCGGTGCAACTTGGCCGCGACACGATCGATGAGGCTACTGCTGACCACTGTCTTGCCGATGCCGGCATCCGGTTTCCATTGGGGACGATTCGCAAAGAGATAGGCGATCGACACAGCGAGATACTGGTTCGGGTTCATCAACCCGGCCGAGCGCGTGACGATGCCATGTCGGTCGTTGTCCGCATCGTTCCCGAAGGCCACGTCGAACTGATCCCTGAGCGCAATCACATTGGCCATCGCGTACGGGGAGGAACAATCCATCCGAATCTTGCCATCCCAATCGAGTGGCATGAAGCGGAAGGTAGGATCCACGGTCGGATTGACAACCTTGATGTTGAGTCCATACCGTTCGGCGATGGGCTTCCAGTAGGCGACCCCGGACCCGCCCAACGGATCGACGCCAAGCGTCAAGGCGGCCGATCGAATCAGATTCATATCGATCACCGAGGCCAAGTCCCCCACGTAGGCGTCAACATAGTCGAACGATTGAATCGTGCTCGCTGCGCGTGCCAGCCGGAATGGAATGCGTCGCACCCCAGCGAGATCGGCAACAAGCAGCGCATTGGCACGATCTTCGATCCACTTTGTCACCTGGGTATCGGCCGGACCGCCGTGCGGGGGGTTGTATTTAATGCCTCCGTCTTCGGGAGGATTGTGCGAGGGGGTGATGACAAGACCGTCCGCTAGTCCGTCGACTCGCCGGCGATTGTAGGTGAGGATAGCATGGGAAATGACAGGGGTGGGGGTATAGCCACCGTCCTTGTCGATCCTCACTGCCACGTTATTGGCGGCGAGTACCTCCACGGCCGTCATGAAGGCCAGCTTGGAGAGAGCGTGCGTATCCATGCCGAGATAGAGAGGGCCGGTCGTGCCTTGAGCCACCCGATAGTCGCACACCGCCTGGGTAATAGCGAGGATATGGTATTCATTAAAGCTTTTCTTAATGGATGATCCTCTATGGCCCGATGTTCCAAACGCGACGCGCTGTTCTGGAACGTGCGGGTCCGGCTTGTCTGATTCATAGGCAGCCAGGAGCTTCGTCAGATCGACCAGACATTCAAGAGGTGCCGGCTTGCCTGCCAAGGGATGAAGGGACATCGACCGCCTTTCGGATGACCGCCGCAACCAGGATAGCGGCAGCATGTACCTTGGCGGGGGTGATCTGTCAACTCGGAAGATCGTTAGCTGACAGATATGCCTAGAGGAACAAGAATCTATTGACCAAGGATGAGACAGGAGGGTAAAGGAGGAGCGGGTAAGGGAGGGCAGGTCATAAAGTTTACATAATCATCCTTATCAGACCATGAATCTTGAGTTCCTCGCGCGTCTCCATCAAGAACTCACGATCACCGGCAGCGCGTTCTACGAGGCGATTCTTGCCATCTCGGAACGTGTCAACCGGAAGGTCCAGATCATTCGCCTCCACTGGCAAGCCACGGCACTCCTTGAACGAATAGAACAACTGACCGGCGAAGTTGGCCAACAGATCGTCGACCACGTCGCCAGGCGCTTCCTTCTTCGGGACCAGTCCGACTCCAGATTCCAGACACTCGAGACGGGACTGACCCGGGCCACGACCAAAGTCCAGGAACTCAAGCGTTCCCTTGTCCGAATCGATACGCAGATCCGCGAACTCAAACTTGAAGCGATTCATGAGGATTTACTGCGCCTGCAGCGCGACCTCCGCGTCCGGTCTGCAGCGATCGAACGGTTTACCGTCGGACGCGGCGCCGCCGCAGTCGGACAGCCGGTTCGCTCGGTTCCCCGGTCGCCATCCATCCACATCGCGACGGTCCTGCGCGGTCCGTTCCTGCTGCCCCCAACCGACGATCTGGTGTTCCGACCGGACGACATTGTGGTAGTCATCGGCCTCCGGAACGAACTGGAGGAGGTCACCGCGTGGTTCTCCCAACAGCGGTCATACAAGAGCGCCACGGCCACATCGGCCTAGCCCACATTCTTTTCTTCGGGACCGCTTGCCGCGCACCGGCACCCCCAACGGATGGACTGGCACGGCCCCGATGGCACCGTGCCATGTAGGCGAATTGAAAATTATTCGATAAAATAGCCCTATGCTGTCGTTGGCATCTCGCTCCCGGCATCCGGCATGTCCTATCTGCCAGGTCTTCCTGAGCATGCTGGCCCTTTGCGCCTCGTTTCCAACGGTCGCCGCAGCCCAGCAGGGATCGAGAGCCTCCATTACCGACTCTCCAGGCTTCCGCATGTTGCAGGAGATCGAACAGGTCATCACCGACCTGGCCGAACGCGCCAAACCGTCGGTGGTCAACCTGTTTCCCCTCCCCAGTCCGGGCCGGCCTCGCGATGGGATTGACCGTACGCCCAATGCATCGGGCTCGGGCTCCGGCCTGATCGTCGACGAGGCAGGCCACATCGTGACGAATAACCATGTGGTCGGCGATGCCACAGAAATCGAAGTGCGGCTCTCCGACAAAACGAAACTGATCGCCCAAGTGATCGGCAAAGATCCGGACACAGACCTGGCTCTGCTGAAAGTGACGGCCGACCGCCCTCTACCGGCCGCGCGGTTCGGCGATTCCTCGACCGTCAAAGTCGGCCAATGGGTGCTCGCGGTGGGCAATCCGTTCGGACTCGATCGTACCGTCACATTGGGCGTCGTCAGCGGCATCGGGCGCGAGAACATCAATCTCTCGCGGTACGAGAATTTCATCCAGACTGACGCCTCAATCAACCCCGGCAACTCCGGCGGGCCGCTGTTCAATCTGCGCGGCGAGGTCATCGGGATTAACACGGCGATCATCAACTTCGCGCAGGGTATCGGCTTCGCCATCCCCTCGAACATGGCGAAACAGGTCATCGAGCAGTTGTTGGCGAGGGGGAAAGTGGTGCGCGGCTGGCTGGGCGTCGGCATCCAGCCGCTGACCCCGGAGCTTGCGAAGAAATTCGGCGTATCGGAGGGCGAAGGCGTGCTGGTCAACGAGGTCTTCGACAAAGACCCCGCTGCGGCCGCCGGGATCAGGCCGGGCGATATTATCGTGAAGATCGACGGGACGGCCGTCGATTCTCCGAATAAACTATCCCGGCTCATCGGAGCGCTTCCGCCAGGAGCGACCTCCAAGATCGAGGTCGTCCGCGACATGAAACACGTCGTGCTGGAAGTACCGTTGAGCGAACGCCGGGATGCGGCGATCGTGGCCTCGGTACCTCAAGCTAGAACCGAGGTCAAGCTGGGGTTGGATGTGCAGGACCTCACGGCCGGACTTGCCGACAAGTTCAAGCTGCGCGAAGCTCGTGGTGTCCTGATCACCAAAGTTGAGCCCAACAGTTTGGCGCACGCCGAAGGTCTCCGCGAAGGCGACCTCATTAAAGAGGTCAATCGTGCGGAGGTTTCCACCGTCGGCGAATTCACCGCTGCCGTCTCCCGGGTCCGCCGGGGCGATACCGTGCTGCTCCGTGTGCTGCGAGAGAGCCGCGCGTTTTACGTCGTCCTCAAATCCTCGGACTGACCTGCGTCAGTGCGCCGCCACCTCGTGCCGCTCCGGCTTGTGCTGCTCGATGATCTTCCCGGCCAGCTCGCGCGGTACTTCCTCATAGCGGGCGAATTCCATCACATAGCTGCCCCGTCCTCCGGTCATGGCATTCAGCGCCGGCGCATACTTGAGCAACTCCGCGAGCGGCACGAGGGCCTTGATCTGCTCCGCATGATCGTTCGCGCTGACGGATAGGATCCGGCCGCGCCGTGCGTTGAGATCGCCCATGACGGCGCCGACGCTTTCCGTCGGCACGTCGATCTCGACCGTCATCATCGGCTCGAGCAGCACCGGGTTGGCAGTTTCCACAGCCTTCTTGAACGCCATCGACGCGGCGATCTTGAACGACATCTCCGACGAATCCACGACGTGGTAGGACCCGTCGTAGACGGCCACGTGCACGTCTACCACGGGAAACCCGCTCAAGCCCCCTTCCTGCATCGCCTCGGTGACGCCCTTTTCCACCGCCGGAATGAAGTTGCGGGGAATCGCCCCGCCGACGATCCGGTTTTCGAACACGAACCCTTCCCCCCGTGGAAGAGGCGACACCTCCAGCCAGCAATCTCCGTACTGCCCGTGGCCACCCGTCTGTTTCTTGTATTTCCCCTGCGCCTGGGACTTGGTCTTCACGGTTTCCCGGTACGGAATTTTGGGCGTGTGCAGCGTCACGTCCGCCCCGAATTTCCGGTGTAGTTTTTCCAGCGCCAGGTCGATGTGAAGCTGCCCCATCCCACTGAGCACCATCTCTTTCGTTTCCGCGTTGCGGACGAACTCCAGCGTCGGGTCCTCCTCGATCAATTTGTGCAGGCCGAGACTTACCTTGTCGATGTCCGCCTTCGACTTGGCCTCGATCGCGAACGACAAAACGGGACGCGGCAGACCGAGCCCCGGAAAGCAGATCGGATCGCTCTCCTGACAGAGCGTGTCACCGGCCTGCGTGTCCTTCAGTTTCCCGATCGCGACGATGTCCCCAGCTTTGGCCGACCCCACGGCCGTATGTTTCTTCCCCAGCACCGTATAGAAATGTCCCAACTTCTCCCGAACGTGTCTCGTGGCGTTCAAGGCCGTGGAATCCGCGTTGATCGTGCCCGACAAGACCCGGCAGTACGACAGCCGACCGACAAACGGGTCGATGAGCGTCTTGAACACAAAGGCCGAGAACGGTTCCTGCAGGCTCCCCTTCCGTTCGATCGGTTGTCCGTTGTCCGGATGCGTGCCGCGCACCGGATACGCCGCGCACCGCTCGGCCGGCGACGGCAAAAGCGAGACCAGCGCGTCCAGCAACGGCCGAATTCCCACATTGCGTATCGCGGAGCCGGCGTAGATCGGCAGAAGTTGCCGGGCCAGGATGTCGGCCCGCAAACCCCGGATCAATTCCTCCTGGCTCAACTCCCCTCGCTCCACGTAGGTGTCCAGCAGCCGCTCATCGCGCTCGGCGACCGCCTCGACGAGCTGCTTGCGCGCATCCTTGAGCGCGCTTTCGTACATGGGCGGAACGGGTCCCTGGTCTGCCTTGGCAGACGAGGGGCCGGACCGCACGAGTGTCTCATTGAGTACGTCGATCACCGCTTCCATGCTCGGGCCTGGATCGACCGGGAGGGCGAGGGGCACGGGGACGCAGTCGAGCTGTTTGCGGCAGACATCGAGGATGTCCTGCATCGACGCCCCCTCCCTATCCAACCCATTCGCAAAGCCGAGGCAGGGAAGATCGAGTTCCTTGATGCGAGACCACAGGCGCGCAAGTTCGGTCCGGACTCCGCCCTGGGGGGCGAGCACGATGAGGACGGCGTCGACGGCCCGCAGCGCTGCAAGCGGCTCACCGAGGAGGCTCAGCGCCCCGGGAGGATCGAGTACAGTAACAGTCGTGCGGTTCCACGTGAACTGGAGCAGGCTGGTGCTGACGGAGCAGCGGTGATGGAGTTCTTCCGGTTCGAAATCGGAGACGGTCGTACCCTGGGTCACGGAGCCGAGACTGGGAATGGCTCCGCCTGTATACAGCAGGGCCTCGCTGAGGGATGTCTTGCCTGCGCCGACATTGGACACAATCGCGACATTTCTGACGGGCTCCACACGGGTCTCTTCCATGGCGCGCCCTCCTCATTGAGTGAACGGGTTGGTTATCTCATGTATCCCCTCACGTATGCGTGCTGTGTGGTTAGCGGTGGGTGCCTCGGTTTTAGCCCTACCGATAGGCCCCCTGCCCGTTGAGCCACCCTTCATCGGCAAAACTGACATACCGCCCGTCGCCGATGATCACATGGTCCAAGACGCGAATCCCCAGTAGCGTCCCCGCCGCCACGAGACGGTCCGTGAGCTGGCGGTCTTCCGGACTCGGTGTCGGATCGCCGCTCGGATGGTTATGGAGAAATATGACGGCAGCGGCCGATTCGCGCACGGCCAGAGCGAACACTTCCCGGGGATGAACGACACTGATCGTCAGGCTCCCTTCGGAGACGGTCGTTTCCTTGGTTACCGTATTCTTCGCGTCGAGCAACACGACCTTGAAGATTTCGCGCTTGAGATCCCGAAGTGCCGGGTGGAAATGCTTGAAGAGATCCGCGCTGCAGGAGAGCCTGGTGCCCGTCGTCAACGGAGCCGCCATGGAACGCCGCCCGAGTTCGACCGCCGCTTTGAGCTGCGCGGCCTTGGCCGGCCCCACGCCGGGCACGTTGCACAATTCTTCGATGCCACACCGAGCCAAGCCAGCTAGGCCGCCCGCACAACGGAGTAATTCCATCGCGACCTGCACGGCTGAAGAGTCCCGGCGACCCGTTCGCAACAGAATTGCCAGTAACTGCGAGTCCGATAGCGCCTCGGGCCCTTTGGCCAGGAGCCGTTCACGAGGACGTTCGGTCTCCGGCCAGTGCGTAATCGGATTCCCTTGCCCTTTCCCCGTCATAATCCCCCCTGCCACGCACAAAAAAATGACACCGCGAACGTTTTTGTACTAGGCACAGAGGTGATCTTTTCCCATTGAGGCAACTACGTATCTCCTAACCTATTGAAATGTCGCAAGACGACAAATTGGTGCAGCTCTTGCTTGAACACGCCCCCAGCAGTGAACGCAGCCACCCGGGAGGGATCGATGGAATGTCCGAAGTGCAAAGGCCTGATGATGCTGGAGCGGTTCTCTGATTTCTTTCTCATTTTCTACGCGTGGAAGTGCCTCAACTGTGGCGCGATCATTGATCGCACCATCTCCAACAATCGGAGAAAGAGCCTGGCCGCACGAGAAACCCAGCCGGTGGCCGCGCGCTAACATTGCCGTCGTCGACCGACCCGATCCGCAGTAGCCGACCCGGATCTTCCATTCACGAGACTTCGGATCGGGTGATCACCTGGGCGGTTCCCGCGGCATTATAGTCCTCCCTTCCAGAGACCGTCAAAGAAGAATCCGTCCTGGTTCTCCCCAAACAGGGCGACACTCCAACAGGCTCGCCGCGCTCAGCCTCACGCCCATCTCGTCGCAGCACTGTTCCTTGACCCCTTCAAAAACGCTGTGTTACAGTCGCCCATTCTGGCGGAAACTGATAATCAGCTCAGAACATGCGTGTGATCGCTGGAACCCACAGAGGCAGGCGCCTCCGGGGACCGCAGGGAGCCGCACTCCGTCCGACCTCCGACCGGGTCAGGGAAGCGTTGTTTGCCATTCTCGGCAATCGGATTCCAGAGAGCCGGTTCCTTGATCTGTACGCGGGGACCGGCGCCGTGGGCATCGAAGCCCTGAGTCGAGGCGCGGCGCAGGTGACCTGTGTCGAATCCAATGCCCAGGCGCTGACCTTGTTGCGCCGCAATGTGTCAGACTGCCGCATGATCGACCGCGTGACCGTACAGGGAATGACTGTGGAGCAGTTTCTCGCTCGCCCCGACCGTTGGAACGGCCCCTACGATGTGATCTTCGCCGATCCGCCCTATGCGGACGTGCAGGATCTTGCGTCGCTGTTCGACGAGGTCGCCCAGGGTTTGTTCGCGCGCGACGCCTGGCTGGTCATCGAGCATGCGGCGAAGACGCCGCCGTCGTTCCCGACGGGTCGCTGCATTTTTCTACGCCGCTATACCTACGGCGACACCGCTCTCTCCCTGTTCGCCCATGCGGACTCGACGTCGCCATGAAAATTGGCATCTATCCGGGCACATTCGATCCCATTACGCACGGCCACACCGATATCATCACGCGGAGCCTGCGCGTGTTCGATAAAGTGGTGGTGGCGGTCGCGCCCAACCCGGCGAAACACCCGCTCTTCAATTTGGCCGAGCGGCTTGATATGGTGAAGCTCGTCGTGCAGGATCTCGGGCAGGTGGAAGTCACCGCCTTCGAAGGGCTGCTGGTCGAGTATGTCGTCCGATCAGGTGCACACGCGATCATTCGAGGCCTGCGCGCCATCTCGGATTTCGAGCACGAATTTCAGATGGCCCTGATCAATCGCAAGCTCGCGAAGCAGGTCGAAACGGTGTTTTTGATGCCGAGCGAAGAATTTTCCTACCTCTCCTCGACCATCATCAAGGATGTCGCCCATCACGGCGGCCCCCTGACCGAATTTCTTCACCCGGAAGTGGCACGGCGCCTCCAGGAGCGTATACGGGACGTGAAAGCATGAAACTCGCTGCTCGCGTGAGTCGGATTGCGCCGTCGCCCACACTCGCCATGACCGCGACCGCCAAGGCTATGGTCGCGCAGGGGCTGGACGTCATCGACTTTTCCTCCGGGGAGCCGGACTTCGATACGCCGGAACCGGTGAAGGCGGCGGCTGAAGCGGCCATTCGTGACGGCTTCACCAAATACACCCCATCTTCGGGTATCGACGAACTGCGCTTGGCGATCATCGAAAAACTCCGGGCCGAGCAGGGATTGACCTACGAAAAATCTCAAGTTCTCGTCTCGTGCGGAGCCAAACATTCGCTCTATAATCTGGCGGAAGCGTTATTGGAAGCGGGCGATGAAATCATCATCCCGACCCCCTACTGGGTCTCCTACGCCGACCAGGCACTCTTGAACGATGCGACGCCCGTGTTGCTACCGACTCGGGAAGACCGAGGATACGCGATCGATCCCGATGATCTTGCACGATTGGTCACCCCTCGGACGAAAGCGATCATCATCAACAGCCCGTGCAATCCGACCGGGGCCACGTACGACCGCAAGACGCTGGAAGCCATCGCGACCATCGCCGTCCGGCACAACATTCTGATGATCTCCGACGAGATCTACGAAAAGGTGATCTACGACGGTGTCACACACGTCAGCATCGCCACGCTCGGCCCCGATGTGGCGGCCCAGACCGTGGTCATCAACGGTGTGTCCAAGGCCTACGCAATGACCGGCTGGCGGATCGGATATGCCGCCGGCCCGAAAGATCTCCTCACCGCCATGGCGAACATCCAGAGCCAAAGCACGTCGAACCCCTGCTCGATTTCGCAGAAAGCGGCGGTGGCGGCGCTGAAGCTCGGCGGGCCTTTCACCGAGCGGATGGTCGTGGAGTTCGACCGGCGGCGGAAGGTGATGGTGGACCGGCTGAACCGCATCCCCGGCGTGACCTGTCGAATGCCTGGCGGAGCGTTTTATGCCTTCCCGAATATCGGCGGAGTCCTGGGACGACGCGGGCCGGACGGTCCGATTCAGTCGCCCCAAGCCTTCGCGGACTATCTCTTAAAACATGCGCAGGTCGCCGTCGTCCCGGGAGAGCCATTCGGAAGCCGGGAGCATGTCCGGCTTTCCTATGCAACCAGCATGGACGCCATTCAGCGGGGACTCGACCGGATCGCGACAGCCGTTGAAAAATTGACGGTCTGAGTGAACCCGCCCTCTTGACTCTGTCGTTCGGGCGCTTATCTGACTGGAGTCTTACCCTGTTCAGGAGGAGAGACTGTGCCGATTTATGAGTATCTGTGCCAAAGCTGCTCGTTCAAGTTCGAACTGAAGCAAGGCATCAAGGAAGATCCCGTCGCCACGTGCACCCGCTGCGGGAAGACGGTCAACCGAATCATCTCGCCTCCAGCCATCATGTTCAAGGGGACCGGCTGGTATATCACGGACTACTCGGACAAACTCAAAGCGCCGGCGGGAGAGTCACCGGACTCCGCTAGCGGTCCGAAGACCGAGACAGCCGGCGGCGCCGGATCGTCCACCCCAACCACCCCAACCCCAGCAACCACCAGCGCTTCGTCAGCACCCAGCGCGTCGTCCTCTTCATCTGGAGGTTCACCCAAGTCCGGTTAGGCGATTCCCTCTGTCGGTCTTCTTCACCGGGGTTTTCTTCGCCGGAGCCTTCTTCTTGACCGGTTGTTTGGCCGCCGGTTTGACCGGCGCTTTCCCCGGAGCCTTGTGCGCCATCGCTTTCACGGTTTTCGCGCGCAGGGCGTCCAGTTGATTCTGCAGACTCGCGATCATACCTGTCTTCTCTCGATTCACCCGATTCAAGTCGTCGACTTGCGTCTGCAAATCTTGCTTGGCCTTGGACAATTCGTTGAGCTGGCTCTGCAGTTGGGCCTTTTCCATGCTCAACGCCTGGTTCTCTGACCGCAACTGTTCGATCTGCGCCTGCAACGCCGGCGGCCAGTAATCGCACCCTGTCGTTCCCATGATAAGAAACCCGAGCCCCGCCACCGTTGTCAGCGTCCTGCCCGCTTGTCTGCTCGTCAACATCCCCCCCTCCTTTCCTCACACGCACACCGGCGATGGACCGCCGCTCATTCGAGCGCAATGCCGTGTGTGTCTAGCACGTTCTGCAACATCTGTCGAGAGACGGCGCCGTCCCTGAGCACGCGGACGGTGTCCCGGGCGTCGATGACAGTTGACGGGAGTCCGCCCGGCGTCAAGCCTGCGTCCACGATCGCGTCCAGCTCCGAGCCCAGCGTCTCTTGCACCTGTGCCGCCGTCTGTGCCGGCGCAGCTCCAGCCCGATTCGCGCTCGTGCCGGTCACCGGTCCCACGACCATCAGCAATTCGGCCAGCGGATCGCACGACGTCAACCGCACGCCGACCGTGCCGGTCCCAGCCGTGAGGTTGACGGGCAGCGCCGGCTGTGCCGCAAACAGGATCGTCAACGGTCCAGGCCAAAACGCATCCATCAACACCGTCGCGGCCGGGGACACATCCCGCGCGAGCAGCGACAGTTGCGTTCGGTGCCCAATGAGCACGAGCACCGGTTTCCCGTCCGCCCGTCCCTTGACGCGCAACAGCCGATCGACCGCTTGCGCGTCGAAGGGGTTCGTCGCGAGCCCATAATATGTTTCGGTCGGCACCGCAACGAGTCCGCCGTGTTGGAGAATGCGCCGGACTGTCTGGGAAATCCGCGGGAGATCGGAGGCGCTGTATGGTTCGATCGCAGCCATCGGCGGCGGTAAAAGAAGCCGGCTTACACCCGCGGTCCGAGCGCACGATGCGCGATATCGGTCCGGAAATGACAGCCGTCGAAGGAGATCGTCCGCACGACGCGGTACGCCTCGCGTTGGGCGTCCGCCAGCGTGCGCCCCCGCCCCAGAACGCCGAGCACACGTCCACCGGCCGTGACGATCTCGCCGTCCTTGCGGGCCGTCCCCGCATGAAACACTATGCCGGACCCGGATGTGTCTGCAGGCAAACCGCGGATGGGGACGCCGGTTCGGTAGGCGCCCGGATAGCCGCCCGACACCATCACAACGCACACGGCCGTTTCGTCATGCCACTCGACAGTGAGTTGATCGAGGCGATGCTCCACCACGGCTTCGACCACATCCAACAGATCGGTCTTAAGCAGCGGCAGCACGACCTGGGTTTCCGGATCGCCCATCCGCGCGTTGAACTCCAGAACGTAGGGAAGACCGCGGACGATCATCAGCCCGGCATAGAGAACGCCCTGAAACGGAGAGCCTAAGCGGACCATCGTGTCGACCATCGGCTGAAGGATCTCCCGCAACACCTGCTCACACAAGGCCGGCGTACCCAGCGGGGCCGGGCAGTAGGCGCCCATCCCGCCCGTGTTCAACCCCGTGTCGCCGTCCCCCACCCGCTTGTGGTCCTGCGCCGGCAACATCGGCACCACCGTCTTCCCGTCGGTAAACGCCATGATCGTGAGCTCCTCGCCGTCGAGAAACTGCTCGATCAAAACCTGCTTTCCGGCCTGACCGAAAACGGCCCTCTCCATCGAGTCCATGATCGCCTGTCTGGCCTGCTCGTGGGTGGTCGCGATTATGACGCCTTTGCCTTGGGCTAGTCCGTCCGCCTTGACGACGACCGGCAACTCGTGAGTGTCCACATAGGCGAGAGCCTCGCTGGTTTTTTCGAAACTGCGGGCGCGCGCCGTTCGAATCCCGGCCTGCGCCATCACATCCTTGGAAAAGATTTTGCTCGATTCCAGACGGGCCGCGTTTCTGGTCGGCCCGAAGATCTTGAGCTTGGCTTTTCGAAACTCGTCGGCGATCCCGAGGGCCAGCGGAGCTTCCGGGCCGACGATCGTCACATCGATCTTCTCGTTGATCGCGAACGCTTTTAAACCGGCCACGTCTTCTGGCTTGATCGGAACGCAGGTCGCCAGCGATTCGATGCCGGCATTGCCGGGCGCGCAGTATAGAGCGGGCTTGCGCGGACTCTGGGCGAGCTTCCATATCATCGCATGTTCGCGTCCCCCGCCGCCGACAACCAGAACCTTCACACGTATTCCCTGCTCAGTTTCACACGACCATTGCCGTCGATGCTCACAGAGGTCATCCGACCAAGCCGCACGGAGTGGGAGGCCCGAGGCGCACTGAGTCGACGTCTATTGAGGGTCTCGAACGATCGAGAACGAAGTTGGGAACCTGTGTCAGCATCCGCCTAGTGGCGGAAGTGGCGCATGCCCGTCAGAATCATCGCCATCCCGTGCTCGTCCGCCGCCTTGATGACCTCGGCGTCTCTGATCGAGCCGCCCGGTTGAATGACGCAGGTAATCCCCACCTCGGCCGCCGCATCGAGGCCGTCGCGGAAGGGAAAGAACGCGTCCGAGGCCATGACACAGCCTTTGATCGGCAACTGAGCCTTCATCGCCGCAAGCTTCACCGAATCGACGCGGCTCATCTGGCCCGCTCCGATCCCCACAGTCTGTCCCGGCTTGGCATAGATGATGGCGTTCGATTTGACGTGTTTGCAGACCTTCCAGGCGAACGCGCAGGCGGCATATTCCTCCTCCGTCGGTTTGCGGACCGTGGGGACCTGGAGGGTCCGCAGATCCGTCAACACGCCGAGGTCGCGATCCTGGACGATCAGCCCGCCGACCAACTTTTTTAGATCGTACCCTTCCTGCTTCACTTTTGTGAGCGGTCCGACCTCGAGGAGGCGCAGGTCCTTCTTGCGCTTCAACTCCGCGAGCGCGTCGTCCGTAAACGCCGGTGCAATGACGACTTCCACGAACGTCGCGGTGATCTCCTTCGCCGCGGCCAGGTCCACCGGCCGGTTGAAAGCGATCACACCGCCGAAAGCGGAGACCGGATCGGTCTCGCGCGCCTTCACGTAGGCCTCGACCGGTGTCGCCCCGAGCGCCACGCCGCAGGGGTTATTATGCTTGATGATGGCGACGACGCACTCGTCGTACTCCTTAGCCAACTCGAGGGCCGAGTTCGCGTCCAGGAAGTTATTGTACGACATCGCTTTCCCGTGCAAGATCCTGCCGCGCGACACGGACGGCTCGGTCGAATTGAACTCCCGATAGAACGCGCCCTGCTGATGAGGATTTTCGCCGTACCGCAGCATCTCGGCCAGCTCGTACTGCAACGTGAGGATTTTGGGGAACTTCACCTTCCCACCCTGCACCTGCTTCTCGAGATACCCAGCTATCAGGGCATCATAGCGGGCCGTATGCTGAAAGACTTTCATCGCCAACTCGCGGCGGAGCGCGCTTGTAATCGTGTTGCCCTTTGCCGCATCGAGCACCCGCGCATAGTCGGCAGGATCGACGACGACGAGGACATCTTCGTGGTTCTTCGCCGCCGAGCGGAGCATCGACGGCCCGCCGATGTCGATGTTTTCGATCGCGTCATCGAACGTGCAGTGCGGTTTGGAGATCGTCGCCTCGAACGGGTACAGATTCACCACCACGACGTCGATCGGGCCGATGTTGTGCTGTCTCATCTGCTCGACATGCGCCGGCACCGACCGCCGTCCAAGCAGACCGCCGTGAATCTTCGGGTGGAGCGTTTTGACCCGACCATCGAGAATCTCCGGTGAGCCAGTGTAGGCCGCCACGTCCGTGACCTTGACCCCGGCCTCACGCAAGACCTTGGCGGTGCCACCGGTCGAGAGGATCTCCGCGCCGAGGGCTTCCAGCCCCTTCGCCATGTCGACGATCCCAGTCTTGTCTGAAACGCTGATCAGCGCTTGCTTGATACTGGCCATGGTCTACTCCTTGTCACGAACTCGCCGGTCCATGATGTGCATCTGGGAAGGCGTCGGAGAATAGCAAAGGGAGTCGGGCAAGTTCAAGGCGACGCTTCTTGCCGATGCGCGCACCGACCGGTCCGCTCGCCGGTGGCCGGACCGTGAAGGTCTGTCCGTCCGACTCGCATTTGACTTCATCTCCCCTCGCCACTAGAATCCCGACCGACCACCGCGTCCGGTCGGTCGTCGTAGAGGTACACGCCTCCATGGCAGCCCAATTCGTCCATCTCCATCTGCACACTCAATTCAGTCTGCTCGACGGTGCCAACCAGATTGAGCCGCTCGTAAACCAGATCAAAGCCTTCGGCCAGCCAGCGGTCGCCATGACCGATCACGGCAATATGTTCGGCGCCATCGAGTTCTACCGCAAAGCGAAAGAAGCCGGGGTCAAACCGATCATCGGCTGCGAAGCCTACATGGCTCCGGGAAGCCGGTTTCAGAAAGACGGGAGCCAGCTCGCCCACAACGACTACTACCATTTGATTCTACTGGCACGAAACCTCACCGGGTATCAGAATTTGATCAAGCTCGTCAGTAAAGCGTACCTTGAAGGGTTCTACTACAAGCCTCGGATGGACAAGGAGATTCTTAAGGAACATCACGACGGACTGATCGCGCTATCCGGCTGCCTGAGCGGCGAGATCCCCTACCTCATCGGGCAAAAAGATATGGATGGCGCGATGGCGGTGGCCGGCGAGTTCCAGGAGATCTTCGGCAAGGACCATTTCTATCTCGAAGTGCAGGCCAACGGGCTCGAACACCAGCGCGTCGCCAATGCTGGCCTCATCGAGATTCACAAGAAACTCGGCATCCCCCTTGCCGGCACGAACGACTGTCACTACCTCAAGAAGGAAGACGCCCGTCCCCATGACCTGATGCTCTGCCTCCAGACCGGCAAGACCATCAGCGACCCCAACCGGTTGAAGTTCGACACCGATCAACTCTACGTGAAATCCACGGAGGAGATCGTGCCAGCCTTCGCTGAGTTTCCCGGCGCCGTCGCCAATACCTGCCGCATCGCCGATCACTGCGAGCTCGAACTGGCGCTGAACAAGACACACCTCCCGCAGTACAAGGTCCCGGAGGGCTATACGCGGGAATCCTACGTGGAACATTTGGCCGTGGAGGGATTGAAGGCGCGGTTGAAGGAACGGCCAAGCAACATTCCCTCCGCCGCCTATGAGCAACGATTGCGGGAAGAGCTGATGGTCATCTGTTCGATGGGTTTCGCCGGCTACTTCCTCATCGTGTGGGACATCATCCGCTTCGCCCGTTCGCGTGGCATACCCGTCGGACCAGGCCGTGGCTCGGCTGCCGGCAGTCTTGTCGCCTACGCCCTCCGGATCACGGACCTGGACCCGCTCGTATCCTCGCTTTTGTTTGAGCGGTTCCTCAACCCGGAACGCGTGTCCCTCCCCGACATCGACATGGACTTCTGCATGGACCGTCGCGGCGAGGTCATCAACTACGTCATCGACAAATATGGCGCCGATCATGTCGCGCAGATCATCACATTCGGCACGCTGGGCGCCAAGGCCGCGATCCGCGACGTGGGGCGCGTGCTCGAAATTCCCTACGCGGAATGCGACAAGGTCGCCAAGCTGGTTCCCAACCAATTGAACATCACGCTCCAGCAGGCGATCGAGCAGGAGCCCAAGCTCCGCGAGCTGGTGGAAACCGACCCCAAGATCGCGGAGCTGATGAAGATCGCGCAATCCCTCGAAGGCCTCGCACGGCACGCGTCGACCCACGCCGCTGGTGTGGTCATCTCCGAAGACCCCTTGACCAACCATGTCCCGCTCTACAAGGGTGCCAACGACGAAATCGTCACCCAGTACACGATGGGCGACGTGGAAAAAATCGGCCTGGTGAAGTTCGACTTCCTCGGCCTCAGGACGCTTACGATGATCCGGCGGGCCGTGGATCTGATCAACGGCGGCCGTCCGGACCGGCCGCCGCTCGTGATCGAGGAAATTCCGTTCGAGGACCCCAAGACCTTCCACCTCCTGTCGTCCGGCAAAACGACCGGCCTGTTCCAGCTCGAAAGCTCCGGGATGCGGGACCTGCTGACGGGCCTGAAACCGGACCGGTTCGAGGACATCATCGCCATCATCGCGCTCTACCGGCCCGGTCCGATGGACCTGATCCCGGACTTCATCAAGCGCAAGCAGGGTAAGGTGCCGATCACGTACGAGGTGCCGGAGCTTGAACCGATCCTGAAGGACACGTACGGCGTCATCGTCTATCAGGAACAGGTCATGGCCATTGCCAACAAGCTGGCGGGCTTCTCGCTCGGGCAAGCCGATATTCTCCGCCGCGCCATGGGCAAGAAAAAGCCGGAAGAGATGGAAAAGCTGCGCGTCAAATTCCTGGAGGGCGCCAAGCAGAACAAGATTCCGGAGAAGAAGGCCGAGAAGCTCTACGAGCTGATTCAGAAATTCGCCGGCTACGGATTCAACAAATCGCACGCCGCCGCCTACGCCGTCGTCTGTTACCACACCGCCTATTTGAAGGCCCACTACCCGACGGAATTCATGGCGGCGCTCATGACCAGCGACATGGGCAACACCGACAAGATCGTCGGCTACTTCACGGAATGCCGCGATCTGGGCATCACGGTGCTGGGGCCGGACGTGAACCACAGTCAGAGAAACTTCGCCGTGGTCGACGGGGCCATCCGTTTCGGCCTCGCCGCGATCAAGAACGTCGGCGAGGGGGCGGTGGAATCCGTACTCGCGACCCGTGCGGAGGGCGGGCCATTCAAATCTTTCTTCGACTTCTGCCGACGCGTGGACCTGCACAAGGTGAATAAGCGGATGTTGGAGGGACTGATCAAGGCCGGTGCGTTCGATTCCACCGGAGCGAAGCGCGCACAGCTCATGGCGGTGCTCGATCAAGCCGTGGAAGACGGCGCCGCTGTGCAGCGGGAACGGGCACTGGGACAAACCAGCATTTTCGGCGACGACGTGCACGGCGCTGGTCATGTCGCCGGATCGATGGAGCCGGCTCTCCCCAGCGTGCCCGAATGGGACCAGGCCGAACGTCTCAAGTACGAGCGGGAACTGACCGGGTTTTACATCACCGCCCATCCCTTGGCCCGCTACGAAGCCACCCTCCGCGCCCTCGCCACGGCCACGACGGTCGGGCTGGCGGAGCTCGCGGATGGTAAGGAAGTCCGGCTCTGCGGCATCATCGCTGCGGTGAAGTCCATGCTCACCAAGAAGGGCGACCGGATGGCGTATCTGACGTTGGAGGATCTTCACGGCACCGTCGAGGTCATTGCCTTTCCCGACCTGTTCAAGGCGGCGGGCGATCTGATCGCGCCGGAACGGCTCGTGCGCCTGACCGGCACCATCGACCGCGGAGACAAGGGGGTGAAGATCCGCGGCAGCAAGATCGAACCGCTGGCCGATGCCCAGACCCAGGCCATCAAGCGCGTCTGCATCCGACTCAGCGACCGGCCGGACGTACGCGACCAACTGCCCCGGCTTCTGGCAATCTTCAAACGTCACCCGGGCAGCAGCACCATCTCGATGACCTTCCGAACCGACGGCGTACTGGAGGCCGAAACCGCGCCGCTTCCGAACCTGACCGTCTCCCCGAGCGAACACTTCGTGGCGGATGTGGAAGAAGTGCTAGGCAAAGGGGCCCTGTCTTTGCTATCGTAGCGACGACCGGGCCGGCATCCCTGCTTCAGCGCCAAGAGGTTTATGCGCGATTACCTTGAATTCGAAAAGCCGATCCGCGAGATCGAAGAGAAGATCGACAAGCTCTCCGCAACGAGCGCCGGCAAGTCCTCGCAAGAGGAGCTCCGGAAGCTTCGCGTCAAGCTGGCCCAGGCGGAACATGAACTCTACCAGAACCTGACGCCCTGGCAGCGGACCCAGCTCGCGCGCCACCCGCAACGTCCCAGCACCCTCGACTACATCCATGAGCTGTGCCGCGGCTTCCTCGAGTTTCACGGGGACCGTGCGTTCGGTGACGACCGGGCCATTGTCGGCGGATTCGCCCGGTTCAACGACAGAACGGTTATGATCATCGGCCATCAGAAGGGCAAGACGCTCAAGGAGCGGATGCAGCGAAATTTCGGCATGCCCAACCCGGAAGGCTATCGCAAGGCGCTCCGGCTCATGAAGCTGGCGGAAAAGTTCAACCGGCCGATCATCACCTTCATCGACACTCCCGGCGCCTATCCGGGCATCGGCGCGGAGGAACGCGGGCAGGCCGAAGCCATCGCACGCAATCTCCTCGTCATGTCCCGATTGACGGTGCCGGTGCTGTCGGTTGTGATCGGTGAAGGGGGTAGCGGCGGGGCCTTAGCCTTGGGCGTGTCGGACCGGGTGCTGATGCTAGAACACGCGGTCTACTCGGTCATCTCCCCTGAAGGCTGCGCCGCCATCCTCTGGAACGATCCCGCCAAAGTTCCGGACGCCGCTTCGTCGTTGAAAATGACCGCCGCGGATTTGCTGGAACTCGGCGTGATCGATGACATCATCCCCGAGCCGCTTGGGGGTGCGCACCGCGACCCCAAGACCGTGTTCGATCGTGTGGCCAAAGCGCTGACGAACTGCTTATTCGAGCTCAGCGAGCTGTCGCCTCAGCAACTCCTGGCCCAGCGCGAGCAGAAATACCGCAAGATGGGCGCCGTCAACGGGCTGCAGCCGACCTAGACAGAATCCCCGCACTCTCCTCCGCCCCCTCTCATGACACCGTCAGGAGCCCGACGCCGATGAATCGCCGTTCGATCGCACCGAGGATCATGCGGGCGAGTTCCGCCCGCCACGTGTCGAGCGACTCTCCTGCGAGATACCGGTCAACCGTGCGTGGGAGTTTTCGCCACCAGGCCCGCGCCGACACCTTCGCCTGCTCGGCGGACAATCCGTCGGCGGCCAACACCTTCCGGATCTCCCGTTCGAAGAACCCCACATGTGTCTCCTCGTCTTCCAGAATGACGGCCAAGTCGGGGCGCATCGCGATAAGCAGCCTGGCGAACTCCAGCCCCAGCGCTTCGTATCCGTAGAGTTGCACCGCGAGGGCCGGCCATTGCCGCGGCACGGCGGGAAGCTGTTCACGGCTCCTCGACGGATGGCCGACCATCGTTTCAAACCGTTGCAGATGGTCGAGCTCGTCTTCCTCGTGTTTGCGGAGGAAGATCCGGACGTTGGGCGGCACGGCCTCCCTCTGAGCCGCTCGCACCGCCCACAGGGCCATGGCCTCGGCTTTCAGAAACCGTTCGAGAATGGCCGGCTCGCACTCGGCCGGAAGGCGGATGGCGGCGTGCTGGCGAGACGGAGTCGTCATGAGCGGAACGCCATCCTACTCGAGCCTCCCACGGGAATCCAAGAGCCGGCTCGAACAGCCGTATCGGTTTGTCCAGCCGAACCAGCAAATTTATTCCGTTTAGTTGTCAACCCGGATGTCTTTTGAGACACTACGTACAGCTACTCACCAGACCGAGGACTCGTCACGACACCACGGACGATTCCCGGTCGCCCAACCAGGATGGATCTCCATGACACGTTCCGCTGCCTTGCGGTCCTTGCGCTCCGCACAACTCCTTAGCCTTTGCCTCCTCACCGGCACATGGCTCGTCGGGGCCGGCTGTGTGAGTCAGCACGCCCACGACAAGGCCAGAGCAGAAAAGGACGAACTCACCCGTGAATTGGAGGCGCTCCGCGGCGAAATCACAGAATTGGACCGACGGATCGTCGAGCTCCAGGCGGCCAATCGGAAGGAAGATGCCGACACCACGGCCACCCGGGCCGCCATCCAGCGCGAGGAGGAGACGCTCTCGGCCATGCGGCAACGCGCCAACGACCGAATGGCCGCGCTCCAATCGCAGGTCGCACACCTGGTCAATCAAGGCCGCGCGCTGGGTCGCGAGGTCGCGGCCGCCAAGCAGGAACGCGC
Organism: uncultured Nitrospira sp.; assembly: GCA_964445795.1. Classification (GTDB taxonomy): domain Bacteria; phylum Nitrospirota; class Nitrospiria; order Nitrospirales; family Nitrospiraceae; genus Nitrospira_D. The sequence continues at coordinate 32,219 of CAYULI010000010.1, read as the reverse complement.
ATCGCTCCAAGCGACGGTGGCCCGGTACAAACGGGAGTTAGAGGAATCGCACACGTTGTCGGCGACGGCAACTGCCGCGCCGACCGTCCCGGTCGCACCCCTTCCTGCTCCATCGGCCCCGATAGTCGCCGCGCCCGCGCCGGTCGCCCCGGCAACCCCGCCCCAGCAAGCCGGACAGATTCCCGCTCCGGCCCCGACAACCCCGGCCAAACCGACGACACCGTCGCGGGTCGCCAAGATCGATCCGCCGCCGGCCGACGAGTCCTGGACCGACATGGTCATCAACTGGTTCTCCAGCCTCTGGAATTGGATCTTCAATTGAGCCGGCGCATCGACAAACTTCAGAGGAGAGGGCCGATGACGCGACTGACAGCAGGAGGGGCCGTCTTCTACGCGGCATCGCTCGTCGCGTGCGCCAGCATGCAGGGTCCTCCGGAAGACATCCTGAAACGGGTACCTGTGGTCGAAATCGGGCAGCCCGAGCCGGCCGACAAACACTATGTTCTCCATATTCGAGCCGGGACGCCGATTCCGGTTCAGATGACCATGAAAGGTCCTCTGCTACTGCAACAGGTTCATGCCACCGCCCAGATCCAACTGGCGCACAGTCTGTACATTTATAGGAACTGGTCCAGCCGGGACGGCATCAATTGGACCACCCGCGCGTTCGAAGGCGCGGTATCGTTCGGGCTCGCACCGAAAGGCGGCGTCATCGACATTCATGTAAGCCGGTCGGAATAGAGTGATCGAGAGCCGATCCTGCTCGCCCGACGCTTCGGCGTTTACCGGCCATCCTTCAGCCAGGCCGCCGCCCCCGCTCCGGCCCTCCGCGGACGATTGCAATAGACAGAGCAAAAAGCGAACAGAGCGTCGCCTACATTCCGATGGTCTCGAGCCGCTTGAGTTCTTCGGGGGTGAGGGTAAACCGGTCCGACTGCAGATCTTCCGTCATGTGTTGCGGATTGGTGGTGCCGGTCAGCGGCACCATACCGATCTGCATGGCGAACCGGAACACGATCTGCGCGTAGCTGACTCCGTACTTGGCGGCCATCGCCCGCAGATCCGGCTCCACCAACACTTCCCGATTGGCGGTCAAGAGCGAAAACCCCTGGTAGACGATCCCGTGCGCGTGGCAGATGTCCCGCACGGCTTTGTCCCAGCCGAAGGCGGCGTAGCAGCGGTTCTGCACGACCATCGGTTTGTGCTTCGCCCGCTCACAGAGCATGGCGAGTTGCTCGGCCGTCACGTTGCTGACGCCGATCATTCTCGTCCGACCAGCGTCGTACAGCGCTTCGATGGCCGTCCATACCTCCCAGTCCTCCGGCCCGAGCCCGCGCCGGTGGTAGGGGCCATGGATTATGTACGAATCCAGATAGTCCGTATGGAGATGGGCCAGCGAACTCTCGAAGGACTGTTGCACTTGGGTCGTAATGCTCGCGTTGGCGTCGTAGGGCAGTCGATGGTCCTGGCCGTGGACCGGCGTAAACTTCGTCTGGAGGAACAGCCGGTCACGGGCCACGTCCTTCCGGGCCAATTGCAGCAGCGCTTCCCCCACCCGCGCCTCATCGTAATGAATGATCTGGTTCGCGGTATCGATAGCCGTGAAGCCGGCGTCGACGGCCTGTAGAACCAGTTGCGTCGTGGCTTCTTTCTTCCACGCCGTGCCGTACACGAACGAGGGTATCGGCACATCATTATAGGCAGTCAAGGTCATGATCCGGCCTCCACAGAGAGATTCGTACCATACACACAACCCGCTGGCGGACTCAACGTGAGAATTGGTACAGTTCGGCGGTGACCGTCGCCACAGAAGCGGACTGTCCGTGGACACGCAAGAAGACAACCAGATCACCGAGCTCCGTTTGAGCGACCGCTATCGAAAAGCCCACCCCTGGGTGGTCCCGGCGATCACGGGATTTCTCTCGGCCTATTTCATGGAGCATCCAGGATTTCGCGTGCAACGCCATTACGACGAGTTGGAGTCCGGCATGCATGTGTGGATCTGCGAGGTGCCCGCCACCAGACCATGCGTTCGCTGGCGAGGAGACTCCAGGCGGACATTCCTCCCTGCCGACATACTCAGACTGCAGCGAATCCGTCCGCCCGCCCGCAGTATGTCATCGATTGCCTTGAAGAGAGCTGATGGCAGATGGCCCATGGCTGACAGCAGGAACAAAGAGGTGAGATACGGTAGCGGTATAGCGCCTGTTCGTCCTTCACCCGCCAGAACGGAGGAGAGCCAGTTATGAATCACAGCAAGATGGCGAGCCTCTTGTTGCTCGCACTCACCCTGAGCGGAACCGTTCCGGACCGCGTCTCGGCCCATCGGGAGGTGTTTACGCCGGAGGAAAAGGAACTCCTGAAAACAGCCGAGCGGATTCATCTCGATGCGCTCGCGCTCACCGTTCACGGCGCCGTCGATCCCGGCGCCATCGCCGCGACGGCAACGGCCCGCCTCGAAGCGGTGGGGTATCGCGTCGTGCGGGATCCGGCCCAGCCTCACGATGTGACGGTCAAGGTGAAATGCGAAGAGCGCAAGGTCTGGGAAGGCACCGTCGTCTCGGGAGGAGACGCGGACCTGCCCGATGCGGCTTCCCGCCTGTGGAAAGGTCCGGCCTGCCAGATCTCGTACCGTATCGGAAGTCATGCGGCGGACTGGCGCCACGAAGTTCGCGGCGAGCTTCCGAAGGAGACGGGCGGAGCCGGTGTCCTAGAGCAATTGAACCGGCAACTGGCGGAAGATCCCTTCCCATTTCTGCTGGCCGAGGCCTGGGGACAACCGGCCCGGCTGCTCGCCGTGCTCGACAACCCCGCAACCACACCCAATCGGCGGAAGACCGTCATCACCCTGCTGGGCAACATGTTCGCGGTGGAAGCAATCCCCGCCTTGAGCCGCATGTTACAAGAGAACGACCCCGCCATCGCGCAGAGCGCCGCGGTGGCCCTCGGATCGATCGGGCACGAAGACTGTATCCCCGTATTGATGGAACAGCTCAAGCAGGAGAACGCCGCGGCTCGGCTGGCCGCTATCAAGGGGCTGGGGCGCCTGGCTCCGCTGCACCCCAACAGTCCGATCGTGCCGACCTTGATCGCCCAACTGCCGAAAGAGCCCGTCGCGACTCAAACGGAGATCGTCCGCGCGCTGGGAAAAACGGCCGACCGCCGCATCCTCGAACCGCTGCGGGCGCTAAACCGTTCGGTGCAGGACAAGACAAGGGCGGACAGCAGCGCGGAGTTGCACGAGCTCACGCGCGCGCTCGGCCAATCGCTCGATCAGTTCGACGGGACGCACACGGAGGAATGAGGGGCCCGGCCGCGCCGCCTGTCATCCCATGTCGCGCAGGGTGTGATCCGGATTGCGGTCCCGCGCGATCGTCTTCATGAGATGGTCCCCAAAGAGCACGACGACTCGGCCCCGCTGGTCCTTCACCAGCATGGACGTCGACGGAGCCTTGAATGTCGCGGGGTCGCCATCCAGCCAGGCGCTGCACGTAAACGGCAACGGTTCAAGCACCGTCTCCACGCGATACTCATGCCGCAGGCGGTACTGGAGCACGTCGAACTGGAGCCGTCCGACCGCGGCCACCAACGACTCCAGATCGTTGAGGGTGCGCATGATCTGCACCGTGCCTTCCTGCGCCATCTGGTCCATCCCCTTGTCGAACGCCTTGCGCTTTCCCACGTCGGTCGGGCGGATGCGCGCGAAGATCTCCGGTTGAAACTGCGGCAGCGGTTTGAAGTTGAACCCTCCGGTTACGGAGATCGTGTCGCCGATGGCGAACACGCCGGGGTTGATGATGCCGATGATATCGCCCGGATAGGCCTCCTCCACCGTGCTCCGCTCCTGCGCGACCAGACTGTGGGGGCGCGACAGCCGGACCTCGCGCCCCAGGCGGTGGTGTTTCACCACCATGTCCCGCTCGAACCGGCCGGAGCAGATACGGAGGAACGCCGTGCTGTCCCGGTGCTTGGGGTTCATGTTCGCCTGCAGTTTGAAGACATAGGCACTGAAGGGCCTCTCGATGGGATCGACGGTCAATTCGGTTCCGTCGTCGCCGTCGGCCGGTCTCGCACCCGGGCAAGGAGCGAGATCCACGAACGCATCCAGAAAACTCTCGATGCCGAAATTGGTCAGGGCCGACGCGAAGAAGACCGGCGTGACCTCGCCACGCAGGAACTCGTCGCGCGTGAACGGATTGCCCGCGATCTCCAGCAGCTCCAGATCGTGCTGCACCTGCGCCACGGTCTCCCGAGAGACCCGGGCGCTTCGCCGCAGATCGGTCAGCGGCAGACGGTCAACCTCAACCTTGGTGGCACCGCCGTGCGCCGTTTTGTTGAACAACTGCACCATCCCGTCCCCGCGGGTTACAATGCCGACGAAATCGCTGCCAGACCCGATCGGCCAGTTGACGGCGGCGGCGTGAATGCTCAACGCCTGTTCCACCTCCGTCATCAGATCGAGCGGCGGCCGGCCGGGCAGGTCCATCTTATTGATCAACGTCAGGACCGGAATGCGCCGCATCCGGCAGACGGCAAAGAGTTTGCGCGTTTGCGCCTCGACGCCCTTGGCGGCGTCGATGACCATGATCGCACTGTCCGCGGCGGTAAGCGTGCGATACGTATCTTCCGAGAAGTCCTGGTGGCCCGGCGTGTCGAGCAGGTTGATGATCGCGTGCTTATACGGAAACTGCATGGCCGACGCGGTGATGGAAATGCCGCGCTCCTGCTCCATGCCCATCCAGTCAGACGCAGTGACTTTGCCGCCCTTGCGCCCCCGCACCATGCCGGCCGTCCGGATCAGCCCCGAATAGAGCAGCAGCTTTTCGGTCAGCGTGGTCTTGCCGGCGTCCGGGTGACTGATGATAGCAAAGGTCCGGCGTTTGGCCGTCTCGGCGGCGAGCTCTCCCTGTAATGTCGCGTCCATCGTCATGGCGGGCGCAGCATACCACAAGGCGCTGGGAATTCTCCGCCACCGCCTCAGGTATCAGTGGGACCGCAATCAGTGCCTTCCCTCTCGGCGACCGGGTTCGCTCAGCACCTGTTGCAACTGATCGAGAAAGCCTCGCTGCCCTGGTTGCAATTTCTGATACGCGGTGGGGAGGTCGAACCAGCTCCCGCAGTCCACCTCGGGAAATTCCTGCTTCTTCCCGGAACGCGGCGGCCATTCCAGCGAAAACGTGTTGCTCCGAATGGTATCCGGGTCGAGATCGCCCTCCACAGCCCAGACCGAGATTACCTTGCCACTCGGCTGAGTCAAGGGTGCGAGCGGGTGGAACGATCCGGTCACTGGTGAGCCGGTTTCCTCATGGAACTCCCGCTGCGCGGTCGCGAGAGGATCCTCGCCCTCCCGGTATTCGCCTTTCGGAATCGACCAAGCCCCGCCGTCCTTTCCAGCCCAATAGGGTCCCCCTGGATGGACCAGAAACACTTCTACCTCGCCATGGCGCCGCCGATAGAGCAGAATCCCCGCGCTCAGCTTCTTTGCCATCAAGGCCTCGGCCCGTCAACACGTTACTCTGATCGTCGGTTCCTCGATCGATTGCCTGCCGCGCGCCATGCCACCCTCCCGGCCGCCGGGTTGTAGCAGAACGGGAATGCGAACAGGGTCGTCGCAAGAAGCGGGCAGGCAGAGGGAGAGCCGACGGCTCAACGCTGAGACAGGAACGGGAAGCGTGCGGTGTGTCAGCGCCCGCCGGGCGGCATGGGAGCGAGTCCGCCGTCCGGAATCTGCAGCGTGATGGAGAGCGCGCGCCCCTCGGACGTGACCTGCGCCGCGATCTTGTCGCCGGTTTTCAAGCGCCCCGACGTTCCTTGAATCTTCGTATCGGGGGTCACACGCAGGCGGACTTGCCGGCCGGAAATCTCCTTAACCACGAGTTCGTCTTCTTCCCAGTAGAGCACATCGCCTTTGACTTCGGCGTCGGCAGCCGACTGGGGAGGCTCCGCAGATGTCACCGGACCGACCACGGTCAGCAGTAGAAGCAGCGCCAAGAGAAATGCCATACACCATCCTCCCGATAAAGTCAGGCTACAAGTCTCCGTGGTCCTTGTCAATCGACCCGGAACACATCGGACGTCAAAACAGCGCGCGGGACTCGGAAGACCGGCGTTCGCGCAACCCGACGAAAACCCGGACCAGGCAACGGCGGAGGTTTAAGATAGACACAGGCCGCCGTAGCCGAGCTTGTCCCCTTTCGCGCTTTCAAGCGCATCGGTCCGGTTGATCTTCGCACACAAGAGCCTGTAGAGTGAACGCATCATGCGTTGGCTCGTCTCGTTCCTCATCACCATGAGCGTCGCCGGCGTCACCATGCCTGCGCGATCACAACTGATCCCCGGCGGGCCGTCCGGCGACTTCCGCGTCCCGGATCGCCCGGGCACTGCTCCCACAGTCGGGCCCCCCGGAGGCCCGAGTCCGATGCCGGACCCGATGATGTTCCGCGATATGCTCTCTCCGAGATCTCCCGACGACGTGATAAAGAGCATCGACAAGGACCTCGGCCGATCGATGGTGGAGCGCCCGGGCAGCACCCCATCGGTGAATTTTGAGCGAGAGCTGCGCTTGCCGGCTGATAAGTTCAAGTAAGCGCTCCAGTGGGTTGATCCGCCGACGCCGACCCCCGTAGGCCCCGTACATCAGAACACGGAACTTTAGGGACTCTGCCGGTCCATCGAACTGCGGCGCAGACCCGTCGCGGCCGGAATCTCCGCGTCCGATTCCGAGATCCAGATGGCGAGCCGACCCAAGGCCGTACTGAAGAGAACCACGATCGAAACGAGAACCAACACAGGCCCACCGCCTGCCACCCACCCTGCGAGATCCAACGTCGATACCATGCGCATCCTTCATGGAAGGACAATGGCCTCTTCCGGATAGCCGATCGCTCGTAGCGTCGCCTCGATGGCATCGACCATCGGAGGAGGACCACAGAGAAAGATCACCGTGTCGGGACCGGGCGGCGGCAGATGGCGGCGCAGCATCTCCTCGGTGATGCGGCCCGTTCCCTGCGTCCACCCGGCGGGCGGTTGCTCCAGGACGTGATAACAATGGAAGTTCGCATGCTCGCGCGCGTCCTGGTCCCATTCTTCCCGGAACAGGATGTCCGCCTCGGTCTTGTTGGCAAAGAGCAGAAACAGCTCAACCGGGAGGCTGTTGGCGAGAATCCAGCGGATGATCGAGATCATCGGTGTGATACCCGTGCCTCCCGCCACGAACCCGACTTTTTTCGCCATCCCGTCCACCCAATGGCCGCCGGGATACGGTCCGCTCATCAGCACGGTCTCGCCGATTTTGCGCTCATGGAGATACTTCGACACGAGGCCGGTCTCGTACCGTTTTACGGTCAGATCGAAGGAGCCGGTGAGACCGGGCGTCGACGAGGGAGTGTACGGCCGCTTCACCGTTTTACCGTCGATCGTCGCATGGACGTAGAGGTGATCGCCTGGCAGCATATCCAGCGTCGCATTGGCCGGGAGGGCGAAGCACAACGTCTTCGTGTCGTGGGTGTCCTGGCGGATGCCCGTCAGCTCGTAGGGCACGGGCGTCTTCGTCTTGATACGCGTGACCGGTGCCAGACTCATGCGCCTATCATACGAGCCGGAGACGAAAGGAGCAACCGAGCACCCACAACACGAGAGCCCCTACGGTCCCTTGCCGAGCGCCGATTGCTTTCGCCCGCACGATTCCCCTAGAATCGCGCCGACCGGACTCGGACCAGCCCGGCCGCGCCGTCCACCCGGGCAGAACGCACGAGGAATGCAAGTCGCACGAGCCGTTGGATGGATCGATTGGTTGGGGGCTCGAACGCTCGCCGGCGCCGCCTACCTCACCGACCTCGCAGCGTTGGTGGTCCAAGCGTTCCTCGACCTTGGCGGAGGCGGCGCGAGAGGCCGGCGCGAGGCCTTTCGGGTGATTACCCGTCAAATTCTCTTCACCGGTGTCGATGCCTTGCCGGTTCTGAGCGTCATTGCCCTTCTGCTCGGTATCATCGTCATTACGCAGGCCGGGACGCAGTTACCGCTCGTGGGTGCCGAACATCTGATCGGCAGCATTATCGTCGTCGCCGTCATTCGCGAGCTGGGGCCCTTGCTGACGGCCTTCATCGTGATCGGCCGTTCCGGCACGGCGATTACGACCGAGCTCGGCAATATGCGCGTCGGACAGGAAGTGACCGCGCTTCGACTCATGGGTATCTCCGTGACCCGTTTCATCATCATGCCCCGTGTCGTCGGCATGATCCTGGCGATGGTCTGCTTGACGTTTTACTTCGATCTCGTTTCAGTGCTCGGCGGATTCTTCATCGCGAAGATCGAGTTGACCATCCCGTTCGTCGCCTTCGCCGACGCGATCGTGAAGACCCTCTCGTCGTTGGATGTGGCGGTGACGGGACTGAAAAGCGTGTTGTTCGGCGCCGCGATCGCCGCGATCGGCTGCCATCACGGCATGGCGGTCACGGGGTCCTCGACAGAAGTGCCGCAACAGACGACGAAAGCGATGATCAATGCCGTGACGGTCTGTCTGCTGATCGACATGCTGATCGCCTGCGCCGTGTACTTATGATCAATCCCGCGATCGAACTGCACGACGTCCGCCACACCGGCGCAGAAGGGATCGATCCGGTCGCACTGTCACTCACGCTCTCGCGTGGAACCTGTACGGTGCTTCTCGGTCCGTCCCGCTGCGGGTCCGCAACCGTGCTACGGTTGTGCGCGGGGCTCCTCATCCCGGACCACGGGACAGTGCGTGTCCTCGGCCGCGATCCGGCCGACGCCGACGAGCGCACACGTCCAGAGACCCGGTTGGAGATCGGAACGGTCCTGCAGCCGCCCGGCTTGTTGAGCAACATGACGGTGTTCAATAACGTCGCGCTCCCTCTTCGATATCACCGTGCTCCGGACGAGCGTGAGGTGGAACGGGTCGTCATGGGGCTCCTCGATGCCCTGGAGCTGGGGACGCTCCGCGATCGGTTCCCGGCCACGCTCCGGTTCGGAGAAGCCAAACTCGTCGCGTTGGCTCGGGCTTTGATCATGGAACCCGAGCTGGTGTTGATCGAGGAACCGGATGCGGGGCTCGACGCGGAGTCGATGGCTCGGTGTCGTCGGGTCATCGGAACGATCCGCAAGCGGCGGCCGCTCGCCGTCCTGGCCACACTGTCGCATCCCTCGCCGTGGTTGACCGTCGCCGATCGCATCGTGTACATGCGCAACGGTCGCGTGGTGGCCGAAGGGCCGCACGCCGCCTTGCTGCAATCGGCCGATCCCGAGGCGCGGGTCTATTTAGGTGCGTGAGGGGATGGTCTCCATCGAATTTCACGAGGAGGTCCGACGATGAAGTTGCACTACTCGCACGGCATGACATCCGGACGCATCGCGCGCATCGTCGGCACCTTCGTGCTGCTGCCGATTGTGGCCATGCTCGTCATCGGAATTTTCATGGCAAAGACCGAGGGGCTGTTCCAACCGCACTTCCGGCTGCACGCCGTTCTCAACGACTCCTTCGGCCTGGCACCGGGGACACGCGTGCTCATGGCGGGGCTTCCCATCGGACGCGTCGAGCGCATCCGACTCAACGACGCGGGATCGATCGAAGTGACTTTGGAACTCCTCGAAGCCTATCACTCGAAAGTCCGCGACGATTCCCAGGCGATTATCAAAAAGAGCGGCTTCGTCGGCGCGTCGGAGGTCCTGGTCACGGTCGGCACGCCTCCCGCCAGGATCCTTCCGGACGGAGGGACCATCCATGTCGAGCAGCCGCAGGAACTGGCCGACCTCTTGAAAGACCTGCCCGCCCTCGCGGAGACGATCAAGCGGACCCTAGCGGAGGTGGAGGCGATCACCAGGGAGGTGCGGGGAGCCGCGCAAACCGGAGGTCGGGTCTTGGCCAACGTCGAAGAGGCCAGCAAGGAATTGCCGGCGACGCTGGCGTCCGTCGAGCGCTCGCTGGCCTCAGTGGAGAAGGCGACGGCTACGTTACCGGAGCTCACGGCCTCGGCAAAGCGCACGCTCGGGACTGTAGATCAAGCGGTTCACGATGTGCGGACGACCACCGAGCGGCTCCCGGCCGTCATCGAGCGCGTGCAGGAATCGCTCAACAACGTGAAAGCCATCACCGACTCCCTCAAGACCACCTCCAAACAGTTGCGGCCGGTGCTCCGATCGGCCCATGCAGCGCTGGACGATACGAATCTGATTCTCCGCGGCGCCAAGAACACCTGGCCGGTCAGCGCCTTCGTCCACAACGCCGGCCCCGAACCGCCGCCGACCGACCCCAGCCCAGAAAGCCTCCGCGGCGACCAGCTCGCCCCGTGAGGAGCCCGATGCGAGGACGTGCCCTGGTTGGAGCGGCCTTGGCTCTGGTCGCTCTCGTGGGGTGCGGCGGACACCCCGAGCCCACACGCTCCGTTCCGCCGCTCGTAGACCGAGTCCGCCAGTGGCAGAATCAGGGACAGCGGCTGCTCGGCCAAGGGGAATGGGAGATGGCCAAGAGCGCCTTCGACGAGGCCAGGCAGTTGGCCGAGCGTCTTGACGATCTCCCCGGCGTCGTGGAGGCCCTTAACGGTCTGGGAGCCATTGCGGTCCAGGAACGCCGAGCCGAAGAGGCAGTGAGGCTTTATCGGCGCGCGGTCGCCTTGGCCGAGGTGACCCGCCGCCCCTCCCTGCTCGTCTTGTCCGTCACCAGACTCGCGAGCGCACTGCACGCTGCCGGACGGACGGGAGAAGCCCAAGAGCACTACCAGCGGGCGTTGCACCTGGCGCGCGCGGCCGGTGACAAGAAGCAGGAAGCGATCGTCCTCAACAATCTCGGTCTCCTTGATTTGAAGGCGGGCGTCTTGGACGAGGCCAGGATCAAGTTCGAAGCGGCCCGGACCGTCAATCAAGCGTTGAACGAGACGCGCGAATGGTCGGCCAATCTCGTCAACCTCGGACTGGTAGCCGAAGCGGAAGGCCGATTCGATGACGCCCAGCGGCAGTTCGAGACGGCGTTGGAGCTGGACAAGGCCGGCGAACAGCAAGTCGCGATCGCCGGCGACCTCGCCGCCTTGGCTCGTCTCTCCGAGAAGCGCGGCGACAAACTCACCGCCTTGTCCTATTATCAGCGCGCCTACTGGAGCTATCGATCCCTTGACGATGGACCCCGCACTCGCGAGGCGCTCACTCGCGCGATCGCGCTCGCGCACGAACTGCACCAACAGGAGCAGGCACGGGATTTGGAGCGCGAACTGTCCGAGTTGTCTCCCACGGCGGACCGGCCGTGACCGGATCCGTTCATGGTCCTGTCCGGGCCGGCCTGGGGGCTCGATCCATGTCGGTCGAGCCCCTCGATCCGACCGACCGAGTCAGATTTTTCCACCGACCCGCTGGTTGAACCGCTCCGCCAAGAGAGCGCCGCCGGGCTTGGCGCCCAGCTCGCGCAAGGCGGTCTGCACGGCACCGATCCGATCCGAGAAGTTCGGATGTGTCTTGAAGAAGGCCCGGTCGTCGCCTTTGATCTGACGAAGGCGATTGAGGAAGGTCAGGTACGCAGTCGGGTCATACCCGACACGGGAAGCGAACACGACTCCCAACCGATCGCTCTCCAATTCCTTGCTCTGGTCGAGCCCCTCGTCTAACAGTTTCTTGACCGCCCCGTCGATCACGTTCTTGAAGGCCTCCGGATTGCGCGTCGCGTAGGCCAGGCCGGCCTCGGCCACGCCGGCGATCTGCTTGGACCGTTGGATAATATCGAGGATATGCTTTTGGGTGACATGGGCGATCTCGTGCCCCAGCACGGCGGCCAGCTCCGCCTCGTTGTGGACGGTTTTTAGTAGCCCGCGCGTGACAAACACGTAGCCGGACGGCGCGGCGAACGCGTTGATGGAATCGTGATTCAACACGGCGAACCGGTACTCCAAATTGGCCCGATCGCACGTGAGCGCCACGCTCTTACCGACCAGATTCACGTAGCGCGTCACCTCGGGATTGTCGTAGACGCCTCCGTAGCGCGCGACCACCTGTAGTGCGATGGCCTGTCCGATGTTTTCCTCTTCCTCCGGTCCGATGGGAAGCAGCCCGGCGATGACGTGCCCGGTTCCCTGAATCGCCCGCGCCAGGCGCTCGTCGCCCGATTGACGCGCCGCCTGTTCCGCCACGCGTTGCATTTCCGGACAGCCGGTCATCGACAGAAGCACCGCGCCACCCAGCATCGCCGCAATCCCGGAGACGGTTCCGTCATTCCGCATATTCGCCGAGCCTCCCGCTCTTCAAAAACTCCTGGATGTCCTCATCGGGAATCTTGTACCCGGTCATCCGATCCACCGCGTCGCGATGCTGTTTCGTGATCCCGACCCGATCGGCGTAGCTTTCCGAGGCCTTGTCGAGGCCGCGCGCACCGGCCGACGCCGTCACACCGGAATCGCCGCGCCGAAATCGCTCACCGAGCGCAGCCAGCTCATTGCCGCCGCCGCTGGGCTTGGTCGCGGATACCTTCGTGGCGAAGATCCACCCCTTCGCGCCGCTGTCCGTCCGCACCAGCACCCACTTCCCCTCGCGAGCGAGCACCTCCAGAGCTTGCCCATACTGAAGCGTCGCGACCACCGGATCCAACGACGTCTTCCCCGACCGGATTTGCGCCGTCTTCGCGATGACGTAGACGGGGTCGGCAAACGCACTCGCCGCCCAGAATACGCCCGCCACGCAAGCGATACTCCACAGACAACAGCGGTTGATCCCTGGCATGGTCCCCTCCGGTTACTTCGACTTTAAGTCATAGACGCCGTCCCAATCCGCCGGCGGCGGGTGGGCAAGGAACTCCCGCGCGCGCGCGAGGTACACACGAGAGGGACCGTCCGTGGGATCGATCGCCAGCGCGGCCTCGAACTTGGCCGCCGCGTCCTTGAACTCGCGGGCCTTGTAGGCCAGTAAGCCTTCCAGATAAGCGCCCACGACCGATCGTTTGAGGGGAGGCAGCTCCCCTTTCCGGGCCAACAGTTCATAGACCACCACCGGCTCGTGTTTGCCTTTGACGCGCATGACATCCACCTCGCGCGCCTCGATGTCCTGACAAGCTAACTCATACGTGCGGGGACCCACCAGAATCAAGGTATCGTAGTACTTGTTCGCGCCTTCAAGACGGGAGGCCAGATTCACGCTGTCGCCCATCACGGTGTACTCGAGCCGCTTCTGAGAGCCCATGTTGCCCACGACCAGCGGCCCGGAATTGATCCCGATGCGCGCGGACACTGCCGGATAGCCTTCCCGCTTCCACTCCTCGCGCAGCGCCGCCAATGCGGCTTGGCAATCCAGTGCGGCAAAACAGGCCAGCGACGCATGCTTCGGCTCTCCGCGCGGAGCACCGAAGATCGCCATGATCCCGTCGCCGAGATATTTGTTCACGTTCCCCCGATGTTTCAGAATAATGTCCGTCATGGCGGACAAATACTTGTTCAACAACGCCACCAGCGCTTCGGGGTCGAGCCGTTCGGAGATGGTCGTGAATCCCGCGACGTCCGAGAAAAACACGGTCAGCTCCTTCTTTTCGCCGCCGAGACGGATCTGTTCCGGATGTTTCATGATCTCGTCGACCACGTCCGACGCCATGTACTTGTCGAAGGCAGCCCGCAACTGGCGACGCTGGCGGCCTTCGGTCAGATATTCCACGGTCGCGGCGCCGGCGAACGTGACTCCCAGAGCGCCCAACGGTAGCGCCAGATCCAACCAGAGCCCGTAGGTCGTAAAGGCATGGACGGTCAGCCCGTAATAGGCGGCGGCTAGACCAGCGATGAGCAACAGTTTGACCGTGTGGCGTGACAGGACCATGAAGAGCCAGGCGGTCGCCAAGCAGAGGATCAGCACCGTCAACCCGTTCGCCCAGGCTGGAGCCGGCCGGAGGTGTCGATGGCGGAGCATGTTGTCCAAGGCGGACATATGAATCAGCACCCCCGGAGTGATCGGCGAACGAGGGGTGACGCGGAGATCGTAGGTCCCGGCGGCGGTCGCGGCAACGAAGACGATCTTGTCTTTGAAGAGCGCGGGATCGAGCATTGGCGGATTACCGGTTTGCAGGTCGGTGAACGAACGCAGAACCGCGCCGATCGAATACACAGGGAAGATCCCATCGGCCAGATCGCCATGCCAATCGATCAGCATCTGGCCGTCGTTCGTCAACGGGACCTCGGCCGCCCCGATCCGCAGCCGGCCGGCATCGAGCGTGATCGCATCGGCCTCCAGGAGGTCGGAGGCCATGCGGGCCGCCAACTGCAAGACCGGTTGACCGCCGACCTTGGCGACAAGCGGGATGCGCCTGGTCGTCCCGTCGACATCGGGGGTGAGATTGATGAACCCTACGCCGCGCGCGGCCTGCGTCAGGCTTGGAATCGGGAGACGAATGGCGGCGAACGAAGGCACCGGCGCGTCGGTCGCCACACCGTGCACGGGAGCCGTCACGTTGGGCGGAAGCGCGACGGCCCCGCCGGTTTGAGACGTCTGTGACGCGTCGGCCCCGTCCGTCGAAGCTTCAAGAATGCCGGGCAGGTATACGTTGCCCGCCTCGCGCATTTCCTCCGCAAACACCTCGTCGAACTGCTCATCGGTGCCGTCCGGCTCGGAGAAGATGATGTCGAACGCTATCGCGGTCGCGCCGGCCCGCTTGAGAAAATTCACGACGTAGCCGTGACGATCGCGGGGCCAGGGCCACCGGCCGTACGCTTCGAGACTGGCTTCGTCGACGGCGACCAAGACCACGTCGCGCCCCGCTTTGCGGGGATCGGCATACCGATGAAACCGATGGTCCAGCGCCTTGAGTTCGGCGATCGTCATGAGTCCGGACCATTGGACTCCCCAGGCCAGCAGACACACGGACCCGCCGAGCAAGAGACCCATCCACCATTTTTTCGCCTGCCCCGTCGTGAAGACCGTCCACGTCATCGTGCGACCTCGAACCCCGCGATTACCGGATCGCAAATCCAAAAAACTTGCGGACACGAGCGGCCAACGACAGGCTGTCGGCCTGTGCGTCCGGCTTCCGTATCGCAGCCACGGATTCCCTATGCGAAGCTAGCGCCGCTTGCCGTTGGGCCAAGGTCTCGCTCAACCGCTCAACGAGACTCTGGTTCTTGGCCAGAACCGCCGCCATGGCTTCCTTACCGATCGCGAGCACCGTGACGGGAGTTGCGGCGCGCACCGTGGCCGACCGTGGCGCGCCGGTGAGCAGGGACATCTCGCCGAAAAAGGCCCCGGCTGACATCGTGGCCACCTTCGAGACGGTCCCGCCGGACGATACTTCCACGTCAGCGGACCCCGACATGATCACGAACAGCTCCGTTCCTTCGTCCCCTTCGCGTACGATGACCTCACCGGGCATAAAGACCCGTCGCTCTCCCCCCTCGGCCATTCTCCGGCGCTCCTCTTCGTCGAGCACCGATAGGAAATCGACCGAACGCAAGTGCGCGAGAAATTCGTCCACCTCCGCCGCGTGCATGGACGCCCGGTCGGGGACCGCCGCCTGATGGACCACGCGTTGGGGATAGGGAATCTCGATCCCATTTCGCTTGAAGGCATACCAGATATAGGCACTCACCTCGCCGGCAATCCGATCACGTCGGGCGAAATCGGTCAGCCAGAAGCGCACCTTGTACTCGATGCCCGACTCCTTGAACTCGTGCACCAATGCGGCAGGAGGCGGGTGCTGAGCGACTCCGGGAACGGCTGAAGCGGCCTCCGTCAAAATCCGCGTCACCAGAAGCGGCGGATGGGCATATGACGCCTCGACCGTGACGGTCCGAGCAGTCAGCGCTTCCGGACGGCTGTGATTGACGATGGCGCTTTTCGTGACGGCATCGTTCGGCAGGCTCACGTAGTCCCAGCCACGAGTCTTGATCGTGACGTATTTGAGATTGACGTCGGTAATGACCCCTTCCGTATCCATCAAGGTCACCCAGTCTCCCACGCGGATCATTCGACCGAGTTCGATGCCGGAGACGAACCTGGCGATCACGTCCTTGAGGGCGAACCCGACCACCGCCGTGGCCACGGTGGGCAAAGCGATTAGCGCCAGCACGTTGACGTCCAAGATAAACCGCAACAGAACCAGCCCTGCCACGGTCAGCCCGACCAGGATACCCAGCAAACGGAGCACGCGAGGCACGTAGAGGTCCCGCTTGGCAATCAGATACTCTTCGACCAGCGCCAGGTCGAGGATGCTCAATGCGACAAAGACGAGAGCGAGGGAGGCGAGGAAGGCCGCCCACGGTTGCACGGGTGACGGGAGGCGAACGAGAGACCCGTGTTCGCCCAACTCCAGTATGACCCGCACGAGCACCGAACCCAGGCAGACCACGTACAGACCGAACCCGATCCGTTTCTTATAAACCAAGGAGAGAACGAGAAGACCCACGAAGAGGAGCAACCCGATACTCAGCGACACTATGAGCCCCACTTGATCGTTACCGCCGATCGCCATCTTTTGTTCTGGAGAACAAGGATTCGAAGACGTGCCAGAAGATAGACTGGACCGATGAGGAAGGCAAGACGAAAGGAGCTTGGCCAAGGGAGCGAACCAGCCCGTTCCGAACTGCTCCATCCGCCTGCGTACCGTCCGCTTGTCCCGATAAAAGCGCGTCGCCGGCGTAGTCGGATCGACGATGCCGGCAGGCTTGCTATCTTGACGGTCGCACGGTAAACGATAAGATGCGATGATTTATATCAGACCGGCGACCGAAGCGGATTTTACAGCTCTCTTGCGCGTGCAACAGGCAGCGTTCGGCGAATACGCCAACCTGTACGAAGTGAGCGCATGGACGACGGAAACGCTCGAGAGTCTCAAACAGGATGCCAAGGAGAAGCGGATCCTCGTGGCAGAGGAGGAGGGAGCGGTCATCGGATCGGTGCGCTTTTGGACGGTGGCGGGCGTATGCGTGATCCGGTTGTTATCCGTGAGCCCTGCGCACCAACGGCGTGGAGTGGGAAAGGCCCTGATCCACGAGATCGAACGGGTCACGACCGATGCCCATAAATTTTATGCCTGCACGATGCTGCGCACGGCCAGAAACATCCAGTTTTTCCTGAATCTGGGCTATAAGGCGGAAACCGTGCTGCCCAACCACTACCATCACCTGGACCTCATCTGTTTCGCCAAGTATCGTTGAGCGAGAAGCACCGATGGCGACGGACCGGCCCGCTGCTCTCCTGACACCCGGCACTCTCTGGCCCGCCTTGCTCGAACGCACGGCCTACGCCCGCGACCGAGCAGCGATCCTTCCCATTCCCACGGAATCGACGGTGATCGAGCAGGACGGCGTGGCCTTTCAAGTCCGTGTCATCACCGCCCTCGCCATGAAACCCCTCGCCCCGACGGCACAGTCGGACGCCGATCCCTTCCTGCCTTACGATCCCAACCTGTTCGTGGCGGACCTTTCCCCTACCCATGTGGCCCTGCTGAACAAATACAACGTGGTCGATCACCATCTCCTCATCGTCACGCGCACCTTCGAGGATCAGGAAAGCCTGCTGACCCAAGAGGATTGCGCCGCGTTGCTCACAGGCCTCGCCGAGATCGACGGTCTGGGCTTCTACAATGCCGGACCGGCGGCCGGGGCCAGCCAGCGCCACAAACATCTGCAGCTCATTCCCTTGTCCGCTCTGCCACAATCGCGGCTGCCGATCGAGCCCCTGTTGCGTTGTGTGCGGATGACTGGCGCCACCGGCACGGTGCCCGGCCTGCCGTTCCTGCACGCCGCTGCGCCGCTGCATCCGGATTGGCTCGACCGGCGGCAGGACGGCGCATCGTCCTTGCTCGCCTGTTACCGGTCGTTGCTCCGCGCCGTGGGTCTCGCCGACCATACGGCCTCGACCCCGTACAACCTACTCGCGACCCGACAGTGGCTGTTGCTGGTGCCGAGGTCCCGGGAATGCTTCGAGGGCATCTCGATCAACGCGCTGGGCTTCGCTGGAGCCTTGCTCGTGAGGGACACCGCACAGCTCGAGCTGCTGCAAACCTACGGGCCGATGACCGCGCTGCGGCATGTCGCGCTGCCGCGAGAGTCGTGAGGGGAATTAGGAAAGGCCGTGCTGCTCGCGGCCGACGCGGCCGTCGTACCGATCGGTGGATTTGAAGAGTTCGAACCGCCCGTCCTTGGCGTAGGGCGCGAGACGGGCGCGCAAGGCCTGCATCTCGGCCTCCGTCATCGGGACGAACCGGCGCGCGATATCGAGGTTCTGCTTCAGGACCTGTCGGGAATCGATACCGCTCACGAGCGAAGCGATCGGGAGACTCAGCACATAGCGAATCGCCTCTTCGGGAGTGACGAGGCCTTGCTTGATGGGCTCGGCGTTGCCGCTCAGACTTTTCATCCCCAGCGGGGCGATGCCGCGCCGATTCAAGACGGGCAGCACCTTCTGCTCGAAACTGCGGTAGGTGCCGTCGAATACGTTGAGCGGCAACTGGCAGGTGTCGAAGGGGAAGTCATGCGCCAGCATCCGCAGGTGGAGCCGCGGATGTTTGTGACCGGTGAAGCCGATGAACCTCGTTTTCCCTTGCCGCTTGGCTTCGAGCAACGCCTCCGCCACGCCGCCGGGCATGAAGTGCCGGTCGGGGTCGTCGTCATAGACGACCTCGTGGATTTGCCAGAGATCGAGATAGTCCGTCCTCAACCGGCGGAGCGACTCGTCGAGCTGCTGCAAAGCCACCTTCTTGTCCCGCCCGTGCGTGCAGACTTTCGTCATCAGAAAGACGTTGTGCCGCTTCCCCTGGAGCGCCTTGCCCATGAGCTCCTCGGACCGCCCGCCGTTGTACTCCCAGGCATTGTCCAGAAACGTCACGCCGGCGTCGATGGCTTCGTGCAGAATCCGGATCGCCTCGGCATCGTCCGCAATGCGGCCCCAATGGGCGCCGCCGAAACAGATGGCTGACACCCGGACCCCCGTTGTGCCCAGTACGCGCGTCGGGATCTCTCCGGCCGCCGGGCCTGCCTCCGATGGTGCAGGCATCGTTGTCTCGGCCAGTCCACGGGATCCGCCGAGAGCCAGCATCGAGCCGACCAAACCGAACGTTTTCAACAATTGCCGACGATCGAGCCTCTTCGACCAGAAATCCGTCCCTGGCCTGCGGGATTCCATCGGAGTCTCTCCCGGTTGTGTCGAGAGCCCAGAGCATACGCTACGTGCCCGCGAGACCTATGTCAATCACGTCGACGGGATAGACGGAGCAGCGGACTCGCCGATTCCTTGTTTGGGGTATATTATAGTGGACCCATGCCCCCGTCCCTGATCGCCTTCATTCTCATCTTCCTCCTGGGCGCTCTCCTCCGCTCGTTCACCATCCTGAATAAATCTCATGCAGAGCGTCTCGCCTCGTTCGTCTTCTCTTTAAGCCTCCCCGCTACCATCCTCGTGTCCTTGGATGGAGTGCAATTCGCCCCGACCGCCTGGAAGCTGCCGCTTGCCGCCTGCATGATCACACTCCCGATGATCGTCGTGGCCTGGCGACTGGGGCGGATGCTGAAACTTCCGCGCCAGACGCAGGGCGGTTTTCTGCTCGCCACCGGCTGCATCAATTCCGTCTATTTCGCGTATCCGGTGATTCTCGCGACGCTCGGGGAGGATGGGCTTGTCCGCGCCATCCTTTTCGACCTCGGACAAACCACGCTGACCCTCACGGTCCTTTATGCCCTGGCCCTTTCGCACGGAGGCCAATCCTCTACTCCTCGCCTCGCCTTCCTTCGCTTCCTGGCATCCCCTCCACTCTGGGCCCTGGCCTGCGCGCTGGGACTGAAGTTCATCGGGATCCGGCTGCCGTCTGGGTTGCGCGAGCTGCTCATGCCGTTGCATCTGAGCACCACCCCCCTGGCCAGCCTCGTGCTCGGTCTCTCGATCGGGCTGTCGGCAGTCCGACACACGTGGCCCCTGGCGCTGCTGGGCGTGATCCTCCGGATGGGGGGCGGGCTCTCGTTGGGATTCGCCGCGGCCTATGGGTTGGACTTGATCGGCGTAGAACGAGTCGTGGTGATCCTCGTGGGTGGAATGCCCTCGGCGGTGACTGCCGTGATTTTCGCCACGGAGACCCGCCTCGATGAAGCGCTGGTCGCCTCTATCGTCGCCCTGTCGATCTGCCTGGGAGTGGCGATCCTTCCCTGGCTTCCCCGCCTGGCGACCATGCTCCTGGGCTGACCGACCCGGCGCACGCCGTGACCGAAATGCCTCGAGGTTTGGAGCGGCTAAAAGCCCACCGACAATCCTACCGTGCCCTGAAGTGCCGCGCGATCGGTCGGACCGTCGATCTCGGTCCCGAGTCCGCCGTCGAGGACGATCCGCGAAGTGAGTTGATGGCGCAGGCCGATTTCGGCACCCGTGTTGTTGCGTTGGCCTCGGAGGTCGGACTGGCGGGTATAGACGCTGACGATGAGCGTATCGCGGAAACTCGTCGGATAGCCGAGCGGATAGCTCACGGCCGCCGCGGCCCGATAGGCGCCAGGGCGTTCCGCTCCTTGCGGAGATCCGAGAAACGTATAGCCCACGTTGAGATGCGTCCGAAGGCGACCAAATGAACGGGTGAGAATGCCGGTGACCTGCGTATCGACCCCTTTGGAATTGACGCCGGTCGGGAGATCCGCTTCGACGCGAATCGCCAGTGCGGGCAGGTTGATCGTTTCGGTGTTGAAATTATAGAGGATGCCCAGATGCAGGTCGCCGGATTTGTTGGCGCCGATCACCGTGTTGGGCTCCGTGATCAGATCGCCTTGGATCTCGATTTGTGTATTGTCGAACGCACCGTGAATGATCTGCGGCTGGAAGGTCACGCGCGTGCGCCCCTCCCGCCGGTCGTTGAACCGTACGCCGCTCTCCAAGCCGATCTCCCCTTTCGGAACCGCATAGGCGTCCTCCATGCCGATCGGCCGGTTCGGATCGAGGTTATCGTGGTCCAATGCCAGGGCGATGCCTGGCCATAGGGCCGTGACGAGAGCCACGGTGGAGCGGACCAATTGGATGACCGGGCCGTTCAATGGCGGTGTTCCTGGTCCGGTTTCGCTTTGACAATCATCGGATTCGTCGGGTCGGCGCTCGCCAGGTAATAGGCATCGACGATGCGGTAGATCTCGGCCCGCTTCTGCTCCCACGTCGGCAGGAGCTCGCTCGCGAGGATGTCGCTGATGTTGTCGTGCAGCATGTGGAGATTATCGAAGATGTTGGCGATCTCCGGATAGCGCGCGGCAAAGACGGGGCTCAGCTCCACCGTGAGCGGCATGAACGTCCAGTGCACCGGCGGCCGGTCGAGATAGCGGCGATAGGTCGCGAGGATGGGGCGCACCGCTTGTTTTTTTTCGTCCAAAGTACGGGCGGCTTGCAGCGGATCGTACACGGCGACTTGGAGATAGTGATAGGACCAGATCGTCGCGTTGAAGAGTGGAAACCGCCTGCGAAACGTCCCGGAATACGGAAACTGATCAAGCCGATGGTGGTCCAACCGCTTCGCTGTAATCGCGTAACGACTCTCCCGATAATAGGCCAGCACGTTCCGCAGAGCGCGATCCTTATCCGGCTCGTCCGAAACCATGATGTCGTACGTAGCCCGGTGGAGCGCATGCGCTTCGTCAAACACGTTCTGCGCCCGCCAGGCGAGCTTCATGTAATTCGGCGCGATCGCCTCTTCGTTGGGATTCAGACGCGGCTTCGTGGCGATGAAGGCGAGAGTTTCATTCCGTGCCCGGTCCTCGATGGCCAGTACGTCCCTCCCGTCGGTAAGGAGCAGGTTCTCGTAGAGATGCGCGTGGCCGAAGTCCACACCGTTAAACTCGCTGTCGAGCTCGGCCAAATCTTCCCGCAGCGCGAAGTTCCACATGGCCCGGTAGTAGAACCGCTTGTCTCGCGGCTCGAACTGGGCGCAAGCGGCCAGAGCCATCGTTGCTCCCGCCAGAAGGAGCGCCGCTCGCAGACATGTGCGGGGCTTCCCGGTAACAGAGAGACAAAAAGAGGCGGAACAACCTTCCGGTGACATCACTCGATCGATCCGATTCTTCTACCACTCTGCGCCCAACCGGTCGATCACCACCTGGTGGACGACGGCGTACTTCCCCAGTGTGGCCAGATAGACGGCAGTCTCCGCCACGTCGAACGGATCGATCTGCTCGCTGCGGAGAATCTCCTCCAATGACGCGTCGACGAGTTCGGCCGCCACGCCTGCCGGGCAGATGGCGCTGACTTTGATATTGTGCGACCGCCCTTCGTCGGCCAGTGCTCTGGTGAAAGCCATCACTCCGTGCTTCGAAGCGCTGTACACCCCGGTACCGGCCCAGGCCTGCACGCCAGCGACGCTCGACATGTTCAGAATGACGCCGCCACCCTGCTTCTTCATCTGTTTGAACCCCGCCCGGCAGCAGAAAAACGTGCCGCGCAGATTCACGTTCATCACCTCGTCGAACGTCTCCGTGCTCGTGTCAGCGAGATGCCGACCTCCGAAAACGCCGGCGTTGTTCACGAGGATGTCCAGTCGTCCGTACCGATTCACGGTGTCCGCAATCATGCGGTCGACCTGCCGTTCGTCGGTCACGTCGGTTTGGATCGCCCAGGCCTCCCCGCCTTTCATCGCGATCTGCTTGACCGTCTGCTCGCACAGCGCGAGGCGCCGCGCTGTCACAACGACCTTCGCCCCCTCCTCGCCGAACCGCAGGGCGATAGCTTTCCCGATGCCGCTACTGCTGCCGGTCACGACCGCCACTTTCCCGCTCAACCTGGCCATGGGATCAGCTCCCAGAGGCCGCCGCTCTCGGGATCACCACCGAACCGCGGCCACCTGACTTACTCTTCCGGCTCTTCGATCGGCCCAGCCCATTCGCCTCGGGCCAGTTGCACTTCCTGAAATCCGCCGTCGGGCCACCGAAACTGTCCGCTGCTATCCACCTCCACGATAAAGGGATCGGCCTCGTGGGCCAGGCCGCGAAACCAATACCATCCGGCTACGGCCGGCGGATTCGTCGTCCATCGATAATGCGCCATGCGACCCGTTCCTTCCTTGGTGTAGACGCAGTGATTTTGATACAGTCAGCGCAGCAATGACGTTGAACCCTACCATGTCCCGGCTGCCAATTGAAGATGTCCTGGCGGACCTCAGACAAACGCTGGAGAACGGGCGCAATGCGCTCTTGACGGCACCGCCCGGCGCCGGAAAAACCACGCGCCTCCCCTTGGCGCTGCTGGACGCCCCCTGGCTCCGTGGCAAGAAGCTGCTCGTACTGGAGCCACGCCGGCTCGCGGCCCGGGCCGCCGCCCATTACATGGCCGCGACGCTCGGCGAGCCGATCGGCGAGACCGTCGGCTACCGGATGCGCCTGGATTCGAAGATCGGACCCGCAACACGGCTCGAAGTGGTCACGGAAGGAATGCTGTCACGGCTTCTGCAGCAGGATCCGTCGCTCGCTTCCTACGGCCTCGTCCTCTTCGATGAGTTTCACGAGCGCAGTCTGCAGGCTGATA
This sequence comes from uncultured Nitrospira sp., assembly GCA_964445795.1. Lineage (GTDB taxonomy): Bacteria > Nitrospirota > Nitrospiria > Nitrospirales > Nitrospiraceae > Nitrospira_D. The sequence continues at coordinate 8,780 of CAYULI010000010.1, read as the reverse complement.
CGGGTCTGGCGCTGTGCATGGAAACGCAACGGCTCTTCCGTCCCGACCTCCGGCTGCTCGTCATGTCGGCCACGCTCGACTGCGGACCCGTCCGCGATCTTCTCGGTAACGCTCCCTTGATCCGTTGCGAAGGCCGGATGTTCCCGGTAGAGACCCGCTACCTCGACCGGCCGCTCTCCGGTCCGTTGGATGTGGCCGTCACCCAGATCATCAAGTGCGCCCTCTTGAAAGATCAGGGCAGTCTCCTTGTGTTCTTGCCGGGGATGGCGGAGATTCGTCGCGTCGAACGACGATTGCTCGACGCCCGTCTCGATCCAGCGATCCGCGTCGCGCCGTTGCACGGCGATCTGCCTCAGGCCGAGCAGGATATGGCCATCGCCCCGGCCGCAGCCGGCACCCGGAAGGTGGTGCTCGCGACCTCCATCGCCGAAACCAGCCTGACGATCGACGGGATACGGATCGTGATCGATGCGGGACTCCAGCGCGTGCCACGTTTCGACCCTCGTTCGGGTTTTACCAGATTGGACACGATTCGCGTCACGCAGGATTCCGCCGACCAACGGCGCGGCCGCGCCGGACGATTGGAGCCGGGCGTCTGTTACCGACTCTGGACGGAACAGGAGCATGCAACCCTCGCCCCGCGACGCCTCCCTGAAATACTGGAGGCCGATCTCGCTCCGCTCGTGCTGGAGCTGGCCCTCTGGGGAACGGCCGATCCAGCGGAGCTTTCGTGGCTCACACCTCCGCCGGCCGGCGCCGTGGCACAGGCTCGGGAATTGCTGGCGCAGTTGGGCGCAGTAGACACCGACGGGCGCCTCACGGAGGAACACGGCAAACAAATGGCGGCCCTGGCGCTGCATCCGCGCCTGGCGCACATGCTGCTCAGGGCCGTTCCATTCGGACTGGCCGATCAGGCCTGCGAGCTTGGCGCGCTCTTGGAGGAACGCGATCTTCTTGGGGGACCGTCGGGCTGGCGGAACGCAGACATCCGGCTGCGGCTCGATGCATTGCACGGCCGACAGGACCTTGGAGGCGGCGTCACCGTTGACCGCGCGGCTGCCCGGCGCGTGATACGGACGGCCGATCTGTGGAAACGACGGCTCGTCCGGAACTCCGAGAACGGGGGATCCCGCCTGGAGGAGGATCCGTATTCTGCCGGACTGCTCCTGGCTCTCGCGTATCCAGATCGGATCGCGCAGCGACAAAGCGGAGCCGAAGGACGGTATCTCCTGGCGAACGGCCGCGGAGCACGGTTCACGGTTCCCGATCCGCTCGGCTCGGCAGAGTACCTGGTCATCGCGGACCTCGCCGGAGGCCAACAATGGGCGCGCATCGACTTGGCTGCGCCGATCTCGCTCGAACTCATCGAATCATTGTACGGTGATCATATCCGTGAGACCGAATCGGTGGAATGGGACGAGAAGGCCGGCGCCGTCCGTGCCACGAAGCAGCGGCGACTGGGCGCGCTGGTGCTTGCCGAGCAGACCCTCTCGAACCCCAATCCATCGTCGATCACAAAGGCATTGCTCAAGGGCGTCCGCCAGGCTGGACTCGACCGGCTGGCGTGGACACCGGAACTCAGGCAGTGGCGCGCGCGGGTGCAGTTTCTCAGGCGAATCGACGGGGGGGAGTCGAACTGGCCCGATCTGTCAGACGAGGCACTGGTGGAGACCCTCGAGCGGTGGCTCGGTCCCTATCTGGACGGCATCACAACGTTGGATCGCGTCCAACGGCTCAATCTGGCGCCGCCGCTCCATGCGCTGCTCACCTGGGAGCAACGGCGTCGACTGGACCGCGATGCGCCGACGCATCTGACTGTACCGAGCGGGTCAACGGTGCGCGTGGACTACGAAACACCCGACCTGCCGGTGCTGGCCGTGCGACTCCAAGAAATGTTCGGTTGCAAGGAGACGCCTCGCGTAGCGGGGGGCCGGGGCCCTGTCATGCTGCACTTGCTGTCTCCGGCACACCGGCCGGTTCAGGTGACGCAAGACCTGGCGAGCTTCTGGGCGAACGCCTACCAGGATGTCCGCAAGGAACTACGCGGCCGTTACCCCAAGCACCACTGGCCGGAGGATCCACTCACGGCCCTCCCAACGGCGAAGACCAAGCCACGCAGTGGGTGACCGGCCCCAGCCAGAAACATGGTCGTCGTAGACATTTGGGCGCGCGTCTTTGGTTATAAAGCCATCCAGTCTCGGCGCTGACGATTAAAACCCTTTGTCTCCGCCACGCGTCATGAGGAGGGAGCGTCCCAAGTCCCCGCATCCAGTGCCTCTTGCAGTTTCTTGACCTCGGCCAGAATGCGCATGAACCGCTTGCCGAACGGTGTCAGCCGGTATTCGACGACCACCGGCGGCTTCTGACCATGTACCCGTCGGTCGAGCAGTCCAAAGCGGATGAGCTTGCGCAGGCGTTCGTTCATCACCTTCGTCGAAAGGCCGGGACAGGCCTTGAGCAACCGGCTCGGTCGAGCCAGCCCGTCGGACAAGAGCCACAAAAGCCGAACGGTCCATTTGCAACCGATCACCTCTTCGACCACGGCGGCCACACTGGGACCGGCTTTCGTGGCTGACACATGTCCTGCCAGACCAGTCCGGGCCGACGGCACTTTTTGGTTACCACGGAACCAAGTGGTGCGTTCTTGTGACGGAGGGGGGAGGTTAGGCACGCTAGCAGGCATTAGTGACCGATTCCATCATTAACACGAAAGGAGTTACGCAATGACACCCACATCGTCAATCCCCGGATACACCTACGGCACCGCCGCCGTGCCGCGCTCGCCGGTGAGTCTGGCCGACTTCGAGCTGATGAAACACAGCGTGCTGTTCACCGACGACGATGCCAAGGCCCTGCGGCAATCCTACGATATCCTCAAGGATCAAGTCGAGGCCATCCTCGACGTGTGGTACGGGTTTGTGGGCAAGAATCCCCACCTGTTGGCAGCCTTCACGGGTCGAACCGACGGCAAGCCGCTCGATGGGTACCTGACGGCCGTGCGCAAACGGTTCGGCCAATGGATCCTGGATACCGCGCGAGCCGAGTATGACCAGAGGTGGCTCGACTACCAACACGAAATCGGGCTCCGGCACCATCGATCGAAGAAAAACCAGACGGATCACGTCGCGGCGGTCGACCATGTGCCGTTCCGGTATCTCTTCACCTTGATCTTTCCCGTCACCTTCACATTGAAACCGTTCCTCGCCAAGAAGGGCCACTCAACGGAGGACGTCGAGAAAATGTACCAGGCGTGGGTCAAGTCCTGCCTGCTTCAGGTGACATTGTGGAGCCATCCGTATGTGAAGGCCGGAGACTTCTGAACGAACGCTGGCGACGGTCAACCCGAATGGCATGGGCGGGCGGTCGCCGCCCGCCGCCGGCCAGGGACGAGGATCGGCACCGTCGTGCAAGTCGGCCAGCACCTCGACCGCACCGGCGGCCGAAGAAGCCGCACAAACATCAGACAAGGAAGTGTCAGGATGGCTCCACGGCAGGCCGACCGGCTCCTCACGACGATGGGACTGGCTCCCGAGTGGCGAACGGTCCGGTGGTTCAATACGGACAAGGCCTTGACGCTCGCCGACTTCCGCGGGCTCGTGGTCGTGCTCCACGCCTTTCAAATGCTCTGTCCAGGCTGCGTCACCCACGGGGTGCCGCAAGCCCAGCGCGTGGCCGAAGCGTTCGAGAATGAGCCTCTCGCGGTTGTCGGCCTGCATACGGTGTTCGAGCACCATTCCGTGATGGGCCCGGAGGCCCTGGCGGCGTTCCTGCACGAGTATCGCATCACGTTTCCGGTCGGCGTCGATGAACCAGCAGCGGATGGCCACCCGGTGCCGATGACCATGCGGGCCTATCACATGCGCGGCACGCCCACGACCATCTTGATCGACCAGCAGGGACGACTCCGGCGCCAGGTGTTCGGCGCAGAGAGTGATCTGGTGCTCGGAGCAGCCATCGGCCTGCTACTGAGCGAACTCAAACCAAGCTAAGGCCGATGATACAAGGAACGCAGAGCCCGCAGTTCCACAGATTGAGTACGAGCCTCTCGGGCGCGCACGTTGGAAGCGCCCCCAGCGCTTCTTACTCGCATTCGCGATTCAGGTGCCAATCCAGTTGGGATGCGAATAAATGAAGCAGGTAAAAGAAAAGATTGGGAAGCCTTGCTGATCGGAAAGCCATCCATGAAGCTTTGGCTGAGGCTGCCTGTAAGCCGGGATTCCTTTCCGAAGATGAAGATGATGTGAAGAAACTTAAACTGCTCTGTGAGCATCGTGATCGGGTGCAACATCCAGAGAATAATCCGCCGTACGACAAGACCTGTCTTGGAGAATTGCCTCAAGGGGTCTGGCTCAATAACACGATCGTCGACCTCCTGGGAGCGCTAATCGGCTATCGGGCGGACTGAGTTTCAAGGGTTTGCCCTCACGAGTCCTTTGCCCTATACTGAGCGCATTACGAGTCGCAGCAGTCTAAGCCAAGGAGCTGATCATGGCAACGCTCTCAATCTCCCTCTCAGATGAAGAAATGCGGCGACTGGAAGCGCTGGGGAAGCGCGAGGGTTTGACCGTCGAACAGATGGTGCGCCTCGGTATTCACGATTTCCTCGGTCAGCCCGACGACGCGTTCCGCGCCGCTGTCAAGCGGGTAATGGAGAAGAACGCTGACCTCTATCACCGTCTCTCGTGATCCGGTATCTCTCCTTCGCTGAAGTGCTGGAACTTCACCGATTCGTCTTGGAACGGTGGGGTGGCTCGGGGGGGGATCCGAGACATCAATGTTCTTGAGTCTGCGCTGGCCCAGCCACGTCAACGCTTTAGTGGAACCGACCTGTATCCAGACCTTGCAACCAAGGCAGCGGCGCTCTGCTTTTCTCTCGTTCTCAATCACCCGTTCATCGACGGCAACAAGCGAATCGGACATGCCGCGATGGAAACCTTTCTCATGCTCAATGGCTATGAGCTCCGTGCACCCACTGATGAGCAGGAACGAATCATGCTGGATCTAGCTGCCGGCACTATTACTCGCGACACCTTCTTAGAGTGGGTCAAGCAACATACCATTCCGAGAGTATCATAGTCCGGTCTTTTCAACTAAGATATTATGAGTAAGTAATATAGGGTCACTGCTCTCCCATCTCGGCTCGGCCGAATTTGGGAGATCAGCGATGACGAAACGTGCGACACAAAGCAGGGTGTCGGCAGGGGAAGTGTCGGACGTTTCTGGGCAGCGGGTCGAACCCGTAATCCCAGAGCGCCGACGTGAGACAGCCAAACACTACGTGTGCAAACCCGGTCGTAGGCGTAAACTCAAGGATGCGCCCCTGCCGGTCGTCTGCTGGCGAGCATGCCACCGTTGCGAATGCGTGACGGGATCCATCGCAGGACTGCCGACCGTTCGCCATTTTGCCGAGGCCACAGCAGCAGGTGTCAGTGATTGGGCATCAAGCAATGGGCGGGGATATGGATGCGTCTGGGCATGTGCTGCCGCGAGAATCTGTTCACAGGCGGCGTACTCTGCAGGCGTCTCGACGAGCGGGAGCCGTCGCACCCGCCGATTCAAGACGTGATGGGCTCGGTCTCCAGCAAGTCACGCGAAGACACCGAGGCAGACGGATGTGATTCGGGAACCGGAAGAAAGTTAAGCTCGACTCGTTTCGAGGCGATCCATGCGGGCTTTGAGTATCGAAATATCCGATTCGAGTGTCCGAATCCGCTGATCGAGTTGAGAAAACGACAGTCTCATCAGCGCCCGCATTTCCTTAAATTCGTCCCTGAACTCATCGCGCAGATCGTGTAGCTCGTGCTGGATCGTGGCGTGCCCCTCGGCGACCTGTCGGATATCGCTTCGAAGTGATTCGGCGACTACGCCAAAGTGGCGCTTGATTTCTTCCATCTGCTCGGCGTTCATGGGCTGCTTGTATAGACGGATCTACTCAAAAATGCAACGGCGGCTCCACTTGGCTGTTTGGAGTGGAAGGGGTGGCGGTCCTCGACAAGGTGCCGGGGATGCGTTCTAAGAAGACATGCTTTCACCCCAGCGCTTCTAGCGCCGAGACCGCCTGTCCGTCGATTCACCCGCGCCACCCAATTCCGCGGTCGTTCCACGGCCGAGCGCTCGGCCACAGGCCGTGAACTGACTACCGGGTTCAGCCCGGACACTGCTTGATAGAGCTCGACGTCACGCATCACTCGGGTCCTCCTTTCGATGGTCCGAGCATCGCGCAGAGGGAACCAGGGACCCACACGATCTCCTGCTGAGCCAGCAATACAAATGACGCAACGACCTGTCTCCGGGGAAGATTCTAGATGACTCAAAACGGAGTCAAACTCGCCGGTGTACGATGCAAAGAATTCTTCGCTGTGGAACCGGTCGGCGCGTTCTGCTTAACCAAGGGGTACAGAGCTTCTGTGGTGCGTGGGCAGATTCCCCCAAAGTAGTGGCGCCAGTCACACATATCAACGTATCTGCCGTAGGAGCCCTTCTCACCGCCCGACGAACCATGGTCACGCTGCCTGAGCTCAGGCCAGGATTTGCGTCTGGCGGAACGTGATGGACGGTGACGCGCTTTCGTCGCACCAACAAGGGGTGAGCCGTCAGTTGGCCTCTGCGATGACCTGGCACACCGGACCATACCGCTTTAAACCTGCATCGCACGTGAGCAGGCGGAGGTGTTCAACATGGGCTTGCGCCAACAAGATGCGGTCGAAGGGGTCGCGATGATGCAGCGGCAACCGTTCAAGGGCCAGGGTGTGGGCCACTGACACCGGCAATTCTTGAAACCCACTCGCTGTGATATTGGCGGCAAGTTCGTCAGGATCTGCAGCAAGTTTCTTCAATTGAATCTTGATGATCATCTCCCAGAGCGAGGCGGCACTGACATAGACCACCGGTGTGTTCCCGATTTGGTGATACAGGGATTTCGAGAGTCGTGGAGACTGAATCACAAACCACAAAAAGACATGGGTATCCAACAGGAGATTCATGCCTCACCCTCGAACGAAGCCAACACCTCAGGCGGTAACGGCGCATCAAAATCGTCCGCAATGGTGACGCGCCCTTTCAACAGCCCCGGGCGGCGGACAGGAATGGGGGTCTCAAGCGGGCCGAGCTGGGCCACGGGCGTCCCGTCTTTGCAAATCGTGATGCGCTGGCCTTTCGCGACGGCGGCCAGGAGTTTGGAAAAATGGGTCTTGGCTTCATGGATATTCACAGTCTTCGTCGTCGATTTCATAGCCCTCCCTCAAAGTAGACTAAGGTTAGTCTACTTTCGACCTGTGCGGGAGTCAACCCAATCATTCCCATGATGCCGGCCCCCAAGGGATAGGCCACCACGGTAATCGGCGAGCATGGAAAAGCAAAAAATCGGTCGGCAAATGGGCGGGATGAGCTGGCCAGGGTTTCTGGATACCGCTTATAATCCTGCTTCAATGGGGCCGCGGCAATTCAGCCGCGGAAATTACCTGTCGAGTCGCTCATAGACATATTGAGCGAGATCGCTTCAATGGGGCCGCGGCAATTCAGCCGCGGAAATGCCACTAGGGCGCGGATCACGACCTGTTCTGCGCGCGCTTCAATGGGGCCGCGGCAATTCAGCCGCGGAAATCGGGGGATGCCGGCTTGCACGAGCCGGTCATACACTTGCTTCAATGGGGCCGCGGCAATTCAGCCGCGGAAATCAGGCCGGATATGCCCAGTACACAGCTCGTCTAGTAGCTTCAATGGGGCCGCGGCAATTCAGCCGCGGAAATGCCGTGAGGGTAGGGGATACCCATTTGGTGTGCTTAGCTTCAATGGGGCCGCGGCAATTCAGCCGCGGAAATCGGGCGCATCCTGCTCCTGACACCCTATCGTCCGCTCCCCGCTTCAATGGGGCCGCGGCAATTCAGCCGCGGAAATGCAAGACCGCGCGGGCGTGACATTTCTCGCTCCCCTGCTTCAATGGGGCCGCGGCAATTCAGCCGCGGAAATCTTTCTGGGGGCGCGCCGGGTGTTCCATGGACAGGGGGCTTCAATGGGGCCGCGGCAATTCAGCCGCGGAAATGGCGGACGCGAAGTCGGCGCACCGCACCGACCAGCGCGGGCTTCAATGGGGCCGCGGCAATTCAGCCGCGGAAATCCGATGTCCTTGTAGCCTTCGTGCGCTTCGCTGTGGCTTCAATGGGGCCGCGGCAATTCAGCCGCGGAAATACGCCACTCGCGCGAAGTCAACAGGCCGGATATGCCCAGCTTCAATGGGGCCGCGGCAATTCAGCCGCGGAAATGTGGCAACCCATTCCTTCGCTGGGCCGCTCTGCTCGCTTCAATGGGGCCGCGGCAATTCAGCCGCGGAAATCCCCCGCAAGTCAAAGGGTTCCTCGACAACAGGATGGGGCTTCAATGGGGCCGCGGCAATTCAGCCGCGGAAATTGGCACGCGCGAATACACCATTCGCAAGCGCCAGCAGCTTCAATGGGGCCGCGGCAATTCAGCCGCGGAAATCGCGGACCCACTGGGGGAACACACGCCGCAGTCGTAGCTTCAATGGGGCCGCGGCAATTCAGCCGCGGAAATCATCGGCAAGGCGCTGCCCGAGTGGGCCAAGATCGTGCTTCAATGGGGCCGCGGCAATTCAGCCGCGGAAATCGGCGGGCGCGTGTTTACCATTCGCAAACGCCAGCAGCTTCAATGGGGCCGCGGCAATTCAGCCGCGGAAATGTCCTGGGCGGTGCGATCATCGGCGGCGGCTACGGGGCTTCAATGGGGCCGCGGCAATTCAGCCGCGGAAATACCCCCTTGAATAC
>CAYULI010000009.1:0-89663 GCA_964445795.1 uncultured Nitrospira sp. | reverse complement strand
GTGAAGCCAGGCTACCACTTACCACACTGTCCGAATTTCCGGAGCCCCCTCTGGGTGCCGTTTGGCGTGCTTCACCCATCTTCCCAGGTAGGCCGAAGAGGAGGCACACTCCACTAAGTTCTCGCTACACCTCCCCATATTGGTCCTGCTACACAAGCCAACATTTTTCGCACCCGAACGCCTTGAGGGTAAAAGGGTTCCAGCTCGTTCAACCTTTCCGCGCCCACGCCCTTTTCACAAAGGTGATCCATCCCAGGATCGACAAGGTCATCCCCCGAAGCGATTAGCCGAACAGATACCCTCTCGGTTTCTTACCGGCCTTTGCCACAACTCTTCTCTCAGAGAGCACCTGCCGCACTTTTCCTCTGGATCGTCACTTGGTCGTCAGTGGATCGCCGCCGTCATGGTCGGCGCATGGGACCACTCCAGGTTTTTCGTCAGCAACTGCGCCCATCGAAAGTTATTGATGACGTTCAGGCGGATGTACTGAGAATCCCGATAGGCATCGTCGTTGAACCGCGCTCGCTCTAAGCCATCCTTCAACTCCAGAATCGTAGACTGTAGGTCGGAAATGGGCTGATGCTGAGGAGCAAGCTGTTTGAACAAATCATAACTGACGCGGTAGGATCGTTTATCGGGCTGAGCATTCCGGTTGATTGATACATCAACACCCGGAATAGCTTGCGCCACGGCCTGGGCCAGATCCTTGACTTGATAGTTCCATTCGTTGCTTCCCACATTGACGACGAGGCCCTTGCCGCCCTGTTGGGCTGATCGGCCGATAGCCCAATCGATCGCTCGCGCCATATCCTTGACGTGGATCAATGGGCGCCATGGAGTCCCATCGCTCATGACCACGACCTTTTTCTGCGTCAGCGCACTGGCCACGAAATCGTTGAGGACCAGATCGAGCCGGAGCCGGTCGCTCATGCCGCAGGCGGTGGCAAACCGCAGGCATGTCACGGTAAAGTGGTTGTCAGCCATGGGCAGCAGTTCCTGTTCGGCCATCATCTTGGAACGAGCGTAGGCAGTCAGCGGATTGAGCGTGGAGGATTCTTGCTTCGTCCCTTCTTCGGCACAACCGTAGACACTGCAACTGGAGGCAAAGATGTACGAGCGGACTCCGGCTGCTTTGGCCTTCCTCGCCAGATCGACCGCGGCCCGGTAGTTGATATCGAGTGTAGCCTCCTCGAACCGATTTCCCATCGGGTCATTCGAGATAGCCGCCAGGTTCACCACTGCATCCATTCCTTCGAGAAGGCTTGCCGGGATTGATCGCACATCACCAAACACCTGTCGATTCAGGAGACATTCTGGCAGCGGTCTATCTCCCAAGAGACAATGGGCGAAGAAACCCGTGTCATAGCCAGTCAAATCAGCAGCGGGACAGGCCGCCCTCAAATGTCGAGTAACCACTGGCCCGACGTATCCCATATTGCCAACAATCAGAATTTTCATGGTGCTTTTGTCCTCTCTTAAGACTTTCAGGCGGCTGCCACGTCAGATCGCGATACTCTAATCGTCCTGATGAAACCGTTCGCCACGCCCGAGGCCGAACTTACAAAGGAGCTGTTGCGACCCACCGGCGATCTCAAAAACGGACGATTCGTAAATCCGCAGATCACTCTTCGACAGTTAGCCATTGGGCTGTACTCTCCACGAATGCAACCGCCGTCGCCAAGTGGTGCAGCAAGATGGGAGCCTGTCCTTACACAGAAGTCAGCCTGGGCTTGAATGCCTTGTTCATAGCAACAGGCGCTTCCGTGCGACTCTGGAGTGTCTCCGCTTGGATCTTGCACAGGATTACCTGAATGGCCGGCACAGCGACGCTCGAGAAGGATTGTTGCCTATCCTTGCTTATGCACGGTGGACACTTGGATATACAAGCGGCCGCTCCAGCACCCTTCGGGACTTGCTGACGAAACCTCCTTAATTCTTAATTTCTTGCACGCCATACCGGTTTAACGGATCTGCCTTGCAGGTACTTGCCGATGCCATCTTCAAGCGCTTGTCGATAGATGCGGAGCGACTCGAAGCTGGCAGCAATCGTGTAGTCGATGTCGGATTCTGTATGCGCATAGCTCACGATCAACGATGGCGCAATGATTCCCCGTCGAATCATTTCCTGCATGAACAAGGTCCGAAAAGGCTGCGAGGGATTGCCCTCTGGATCAAATGTGGCATACACCATACAGCAGGGGGGCCCCAGCAACTTGAAGAATGCGCCCAATTCATATTCTTTGACGGCGCGCTCCACCCCTATTCGTAATTGCCGGCCCCTTTCCCACATCGTCTCGACGACCGGCTCTCTCTTGTATGTACGAATCACCTCACGCGCAGCGGCGAGCCCGCATGTCTCGCCTCCGTGGGTATAGGAAAGCAGGAATACCCGATCCTTATCATGGTGAAGGCCGCCGAGCCGCATGATATCGCCTTTTCCAGCAAGGGCGGCAACGGAGAACCCGTTGCCGAGCGCCTTTCCAAACGTCGAAAGATCTGGCTCGATGGCATAGTATTTCTGAGCCCCCCCGATGTCCCACCGGAATCCCGTAATCATTTCATCCAAAATAAAGACAGCGCCATAACGGTTGCACAGCTCCTTTACGCCCTGCAAGAAGCCAGGCAGGGGGGCAGACTCTTTTTCGGCCTCGAGGATTACACAGGCTATCTGGTCCGGATGCTGCCTAAAGAGAGCGTCCAAGCTCCCCAAGTCGTTGTAATTGAACTTCAGGCTCAGCGCTTGAACGGCCTTCGGCACTCCGGCGTTCATCGGCGTAGAGCCGATGAACCAGTCGTCTACGGAAAAAAACGGGTGGTTACAGATCGCGACCCTATCGCGTCCGGTATACGCACGCGAGAGCCGCACCGCCGCACTGGTGACGTCAGAGCCGTTCTTTGAAAATTTGACCATGTCCGCCGCTGGAATGCAGCTTAGAAGGTCTTCCGCTGCTTCGACTTCAATCGGATGAGGCCGGGTAAAATTGGAGCCGCGGATCATCTCTTGGTAGGCAGCAGCAATAACCGGTTGATAGCCGTGGCCCAGCGTGACGGCTCGCATCCCCATGCCATATTCGATGAATTCGTTCCCATCGACGTCCCACACATGACATCCCTGGCCTCGCACGATGAAGCCGGGCGCTTCCTCCGGGTATTGGTCATCTCCTTTTGCGTATGTATGGGCCCCCCCGGGAATGATCGCATGGGCCCGTTTCTGCAAAGCGATGGATTTGCCAAAGCCTTTCGGACTCAACTTAAATAGCTTGTCCTTATTCGATTTCATTCTTGCTGTACCGCCGGACGGCCTGAACTAAAGATTCCGGCGTCCCTATATCCAAGTAAGACCCTTTGGAAAAGAGAATTCCCCACATGCGAAGACCCTTCTGAAAGGCAGGCTCGAGGACATGTCCCATCGTCAACTCGAACTTTCCAGAATCGCCTTGCAAGAAGTCGTGCATGAAGCGCGTAAAGCGCGGCCCCCATACGGCGATCGTCCAGGTATGCGGATCTCGAGCACCTGACGAACTCACCGCGAATTTCTTCACCCATCCCTTGCGGTCCAACACCACACGATCGTCTCTAATAGCTTTCTTAATCCTGAAGACTCCTAGAGCCACATCCGCGCCGTTCTCCCAATAGCCGGACAACAAGCGAGCAAACGCTCCAGGCGCATGGAAGATGATGTCCGGGAATCCGAATGCGACGGTGGTGTCCTTTACAAAGGGATAGGCGTGGTCCAAGGCGTGCGAAGGGCTCGGAGAGTCCTCCATGACGCGATACGCCAGTTCCACCCCGAAATGACGGCCGTCCCCCAGATAGGCCGGAATATCAAACTTGCCCTTGCGAATCACGATGACGATCTTCGTGATACCGGCCTGTCTCATGCTCTCTATGAGGTAGAGACACACGGCTTTGGGACGATCGTCCCCCGTGGAGTTTCTGAAGAAACCCACGGGATAGATTTCCTTGCTGCAGGGAACCGGCGAAATGCGCCTCGAATACCCGGCAGCCGGAATCAACCCGATCACGTCGGGGCTCCCCTTGCCCTTCTTCACGTTTCAGTCCTTTCCGTAAGCCTTGACCTATGCTGGTTTTTCCCTTATCGTTCAGGTGTCGTACAGTACCACCAAGTCTTCCGGGATCCGCGCGAAATCCACCACTCTCATGTAATCGCGCATCGTCGTTCCCGTGCAGGCCTCATCCGAATGAGGAGCCCCCTGTTTGGCCGCGACATCATCGATCTGCACTACGCGGAAATCGATGCTGAATCTCGTTCGACCCGACGTATTGGGCACACTCGAGTGCATCTGCGCCGCGGAGAACAAGATGATCCCACCCACCGGAACGATGAGTCGTATCTGCGGGTCAAGCTCCAACGGCTCCAGCGGCTTGGGCAGGATCCTCGGATCCGAGCCGATGAACTTGGTAACTTGAGGACCCCGGCCCTGCTCGTTATGAACGTAATAGTTGAAGCGTTCCGAATCGTTCTTCACACCGACGTTCCAATAGCGAGGATGGAAGGCCATCGCGTTATCCGAGCGGATATCATAGATGGGAATCCAGTAATTGATCTGACACAACGGCGCCGAATACCAGGTATCGCGATGCGGATGCCAGGCATACGCGATCCCCGTCGTCAGATAGTTGTCGCTTGTGGAGCTTCTCATTTTCGGAACGTCAAAATAGGTTTTCTCCGGGTCGCAACCGAGTTCTTTGAGGACATTCCCTACGTGACGCTTGGATTCCGGATGGTGAATGATCGCGGGCTTGAGCTTGCCAAGGATCTCAGCGTACTTGTCGACCGGCATTTCAAACTGAGCCAGTTCGGGATCGAGCGGACTGAACGCTTCCTCAATCATTTGCCGGGCATGCGCGATGAACGCGAGCGAACTGGGCCGCGGAGAATAGACGAAGAGATGTCCCTCGAACAACAGTCGGCGGCGGACGTCATCGGACATCATTGCCTCGTAATAGATGGTGTTGTTCATAGATCTCCTTCTTGCTGTGGATGGGCCAACTTCTCGACGGACTCCAGGAGACCGTGCTGCTCCAACAGACCGGCCGCATTATGAATCGTGGCAAACGGCAATCCCGCCCGCTCGGCAATATCCAGCAGGGAATGGATCCCGTCAGACAAATTGAGCACCCATAACAAGCTCAACTCGAACGTCTTCGACTCCTGCTGGCCTGCCACGTCCCGATATAACCCCCGCCGCCCCAGTTGAGGTTCACCCTTAGGGCTGAGATTGAGGTAAGTCCGGTTGTGCTCCAGGATGTCAAAGAGTTCGAGGCAATGTGCATAGGACTCAGCAAGTGACTCCGGGCTCACGAAATCCAGATTGTCGGCGGACGTGTGATACTCCGGGTATTGTCCGTGCGGCGTCCGCATGAGACACCCGACGGGAAGATTAAATGCCGGCGAGCAATACTGGCGCTCGTCGTAGCCATACGGAAAGAAATCGATTACCCGATAGTCCGGCTCTCGATGGCGCAGGATGTGCTGCATGGCACGATCCACCTCCGCATCTCCCCGTCGACTCTTCTTATAGGTTGTCGCACCTCTGTCCCCGATCCCCGTGAGCACCAATCCGTGCCTGATGTTTTTGAGCGTCGCTTCGTTTCTCGCCATCCACGTAATGGCACCAATGGTCGCCGGGACAAAGATGAATCGATACGTGTACCGCCGCGGCTTTATCGCCATGGCTTTTGCGAGCGCCGTGGCTACGGCCAATCCGGACAGGTTGTCGTTGCAGAGCGACGGGTGACACACGTGGCAGGAAATAAGGATCTCCTCCCTGCTCGTACCCGCAAGGCAACACTCACCGTACGTCAGCGAGCCTGGAGACAGGGTGGATTCAATGCAGACTTCCAATTCCTCCCCTTCCGGCAATTCTGACAACTGCTTGTGGGAGAGACAGAACCCCCAATTTTCCCGGTAGTACGACGTCCGGTAGGGAATCCAGGAGGGATGATCGGGAAGCGAGTAAAGATGGGGCTTCAACTCGGCCAGTGTCATCTTCTTGTGGACCGGTATACTGTAGTTGACCACATGGAGATTACATTGCCGGAAATCCACGAGTCGCTCGCCGCGACGATCTTTGATGAAGGCGTCGGTGATGTTCCATTCCAAGGGAACAGACCAGTCGAACACCTGCGTGCCGCTTGGCACTTCATGAATGTCGAGCGGAATTTCCTTACCGACGTGCGCCAACGTTTCTCGTACCCCGTTCCCCGTGATACTGCGACAGATCGGGAACAACCGAGCGATGAAGTCGTGCATGGTCCGTCCCAACTCGGCCGGCAATTCGCCTTGCCGGCCGTCACACCCGGTAGTTTGGATATCCATCCCGGCCCCCGTTGCCTCCTAATAGACCCTTACGTGGGGCAGCGGCACGACAAAGCGCCCACCCCATTCCCGTATAAATGCCATCTGCTCCATGATTTCGTCCTTGAGATTCCATGCGAGAATGAGCAGATAATCCGGCTTGGTGTTCCTTATCGCGTCTGGCGGGAGGATCGGGATGTGGCTACCCGGGAGATAATGGCCCTGCTTGTGCGGGCTTCGGTCCATCGTATAGTCGATGAAGTCCGTGCGAATTCCGCAATAGTTCAGCAGCGTATTCCCCTTGGCAGGAGCTCCATAGGCGGCAATGGTTTTGTTTGAGTCTTTCGCCTCGATCAAAAATCTCAGCAGATTACGCTTCACCCGCATTACTCGCTCCGAGAAAGCACGATAGGGCTCCAATCGATCAAGCTTCAACTCCCTTTCCCTCTCTCTCATCGCCGTCACGCGAGGACTGACAACGCGCGCGCCATGCACCGCATGGCGTCCATAGATACGCAAAGACCCCCCCTGGGTCTGGACTTCTTCGACGTCGAACAGCACCAATCCATGCTTCGCAAACACCTGTTCGACGGTGAGGAAGGAAAAATAGGAAAAGTGTTCATGGTAAATCGTATCGAACAGGCCGTCTTCCATGAGACGAACGAGATGGGGAAACTCCATGGTCACGACACCTTCCGGCTTCAGCACGATCTTGATTCCCGCAACGAAGTCATTCAGGTCAGGAACATGCGCCAGCACGTTATTGCCGATCAGCAGGTCGGCCTGCCAGCCCTCCTGTGCCATCTCACGCGCGGTCCGCACGCCAAAAAACTTGACGAGACTCGGAATACCACGCTTCATCGCGGCTTCAGCTACATTGGCCGCGGGTTCAACGCCAAGAACCGGGATTCCCTTCTCGACGAAATACTGCAGGAGATACCCGTCATTGCTTGCGATTTCAACTACCTGACTCTTGCTATTTAACTGAAATCGGTTGACCGCCATCTCCACATAGGCCTTAGCATGCCGCAGAAGACTGTCTGAAAAGGAAGAGAAGTACGCATAGTTGCCGAATATGGCTTCCGGGCTCTCGAATTCCTGCAGCTGCACAAGGAAGCATCCCTCGCAGACGAGCGCATGAAGGGGATAATATCGTTCAATCTGATTCAGCTGCTCCGGCTTGAGATAGCTGTTTGCAAGGGGGGACATACCCAGATTGGCGAACGTATGCTGTAACGGCCGGCCGCAAAAGCGACATGTTGCGATGCTCACGAGGGTCTCCTTTGCTCTATTCGACTACTACACAGCGGCGTCCATGGTATATCCGCCTCCCTTTCACGTTCCCCCCGACTTCACAGGCCAAACTGGTGGGATAGGGCGCCTGCATCCCCACATTCTGGTCAACGGGTTCTCCAGGTCACGTGCTCATAGGCCACCCTTCTCTCTCCCTATTTCCAGATCTTCCATGGGGCTTTTCCGGAGGCCCACAGCTCTTCCAAATAGTTCTTTTCACGCAGCGTATCCATGCAGGACCAGAATCCGGGGTGGTGATACGCCATGATCTGTCCTTCCGCCGCGAGTCTCTCCGAAGGTTCCCGCTCCCAGGCAGTCTCATCACCGTCGATATAGTCGATGGCCCTCTTGTTCAGCACGAAAAACCCTCCGTTGATGACCCCTTCGCCATGCTGGGGCTTTTCCGAAAAGGCTATGACCCTGTGCCCATCGAAGGTCATTCGGCCGAACCTGGCGGGAATCTGCGCCGCCGTCACGGTGGCCAATTTCCCGTGCGAGGCATGAAACTTAATCGTCGCCTGGATATCGATGTCTGCGACACCGTCGCCGTAGGTAAAGCAGAACGGCTCATGATCCGGCAGCCAGGCGGCCAATCGTTTGAGCCGCCCTCCGGTCTGTGTATGAAGGCCGGTGTCCACGAGATGAATCTTCCAGTTGGGTTGTTTCCCGTCATGGATGGTCGTTTGTCCGTTGCTCAGGTCGATGGACAGATCGTTATTGAGCGCATAGAAATTCAGGAAATACTCCTTAATCACTTCCCCCTTGTAGCCCAGCGCAATGATGAACTCCCTGATGCCATGCGCGGAATAGATGTTTAGAATGTGCCACAAAATGGGCTTTCCGCCGATTTCCACCATGGGCTTCGGTTTCAGGACCGTTTCTTCCGACAACCGTGTGCCGAATCCGCCCGCGAGGATGACAGCCTTCATAGTTGATGCTCCTTGGCACCGGTGACGACGCACCGACTCTCCTTCAGGACAAACGTGGTCGACCACTTAAGCATCGGGCGGAGCGCGCCCTCCAAGGGACCAGTCCATTCTCCTCGCGCCGAATTCCCCTCCGTCGTATCGATGACCTGAAATGACACGGCATTGGACTCGATGAATTGCACGACCGCACCATTCAGGAGACACAGTGCAACATCGACGAAGATCCTTCCTTCGGCAAACAGATTGCCCGGCACCCAAGCCGTCGTCACATACCGGCCGGACGGTCGAGGACGCCGCCGCCATTCTGGGTCCGACTCGGGCACGCAAAATAAGCAGACGTGTTCCTCGTTCATGAATCGGAAAAACGGCTGCAGGACATAGCCTCCGGCCTTCACCTCGAATTCCATCTCCACCCGAATGGGTTCTCGGATGTCCATGGCGTCGCTGATGGTCCCGTCTTTCTGTCTTGCCCGTACGGCCCGCAACCGCGCCACCTCACCTTGAGGTGCCGTCTTCGAATCGTGCCACTCCCGCACCGCCGACGAGCCGACGTCGGAACTGATATAGGAGCTGATGACTTGATGCGACAGCCCGTCCATTCGGAGCTTGCCGTTCTCGAGCAGGATCACCCGCTTGCACAGCCGCGCCACAGCCGGCATGCTGTGCGAGACAAAGAGGATCGTTCTTCCATGCTGACCGACGTTTTCCATCTTGCTGAGGCACTTCCGTTGGAACCGACTGTCGCCCACGGCGAGCACCTCGTCCATAATGAGGATCTCCGGCTCAAGGTGCGCCGCTACTGCGAACGCCAACCGCACGAACATCCCGCTGGAATAGTGCTTGACCGGCGTGTCTATGAATCGCTCAATTTCCGCAAAGGCCACGATTTCGTCGAATTTCTTGGCGATCTCCGCTTTCTTCATACCCAGAAAAGCCCCGCTGAGAAACACGTTATCCCGGCCGGTCAGTTCAGGGTGAAACCCCGTACCGACTTCCAACAAGCTCCCCACCCGGCCATGCAAGATCGCGCGGCCGCTTGTCGGCCAGGTAATCCGAGACAGGATCTTCAGTAAGGTACTTTTACCGGCGCCGTTGCGACCGATGATGCCAACGACCTCGCCGCTTTTCACCTCGAACGAGACGTCTTCCAAGGCCCAAAACGTGTCGGATCCTGCCGCCGCTTTGCGTCGCAGCCATTCAAACGCCAAGAAGTTGCGAAGGCCGGCCTGGAGTCGATCGCCGAACGTGGCATACTGCGGCATCCGGCCACCCAACCGATACTGCTTGGAAAGATGCTCGACGCTGATGGAGAGTTCCACCATGGCGATTTATCTCCTCGTCCGTGCGCCTACAAGACGTCGGTGAACTCGGCTTCCATCCTCTTGAAGAAGACGATGCCGCCGAGGAATGCCAGCAGCGTGACGCCTCCGCTGACGATCAGAACTGTGGGGTCCGGCATGGCTTTCCCCAGCAACGCCCAACGGAATCCCTCGATCACCCCGACCATCGGATTCATACTGTAAAGGGCTTGCCACTGGGGAGGCACCAGGCTGAGAGGATAGACAACGGGCGATGCATACATCCATAGTTGCGTAAGCAGCGGAATCGTCCCCGTGATGTCACGATACTTGGCGTTCAGCGCGGACAGCCACAGACTGACGGACAAGGAAGCGAGCACAGTCATCGCGACGAAGAGTGGAATGGTCAGGATTCCCCACGTGGGCATGATGCCATAGCAAAGGATAATTCCTAGCAAAACTACAAATGCGACTATGAAATCCATCAGCCCCGCCATGGTGGCCCCAATGGGAATGATGAGCCTGGGGAAATACACCTTCTTGATGAGATTGGATTCCGCTACCACAGCGTTGCTGCTCCGTTCGAGGCTTTTCGCGAGCAGGGTCCACGGCAGGAGTGCAGCATACGCAAAAGCGGGATATGGCATGCCATCTGACGGCATATTGGCCCAGTAGCTGAACACCACGGTAAAGATGATCATCGTCGCCAACGGTTGGACAATGGCCCAACTAGCCCCCAACGCCGTTTGGGCATACCGAGCCTTGATATCTCGCCAGGCAAAGAAACAGAGCAGCTCCCGGTGCTCCCATAATTCGACCAATCCAAAATCGAACAATTTTCTTCGTGGCTCGACAACGATGCTAGCGATCATGAGCCTCACCTGGATGAAGTGCCGTCGATTGACCAAATCCGAGAAGGCCAAGCACCTTGGTGCTTCAGCCGCCGGGCGCAACCGTGGACGGCGGCGGACATACCCCATTCCACGGCATCAGCGCCGGCACCCTCTCTCGGAGAGGACCGAACTCAAAGTCGTTCAAGAGCGATTTAAATCTGTCTTCGGTCTTGGTGAGATTCAAATAATGGCGGAATCGCGCCAACAAAGGTCCCTGCATCCGCGGCTGCGATGGATCCAATTCCCACGGATGCAGGTATACCACCAACGGATGCCCGTCCGCCTCGACCATTCGGAGCATGGCCTTCAACAGCGCGTAGGGGAACACCCGGAAATAACCGCCTCCCGCAACAGGCACCCTCACTCCGAGGATCCGGACCGTTGAAGGAGGCAACTCCCACAAGACTCCTGACGACGTATCGATTGGATGACAGAAGGGATTGGCGCCGGGAATCCCATACCGATCATGGAAGATCGGGAACACGCTGGAGTCGTAGACGTAGCCTTCCTCCACGAGAATGGGAAGCGCCCATCGCGTTTTGGCGGTGATCGAGAAAGACGGCGCTCGATATCCGTACACCGCCACACCTGCCGCATCTTCAATAATCTGCTTGGCTCTCCGGATATCTTCGCGAAAGCGGGCCGGTGTTTGCGCCGTAATCAACTCATGACCGTAGCCATGAGAGGCCACTTCATGGCCTTCGGCGACGAGCTCGCGCACCAGCCGGGGATAGCGCTCGGCCACCCAGCCGAGCACAAAAAATGTCGCCTTGTACCGCTTCCCATCCAATATTCTCAAAATGATGGCTGTATTCCGTTCGACGCGGCTTTCAAAGCTGTCCCAATGCCGGCGCCTTATGGGTGATTCAAAGGCCGACACCTGGAAATGTTCCTCGACGTCGAACGAGAGGCAGTGTCGAGAGGGTTTCTTGTCCGGCATTGCCGTCATCGTGCCCCCTCTCCGAGCAACACCACGCGTATGGTCTCAAGGAGAATGCGAAAATCCAAGGCCAGCGTCATATTCTTCACGTAGTACAAGTCATATTGCAGTTTGGTGTGCGCATCCTCCGCAGAGGCGCCGTACCGAAACCGGGTCTGTGCCCAGCCCGTCATGCCGGGCCTCACGGTATGCCGTAGGTCGTAATAGGGGATCTGCGCGCGCAACTCCTGGACAAAGACAGGCCGCTCCGGTCGCGGACCGACTAAGCTCATATCCCCCTTCAGGACATTGATGAACTGCGGCAGCTCATCGAGCCTGGTCTTCCGCAGCCACTTGCCTACCCGTGACACGCGCGGATCGTCGGCCTGGGCCCAGCAGGGTCCGCTTTTTTCAGCGGCCTGACTCATCGAGCGGAATTTCCAGATCATAAACGGTTGGCCCCGAAGCCCCACTCTCATCTGGCAATAGAATACCGGCCCAGGTGAATCTAACTTCACCAGAAGACCGATGAGCACCAAAATCGGAAAGAGCATCACCAGACTCACACCGGAGACACTCAAGTCAACGATCCGCTTCACCAGCATTGTGAGGGCGCGCCTCTTGAAGCCGGTCGAAAAGACCAGCGCGCTAGGCCGCAACGAATCAATCGAAAGACACCCCGCCTCGTCCTCGTACAGATGGCTTCCGTCCATCACCTCTTTGCCCATCGCCTTCAAGTCCAGTAACGTCTGCATCGGCAAGGTCGCACGCCGGTCTTCCAGACAGACCGCGATCGTATGAACGTGGTAGCTCTCCACGATCTCAGACAACTGACTGATGGGACCTAAAAACCACTCAGTCCCCAGCCCTCCCCCACCGTTGGATGAAGGCTCTCGATCGACGTACCCAACAACATGGACGCAACTGGTTCGCTTGGACGCAAGGACTGTGAAGAGTTGAGCGGCCAGTTTCCCGTTGCCGAGGATCAGGAGCCGTCTCGTCAACCCCCGGAGCAGCGTTGAGCCGGTTGAAGAGGGCTGGCCGGGTGCTTGGACAGAGACGATTTTCATGTCACCGCTTGGGATTTGTCGGGAGTGCATAGTATCCGCTCAACATATAGAAAGGTGCTTCGTTGGCTTGAATGCCTGTCAGAATGATGCCTGCTTGACTGGTAGACTTTAGACTTTTCAGGGCCTTCTGAACCACATCGGTCGGGGTGTCCGTCGAGCGGACGACCATCGCCAGGATGTCTGCCATACCGGCAAAGACGTTCATATCAGCCAAGGGCAAGATGGGGGGCGCATCCAGAATGATGTATTCATAGCGTTCTTTCAGCACCTCGAGTATCGAGGTCAGCCGTTTGAGCTTGAACAACTCGACCGGCCGAGCAGGTACGGATCCCGCTGGAAGAATCCACAGCGGTGATTCGTCCAACTGATGAAGGCACGACTCGAACGCCATACCTTCCTGTTGGAGAATCTGTACCAATCCGGGATCAGCGTTGAGGCCGGCATACGTATGTATCCTCGGTTGCTTCATGTCGCAATCGATAACTAGCGTGCTTTTGCCCAAATCGTGCGCGATCGCATACCCGACGTTAAGTGCCGTGGACGTCTTTCCCTCGCCTTTCAACGAGCTGGTCACCACGATCACCGTGCTCTTCCTGCCGCTGCTCATCAGTGCAAGCCGGGTTGCAGCCACTCGATATTGTTCCGCGACCGCCGACATCGGCCTCCACTTCATCACCAGGTGCAGATCCGGTGCACCAGCCGTTCGATTCAGAAGAGATACATCTTTCTTCGCTTTCGGATTTCCTTCGGATGTCCTTCCCCAGCGGGGCAGAAGAGCGCGGGTATGCGACTCGGCCTTGGCCGATTTCTGGTCGAAATTCAACGCGCCGAACGAGGTTCCAAATGCTGTTTGGAATGACGGGATTTCCGCGAGTACCGGAATCCCGAGCAGCCGTTCGACTTCTTCGCCATGGCGGAACCCCGACCGCATGTTCTCGACCAACAACGCGCTGCTGAAGCCGAGCCCACAGCCGGCCAGCAGACTCACCGCCATAATCTTCAGCACGTCCGGACTCTCCGGGAATGTGGGCAAATGAGCCGGGTCGATGATGCGGAACTGCTCCCCTTTTTGACGCCTTTCCAAGTTTTCCGCCATGCGGGCGTTCAGCCGGCGCTCCAGGAGCGCCTGGTAGTTTTTCTGCATGTTCTCGTAGTCCCGCGTCAAACTCGCGAGCTGCTGCTCACGCATCGGAGTGTGTTCCACGCGCGCTTCGTATTGCCGAATTTCCCTGGCGATCCGCTCCTGCCGCTCCTTAATCGTAGCAAGTTCGGCTTTTATGTCACTGCGCTGGTGAAGTAAATCACGGTAGTACGGATCGACGTGTTTCTTTTCAGTATGTTTGCCGTTTCCAGTCTCCTCTCGGACCGCCTTCTGGTCACCTTCTTCGGTGGGTTGCGCCTTAAGCTTTGCGATCTCCTGTTTGAGGTGGATGATGTCAGGATATGTATCCTTGTAGATGGCGGAAAGATTCGCGAGGCTGCGTTCCAGCTCTTTGATTCTGGCAATCCGAGCATCGGCTGGGCGTGAGAGACCACCGGCCTGCTGCACTCCAATGGGCCCCGTTGAGGAAGCCGAGAGCTCTCCGGACTCGTACTCTTTGATCGCCTTGTCCAACTGACTGATTCGATCGTTGAAGCGAGAGACAGTCTCTAAGGTGGCCGTCATTTCTGCCTGGAGACGATCGAGGGCCCTAAGATTAGCCTCCATCTGCCCCGGCAGTTCACCCATATGGTTCAGCTTGAATTCGCTGATGGCTTTTTCTTGGACTTCCAACTCTTTCTGGGCCGTGATCAATTCGTGTTGCAAGAACTCGTTGGCCTCATTGACCAACTGCTCGCGGGTCTTCAGATTCTGCTCGATGAACAATTCGGCCAGCCGAGCTGTGACTTTTTGTGCCGTGATGGGGTTCGAGTGTGCAAAGGAGAGCATGAAAGCGTGTTCCCGCGTCGTCGTGATCGTGATCCGGCGGCGGATCGACTCCATGACAATTCCAAGATCCTGCTCGGGATCTTGCAAGTTGAATTCTTCGATTACCCGCCCGAGGATGGAACGACTGAGTACGAGCTGTTGAATCGTCGCCAATCGGTCCTGCGGGGCATTGGTCACAACGCCTTTCACGTAGTCTTCCGGCACTCGTTGATTTTCGACAACGATCAGCGTGTTGGACCTGTAGCTCTTGGGCAGCACTACGCAGAGTGTGCCGCCGATAGCCAAGGCAGCCAGGACGATCCCGATGATCATCCATTTTCTGCGCCGGATGACGGACAGGTAATCATTGATCGACATCACGCTGCTCAGCATCTAGTACCAGACCTTTGTTAGACTGATCATAGTGACAAATCGATCCAGTTCTGCGGTGCCACCGGCTACCGCTCCACTGACCGCTAGTCCTTGTCCTTGGAATCTATGGTAATCAGCCGTGATTGAACCAAACAGTGTCGGCGTTGCAAAGAAACTTATCGCGCCATTTCCTCCATAACCCGATGAGCTCAGATCCTGGGCACCTGGTTGCTTCGATAACGAGTCGTTCCAGGCATAATCGGCGCCACAAGCCATACCCCATGACAAACCTAAGCGCCGAAAAAACGAGGCGCTAATGACGTGGCTAATCAGCGGTACTCCTCCAGACAGGTAGCCCGGGAATACTCCAGCAGAATAATTCATGGCAAACATCTGGCTAGACCCAGCCAGCATCGCCATTGCACCACCCCCAGGAACTCCTGCACCGCCAGCGCCGCTGAGCCCGCCGATGGCCCCGATTCCGCCCACGGAAAAACCTCCCAACCCTGGTCCACTTGTCGCGGAACCGGGCAAGTTTTCACTGTATACAAGGGTTGCTCCAGCCGTATAAGTCAACAGCGCTCCGCCGCTCTGGCTAGCCGATGTGCCTCCAGAATTGCTAACAACCGTCCCTTCTTCCACCGAAGACACGCCGGCCATAATAGCTGAGCGAATTTGAGGGCTCCATGCACGAGACCAACCCACGGTCCCACCGTGGGTCTGGAAACTAGAGGAGAACCCAGGAAGCTGGCCACCGACGAATTGTGTTCTCTGATAGATATAGTTTATGAAGACGCTGTCGCGCGAAGACACTTGAAACTGCGGCCCTATGCTTATCGACTCGGAGTTAGTATTCACCACACCGCTGTTGGCGGCATTAACAGAAGGCTGTCCAAAACGAATCAGCGAGTACGAATATGACAACCTTATGGAAGAGAGCCGATCAAACGCGTATGAAAGGTTCGCCGATGAAGAATTGAGAAATGTATCAACCCGAGCAATCTGAATGCCTCTTAGCAATAAATTCGGGTCGCCATCAATGTTTGGAGCAGCAAATGAAGGCGCCTGGGGTGTGTAGATCGTGCTGTTTGTAAAGGTAAGAGATAGACGGGGGCTGTATTGTTGAATCAGACGATTAAGAATCAGATTAACGTTTGCGCCTCCTCCAAAGTAATTCAGATCGTTATTGTAAAGGTACTGTTCGCCAACTCCAGTCAGCTGAAGACTACCCTGGGCCAGATCGCCTTGATGTGTTACATTAAGTTGAGGTGTCACCGTACTCACCCAATCGTTCTGTCTCAGACCCGGGATTTTCGGACTGCTGAAGATATTGCTGTCATAGCGGCCTGAAAGTGTTACTGCCGGAACGAATAATGTGTCGGCCATGACACTCGGGATGCCGCCCAACATCGCCGTCGCCAGCGCTCCAGCCCCATACGAAAAGCACCGGGCCAACACTTTACGGCACAACAATGATGTCACCCGACTTCAGGACAAAATTGCCGACCGGGCCGGTGCCGTTTGTCAGATCCGAATACCCGGCCGGTATCCGCAGCTCCCGCTTTTCCCCTCCTCCGTCTTCGATATTGCGCACCACAACCATTTTGTTGCGGGACGCAAACGGCGTGAATCCCCCGGCTAGTGATACGCCTTGGAGCACCGTCGCATAGGATTTCAGCTGATATTTTCCCGGCTTCGAGACCTCTCCCGTCACGTAGATGAAGTAGCTGTTGACCTCTTTGACTTGGACGGAAACCGTGGGGCTCGACATGAATTCTGTCAGTCGCTCCGTGATGCGTTTGGCCAAAACATCGGATGAGAGACCAGCAGCTTTGATATCGCCGATCAAGGGCATGGAAATCATGCCGTCCGGCCGAATGACGACTTCCCGTGACAAATCTTGATTTTTCCATACTGTCACGACCAACACATCTTCCGGCCCTAGCAGAAACGCGGCCGGAGGAGAATACTCCACTGGATATTTGACATTTTCCGCACACCCAGACAAGAAGGCGGAGAACAGTGCGCCCACAAGACACCACTCCACCGCTTTTCGCACATTCATTGCTCCCTTGACTCCATGTCGAACCACAATCGAATCTCCAGAAATTGATTTGTCGCTCGTTGACGCTTCGACATCAGCAAGGCTCACCCGTGACTCACCGTGTCGGCAGGACCACCATCGTTTCCGATGGCACCACGATTTGGTCGCCCGGCTTCAGTTCGATATTCTGCTTGGTGCCGTCCCTAAGGACGATGTCGTCGTAGCTGGCCTTGAATTTGGTGAGCGCCTCGCCGTCTTTCCCTAAACGGAAGATCACGATTTTGTTTCTGGCAGCCACAGGCGTGAATCCCTGTGCCAGCGTGATGGCCTGCAGCAACGTGGTCTTGCTCTTCAGCGGATACTTACCCGGCTTCACCACCTCGCCGAGCACGTAAATGGCATAGCTGTTCACCTCACGGACGACAATAGAAACAGTAGGGTTTTCCATGTACGACCTCAAGCGGTCGGCAATATCGTGCGTCAGCTGGCCTGCGCTCCGACCGACCGCGGAGACGTCGCCAACGAGTGGCAGTGATAATTTGCCGTCCGGTCGCACCTGCACGGTTTTTGAGAGATCTTGATTTTTCCAGACCGTAATCTCGAGCACATCTTCTGGTCCAATGATGTAATCGGGGGTAACAATGAGAGACGATTTGTCCGCCGCAGACTCCTGAAGATGGGAAGCAACCTCCTGGGACAAGGTGCCCTCGGCTTCAGCGGCAGAAGTCCACAATGCAAATACGCTGGTTATTACGACAAGCAGGACCTTTGTGAATGTGAGGCGTTGTGAGTAAGGCATGTTTCTGCTCCCGGAATAGCCACAGGTTGTGGCACAACACTACGAGGAAGTGTCCTCAGCCAATTGTTAGGGAAGGTCTGATTAATTCCCGATTACCATCCGCCGGCATACAAAATACAGGGGATCTGATTAGTTCCTAGCCGGAACTTTGAATTAATCAGACCTTCCTTAGAATAAAAATTTCAGACCTACGAAGTAGGGCCCTTGGCCATTAGCTTTCCCGAATGGGACCCTTCTCGTCCAACGCACTTCCGCCAGGGTCGGCGTGTCGGCCAAGCTAATAGGAGTGGGTACGTACACCTTCAAGACCTGCTCGACTTTGGGAGCGTGATCCATCAACACCAGCATGCCCCCACTGCTGATGTTGAGAGAGAGCGCCCGGCCCACGGTCCCGGATGCCACAGGACCGTCCATTGCCGTGGTCATCTCATAGGGGATCGGCCGCAATAACGCCGCCCGTTCGTTATGACTCTCCTGACTAGCCGTCATCGGCCACTCCCATTCCGTTTGTGCCACCGCCGTCCCTCCTCGACAAGAGTGCATTGCTCTTTCTTATCGTCGACTCGTTGAGACGGCTGTAGCCATCTCGACAAATGTAGATTGGTTTTTCTCGTAGTCAAAAAATTCTTCTCGCCATTTTCGTCTTGCGCGAATATAGAGGCGCAGCAGGGATCTCACAATACCGATGATGTAGGCGAAATTCTCGAAGGTATATGTTGACTCCCTCAAAAGGGTTAGGTAGTATTTCCGTACCGATCTGGATTCAAGCTGCCAATTTAACAGATACCGTTTAGTTGTCTAGAATAACCGACCAAGCTCCGCGACCTTCCAGTTCCAGACCATGACAGAACCACCGGGCACAATCGATCAGTCTGAAGGCCTTGCCGACCAGCGAGCAGGATCGGGGATCGTCGTGTTATCCGCTTCCATGCAGTTGCTTCACATGAATCGCCAAGCCTCCGAGCTGGCAAGAAAAATCAACGCGGCCGAACATGGAGGAAACGCGGCTCGCGCGGCTCATGGGGTGCTGCCGACCGCTCTGACGGAACTCTGTGCGGAAATCATCAAAGCGTTGCACGTACGAACAGAGGCAAAAGACTGGGAGCAGTTCGAAATCAAACGGGTGACGGGAGATCCCAATCAGCCTATACTCCTTCGCGGTTTTGGGCTGCCCGATCAAGGAGGTGTGCAACACGCCCGACTCGTTGTCACCATGGAAGAATTGGGCAGGAAGCAGAACTTGAACACCGAACATGCGCGGGATCGCTTTCAACTGACGAATCGCGAGCAGGCTGTCGTTGAACATCTGGCAAAGGGTTGGACGAATAAGGAGATCGCCAACGCACTCCAGATTACCGAACAAACGGTGAAGGAACACATTAAACACATCATGCGCAAGACCAACGCCACAACGCGGACGGGCATTCTGGTCAAGATCTTCAATTCATAGTCCTGTCTCCCCCTTCCCCATTCACCCGACACCTGTGCGAAAGTCCCAACATTGAGTAGTTTTTACAACAATCGCTCAAAGGACACCTTTATAAGTGATCGTAATATCGATAGATGATGGCTAGCCATCTGGCCCATCGATTGCACTACCTCACCATCGCGTGGATGGCTGGTTTCACGTGCCAGTTGAAGAGGACGAAGATGTCAGAGGGCCAGAAACAGAAAATCAAGCACCCGTCGGCTGGTCGTCATCTGCTCCTTGGGCTTCTTGGAACGATAATTCTCGCCTCCGGCTGCCAGTCAGCACCGGCCATGAAGCAAGGGGGGCTCGACAACTCGAGATTCATGTCTCTGTGGGACACCTATACGCGTTGCAAAGGAGCCTCCGATTTAGAACAGGCGACTATCGATGCGCGGCTCCTGACTGAGGCCGCTCAGATCCGCACCCGACATGACGGGTTCGTTCTCCCGTTGCCGATGAAGCTTGAACGATACGTCCATCATCCGACAAACCGGTTCGCCGTCGATGTGCAGGCCATGGCCTCCTCTTGCTCGCTGCATGCCGGGCAACTGGCGCTCGATCGAGGCCGCGTCGACGTCGCCCGAGACCTGTTCTCGGCCGTATTGGCCTTGCATCCCCGAGAAGGATCTTCCTACTACATCCTGCAGGCCAAGACCTTCCTGGCCGAACTGGAGCAAGGGCTCGAAGTATCGCTCAACGCTCCCTAAATCTTGCTTGCTCAATCCGGTGTCGCAACGAACGATATAGCTCGACGTACTGCCTGGACGCCCGACTCCACGAGACATCCGCCTTCATGCCCGCCAGCATTAACGCACGCCAGGCTTCTCGATCCTTGAACACTTCCAACGCCCATAAGATCGCCGAGAGCAACGCCTCGCTCGACGCGCCTTCGAACTGAAACCCGGTAGCTCGCCCCGATTGGGCGGTTGACGGCCTGTACGGGACGACCGTGTCCGCCAATCCGCCTGTCCGTCGAACGATCGGAACGGTTCCGTACCTGAGACTGTACAGCTGACTCAATCCGCAGGGCTCGTACCGAGAGGGCATGACCAGCATATCGGCGCCGGCCTCGATGCGATGCGCCAGGCCCTCGTCGAATCCGATCGCGAGACCGATTCTATCGCGGTGTTTATTGCCGGCGTCACGCAATCGCCGCTCGATCTCTCGATCTCCGGTTCCCAGTATCGCGATCTGAACGTTCAAGCGCATCAACTCAGGAATGATCTCAATCAACAGATCGAACCCTTTCTGCGGAGTCAGCCGCCCGATCACCGCCAGCAACGGCACGTCGATCGCCGGCAATCCCAGCTCACGTTGCAAACTCCGTTTACAGACTCGCTTGCCCGACAAATCGGTGGCCGAGTAAGTGGTAGGGAGGTACCGGTCAGTCGACGGATCCCACGCGTCCACGTCGATTCCGTTGATGATACCCAGGACTCCGTCCTCACGAGCCGCCAGAACCCCCTCGAGTCCACAGCCGAATTCCGGTGTCAAGATTTCCTTCGCATACGTTGGGCTGACCGTCGAAACGCGATCGGCGAAGAGAATACCCCCTTTCAGCAGATTGACCGAGCCATAGAACTCGATCCCGGCCGGCGAGAAGAGCCCGGACGGGAGACCGGTCTTGACAAACTGCTCGCCCGGAAAAATCCCCTGGTACCCCACATTGTGAAGAGTCAGCAATGTCTTGACGCGCCCGACTGACCTCCGATCCTGATCGAGGGTCTTCAGATAGACGGCGCAAAGCGCCGTCTGCCAATCATGAAGGTGGAGCACGTCGGTTCGCTGCCCCTGAGCGGTGGCAAGAAACGCGATGGTTTCGAGCACGGCCCGGCTGAAGAACGCGAAGCGGTCGAGGTTGTCCGGATAATCCCCGCCGTCGGATTGATAGAGCCCCGGTCGGCCGAAGTACGGATCGTAGCGGATGGCGACCACTCGGAGGGGGTGAACGCCTTTCGCGACGGGAACGCTCTCCTCCTCCAACGTAACGTCGGCCTGCGTCTTCGGTAAGGAAATCCGAAGATCGGCCAACGCCTTGAAAGAATGCCGGCCGCTTGTTACCTGCGGATAGCCTGGGATGATCAGCGTCGCGCGATGCCCGAGTTTCGCCAACTCGACTGGCAAGGCGCCAGCCACGTCGGCCAATCCACCGGTCTTGGCATATGGAACGGCCTCGGACGCCGCTATGACGATGTCCAACGGATCTGTTGGATGAGGTGACGCCATCAACCGATCGTCCTGAAGGGAAGCTATGGCGCCTGAGCGCCGTCGAGACGGGTCTTGAAGCGGTCTTCATAAGCCCAGGCCTTCGAGATCGCGTGCAACTGATCGGCCTTGAGCTCTTCACGGTAGACCAACCGTTCGTCCGCGAAGACCAGGAGCCACCCGCGCTCCGGGTAGGCGAAAAAGACGGCTTCGCCGGCGTACACACCGGCATCCCATCCCCGCGGAGACTCTCCGGAGACCACGCGGGATTGCGGGACCATGCTCTGATCGGGCATCACGAAGAAGTGGGTGAACTCGCTATGGTGATAGGGTGGTTTGCCCCAGGCACGAACCACCGCCCGTGTCGTTACCCGGTGCAACGCGAGATCGTTATTGGAGACCATCCGCTCCTGTTCCTCGATCGGCGGCAGGCTACTGCACCCGGCCCAGAGGCCGATGGCGACAAGACCGGCCGCCAGTCTCCCCGATCGCATAACCCATGAAAGCACACCGTGCCTCGTGCCGTGACGGATACCCGCTACCGTATTCTTCGCCATCACAGTAACCGCCTCGTCTTCTGCTCCACGGGTTTGATCGGCTGGCATCGATCGCATTGACAGAGCCGCCGAAGCAAGGAATAGGAATAGATTCCGGTGTCATGTCCATCGCTCCACTTGAATTGCAAGGCATAGCGGCCTACCGGCTGGATATCCTGCAACATGATCAACAGCGGCACGTCGTCCGCTTTCAGTCGGCGCTCCCCTGACCACTCATCCACGCAGGCGGCGCACGGACACTGCTGCCGCAGGTACCGAACCGGATACACTCCTTTGTGACCGTCGCTCCAGTCAATCCCCAATACGCCCTTATCGATCCATTCCATGTCGCGGGGTTCCAACGCCTCGGTCGTCATGGCCTCGCTCCCCTGCATCCCTGTGCCGATCATGCCAACAGCGCGGACGACAGAAAATCCGCCGGTGGGATCCGTTTTCCCGCCACCACCGTCACGTAACAGTCTATCGCTTCCTCGATCTCGCTTCGCACTTGGCCGGTGGCTTTGAGACGCGTCACCAGCTCGGGGGTCATCCTGATCGCTTGATGGAGGAACGACAGGCTCCCGCGCGAGAGCGCCACGCACCGGGCCCGCTGCCGCTCCGCGCAGGTCGGGCAGACCAGACCGCCAGCCACGGGCGAGAACTGCGGCTCTCCCACCAACCGCGTCTTCCCGCAGGCCGCGCAGTGATCGGTCTGAGGACGAAAACCCGTGAGCCCCAAGAGCCGAATTTGAAACAGTAGCGCCGTAAACGCCGGATCGCCGCTTCGCGGAAGCGACGCCAATCCCTGCTCGAGGGTGTCGAAGATGCGCGGATCGGGATCTCCGTCCGGCGTGACGGCCGCCACCACATTCACCATGCGCGCGGCGGACGTCATGAGCGCGAGGTCCTCGCGCAGCGGCTGAAACGACGCGACCAAGTCGACGTGCGAAACCCGGAACAGCGAATCGCCCGGTTTCTCGAACAGATTCAGATGACAGAGAGTGAACGGTTCAAGCGCCGAGCCGAACCGGCTCTTCAAGCGGCGCGCCCCTCGGGCGATACCCCGTATCTTGCCCAACTCTTTCGTATAGAACGTGACGATTCGATCCGCATCGGCCCACTTGCGGCTTTTCAGAATGATGGCCGTCGCTTTTACCAGCGGCATCCCGTGGAGTCCTTTCCGCCGATCAGGCGAGGCCCGCGGATGACATCCGTGCGCGTCACCGCAGATACTCCAGGAACAGCGTGGCCAAGGTGAGATAGATCGTGATCCCCGTGATATCGTTCGCCGTCGTGACGAACGGGCCCGCCGCCACCGCCGGGTCGATGCCCATCCGCTTGAGCACGATCGGCATGATGGTCGCCATGCTCGTCGAGACGAAGAACGCGATGATCAACGACGCGCCGACGACCATCCCCAGAAATCCTTGATGCCACGCCCATCCCACGACGGTCAGGATAAGGCCACAGGCGACGCCCATCAGCAATCCGATCCGCACTTCGCGGAAAAACACCGTCCAGACATCGGTAAGCTCGACGACGCCCGTCGCCAATCCGCGGATGATCAGCGTCGACGACTGCAATCCGACGTTGCCGCCCATGGCCGCGATGACCGGAATGAAACTGACGATGGCCACCACCTCCTGAATCGTAAAGCGGAAGTACCACAGGATCGCCCCCGACAGGAGACTGCCTACGAGATTCGTGAACAGCCACGGCAACCGTACCTTCGCCGCGCCCAGGCTCGACGATTTCGACACACTGTCCTCTTCGATGGCGCCGGCCATCTTCAGCATGTCCTCGGTCGCCTCTTCGCGGATGACGTCCACCACGTCGTCGACCGTGATGATGCCCACAAGCTTGCCGTCCTTCTCCACCACCGGAATGGCCAGCAAGTTATAGCTCGCGACCTGCCGCGCGACCTCCTCCTGGTCCATGTCCACGGACACGCTGATCACATCGCGCGTCATGATGTTCTTAAGCGGCGTCGCCGGCGGCACCGTCAAGAGCTGTCGAAGCGACAGCACTCCGACCAGACGTCCGTCTTTGTCCGTGACATAGATGTAGAACACCATCTCCGCGTCGGTGGCCTGCTGGAGCCGGCGGATGGCCTCCTGCGCGGTCGCATCCTCCGGCAGGGAGAAGAACTCGGTCGTCATGATCCCGCCGGCCGTGTCCTTCGGGTACTTGAGAATGTCCGCAACCTCGGTCGAATCCTCGGTTTTCATCAGCGCGAGGATCTCCTTCCCGCGCTCTTCCGGCAGGAATCCGAGAATGTAGGCCACGTCGTCCGGGCCGAGATCTTTCAGCAGCCAGGCGATGTCGGAACTGAGGAGGTCGGCCAGCACTTGCTGGATGCTGTCGCCGTCCAGCTCGCTCAACACCTGGCCGCGCTTGGCTTCGCCTCGAACCAGCTCGAAGACTTCCCGCTTCTCTTTCGGAGAGGAGAGGTGGGTGATAACTTTCGCGATGTCGGCCGGATGCAGGCGCCCGAGCATTTTGGAGAGGTTCGTGATCGCGCCTCGGCGCAGCAACTTCTGCGCGGATTGGAGCACAATATCGGACTTCGTCTGCCCACGCTCGGCCTGATCGCGGAGCGCCTCGCGCAACAGATCCCGTTCCGACAGGCGCGGCCGTGCGTCGGAAGTTTTCGTCTCTACTGGTCGCTCAGCCGGTTGCATGTTTCACTCGTCAATATCCCAACGCCACCAGCACCTGTTCGTCCTCGCGCCAGGCTTCCTTCACCTTCACCCAGACTTCCAAGAAGACCTTCATCCCGAACAGCCGCTCCATATCCTGCCGCGCTTGCGTGCCGATCACTTTCAGACGCTCGCCCTGCTTGCCGATCAGAATGCCCTTCTGCGTCTCCCGCTCCACCAGGATCGACGCGTGGATGCGGGCCAGCCTGCCTTCTTCCTTGAACTGGCCGATCTCCACCGCAACAGAATACGGCACTTCCTGCGTCGTGGCCCCTAGAATCTTTTCGCGAATGATCTCCGCCGCGAGCGTGCGCAGAGACTGGTCGGTGATCACGTCGTCGCCGTAGGCGCCTTCGCCCTCCGGAAGGTGCGAGACGGTCACCGCCAGCAGGCGATCGATATTGTCATCGGCCTGCGCGGACACCGGCACCACTTCGGTCCAGGGGAACAGCTTCGCATAGCCCTCGAGCACCGGCAGCAGCTTGAACTTGTTGACCAGATCGATCTTGGTCACGACCAGGATGACCGGTCGTTCCCGTTTCGCCAATGCTTCCTTCACGTACGCGATCGCCGCCAGATCGCCCGGCCCCGGGAGACTCGTCGCCTCCATCAGCACATAGAACAGGTCGGCCGCATCGAGGGTTTCCACCGTCGTGCGCACCATCCGTCGGTTGAGCAGATGTTGCGGTTTGTGGAGGCCGGGCGTGTCGAGAAAAGCGATCTGGGCGTCAGGCAGGTGCGCCACACCCAGAATGCGGGTTCGCGTCGTCTGCGGCTTGTCCGATACGATCGCGATCTTTTCGCCCAGCAGACGATTGAGGAGCGTGGACTTCCCCACGTTCGACCGACCGACGATGGTCACCGTCCCGAACTTCATGGCTTGGTCTGGCCTTCCTGCTGGTTCAATGAACCGGGCGCGAGCTGATAGACCGTCTCGCCTTTGCGCACATATCCCAATCGTTCTCTGGCCAACTGCTCGATCTTCGCCGGATCGTGCTGCAATCGCGCGATGTCGCTCCGGAGCGATGCGTTCTCCCCACGCAACGCCGCCAGATCCTTCTCCAACTGGGTTGCATGATTGCGCATAGCCAGATAGCGCGGCAGCCCCATCTCCCCGAAGAAGAGCGCGAGGAGCAACCATACGCAGGCACCGACCCCTACGACCTGCGCCACCGCCACCATGCGCCGATGCCAGTCCAGCCACCGGCGCCCGCGATTTTGCTTGATGATCATGTCTGTCTGCGGCTCCTTATGACCGACTCGGCACGGCCTCCCGGCCGCGATAGACCGCCGACGCCCCCAATTCCTCCTCGATGCGGAGCAACTGATTGTACTTGGCCACTCGATCCGTCCGCGACAACGAGCCGGTCTTGATCAATCCGCTGTTCGTCGCCACCGCCACATCCGCGATCGTTGTGTCTTCGGTTTCGCCGGACCGGTGCGAGATGATCGCCGTATAGCCGGACCGTTTCGCCAGCTCGATCGCGTCCAACGTTTCGGTCAAGGTCCCGATCTGGTTCAATTTGATCAGGATCGAATTGCCGATGCCTTCCCGGATTCCTTTGGAGAAGATGTCCACGTTGGTCACGAAGATGTCGTCGCCGACGAGCTGGACCCGCTTCCCCAGTCGTTCCGTGAGCATCTTCCAGCCTTTCCAGTCCAGCTCGCTCAATCCGTCTTCGATCGACAGGATCGGATAGCGATCCAGCAGTTTCGCGTAATAACCGATCATCTCCTCGGACGAACGCTCTGGATTCTTTTCCGCTTCGAGGACATAGCGACCCTTTTCGTACAATTCGCTTGCGGCGCAATCCAGCGCCAAGGCGATGTCCCGACCCGGCTTGTATCCCGCCGCCTCGATCGCCTGCATGATCAGCCCCAACGCGTCTTCGTTCGATTGGAGATCCGGTGCAAACCCGCCCTCGTCCCCCACCGCCGTATTCAATCCCTTTTTCTTCAACAGGGCCTTCAATGAATGAAACACCTCCGTCGCCATGCGGAGCGCTTCGCCGAACGTCTCCCCCCCGACCGGCATGATCATGAACTCCTGAAGGTCGAGCCGGTTGTCGGCATGGACTCCGCCGTTGATGATGTTCATCAGCGGCACCGGGAGCACCCGCGCGTTGGCGCCGCCCAGATAACGATAGAGCGGCTGTCCCGTTTCATTCGCCGCGGCTTTCGCGACCGCCAACGAGACGCCGAGGATCGCATTGGCACCCAGCCTGCCCTTGGTCTTCGTTCCGTCCAACGCGACCATCGCATGATCGATGCCGGCTTGATCGAGCGCTTCCTTGCCCAGCAATTCTGGCGCGATCACCTTGTTGATGTTGGTGACGGCCTTGGAGACGCCCTTGCCCATCCAACGCTTCTTGTCGCCGTCCCGCAGCTCGATCGCTTCTTTCTCGCCGGTCGACGCACCCGACGGCACCGCCGCCCGTCCCTTGGCGCCGCTCTCCAGCGTCACTTCCGCCTCGACCGTGGGATTCCCACGCGAATCGACGATCTGCCTGCCTTTGATCTCCCTGATCGCGCTCATACCCTCTCGTTCTCCTTCGCCATCCCGTTATCATTTTCCCGAATAGACCGCCAGCTTCCTTTTCAGCAACTCATTCACCTTCCCTGGATTCGCCCTCCCTCCGCTCGCCTTCATCACCTGCCCGACGAGGAACCCGAGAACCTGCTGCTTCCCTTCCTTGAACTGCGCCACCTGCGCCGGATTCTTCGTCAACACCTCGTCGATGATCTTCTCCAGTACGCCTTCGTCGGATACTTGCGTCAGACCTTTCTCCTGCACGATTTGCTCCGCCGACTTCCCGCTGCCGTACATCTCCGGGAAAATGTCGCGCGCGACTTTCAAGCTGATCGCGCCTTTGTCGACCATCTGCAACAGGCTCACGAGTCGTTCCGGAGAAACCGGGGACGCGCTCACGTCGGTCCCGGAGTTGTTCAACTCGCGCATCAGCTCGCCCATCACCCAATTGCTGACGGTCTTGGGTTGGTCGAAGAGCCTCACGCACGACTCGAAGTAGTCCGCCATTCCCTTGGACGCGGTCAGCACGCCGACATCGTACTCGGGCAAGCCATAGTCAGTGACAAATCGCTTCGCCCTCGCCGCCGGCAGTTCCGGCAGCGCGGACTTGAACCCCGCGATCCACTCCGGATCGAGTTTCAACGGAACCAAGTCAGGATCGGGGAAATACCGGTAATCGTGCGCTTCTTCCTTGCTGCGCATCACCGCCGTCTCGCCGCGCTCGATGTTCCACAGGCGTGTTTCCTGCTGGACCCTCCCGCCCTCGTTCAATACTTTCGTCTGGCGCTTGATTTCGTATTCGATCGCGTCCTTCACGAATTTGAACGAGTTGATGTTCTTCAACTCGACCTTCGTGCCGAACTCCTTCTGGCCCAGGGGGCGCAACGAGAGATTCGGCTCGCAGCGGAAGCTGCCTTCCTCCATGTTGCCGTCGCACACTTCGAGATACATCAGAATATCGCGAAGGCTCTTGAGATACGCCACCACCTCGTCGGCCGACCGCATATCCGGCTCGGTCACGATCTCCAGCAACGGCGTACCGGCGCGATTGAAGTCCACCCGGCTGCCGCCCGTGCCGGCGTCGTGGATATTCTTCCCGGCGTCTTCCTCGAGATGTGCGCGCCGGATGCGCACCCGCTTCTTACCGTCGCCCGCCGCGATCTCAATCCAGCCATGCTCGCAGATCGGCGACTCGTACTGGGATATCTGGTACCCCTTGGGCAAATCGGGATAGAAGTAGTTCTTCCGCGCAAACCGGTTGTTCGCCGCGATGGTACAGTTGAGCGCCAGCCCCGCACGAACCGCCATTTCAACCGCCGCCCTGTTGATTACCGGCAAAGCGCCCGGCATCCCCAGGCACACCGGACACGTCTGACTGTTGGCCGGCAGACCAAACGCCGTCCCGCACGCGCAGAACATCTTGGACTTCGTCCGCAACTGCGCATGCACCTCGACGCCGATAACCACCTCGTAGATCATGCGCCGCCCGGCCCTTCGCCCCGCAGCCGGTCGCGCTCGCGCTTCATGGCCTCGCGGCCGGCCTCGAACGCCTCTTTCAACACCGACTTCTTCGTCTCGACAAACTCTTTGCCCTGGTCGACCACTTCTTCGAAAGCCTCTCCCGCCCGTCCGGCCAGGTCCCGAAGATTGTCCTCCGCCCGCCGCGCATAGCCGCGCAACTGTTCCCGCGATTCGCGCCCCGATCGAGGAGCGAGGAGCAGCGCGGCGACGGCGCCCAAGGCCGCCCCGCTGAGAAACGCCAGCAGCACCGCCGCCGAAGACCCGCGTTCATCCGCCATTGTGTGGTCCTCCTTCATGCTTCAAACGTTCGCGCACCACCTGCGTGGCCGCCTTGAATCCGGCCACCATGCTCGCCACATTCGTCAGCAACGTCCCGCCCGATCCTCGCACCACGTTGTGTACTTGTTGCACGGACTCGCCGACCTCGCCCACCGCGTGCAGCAGCACCGCCGCATGCTCGACGCCGCTCCGCGCCTGATCCGTCAGGTCGTTCAGGTTTTGGCTCATGGACCGCAGTTCAGCCACCAGCGACGGCAGATCGGCATTCATTTTCGAAAGCAACTGCTGGGATTCAGCCACCGTTTTCCGGACTTGAATCAGCACCGGCACGAGATAGCCGACCAGCACGGCAAAGGCGACGGCGACAAGAATGGCGGCGATTTCGACGATCGTCATGGACACCCTCCGACTGCCCTCACCGTCTACCTCCCTCCATTTCTACCTTACCGTACCACCGGCTTTTTGAGATGCCACTGTGTCGCGTGCTCGTAGGCATGCGCGGCCCTCAAGAGCGTCTCTTCCTCGAACGCGCGCCCGATCAATTGCAATCCGATGGGCAGATTCGCCTTGCTGAACCCGCAAGGCACCGCGATGGCCGGCAGCCCGGCCAGGTTCACCGAGATCGTGAAGATATCGGACAGGTACATCTGCAACGGGTCCTCGCTCTTCTCCCCAAGCTTGAAG
The DNA here is from genome assembly GCA_964445795.1 of uncultured Nitrospira sp. Classification (GTDB taxonomy): domain Bacteria; phylum Nitrospirota; class Nitrospiria; order Nitrospirales; family Nitrospiraceae; genus Nitrospira_D. The sequence continues at coordinate 59,890 of CAYULI010000009.1, read as the reverse complement.
GCCGGCGTCGGCGTGACCGGCGTCACGATCACATCGACCTCGTTGAAGGCCGCTTCGAAATCCTGACAGATCAACGTCCGCACCGCCTGGGCTTTTGCGTAATAGGCATCGTAATAGCCTGAGCTGAGCGCATACGTGCCGAGCATGATGCGGCGCTTCACTTCCGGTCCGAATCCCTCCTGCCTGGTCTTCATGTAGAGATCGAGCAAGTCCTTCGTCTCTTTGGCGCGCAAACCGAACTTCACGCCGTCGTAACGGGCGAGATTCGAGCTGGCCTCCGCCGTCGCCAGAACATAGTACACGGCCACCGCGGCATCGGTTCTCGGCAATTGGATGTCTTTGACCTCCGCACCCAGATTCTTCAACTCGTCGATCGCCGCCCGCACCGCCTGTTCGACCTCGGGATCGAGCCCTTCGCCGAAAAATTCCTGCGGCACACCGACCTTGAGCTTCCTGAGGTCCTTCTTTTTCAGGCTCCTCATGTAATCCGGCACGGGCACGTCGGCCGAAGTCGAATCCATCGGATCGTGCCCGGCGATGACGCCCAGCAGGAACGCCGCATCCGACACGTCCTTCGTGATCGGTCCGATCTGATCCAACGACGATGCGAACGCCACCAGCCCGTAGCGCGATACGCGGCCGTACGTCGGCTTCAACCCCACCACCCCGCAGAACGCCGCCGGCTGGCGGATCGATCCGCCCGTGTCGGACCCCAGCGCGGCGACACATTCGTCCGCCGCGACCGCAGCCGCGGACCCGCCGCTCGATCCCCCCGGCACGCACTGGAGGTTCCAGGGATTCCGGCTGGGTCCGAACGCCGAATTCTCCGTGGACGAACCCATCGCGAACTCGTCGAGGTTCGTCTTACCCAGCAGGATGTATTCCTGCTGTCGCAATTTCGCGACCACCGTCGCATCGTAAGGCGGCACGAAATTCCGCAGCATGCGCGAGCTACAGGTGGTCATCACGCCGTCCGTGCAGATATTGTCCTTCAACGCGACGGGCATCCCGGTCATCGCCTGGGTCTTCCGCCACCCCTTGAGCTTGCGGTCCAACGCCTCCGCCTGCGCCAGCGCCGGCTCTTTGACCTGCGTCACGTAGGCTTTGACCTTGGGCTCGACCTGGCCGATCCGCAGGAAATACGCGCGCACGATCTCCGTCGCAGTCACCTCTCCCGCCGTGAATTTCTTCTGCAACTCGCAGAGCGTCAGCTTGTGAAGAGCCATCAGCGTTTATCCACCGCTTCGACGATCCGGTTCTTATCGTTCACGCGGACGATTTTCGGAGCATGCCGTTTAATTTCCTCTTCGCCGTAGTACTCGTAACAAAAAATGATGATCTGATCGCCGACGGCCCCTTTGCGTGCCGTCGGACCGTTCAAAATGATCTCTCCGCTCCCCCGCCGTCCGCCGATGGCGTACGTCATGAACCGCTCTCCGTTGTTCAGGTTGGAGCAGACCACGGCTTCGTACGGGAGAATTCCCGCCGCGTCCAGCAGATCCTCGTCGACCGTCAGACTACCCTCATATTCGAGGTGCGCGCCGGTCACGGTCGCGCGATGAATCTTGGAACGCAGCATTTGTCGAAACATAATGCACACCTCGTGATTAGGAGATCGGAGGACGGGCGACGAACGGGAAACGCTAGAAACGCGGGACTCGTCCGTTTCCCGACTCCCGCAAGTCTCGTCCATCGCGCAAAGGGTTACGGATCGCTCATCACCGCTCACATTATTCGATTATTTTCGGCACACAGAATGCGTCCGCCTCGCGCTCCGGCGCATTGGCCAGGGCCTGTTCGACCGGCAACGACGGACGGACGACATCGTCGCGGAACACGTTCACCTGGCCCAGCACCGTGGCAGTCGGCTCGATCCCCCGGGTGTCGTACTGGTTCAGCTTCTCTACGTGCGTGAGGATCTGGCTCAACTGCTGCGCGAACGTGTCTTTCTCACCCTCCGTGATTGCGAGCCGGGCCAGTCTGGCGACCTTTTCGACTTCGGCTTTCGTGATTTTCGACATTGTACTCGTTTCCTTACATACTCTCGCCGAACGGGTGGATCCGACTTGGGAGCCCCGGCCGCCCGCAGCGGGGCCCCTACACCGGGCGGGGTGCGAGGACGGCCGGGCTGGTCGGAGACAGGACCTGTTCAGCGCTCATCACTCCACCGTCACGCTTTTCGCCAGATTCCTCGGCTGATCCACGTCCGTTCCGCGCAGCACGGCGATGTGATACGCGAGCAACTGGAGCGGAACGGTAAACAGGATGGGCGAGATCAACGGATGGGTATCGGGAATCGTAAACACCGCATCGGCGACCTTGCCCAGCTCCCGCTCGCCCTCCGCCACGAATGCGATGACCGGTGCATGCCGTGCCTTGACTTCCATCAGATTGCTCACGGTCTTTTCGTACAACCGGTCCCGCGGCGCCAGCACCACCACCGGCATGTCCTTGTCGATGAGGGCGATCGGGCCGTGCTTCATCTCGCCCGCCGCGTACCCTTCGGCGTGGATGTAGGAAATCTCTTTCAATTTCAACGAACCTTCGAGCGCGATCGGATAATTGATGCCGCGCCCCAGAAAGAGAAAATTGCGCTTCTTGTAAAAGCGTTTGGCCATGGCCACGATCTCGGCTTCGCGGCCCAACACCCGCTCGACCAGCGCGGGCAGGCGGACCAGGCGGTCGAGCCAGGCCTTGCCGTCGTCGGCGCTCATCATGTTCCGCACGCGGGCCAGGTGCAGAGCCAAGAGATAGAGCGCCGTGAGCTGAGCCGTGAAGGCCTTCGTCGACGCCACGCCGATCTCCGGCCCGCAGTGGGTGTAGAGCACGCCGTCCGATTCGCGTGCCAGGGTGCTGCCGACCACGTTCACAATGGACACCGCGCGCGCGCCCTTTTGCTTCGCTTCCCGCGCGGCCGCCAGCGTATCGGCCGTTTCGCCCGACTGCGAAATGGTGATGAACAGATCGTTCTTGCCGACCAGCGGGTCGCGATACCGGAACTCGCTGCCGATGTCGACCTGCACCGGAGTCCGCACCATTTCCTCGAAGAGATATTTCCCGACCAGCCCGGCATGCCAGGACGTTCCGCAGGCCACGATCCAGATCCGCTCCACGGCCGCGAATTCACGCGGCGTCAATCCGATATCGGGCAGATCGGCCTCCCCGGTTTCGTAGGAATACCGCCCCCGCATCGTATCGAGAATCGTCTGCGGCTGCTCGTGGATCTCCTTCAGCATGAAATGGGGATACCCGCTCTTCTCGGCGGCCGACGCGTCCCACGTGATCGTGGACGGCGTGCGCGTCACCGTGCGCCCGTCGCGGTCCATGAACCGCACGTCGTCCTGCGTCACGACGGCGACATCTCCTTCATCGAGATACGTCACCTCGCGCGTGTGCGCCAGCATCGCCATGACGTCGGAGGCCACGAAGGACTCGTGCTTCGTCCGGCCGACCACCAGCGGACACCCGGACCGAGCGGCGATCAGCGTTCCCGGTTCCCGCTCGGAGATCACGGCGAGCGCATAGCTGCCGCGCACGTCTTTCGTAGCCGAGCGCACCGCCTCGGCCAGCGTCTGTCCTTTCTGGAGGTACTTGTCGATCAGGTGCGCCACGACTTCCGTGTCGGTTTCCGATTCGAACTTGTAGCCGTCCTTCTCGAGCTGCTGCTTGAGCGGCTGATAGTTCTCGATGATGCCGTTGTGCACCAGCACGCACCCGTTCGACCGGTGCGGATGGGCGTTTTGTTCCGACGGTTTCCCGTGCGTCGCCCACCTGGTGTGGCCGATCCCCACCGTTCCCGTCAGCGCGTGTTCCTTGAGCGAGTTTTGCAGATTGACGAGCTTGCCCACGCTGCGCCGCACGGCGATCTTCTCGCCCTGCTGCACAGCCACGCCCGACGAGTCGTAGCCGCGATACTCCAATTTGGCGAGCCCGCCGATGAGGATCGGGACCGCGTCTTGGTTGCCAACGTATCCGACGATGCCGCACATCGTGTTAGCTCCTGGTTAACAGACTGACAGGCCAACGACGCTCCTCCATCATCGCGGCCTCCTTTTCGAGGCCTTCGCCTTGCGCTTGCTCGACGCTCGCGGAGACCGATCGGCTTTCGCGCTCCTCAGCTTGCTGGCCGTCGGCAAAGAATCGCCGACCAGCAACGCTCTCCGCTTGGCCGCCCAACCCGGCCGATTGACTTGAGGCACCCGGGCAATGGCCAGGGCATCCGCCGGCACATCCTGCGTCACCGTGGTGCCGGCCGCGATCACCGCCCCGGCGCCGACGGTCACCGGAGCGATCAGCTGCGTGTCGCTTCCGACGAACACATGATCCCCGATCACGGTGTGGTACTTGTGCACCCCGTCATAGTTGCACGTGATCGTCCCGGCACCGATGTTCACGCCTTTCCCGATGGTGGCGTCGCCGAGATAGCTCAGATGATTGGCCTTCGCCCCTTCGCCCAGCTCGGTTTTCTTCATTTCGACGAAGTTGCCCACCTTGGCTTTCCGTCGCACCAGCACGCCGGGGCGCAGATGCACGAACGGACCGAGCTGCGCGTCGTCCTCGATCTGCGACTCGCGGAGCACGCAGTGATCGAGAATCCCGACCTGGTTCCCGATCGTGCAATCCGTGATGCGGACGCCCGAATGCACGACCGTCCGCTCGCCGATCGTCGTGCGGCCTTCGAGCGTGACATTCGGATACAAAATCGTGTCCCGGCCGATGATCACGTCCGCATCGATCCAGACAGAGGACGGATCCCGCATCGTCACCCCCGCATCGAGCCAGCGGTTCCGGAGGCGGGCGCGAATCACCTGCTCGGCCTCGGCCAACTGCGCGCGGCTGTTGATGCCCAACCCCTCCTGCGCGTCGCGCAGCCGCAGCGCCGACACCGTGCGACCTTGCTCGACCGCCAGTTGCACGATGTCCGTGAGATAGTACTCCCCTTGCGCGTTGTGCGGATGAAGCTTGTCCAAGGCGGGAAAGAGAAACTCTCCGTCCACGACATAGGTCCCCACGTTGACCTCCCGCACCCGACGTTCCTCCGGAGAGGCATCCCGTTCCTCGACGATCTTCTGCACGGTATTGTCGGCGGCGCCCCGCTCCCACTCGTCGCGACGTTGGCGAATGATACGCCCGTATCCCGAGGGGTCGTCGAGCAGCGCCGTTAGGACGGTGACCGTGGCTTTCTGCTCATCGTGCATTGCCAGCATGTCCCGCACGGTCGACTCGGTGAGGAGGGGCGTGTCTCCGTTCAGAATCACGTACCGCGAAGGACGCCGGCTCGGATCGGCGTCGAACACGGGACGCGCCTGCAGCACCGCGTGTCCCGTGCCGAGTTGCTGCGACTGTTCCGCCACAGCCGGGCGACCGGGTAGAGCTTCCACGACCTTCCGGACCTCCGCCCCTTGATAGCCGACCACCACGGCCACGCCTCGATCGGCCAGCCGGCAGGCCAGCTCGCCCACATACGACACCATCGGCTTCCCGGCGACCGTATGGAGCACTTTCGCCAAGCCGGACTTCATGCGCGTGCCGAGACCGGCGGCCATAACGATGACCCCGACGCCGGCGACCGCTGCGGAGGAAGGCAACTGCGTCATGCGATCGGCACTCCCGCATCCGGCTGCTTGACCCGGCTCCATTTGGCATCGGCATTGAGAACGGACGTCATGGAACCCGACGGCGAATAGAGTCCGCCCGACACGATCAATTTCATGGCTTCTTCAACGCTGATGTCGACCGAAATCACTTCCCGCTCCGGCACCAGCAGAAAGTAGCCGGAGGTCGGATTCGGCGACGTCGGCACATAGACGTGAATCAACGGCTCCTGGCTCAATGTCGTCGTCTCGCCTTTTGTCATCCCCGTCACGAACGCAAAACAGTAATGGCCGTTCTTCGGAAACTGAATCAGCACGACGCGGTGGTAGGAGCCCCGGTCGGAGAACGACAGAATGTCCATCATTGATTTCAACGTGGAATAAATCCCACGGACCACCGGCAGTCGGGCGAGCCAATCCTCCCAGATCTTGACGATTTGCCGGCCGATGAAATTGGCGGTAAACAACCCCACCGTGAAGATCAGCAGAATCAACGTGATGATGCCTAGCCCCGGGACGTAGTGATCGGGAACCATCTGCGCGACGACATCGCCCAGAATGCCATCCACCGTCACAAACAACGTTTTCAGTATGAGGATCGTTCCCCAGATCGGGGTCACCACCAGTAGGCCGGTCAGAAAATAGCGTTTTAAGGCGGTTTTCAGCATAGAGATCGGGACGTGAAACAGAGCCTATATTGTGGAGGCTCATCATACAGAGTTTTCTCCGCTCGCCGCAAGCTATTTCTTGCTAATTTCAATGGGTTAGAGCAGTCCAGGTTCTCCACGCGCTGCCGCGCCCTCAGTCGCTCAGCAACCCGACCGAAGCCGATGGGAACACTGTCGCCTTACAGAAACGAGAACGCCCTAACGGATGTTCAGGTTACCGCACGCACGGCGTCATCTCCACTCCCCATTGGAGGAAACCCAGACGGGGCGGACGGGCCGCTCCCGCGATTCTCGTTCTTGCTATTGCAGGTTGCATGGCATAGGATCGCGCGGCAATCGTTTACCAGGCACGGACGACCGTTGGCGCGACCACGAGATCGGAAGACGGGCATCTTCATCACACTGGAAGGCGGTGAGGGGAGCGGGAAGACCACCCATGCAGCCCTCCTGAGCCGGTTCCTGGCGGCGCGCGGGCAGACGGTCCTGCATACCAGGGAACCGGGAGGCACGCCGACCGCGGAGCGCCTGCGCAGCGTCCTGCTGGACAAATCGACCGAGGCCATCGCGCCGGAAACGGAAGCGCTCATCATCTTGGCCGCGCGCCGCCAGCATGTCGATCAGGTCGTGAGGCCGGCCCTCGCCCGCGGCATCACCGTGGTGTGCGACCGGTTCTCGGATTCGACGTTCGCCTACCAAGGCTACGGACGGGGGCTCGATCTTCCTTTCTTGCGCGCGATGAACGACTGGGCTACAGACGGGCTGACGCCGGATCTCACCATACTCTTCGACGTGCCCGTCGCCGTCGGGCTGCGGCGGCGACGGCAGGCCGCCACGGAGAACCGCCTTGATCGAGAAGCCGTACGATTTCACAGAAAAGTTCGGGCCGGGTTTCTCGCGCTGGCGCGGCGCGAACCGCGCCGCATCAAGGTCGTAAACGCAATCCCTGCACCGGACACCGTGGAAGCGGCGGTCGAAGCCGTGGTCTCTCAATGGCTGGAGCGGCGACGTCTGCGCGCGACAAAACGGACCTGACCATGCCCTTTCGTGACCTCACCGGCCACGAACGCCCGATCGCCGTGCTGAAGTCGGCCCTCAGCCACGGCCGATTGGCGCACGCCTACCTGTTCCATGGCGAAGCGAGGATCGGAAAGTCGAGGGTCGCGACGCGGCTGGTCCAAGCACTCCACTGCGAGCGGCCAGGCGCGCCCGACGATCCAGACGGTTGCGGGACCTGCCGCGCCTGCCAGCAGGTCGAGGCTCGTACGCACCCGGATTTCCTCGTCATCGAACCGGACCGGGAACTTGCCACACCCCAGATCAAGATCGAACAGGTGCGTGAGATCGAACAGCAGTTCATCTACCGGCCATTGATGGGCGAACGGAAGGTCTGTCTCATCGACGAAGCGGACCGCCTGACCATCGGCGCCGCGAACGCGCTGCTCAAGACGCTGGAGGAACCGCCGGGACACGGACTGTTTCTTCTGATCTCAAGCCGGCCGCACGCCCTCCCCGTCACGATCCGTTCGCGCTGTCAGGCGCTTCGGTTTACGACACCCGCCCGCACGCAGGTAGAGGCCGCGCTGATTCTGCGACGCGAACTGCCGCCGGCCGACGCCCGCTTCCTCGCGGTCTTCACTGAGGGACGCATCGGCGAAGCCTTGACGATGGACATCGACGAGCTGCGCGCCCGACAGCGCGAATGTCTCGAACTCGTGTCGCCCGCCACCCTCACATCGACGACGGCGATTCTCTCTGCGGCGGAAAGCCTGGCGAAAGCCGACCGCGGCGTGGAGATTCTGAGCTGGCTCACCCGTTGGATCCGCGACCTCGTGCTGGTCCGCGTGGGTGGGGATCAGGAACAGATTCTCCATCTCGACCACCTGGCGCAATTGCGACAGTACGCAAGCCGGGCGGACCTCGACCTGCTGCTGACCCTGCTCAACGAGATCGAGCGCACCGAACAGCAGGCCGCCCGCCACCTGAATCTGCACATGGCCTTGGAGACGACGCTCCTGCGCCTCCGCGAGGCGCTCGCCCTCGTGCCAGCGGGCGCCCCTGCCTAGCAATATCCGCCGGCAACCTGCTATCTTCCAGAAGGCCATGCGCGACAGGCAGACCTTCTACATCACGACGCCCATCTACTACGTCAACGACGTGCCGCACATCGGCCACGCCTACACAACCATCGCCGCCGACGTGCTCGCGCGTTATTGGCGCCTCCGCGGACGAGACGTCTTCTTCCTCACCGGCCTCGACGAGCACGGTCAAAAAGTCCAGCAGGCGGCCGCGAAGGCCGGGATCGACCCGCAAACCCACTGTGACAGGTTAGCCCCTCAATTTCAGCAACTCTGGACACGCCTGAACATCTCCAACGACGCGTTCATCAGAACGACCGACCCTCGCCATAAGACCGTCGTTCAACGATATCTTCAAGAACTGTTTGATAAGGGATTGATCTATAAAGACTCGTATACGGGTTGGTACTGCACGTTCGACGAGCGGTTCTGGACCGAAAAAGATATCGTCGACGGCAACTGTCCGGACTGCAAACGTCCCGTCGAGCGACTCAGCGAGCACAACTATTTCTTTAAGATGGGCCGGTATCAGGATCGCTTGATCGACTACATCAAACAACATCCGAGCTTCATCCGGCCTGAGTCCCGCCGCAACGAAGTGCTTGGATTTCTCCAGACTCAAAAGCTGGGCGACCTGTCGATTTCGCGTCCGAAATCCAGACTCTCTTGGGGAATTGAGCTGCCGTTCGACAAGGACTACGTCACCTATGTCTGGTTTGATGCGCTCGTGAACTACATCTCGGCGTTGGAGTACCTCACCCCGACTCCGTCTCGGGACCGCTACTGGCCGGCATCGGTCCACTTGGTCGGGAAAGACATCCTGACCACCCATGCCGTCTACTGGTCCACGATGCTCATCGCGCTGGACCTGCCGCTGCCTGAAATGATCTTCGCGCATGGGTGGTGGACGGTGGACGGCGAGAAAATGTCGAAGAGTCGCGGCAACGTGGTCGATCCGAATAAAATAGTCGACCAATTCGGCACCGATGCATTCCGGTATTTCCTCTTTCGGGAGGTCCCCTTCGGCCAGGACGGGGATTTTTCCCAGTCGGCCATGATCGCCGGCATCAATAGCGATCTAGCGAATGGAATCGGCAATCTCCTGAGCCGCACGTTAACGATGATCGAACGGTTTGCCCAGGGCGTCATTCCTGAAGAGGGTGCGACAGCCGTGTCTGTGGTCGAGGAACAGATTTCCGGCGCCGCCCGTACGTTGCCAGCCCGGATCGAACAGGGATTCGGCATGCTCGCCTTCCGCGAGAATCTTCAGGCGATCTGGGAACTCATCGGACGCTGCGACGAATACATCGACAAGGCGGCGCCCTGGCAGTTGGCCAAGAAGCCGGACGATCATGGACGGCTCAAGACCGTGCTCAATGTCACTGCCAGAGCCCTTCGTCTCGTGTCCGTGCTCATCTACCCGTATATGCCGCACACCGCCGCGGAGATGGCCCGTCAACTCGGTTTGCCGCTCGATTTTTCAAAGGCACTGCCCGAGCCATCCTACGAATGGAACGCCCCCATCGCCGGCGTGACAATATCGAAGGGCGCAAGTTTGTTCCCCCGCATCGAATCCAAGCCACAAGGAGCCAAGACCGTGACCGACGCACCAATCCCCGCTCAGCCTCAGCCGACTCCCGCCTCGCAGACATCGGTGCCCAGCGCCTCCGGCCCCCTGTCACAAGCCGCCCCGCCACAGCAGATCACCATCGAGGAGTTTGCGAAGATCGAATTGAAGACGGCCACGGTGCTGAGCGCCGAGCGGGTGCCAAAATCCGAAAAGCTCCTCAAGCTGCACGTGTCCCTCGGCAGTGAACAGCGGCAGATCGTTGCGGGCATCGGCAAGAAATACGAACCGGAGGCGTTGGTCGGCAAAACGATCATCGTCGTGGCCAACCTCAAGCCGGCCAAGTTGATGGGCATCGAGTCGCAGGGCATGGTCCTAGCCGCGGGCGACAGCGAAGTTCGCGGGTTGGCCACCATTCTGGAAACAGTCGACCCCGGCACCAAAGTGAAATGATTCCCGCGGGTATCGCCCTCCGCCTTACCGCCCTGCTCGCCGTGACCCTGATGCCTCCTCCCTGCCTCGCCATCCCGGCCGAAGAAGACGTTCCGGACCTGCGCCTGAACGAGCCAAAGCCCACGACGATTCTCGTCAGGGTCGTTGCCCACGGCTCGATGGTATTGGGAAGAGAGGTCGGCGGAGCGCGAGTCACTATTACGGACGTCGCCACCGGACAGATCCTCGCCACCGGCTTGCAACAGGGCGAGGCCGGCGATCAGAATCAAATCATGCGCACCCCTCATCTGATGGAAGAGCCGTTGTACAGCTCGCGCGCCTCCGCTTCCTTCACGGCCACCCTGGAACTGACCCACCCGATTCTGGTGGACATTGCGGCGGAAGGACCGCTGGCCTATCCCGCTTCGGCCCAGCGCGCGACCAAACGCACCTGGCTCATTCCGGGTCACGACCTCACTAACGACGGGATCGTGCTCTCGCTGTACGGCTATATCGTGCAGATCGAGCATCCCACGCCGGGCCAGCCCTTGATCGCCAAAGACGACGTGATGCTACGGGCGTCGGTCCGGACCTTGTCCGGCGCGCTGGTTCGTCCGCACGGAGACTGGGATTCGCGCAAGGTGCATATCTACGGGGAGCTGCTCATCGGCGACCGCATATTGGAGCGGCTGCAGATGTTCTACAGCGGCGAGCGGGCCGTCTTCGAGGCGCCGTTCTTCGTTCCGCCGTCCAAGGATGCGCCCGACGGCATCACCGTGCGGGTCGTGGCCGCAGACCCCGCCGGCGGAAACCTTGGAGTCGGCCAGGCCAAGTTTCCCGTGCTCAGCGAACGTTTGCCGCCCAGGAGGCGCGACCCATGATCCACACACTCGGAAGCCGACGGACCGCATTCGCCCTACTGATTCTTTGTCACCTGCTCGCCGGTCCCCTGCTCGCTCAAGAGGAGCACAGGCATCGCCGGCCCGACGACATCAAACAGTATCTGGAGCACCTCGACAGCCCCGAACGGGATCGGTACCAGAAGCCCGCACAGGTGATCGAAGCGCTCAACCTTACCCCCGGCATGGCGGTCGCCGATCTTGGCTCTGGGTCCGGATACTTTACCCGCCGATTCGTGGAAGCCGTCACCGAGCGCGGCCTCGTGTACGCCGTGGACATCGAGCCGGACATGTTGGCTTATGTCAAAGAGAGCCTCGTCCATATGCACGTTCCCTACAACGTGCAGTTCATTCTCGCTCGGCCCGACAATCCCAAACTACCGTTCGAATCCGTGGACCTCATTTTCGTCTGCAATACGGTGCACCATCTCGAGGACCGGCCCGCCTACTTCCGCAAATTGCGGTCGTCCCTGAAGCCCGGCGGCCGCATCGTCATCATCGACTTTCATCCTGACGAGCGGTCCGGCGAACTCGGATTCCCGAAGCGCCATCTCGTCGCGCGGGAAATCGTGATCGAGGAGATGACGGCAGCCAGCTATCGGCTGCTGCGTGAGCACACGTTTCTGCCGAGACAATATTTTCTGGAATTCGTTCCGAGTCAACACACGGGCGGCCAGTAGCCGACGGCGAATAGCCGATCCTCTGACCGGAGGACTCCGGTCATCGGCTACCGGCTGTTCGCTCGTTTCCGGCGGCGCTTCTATCCCAGACACTTGCCGACTCCGGACGGTCGTGCGACACTAGCGGCATGGCTGCCGCCGAGTCGTTCGAACGCCTGCGCTCGCGCCTCTTCGTCGCGCTCACGCTGAACGCGCTGGTCATCACGGCCGAATTCATCGGCGGTCTCCTCCTCAACAGCGTCGGCTTGATGGGCGATGCCGGGCACAATCTGATCGATCAAGGGTCCCTCTTCCTGGCGCTGTACGCGCACCTGGTCACCACGAGGCCGGCGAGCGAAACCCGAACATTCGGGTACCATCGCGCCGGCGTGATCGCGGCGTTTCTCAATTCGTTTATCCTGCTTCTGACAGCCGCCGGGATCGCCTTCCTCGGCCTGCGGCGTCTCCTGCAGCCTGTTCCAGTCGACGGTGGCTGGGTCATGGGCATTGCCGCCGTCAGCTTCCTGGCCAACCTCGGCATCGCCCTGCTGCTCCAGCGCGGCGCGAAGGACGACCTCAACATCCGCAGCGCCTTCTGGCACATGCTGGGAGACGCCTGGGTCTCGCTCGGCGTCGTCTTGAGCGGCGGAGCGATCGTTCTCACCGGCTGGACCGTGCTCGACCCCCTCGTCAGCCTCCTCGTCGTCGGCGTCATACTACACGGAGCCTGGCCGTTGTTTCGCGAATGCCTCGACGTACTGTTGGAATCGACTCCCCCGGCGATCAGTGCGTCGCATGTGGCGGCAGCCATCGAATCGCTCCCCGGCGTGAAGAACGTCCACGATCTCCACATCTGGGCCGTGGAACCGCGTCTCGTCATGCTGACTTGTCACGTGCTGGTGGACGGCGACGACGGCGTGCTGACTCAGGCGTTGCTCCGATCGATCCGGGTCCGCATCGCGTCCGATTTCGGCATCAAACACATGACGATCCAGATGGAAACCGGCTGTTGCCATCCCGACGCCGTCCATTGCGACCTCACCAAACTCGCCGAACAGCACGATGAAATTGAAGCCGTCACCCACCGTCATTGAGCTTTCCCTCATTCGGTCTTCCCGGTAGAATGCGCACCGGTCCTCATGGTGTGACCGACCACCAGAATGGCTGTCCCCGTTCCTTTTTACATGCTCTGCGGTTCGCTCGGCGCCGGCAAGACCACCCTGTTGATGCGGCTCCTCGAATATTGGAAGGGAGAAGGCCGGCGGGTCGGCGTGCTGATGAACGAGGCCGGGTCGATCAGCATCGACGGACCGCGCGCGGGCACGCTGGCCGAGCAGGTTATGAACCTGGCCGGCGGCTGCATCTGCTGCGATACGAAGGAGGATCTGTCCTGGGGCATTGCGCAGTTGGTGCACGACGCCAAATCGGACGTGCTGATTTTGGAATGTTCCGGTCTGGCCGATCCCGCAGAAGTGATCGCTGCCGTGACCGATCTCTATACCGCGCGGCTGGCGTCGCTGGAGCGAGTGATCGCTCTCTTGCACCCGGTGGCGGCCGACGGAAGCCATTCGAGCGCGTATGTCACGACCCAAGCCGTCCGTTGCGCGGATGAATTGATCTTGAACAAGCGCGATCTGTACGTCCCGGGCCATTGGGAAAGATTCAAAGATTCCCTCCTCCGGCAGAACCCATACGCACGCCTGTGGGAAACGTCCCATGCCCGGGTGGATCCCGCAGCCCTGCTCACCCCGGGGGACAGGGCGAGATCCGCGGCCATGACCAACGTCGTCTTTGGCGAGCCGCGACGTCCGGGTGTGCAGACCCGCGCCTCCTACCATCCCATCGCCACCACAGTTCGCCTACCGGGCGCGTTGAACCGCCGGCGTTTTCTGGCTTGGGTCAAGACCCTGCCCGCAGAGCTCGAACGGGCGAAGGGGTTCTTCCGTTTTGCGAACGAGCCGGAACTGCAAGAATTCCAATATGCCCCCCCGGGACAGGCGACCATCACGCCGGTCACGTTGCTCGACGAACCGGAACCGGCCATCGTGCTGATCGGGAGAGGCTACGACGTGGACGCATGCAGAGCCGCCTTGTTAGCCTGCGCGGCAGAATAGACGGATTGGGGCTGTCCTTCGGCTGGTCCAGGATAAACGGGAAGCTCGCCCAGGTCTCTCGGGTGGTTCAATCTGTGCGATCTTCTCTGGCAGTTAGGGCGAGAGGGCCGAACGCTCTGCCCGAGGTGAGTCCGGAGAACCGCGAAGCCTGCCGAACGTGCGCCAGCGCGTGAGTCCCCAGGCGATGCCCCCTCCCAGTAGCCCCCCGATGAGCCATCCACCGACTACATCCGTGACGTAATGGGCGCCGAGGTACACGCGCGCCAGACCGATGAGGAACACCAGTGGCCAACTGATCCAGCCGGACCGCGGATACAAGACCTGAAGGAAGGCCGCAGCAGCGGCTGTGTTGACCGCGTGATTGGAGGGAAAGCCGAAGGCCTTCCCGCAGGCCTCGACGTGCCGGACATCGACGAGCGCCATGCAGGGACGCGGCCGGGCCACGAGATCTTTGAGTTGCGCCCCCACGAAATCCAGCAACCCGATCGAGGCGGCGAGCAACGGCGCCGCCAGTATCGCTTCCCGTCGCGACCGCCACAGCCAGTACCCGGCCAGCAAGACGCCCGGCGCCCACAGGACATCCGGATTCGAAAGGGCGCGCGCCAGCCGGTCGAGCACAGCCGACTCGCCCGCCCATCCATTGACGGCGCGGAACATGAACTCATCGACGCTCATGCCGCGACGATACGGCGTCGGACGTCATTCGTCAACTGTCAAGCGGTGAAAGAAGGTCTGTCTGGTCTATCTCGTCTCTCTGGTCTGTCTGGTTTGGTGGATTGTCCTGCATAGGACCCATTCTTGCCTGTGCTATGGGCCATGAGCTCGTGACCGTGTCACCGCGTGCGGAAATGAATACGGACGGTGAGCTCTCCGTCGACCGGATCGTCGCCTTTCATCTGAGGTTCGAAGGTCCATCTACTGAGCGCCGCGATGCCCGCCTGAGTCAGCTCCCGATGCTTCGCAGGCTCCAAGATCACGACGGTCACCTTGGTGGCTTTGGACACCAATATGCGGGCCTTCATCCAATCATCGAGATCCTTACCGTCCAACGAAGGTGGGATTGCCGGCCACGGCGTCGACTTGGGAACGGGCCCGAGCTGCTGATCCTTGTTCAGGGGGAGCCCATGCACATGCACTTCCGGCAGCTCCAGCACGTCTTCCTGGTGGTCGCTTTCGTGCGTGGCCTCGTCGCCGGCCACCGCTGACGCGGCGGCCGGCCAGAGCGCCACACACAGGGCACAATACGGCACAATCCGCTTGGCCGCGCGACGTATCTGTCGAAGCGAACGAGTCATCATGGATTCTTATATCAAAACACCCATTGCGCCCGGAAGAAAAAAGACCGCGGCATGCCGGCATGGGAGACGCCGAGTCCGATACTACCCTCCCCCTGGTTGATGAAATACTTTTGATCCAACAAATTCACGACGTCAAAGCCCAATAGCAGCCTTTGGTTGTGCCACGGCAGCGGAATCACGTGCGTGATCGAGGCATTGTAAATCGTGTAGGACGGGCTGTGCGACGAGTTGGTCTTGGCGGTCTCGTCGGCGGCGGTTCTCAAACCGGAGGCATAGAGCATTTGGCCCGTGAACGTCGTGCGCTCCTGGAACCGGTAGCTCGCCACCGCCGAGCTGGTCAGAGTCTGCATGTGGTCGCAGAAGACGCCTCCGCGCGAATTGATGTCGTCGATTTCTTTCTGCTCCAGCAGGAAATGCCCGGACTGCAAGCCGTATCCTTTACACTGCCCCCATCCGACGTTGCCGCGCGCGGTGAGGTTGTCGGTTACTTGTACCTTCAGCGCCCCGTCGATGCCCCGCTGCCACCCCCGGTCGAACGCAAAGAAGTTCAACAGCGGCGTCGTGCCGAACTGCCCGGCGTCCGAGAGATAGCGAGAGAGCTTGTAATAGCCCGCCAGCTCCAGCCACGCCCAACTGGTCAAGGCGTGGTAGCTGCCCACCTCGAAATAATGGGCCCGCTCGGCGCGTACCGTATTGTTGGTCAGGTTTTCCGGCTGGGCCGTCGTACCGATCGTGTTGAGCTTCGCAAAGGAAATGGCTTCGAGATTCGGCGGGGTGAACATGCGGCCGTAATAGGCATGGAAGACGTTCGCTGTGTTGTACCGGTACGTGACGCCGATCCGAGGGCTCACCTGCCCTTCCTGTACCAGGTACTGCACCGCGTCGCCACGAACGCCGATGTTGAACGTCCACTGCTCGTGCGGAGTCCACTGATCCTGAATCCAAAACTCCTGCCGGTAGCCGATCAACCGGTTGTCGGCGCCGATACCGATCAC
The DNA here is from genome assembly GCA_964445795.1 of uncultured Nitrospira sp. GTDB lineage: Bacteria > Nitrospirota > Nitrospiria > Nitrospirales > Nitrospiraceae > Nitrospira_D. The sequence goes on along the minus strand of CAYULI010000009.1, from coordinate 43,589 downwards.
CGGGCCGGTCGGGTTCGACTCGGGATCGTTCGGATCCACTCGGTTAAAGGCGAACAATCTCGTCTTATTGATCGCCTGGGTGCGGTCAATCTGAAACCCCGTCTTGATCAAATGCTCCTTGCTGTGCACGTAGGTGTAATCGAGCCGGATCCCGCCAGAGTAGGCCATGCGATCCTGGTCGCCGGCGGAAAACGGCTCTGCCGGATCCTGGGTGTAGGCCAGGACATTGAATGGGTCCGTCTTAAGCGTGGCTCTGGTTTGCCGGAAATAGCCCGCCAGGCTGAAAAAATTGCTGCTGTTGATGTCATGGCGCCAGACCATGTGGGCATACTGGTTGTTTTCCTTCTGAAATTCGTCGATGGCGTGGGAAGGCACCGGTGTAAATCCAGCGGGAAGGAGGGGCAGGATGAGCCCGCTGGGATCCCCGTCCTGTCCTGGTCGCGTGGGAATCTGGTACTTGGCCACAGAGTTGAGAAACAGCCACGTGAAGTTATTCCGGTTGTCGTGCTGATAGTCTCCGCGGATGAACGTCTGGTTGCGTTCGCTTTGCCCGTGGAAGATCGAATGGCCCAGTGTCGGCGGCTCGATCCCGCGATTGGTCGTCGTGTAGCTGTTGAGAATGTAATACCGGAATCTTTCCCCGATCGTGCCGCCGTACTCGAACGAGGGATTCACCGTCTGGTTCGAGCCCCCGAACATCTGGGCGGAGCCGAACCCCGGCTTGGTGCCGCTCTTGGTCGTAATGTCGATCACCGCCGCCGTGCGATTGCCGTATTCCGCCGGCATCCCGCCCAGAATGATGTCGGCGCGTTCCCACGCCCGGGGCGTGATCACGTCGGTGAAGGTCGACGAGACCGTGTCCGGGATAGGCACGCCATCGATGCGGAACTGGAGATTCGCATGGTCTTGGCGGATATGGACTTGTCTCAAGGCGCCATAGACAGCGCTCGGGATGGTGAGAAGGACGTCTTCCAAGTGTACGTTGTTGCCGCGCGGCAGCAGCTCCACCTCTTTTCGGCTGACCCCGTAGGTCGAGCTGGAGGCCCTGTACTGGAGCGGCGGTAAGGAAGACACGACTTCGATCGCCAATTCCGTTTTAGGAGCCAAGGTCAACGTCACCGGCGCGAGTTGCGCGGCGTCGCCTTTCACGATGACGTACTCGCTCGTGAGATTGCCCTGAACGGCGCTGATCGAGTAGATGCCCTCGGCCGGCAGCGTCACGCCGAATTCCCCCGCCTCGTTACTGATGGTCTCCGCCACCACTTGCCCCTCTTGATCGCGGATCTGGACCGTCGCCTGTCCGACCCGCCGCTGATCCTGATACTGCACCGTGCCCGTGATCGTGCGGGCAGGATCGGCGCTGGCCGCATGAACCGGACAGGCTGGCCAGCCCAAGAACGGGCTGAGAAACAAGATACACACGATAGATTCGTAGATCGAAACTCCGCGTCGCATTCTGACCTCCGTGAAGCGCCGGCTAAGCCGGCACAATGAGCCAAGCCAACGGCAGCCTGGACTGGCATTGCCGATGAACGATTCGCCGACCGGTGTCGTTTAGCTCACAGGAGGGGCGCGGGAAGGACCGCAGAACTGAGGCTCGGCGGACAGGACGTCCAACTGGAGAGGAAGATCGAATCGGGTGATGATCTCCCAAGCAGAGAAGAGCGGGGGGGCAACATCGATCGAGCCGGAGGTGTGGTGTTGGACCCACTGACAGAGGTCATTCTCGGAGTGTTCGTGGCCGTCGGTATCGGCAGCGGCCAGCTCATGGTGGACATCCTGCGCGACGGCAAAGGGCGCGAGGATGAGCAGCGCGCATACCAGTCCCAGGGCCATTCCCGAACGTAGGAAGGCTGTCAAATACGGAAACTGTTCAGTCCGAGTTTTCACGTTCGTGCCCGGGTGACGAGCCTGAACGCCATGGAAGTGGCATCCCCTGAACCGGCGGACAATACGCCGAGGGAAAGGCGCTTGTCAACGACTATGGACTTTTTCTCCACGATTCGCTACATTCGGAGACTCCTTATCGCCTGATCTCCATTCGTCCCCTTCCATTGGGAAGGGAAGTGTATGAATCGCCCAATCGACAATCAACACGTCATAGAAATCAAGGCGTTGCCATCGCCACGCGCGATCAAAACGAGACTGCCCATCACCGACGAGGCGGCTGCCCTTGTCGTCGAAACTCGTGAGGCCATCCGCCGGATTCTCCACGGTCAGGACCGCGACCGGCTGCTCATCATCGTCGGTCCCTGCTCGATTCACGACCCGGATGCCGCCTATGACTATGCCGCCAAGCTGAAGCCGGTCGCCGATGCGCTTCAGGACCGTCTGTTGATCGTCATGCGCACCTACTTCGAAAAACCGCGCACGACCGTCGGATGGAAGGGCTTGATCAACGATCCGCATCTCGACGGCACCTGCGACATCGCGACGGGGATAGAACTGGCCAGAAGCATCTTATTGAAAATCAACCAATCCGGCCTGCCCTGCGGCACTGAGTTTCTGGATCCGGTCACCCCGCAATATATCGCCGATTTGATCAGTTGGACCGCCATCGGCGCCCGGACGACCGAAAGCCAGACGCACCGGGAGATGGCCAGCGGGGTGTCCATGCCTGTCGGCTTCAAGAACGGCACGGAAGGCAGCCTGCAGGTGGCCGTCAACGCGATGATCTCCGCCCGCGCTCCTCACCATTTCGTCGGCATCAACGCCGACGGCCAGACGTCGATCATCAAGACCATGGGCAACCCGGACCGCCATATCGTGCTGCGCGGCGGCGGCGGCAAGACGAACTATGACCCCGAGCATGTCGCCCGAGCCGAAGCGGCGGTGGCCGGCGAAGGCATCGCCCGCCCCATCATGATCGATTGTTCGCACGACAACTCCAGCAAGGACCATCGGCGCCAGGCCGTCGTCGCCCGCGAAGTCCTCCGCCAGTTCCGCGATGGACGGCGGTCCATCATGGGCCTGATGCTCGAGAGCAACCTCCATCCCGGCAAGCAAACTTGGAAACAAGGCGTGCCTCTCGCGTATGGAGTCTCCATCACCGACGCCTGTCTCGGCTGGGATGACACTGCCGCGTTGCTGACGGAACTGGCCGAAGCCCTGACGCCCCGACCGGCCTAACCGGACGGATCTTTCCTTTTCTCGCCCGTGCTACGATCGTCACGCCATGCTGATCGACACCCATACCCATCTCGACGATGCTCGCTATAACGACGATCGGGAATCCGTGATCGCCCGTGCTCGCGAGGCCGGCGTGGAAGCGTTCGTCACGATCGGCTGCGACCTCGCGACGAGCCGCGCGGCCGTCGCGCTGGCGGAACAGTATCCCTTCGTCTACGCCTCCATCGGCGTCCACCCGCACGAGGTGAAACACGTTCAGGACGACTGGTACGACGAATTCCGCCGCCTCGCGAAACACCAAAAGGTCGTGGCGTACGGAGAAATCGGGCTTGACTACCACTACAACCATTCCTCGCCGAAGGAGCAGCGCGACCGGTTCCGAGAGCAAATCGAACTCGCCCGCGAATTGAAGTTCCCCGTGATCATCCACACAAGAGAGGCGCAGGAGGACACGATTACGATATTGAGGGAGGAAAAGGCGTCAGAGGTGGGGGGCGTCTTCCATTGTTTTTCGGGCGACGCCCGACTGGCGAAGGATGCGTTGGACCTAGGGTTCTATCTCTCGTTCTCGGGCATTCTGACCTTTCGGAACGCCGCGATGCTCCGCGACATCGCCAAGACCGTTCCTCTTGACCGGCTCCTGATCGAGACCGACTGCCCCTATCTGACGCCGGTCCCGCACCGCGGAAAACGAAACGAGCCAGCCTACGTCGCCCACGTGGCCGCGCAGCTCGCAACGCTCCGAGCGGACAAACCGGCAACCTCGCCCGACACCATCGCGCTGGCCACCACGCGAAACGCCAAGTGCTTGTTCAAAATCGCTTGAGCTGCCGACTCCGTTCCCGTATCGCCTTCGGTAACTTCCTCGGGTTGCCTTTCTTGTCGGGTCCTCGACGCGGGCGGACATCCTCGCCAGGATCCAGTTCCTTGCCGATTACCGGGCCGGCTGCAAGTCCGCTCGGCGCGAGTTTGCTCTTGAAGAGTTGCGCGCTCATCACCGTCGCTCCGTTCGCCCGGGCCGCTGCGGCAATCTCATGATCGGACGAGACGACGGCGCAATCGGCGCCGTACTCTCGTGCCAGCCGTTGAATGACCTGATCCGCCTTCTCGCCACGCCGGGAATAGATCACCTGGATACCGGCCCGGTATTCGCGGTGCTCCACGGGATAGCCCTGCCGCCATCCATCGAAGACGACGGTCACCGGATGACCTTTCCTGTACCGGTAGGCCGCCAGCTCTTGTAGAAGTGATTCTCTCGCCGTCTCCGACCTCGGCGCTGAGGAGACTCCGAGCAGGTTATACCCATCGACGATCAGGTGCATCGGCATGACGCCCACGCTACCGTGGCGTGGAAGTCCCTGTCAACGACGTCCCTCGTCCGGACGTTCACCTGCAAATGCTTGACAAGATTCGGGACATCTGAGAAAAGTTTGAAATCCCTCTATTCCCACAGGCCATGCCGCTACGGACCCGAGAACGCTTGGTTCACCTCTTGCTGATGGGACTCGTCTGGTCCGTCACGCTCCAGCTCGTTCCTCACCTCGCGCCGATCGAGCCCCTCTGGGCAGCGACGGCCGACCGGACCGATCGTCAGCAGGCCAAGTCGCATTCCAAGAAACCCCGCGTGAGAGCGACGACCGCCTCCCTCGTTCCCGTCACCGTTCAGAATGTGCGTGTGATGACGAGCCCGGAGAAAACCCGCGTGGTGCTGGATTTGGACCGGCAAACACGCGTCATCGAGCATCGCGCCAAGAACCCGAACCGCGTCGTCATCGCACTGCCCAACGCATCGCTGAGCCGGTCCGCGCACTCGAAGGCCGCCATCGGTTCCGTGCCGGCTCCCTTCAGTGTCACCCAGACAAGGCACGCGGTGACCCTGTCTCTTCCGGCGACCGCTTTTCGCACGTACAAACAATTCACACTCTCCAATCCTCCGAGGCTGGTGGTCGACGTTACTCCCCCGACCGACCAAGACGAGAAGGCCGTACCCGACGTTCAGGAGGTACCTCCTCCGCCGACCGCCCCAGCCGTTCAGCCGACGCCGCCACCGGCCAAGAGCTACAAGACCATCGTGATCGATCCGGGACACGGCGGCAAGGACCCGGGCGCACGCGGGCTTCGCCAGACAGAGGAGAAAGACGTCACGCTCAAAGTCGGATTGAAACTCCGCGACCTGTTGAGCAGGCAGCCGGGCATTCGCGTGCTCATGACCAGGGAGCAAGACGTGTTCGTGGAGTTGGAGGATCGGGCCAAATTCGCCAACAGGCACGAGGCCGATCTCTTCGTCTCGATCCACGTCAACTCGCACCCGTCACGTTCCGTGAAAGGAATCGAGATCTATCACTTCGGCGAGGCCAAGGATCAGCGGGCCCTGGAAGTCGCGGCGCGGGAAAACGGTACGCCGCTCGGCAGCACAGGCGTCGTAGTGGATTACCTGCTGGCCGATCTCCTCAAAACCAAGAAGATCGAGCAGTCGTTGGAGCTGGCTTGGACCACGAGGGAAGCCATGGTCACCCACATGAACGGCCACTATGCCATGAACGACCACGGTGTGAAGACCGCTCCCTTCTATGTTCTGCGATTCACCACCATGCCGAGCATCCTGGCCGAGATCGCCTATATCTCCAATCCCGCCGAGGAAGACCTGCTCCGGAAGCCCGCCTTCGTGCGGGACGTTGCGGAATCGCTTTTCCACGGTATCACCTCGTTCCTCACCGCGAACAAGTCCAAGGCCCGCTGACGGATGGCTCAATCGTGCGGCACAATGCAGGTTCGTGAGAGGTAACCGGGACCCTGCAAGCGATCCTAGACACCGCAACCGATGATGACCGTCAAGCTCACGCTCGAATACGACGGGACCGGGTACGCCGGGTGGCAGCGCCAGCCCAACCAGCCGACGATCCAGGAGGCCGTCGAATCCGCCGTCGAAGGGGTCACGCAAGCCAAGGTCCCGGTTATGGGAGCCGGGCGGACCGACGCCGGCGTCCACGCCTTGGGCCAAGTCGCCAGCTTCCGCACCGAACGCGACATGGCGCCATCGGAATGGGTCAGGGCGCTCAACGCCCATTTGCCGGACGACATTGCCGTGCTCGCAGCCGACATCGCGCCGGACACGTTCCACGCCAGGCACGCGGCCAAGGGCAAGTTGTACGAATACCGGATTCTCAATCGTTCAGAGCGGCCGGCCGTCGACCGGTTCTTTTGCTGGCACGTCTATAAGCCGCTCGATGATGCCGCAATGAATCGGGCCGCCATGTGTCTGATCGGTCGGCACGATTTCTCTTCCTTTGAGACACAGCCCACCGAGAACGACGATCCTCTGTGCCACCTTCAACGACTGACCGTGTTTCGAGAAGGCGATCGCCTGCGAATCCAGGCCTATGCCGACCGGTTCCTGAAGCAAATGGTCCGTTCGATCGTCGGCACCCTCGTCGAGGTGGGACTGGGCAAACGTCCGCCCGACAGTCTCGAAGGCATCGTGAACGAACGTGACCGTTCGTCTGCCGGCAAGACCGCTCCGCCTCAGGGGCTCTTTCTCGTGCGCGTCGACTATTGAGACCTCCGCGGCCGAATCACGTCGGACATTCACCTCGAGACAAGTCCCAGCGTTGTTTCGAAGGAGTGTCTGTCCGCAAAACCGGAGAAGAGCGGGGAAGCGGCTCAGTAGGAACAAATGAAGGCTTGTACGAAGGAGGCAGGCGAGCAGCAGTTGAAGGGCGGCGAACGGAAGAAGTTCATGCGCGCGTGCCGGTCGAACCAGGCTGACATCGAGGCAATAACCAGGAACACACGCGACCAAGCGGGATGGGACGGACCAAACCGGTCAGAACGGCAGCTTGCTCTCAGGGTTTTCGAGTTTCTTCCGCAACTCGATCAACTCCTGTTCCAAGGCGGCAAACCGGTCGCTGATGGGATCGGGGATATTCGTGTGGTCCATCGTCGCGTCGGGGAGACGTTCACCCTGGGACTTGATGATCCGAGCCGGGACACCGATCACGGTGGAATTCGCCGGGACATTTTTCAAGACGACGGAATTGGCTCCGATCTTCACGTTGTCCCCAATCTTGATGCCGCCGAGAATCTTTGCCCCCGCGCCGACCACCACGTGATTGCCCAGCGTCGGATGGCGCTTGCCGCGCTCCTTTCCCGTCCCGCCGAGCGTGACTCCCTGAAAAAGCGTGACATAGTCGCCGATCTCCGCCGTCTCGCCGATAACGACGCCCATCCCGTGATCGATGAAAAATCCCGTCCCGATCTTGGCCGAAGGATGAATCTCGATCCCCGTCAGCCAGCGAGCCAACTGCGAAATGAGGCGCGGCAAGAACGGCACCCCGTGCACCTTGAGCCAATGCGCGACCCGGTACGCCAGTAGCGCGTGAAAGCCGGCATAGGTCAGAATCACTTCCAGCCGGCTGGTCGCAGCCGGGTCTCGATCGAAAACCGCTTGGAGATCTTGTTTGATGGCTTTCAACATGGCCCTTATTCTACGCTGCTTAGGCCGGTTCGATCAAACAAACGGCGTGCGCGATCATGCTTTCTTCCTTTCCGACCGCGTCCAGACCCTCCCCGCTCTTGACCTTCACGTTCACCGCCTCGATCTCCACGCCCAGAGTCTCCGCTAGCTTCTTTCCCATGGCGGCAAGATGCTGGCCAAGCCGTGGGGCCTGGGCGACGATCACCGAATCGATGTTCCCGACTCGATAGCCCTTCTTCTTCAATTTGGCGGCCACGTCCTCCAAAAGCCTCAAGCTGGAGATGTCTTTGTACCGTTGGTCCGAGCTGGGAAAATGCCGGCCTAGGTCGCCCTCTCCCATCGCTCCGAGCAAGGCGTCGCAGACCGCATGCGTTAGGACGTCCGAATCCGAATGGCCCAGGAGCCCCTTGCCGTGAGGAATCTCGATTCCGCCCAGGATGAGCTTGCGCCCGGGACCCAACGGATGCACGTCATAGCCATAACCGATGCGCGACCCTTTTGCCATGGTCCTCCCTTTACGGTTTCCCTCGGCGTGCGGCCAATATCGCTTCGCCGATGACCAGGTCTTCCGGCCTGGTCACTTTGATATTCTCGCCGCTCCCCTCTATGACGGACACGGGATGTCCGCTCCATTCGACCAAATAGGCATCGTCCGTCGCGCGGACACCTTGCGTCAACGCCTTGCGATGGGCCGCCAGTAACCAGTCCCGGCGAAAGGCCTGCGGCGTCTGAGCGAGCCACAACGGCCCGCGGTCGACCGTGCGCTCGATCACCCGATCGGCCCCCACCTGCTTGACCGTATCCCGTACCGGCAAGGCGACGACCGCGGCTCCCTTGGCCCGCGCCATGCGTACCACGTCCTCTACCATCCGTTCGGTGAGAAACGGGCGCACGGCGTCGTGGACCAGCACGAGATCCGCGTCTTCAGGAACTGCCTCAAGCGCATGTCGGACAGAATCCTGCCGCTCCGCTCCCCCTGGAACGACCTTCGTGACTTTTGTGAAACGGTGCGGTTTCACGATTTCCGTTAGACAGTACTCCATCTCGGCTTGGGGAACGGCGAGCAGGATTGCATCGATCACGGAGGCGGCCTGGAGGACACGCAGGGTATGGACGATGATGGGCTGCCCCCCCAGGGTGAGGAACTGCTTTGGAACCGGGCCGCCCATCCGCAGCCCCCGTCCGGCGGCCGGAACGAGGGCGACGGTGCGGCTATGCACGAGCGGATTTACCCACGGGCAACTTGCAGCTCCTCGCGCTCAGTCTCTTCTTTGAGCCGCGTGAAAATCATACGTCCGGCGGTGGTCTGGAGCACGCTGGTCACGACTACGTCCACGTTGCGGCCGATGAAGCGGCGCGCGTTGTCCACGACGATCATCGTGCCGTCTTCAAGATAGGCCACGCCCTGACCAGCTTCCTTCCCTTCCTTCAGGATGAACACGCGGATCGCCTCGCCGGGCAGCACCACCGGGCGCAAGGCATTGCAGAGCTCGTTGATGTTGAGGACCCGCACCCCTTGGAGTTCGGCCACCTTGTTCAAGTTCAGATCGTTGGTGATAATCTTCGCGCCGACCTTTTTCGCCAGGACGACAAGCTTGGCGTCGACTTCCTTGACTTGGGGAAAGTCCTCTTCGACGATGCGCACGTCGAGATCGGTCATCTTCTGAATCTTGTTCAGGATGTCGAGCCCGCGCCGTCCCCTGGCCCGCTTCAACGAATCCGACGAATCGGCGATGTGCTGCAACTCGTTGAGGATGAAATGGGGCACCAAGAAGGTCCCCTCCAGAAAACCCGTTTCGCACAGGTCGGCCACTCGCCCGTCGATAATCACGCTGGTATCCAAGACTTTCAGGCTGGTGTCCCGACCGGAAATGTCCGACACCGTTTGCACGGTTCCGGGGAACTTTTCCTGTCCGAACCGCGCGCCGAGCACCAATCCCAGGTAGGGAAAGCCCAACAGGAACACGAGCCCGCCGATATGGAACAGGAAGGTCTGGACGCCGAAAATTTCTCCTCCCACCCACTCGATGAGCCCCGTCAACAAGAGTCCCACCGCCAATCCAGCCGTGCCTCCGACGATGATCGCGAATGAAAGGGTCCGCAAGGCGTACTCGGCACACACGATCAGAGCCCCCGTAGCCGCTCCAATCCCGAATCCGTACAGCCCGAACAACCCGCCGGCGTTCTCGGCCCGGATGAACAGAGCCATACCCGCCAGGGCACTGAGAAGGATGAATATGGTACGAGGGACCATACCGCGACCTCCCCTCCGTTACGGCATCCCGCGGGACACCGTCGACCGATCGATCATGGTCGAAGCGTCAAATAAATGGTTCTGCCCTGCCTCTTCAACAAGAGCAAGACCGACTGGTCCTTCGGCAACTTGCTCGCGATGCGCTCATAGGCCTTCACCGACGTGACAGCCTGGCGGTTCACCTCCAGGATGATATCGCCCTCACGGACACCCAGTTCTTCCGCGTTGCTGCCCGGCTTCACCCGTACGACGATGACGCCCCGCTCGCTGGATTTGAGCCCGTAGCGGCCGGCCAGCTCCTCGGTCAGCTCCCGCACGTCGAGATCGGACAGCACGCCGGCCGGGGCCGCCGTCTCGCCCGATTCGTCTTCGCTCGATTGCGCCATCGACTTCGGCTGTTCGGCGATGGTGACGTCGATGGTTTTCGGCTTCTTGTCCCGCAGGATCTTGACCGCCACTTTTTTCCCGACCGGCGTCTGTGCGACGGCGTTCCGGAGATGCGTCGGCGAATCCATGGGTTTGCCGTCGTATTCGAGGATCACGTCGGCCCGTTCGAATCCGGCCTTCTTCGCCGGGCTGTCGTCCATGACGTCGCTGACCAGCACGCCCTTGGTGTCGCCGAGACCGAATTGGGACGCCAGCTCCGGGGTCAGTTCTTGGATCGACACGCCCAGCCAGCCGCGCACCACCTTGCCGGTCTGGACGAGTTGCTGCATGATCGACTGCGCCATGTTGCTCGGCACGGCGAAGCCGATCCCCATGTTGCCTCCGCTCTGACTGAAGATGGCCGTATTGATGCCGACCAATTCGCCGCGCACGTTGACCAACGGCCCGCCGGAGTTGCCCGGATTGATCGCCGCGTCGGTCTGGATGAAGTCTTCGTACTCCGCGATGCCGGCAGCCCGGCCGAGGGCGCTCACGATGCCCAGCGTGACCGTCTGGGTCAGGCCGAAGGGATTCCCCACGGCGAGGACGAACTCGCCCACTTCCAGCTTGTCCGAGTCGGCCCAGGGGATGGTCGGAAGCCCAGTGGCCTCGATGCGAACCACCGCGATGTCGGTCTTGGGATCGGTCCCGATCAGCTTGGCTTTGAATTCCCGCTTGTCGGACAACGTGACGCGAATCTCATCCGCTTTGCCGACCACATGGTTATTGGTGATGATCAACCCGTTGGACTCGACGATCACCCCCGAGCCGAGCCCGCGTTCCTTCCGCTCTTTCGGTTGCTGCTCGAATCGACGGAAGAACTCGTCTCCGAAAAACCGCCGGAAGAAGGGATCGTCGAACGGCATCGCATGAGGCCCTTCGGCCCGTCCGGTTTTCGTGGCGTAGATGTTGACCACCGCCGGCTTGACCGCCTTCGCGATTTCGACGAACGTCTGGCCGCTTCCGCCGGACAGCACCGGCTGCGGCGTCGTCGCGACCGGTCTGACGGCCGGAACCGTCGGAGCCTCCGACACGGCGTGTCCGGTCGGAAGCCAGCCCAGATCGGAGGCCACCACAAAGCCGATAATGATCCCCGCCGTCAGCAACGTGGCGACGACGATCCAACTGCGGCTCGATCGAGCCGGGTTCGGGTCCATATCCAACTGATTCATCGTGTATCCGCTCAGCCTCCCGCCATCCGGTCCGCGTTACTGAATCTCTCCCGCATGGATGCCCATGATCGTGTGCAAGAACTTGACCGCCTCGGCTTTGGGCCGCTGGAACGAATTGCGTCCGATGATACTGCCGAATCCGCCGCCGTCGCGGATGGCCCGCGCCTCTTCGAACACGTTCTTGTCCTCGCTTTTCGCGCCGCCGGAAAAGATCACGATCCGCCGGCCGTCGAAGGCGCTTTGGACCACGTGCCTGACACGCTCGGCCAACGTCTTGATGGGGATCTGCTCGGCTTCATAGACCTTCTTGGCCGCCGCCTGCTCCAGGTGTGCCGTGGGGAGCTTGACTTTGATGATATGGGCGCCCAACTGCGCGGCGATCTGAGCGGCGTAGGCCACTACGTCCATCGCCGTTTCGCCCTCCTTGCTCAGGGCCGACCCGCGGGGATACGACCAGACCACTACGGCCAAGCCGCAGTCCTTCGCCTCCTCGGCGATCGCGCGCAACTGCTCGTACATCCTGTTGCAATGGGCGGAACCAGGATAAATCGTGAACCCCACGGCCGAGCAGCCTAGACGCAACGCGTCCTTCACGCTGCCGGTGACGGACGGCAGGGGATCTTTCTCGTCGTGCAACACATCGTGGTTGTTAAGCTTCAGGATCAGGGGAATCTGCCCCGCAAACTGGCTGGCCCCCGCCTCAAGGAATCCCAACGGAGCGGCGTAGGCGTTGCAGCCTGCATCGATCGCCAGTTGGAAGTGATAATGGGGATTGTAGCCGGCCGGGTTGGGTGCAAAGCTTCTCGCCGGCCCGTGCTCGAAACCCTGATCGACCGGAAGGATGACCAATTTCCCCGTCCCCGCCAACTTCCCGGAGCGCAACATCCTCGCAAGATTGCCCTTGGTGCCCGCATTGTCGCTGCCGTACCAGCTCAGGATTTCTTGAACCCGATCTCCCATGACTCCCTCCAGACAACGATACGTGAATGAGTCGCCCTAGACTTTTCCCTGGATGAACGCTTCCGCCGTTTCGACATCCCGGCGGCTGCCGATGATCAACGGGATACGCTGATGCAAGTTCTTCGGCTCGACCTCCAGTATGCGGGACGTCCCGGTGGTCGCCTTCCCTCCCGCCTGCTCTACCACGAAAGCCAAAGGATTGGCTTCGTACAGCAGCCGCAATTTGCCCTCCGGCTTGTCGATCTCGGCCGGATACAAGTAGATCCCACCGCCCAGCATGAGGCGATGCACATCGGCGACGAGACAACCCGAATACCGGCCGCTATAAGGCCGCCCGGTCGCCTTGTCGTTGGTTTTCAAATCGTCGAAGTATTTCTTGGTGCCGGCCGTCCACTTGTGATAGTTGCCCTCGTTGGCCGCGTACACGGTCCCCTTCTCGGGCATCCGGATATTGTCATGCGACAAGACATATTCCCCGATTCCCGGATCGAGCGTGAAGCCGTGCGCCCCCTGCCCCGTCGTATACACCAGCATCGTGCTCGAACCGTACAGCAGATAGCCGGCGGCGACCTGCTCGACTCCGCGCTTCAGCCACTCCCGCTCGCTCGGCATCGGGTCCAGCCGGCTGGACACCAACACGGAAAAAATGGCTCCCAGCGGCATGTTGCAATCGGTATTCGACGACCCGTCCAGGGGATCGACGAGCAGGAGATACCGGGCCTCGGGCGGCTTATGCTGGAAGTAGACCGGTGTCTCCATTTCCTCGGACGCGAAGGCACAGACCTGCCTGTTGTGCTCGAACACGTCCAAGAATGTGTCGTTGGCGATCTCATCGAGCTTTTTGACCGTTTCTCCCTGGACATTCGTTCGTCCGCTCGTCCCCAGGATGTCGAGCAGCCCCGCTCGCCGGAGATCCTGGGCGATCCGCTTCCCCACAAGCCCCACGTCGTTCAACAGGTCGCGCAGCTCGGATCGACCCCCTGTGAAGCAGGTCCGGTTGCTGGCGATAAGCTGGCCTAGGGTAAGGGGATTTTGCCGCATGGTGCGCATGAGTATAGCGGGTTTGCCCAGCGCGAGCAATCAATGCTCAGATGTCTTATTGAGCCGGATCGTTTCCCGGAAACCCGTCGATCAGGTCGGCCACGATCGATCCGATCACGACCTTGGCTTTCATCCGAACCGGAATCCGTCGATCGTCGAGGGTGAACCAGACGCGAATATTCCCCTGATTGAGAAACAGGCCCTGAAACGGCATGACGACCAACACCCGGGCTGCATCGACCTTTCCCCACGAGCCTTTCACGGACTCGATCGCCTCCACTCGAACCTCGATGTTTCTGTTCTTTCTGTCATGATGGATATTCATGGTGAGGGAAGCGCCCGGTCTCATCGACAGCGCGGTGCGTGCGTAGTAGAGGCACGAGATCAGATCCTGCGTTCCGGGCGGAATCAGCAAGGTTTCCGAACCGCCTCCTCCGAAGGCCGTGACCGTCCCCTCGTTGTGATGGAAGATATATTCCCAGTCTTCTTTCTTCTTGCCTTCGCGCCGCCGGAACGTCATGTGCTCGGGTACCAGCGCCGCGAGATCGAACTCCGACTCCACGCGGTTGTCGACCGGGAAAAACTTGGTGATCACCGGCCTGGATTGGGCCGTGGTCACGAGCTTCACGCGCGACCGGCCTCGGTCGGCATCCAACCTGGCGACTTCCATGACCGCCTTTCCCGCCGTGATATGAAGCCAAGAAACGTCGTAGGTGAGGCGCTCGCCGACCTGGAATGGGAGTTGGGACGCGGAAGCGGGATCACTGGCCCCTGCGGGATAAGACGGATCCGGAATCAGAAGGCAGAGGATAGTAAAAAGGAGGGCACGCACGTGATGGCATCCAGAGAACCAGGCCGTGGTTTGCTGTCGGCGGGCTAGAGCCCCAGCGCCTGACGGACTTCCGCTAATTCGCTCTCGACAATTCCCTTGATCGCATCCAGTCGCTCCGGCGATTCCGCTTCGAAGCGCAGGACCAGGGCCGGCTGGGTGTTCGAGGCCCTGACCAGTCCCCACCCGCCGTCGAATGCCGCGCGCACGCCATCGATGGTCAGCAGGCTTCGCGGGGCGAGCTTCGATGGGCCCAGTTTGGCGCCATTTTTCAGATAACGCTCGAAGCGCTCCTGTATCCGGCGGACGACCTCGAACTTCACGGCATCGGGCGTATCGATGCGGATTTCCGGCGTCACCGTCGTCTCCGGCAGATCGGCCACCAGAGCCGAAAGCGGTTTCAGGCTCCTGGCCAGGATTTCGATCAACCGGCAGGAGGCATATACGGCGTCGTCGTAGCCGTAATACCGATCGGCGAAGAACATGTGTCCGGACATTTCACCGGCCAGCACCGCGGCTTCCTCTTTCATCTTGGCCTTGATCAGCGAATGGCCGGTCTTCCACATGATGGGGCGTCCGCCGCGAGCCGCGATGTCGTCATACAGGCTTTGGGAGGCTTTCACCTCGGAAATGATCGCGCTCCCCGGCTTGTTGGACAGAATATCGCGCGCATAGACGACCATCAACCGGTCCCCCCACAACACCTCGCCCCGTTCGTCGATTGCCCCGATCCGGTCCGCATCGCCGTCGTACCCGATCCCGACATCGGCCTTGTGATCTTTCACCGCCTGCCTGAGGTCGGACAGGTTGTCGAGCACGGTCGGGTCCGGGTGGTGGTTCGGGAACCGCCCGTCCAGATCGCAATACAACCCCGTCACGTTGCAGCCAAGCGATTCCAGTGCCTGTTTCGCCACGAGCGCCGCCGCGCCGTTGCCACAGTCGATGATCACGTGCAACCGATCGGCTTTCACCCCGGAAAAACTTTTCCGAATAGAGGCCAGGTAGTCGGGAATGATCGGATGCTGGGAGAGCCGTCCCTCCCCCGAGACGAAGCGGCCGGATTCCAACACACGACGGAGTTCCTGAATTTCTTCACCATGAATTGCCTCTTTCCCGACACAGATCTTAAAGCCGTTGTATTCCGCGGCATTGTGACTGCCGGTAATCATGATGCCGCCTTCGACCGGGAGGTTGAAGAGAGAAAAGTACACGAGCGGCGACGGACACACGCCGATGTCGATCACATTCAGCCCGCCGGCCAACAGCCCTCGTACCAGCGCCCGGTGGAGCGCCGGCGAGCTGAGCCTGCCGTCACGGCCCACGCTCACGGTTTTTACGGCCCGACTTCGGACATGCGTGCAGTAGGCGCGCCCGACCAGTTCTGCGATGTCCTCCGTCAGCTCCTTGCCGACGATGCCTCTTAAGTCGTATTCGCGGAAAAGCCCCATGTCCCCGTTCCTCGTCGTTCGTATCTCGTAAAGCGGCTTCCGTCGTTCGCGAGAGAGGCTTCACGAACGACGATCCACGTTCCTTCCGTAGTCGTCCTGAAATCGGACGATATCGTCTTCTCCGAGATAGGGACCGTTCTGCACTTCGATGATGTGGAGGATGTCCTGCCCCGGATTTTCCAACCGGTGTTTGGTTCCGACTGGAACGGCAGTGCTTTGCCCGGCCTGAAGGTCGAACATCCTCTCCCCGCATGTCACCCGCGCCACGCCGGCGATGACCACCCAGTGTTCACTGCGTTGGCGGTGCAGTTGGAGCGAGAGGCGCCCGCCGGGCAGGACCGTAACTCGTTTCACCTTAAACCCGGGTCCCTCTTCCAGCACAGTGTAGGAGCCCCAGGGGCGCTGAACCGTCAGATGCTCCAGATGTTCCGGCGCGTTCTGCTGCTTCAGGATCTCAACGACTTTCTTGACGTCCTGAGCTCGCGACTTCGGACAGACCAGGGTCGCGTCCGGCGTATCCACCACCACCATCTCGTCGAGACCGATAGTGGCGACGACGCGACGCTCCGCATACACGATCGAGCGCCGGCTGTCGATATCGACGACGCGTCCGCTCAGCACATTTCCCGCCCGATCCTTGGGCGAAACTTCGTCCAGGCTGCCCCAGCTCCCGACATCCGACCAGGTGAATCCCGCCGGGATCACGGCCGCCTTCGTTGACCGTTCCATGACTCCCTGGTCGATCGAAACGGGGACGATGCGCCGGTAGGCCTCGTCGATCACCTCCTTGGACTTCCCCGCCGCCATGAGGCGGCGGAGATCCTCCATGGACTGGGCGAGGGCCGGCTGATGCCGGCGTATTTCGTCCAGGATCGTGGCTGCGCGCCAGACGAACATGCCGCTGTTCCAGAAGTAGTTCCCCGCTTTCAGATACTGCGCCGCCTTGGCGGCGTTCGGTTTCTCCACGAACTGTTGGACCCGATATCCTTTCAAATTTCGGTGCCGTCCCAAGACCATCTTGCCGTTGGGGCGGATATACCCGTAGCCGGTTTCGGGCCTGGTCGGCTTGATGCCGAAGGTGACGAGGAAACCATCCATTGCCAATTGCGAAGCGAGTCGCACCGCCGCTTCGAACTCCCGCTGGCCGGTTACGATGTGGTCGGCCGGCACGACGAGCATCACCGCCTCCGGATCGCGCCGGAGCAACTCCAGCGCGGCGACGGCAATGGCGGGACCGGTATTGCGGCCCTCCGGCTCCAACAGATAGTTGTCCTTCAGATCGTCTTTCCAATTGACCAATTGCCCTTTGATCAAGTCCGCCTGGGCGGCATTCGTGGAGATCCACACATGCCCGGCGGGAGCGCACCCCAGCACCCGGCGCATGGTTTGCTGAATCAGCGTGTCCTCGCCGCCAAGACGCAGCAACTGCTTGGGGTAGAGGTGGCGGCTCAGCGGCCAGAATCTGGTTCCGCTCCCGCCGGCCAAGATAACGGGAAACAAATGCGGCGAGAGGTGCGGGCCGAGAGGCGGACGGCGCCGACCAGCGTCCTTCTTTCTAGTCTTCTCGGTCATCCTGTATCTAGCGCCTCTTGCTCCGCCCCCCGAGCCCCGACGCCTGAGCGCTCAAGATCATGTCAACTACCTCGCGGACAGCCCCTTCCCCGCCCTTTTTCCGGCAGACGTAGTCGACTGCTCTTAATACTTGCGGGAGGCCGTCAGCCGGGGCGGCTGAGAATCCCACGGCCTTCAAGGCTTCCAGATCGTTCACATCGTCCCCGATATAGGCGACCTGCTCAAGGGATAGCCCATGGCGATCGGCCATCGCGCGAATGACCCCGAGCTTATCCATGACCCCTTGGTGCACCTCCGGAATCGCCAGCTTTTCCGCGCGGCGGGCGACCAGCTTCGTGCGTTCCTGCGTGACGATCGCCGTAATCAATCCGGATTTTTGCAGCAACTTGATGCCCATCCCGTCTCGCGTATTGAATTTCTTCCACTCGTCGCCGGTCTCGGAATAATACATTCCGGCGTCGGTCAATACGCCGTCCACATCAGTGGCGAAGAGCCTGATCTGCCGGAGGACCGCCCTAACAGACCGTCGGGCAGAGCTTGTTCGAGGACCTGAGGCTGACATCATCGGTGTATGAACAGTGGGACGTCTCAGGGAACGTCCCTATAGAAACATTCGAACCTCGCCTGGTCAAGAAAATTGTGGCAGGAGCCGTGGGCCGGGGCAGCACTACGCAAGCGCGTGGGATTGGAGTTGCACGAAGCGTTTTAATGCCTGGCGCCAATCCGGGAGGGCGCGGCCGAGCGAGGCGAGCCGTTCGCCGCTGAGGACGGAATAAGCCGGCCGCTTGGCCAATCGGCCGGCCTGACCGGTGGTGATCGGCAGCACGGGGACCGCGAGCCCCATCTCCTGCACGATCGCTTCCGCAAATTCATGCCACGTGCAGGCGCCGCTGTTCGTCACATGCACGATCCCATCGACGTCCCTGTGCAACAGAAAGACCACCGCCCGAGCCAGATCTTCCGCGTAGGTGGGGCAGCCCCGCTGATCATTGACGACTTTCAGACAAGGTTGGCTCTGGGCCGCCTGCATGATCGATTTCACGAAATTCTTTCCGGCGCGGCCGAACAACCAAGCCGTCCGCACGACAAGGGCCTTGGCCCCCGATGAGAGCACCGCTTGTTCGCCCTGCCATTTCGTAAGCCCATAGTGATTGACCGGATGGGGGATATCCTGTTCGCGATAGGGCACCTGCTGGAGGCCGTCGAACACATAATCGGTCGAGACGTACACAAGCCGCGCCCCAGTTCGCACGGCAGCTCTCGCAACCCGCTCCGTCCCCGAGACGTTCACCGCGGTCGCCCGTTCGGGCTCCCGCTCGGCTCCGTCCACATCCGTATAGGCGCCGGCATGGATGATGACGTCCGGACGGGCCTCGACAATCTGCTCAGTGACTTGTTCGCTGGCCAGATCGAATGAGGGAAGATCCTTGGCGATGATCGTGTCACCGGTCAGAGCTCGGCACAACTCGCTACCCAATTGTCCGTTCGCTCCTGTTATCAGGACGCGCATGCCCCCATTACCCCGCTATCCCCCTCTTCAAGCGTTCACCATACATGCGCTCGTAATACGATCGGAACTCTCCTGACTTGATTGGCCTCCACCACGACTCATGCTCCTGATACCAGCGGACCGTGGCTCGAAGCCCTTCCTCAAATGGAATGACCGGCCGCCAACCGAGACGCCGGAGCCGGCTGCAATCGACGGCATACCGCCGATCGTGGCCCGGACGATCGGCGACAAAGCGCAAGAGGGTCCTGGGCTTGCCCAGATACGACAAGATCCGTTCGGCCACCGCGATGTTTTCCCGTTCGTTGCCTCCTCCGACGTTGTACACCGTCCCCGGCTCTCCGTAGAGGAACGCATGTTCGATCCCCGCGCAGTGGTCTTCGACCGCCAACCAGTCGCGGCGCTGGCGGCCGTCGCCGTACAGCGGTAGGAGTTGATCGTCGATCGCGTTCGTCACGATCAGCGGAATGAACTTTTCCGGATATTGATTGGGCCCGTACGTGTTGCTTCCCCGCGTGACCAGCACGGGAAATTTGTAGGTGGTCCAGTAGCTCAACGCCAGCAGGTCGGCGCCCGCTTTGCTCGCCGAATAGGGGCTGCGGGGAGCGAGTGGATCGTTCTCCTTCGACATCCCGGATTCGACACTCCCATAGACCTCATCGGTGCTGACCTGAAGAAATCGCTGCACGCCCGCCCGGCGCGCTTCTTCGAGCAGGACTCCGGTTCCCACTATATCGGTCCGTGCAAAACTGCCTGGATCGAGGATCGACCGATCGACGTGCGTCTCTGCGGCGCAATTGATCACCCCTTCGATACGGTGCTCGCGAAGCACCGACGACACGACCGGTTGCTCGCAAATATCTCCCTGGATGAACACATAACGCGGGTGTCCGTTTATGTCGGCCAAATTGGCCGGGTTGCCCGAATAGCGCAGCGCATCGAGATTGACGACGGTGTGTTCAGGACGGGCGAGCAGGCGCCGGACCAGATGCGACCCGATGAATCCCGCCCCTCCGGTGAGCAGTATGCGCATTTATCGGTCGATGTTATTCGCGCCGGTCTGGCTGACCAGTTGGTTGGCAAGATACAGGGACTCGATCGTGCCGGCGTCCGTCCACCAGCCGTCGAGCAGGTTCCAGGTAAGCGTGCCCGCTTGGATGTAGGCGTTGTTCACGTCGGTGATTTCAAGCTCGCCGCGGGCGGATGGCTTGAGGGTCCGGATGATCTCGAAAACCTGGGCATCGTAGAAATAGATACCGGTGACGGCATAGGGCGACTGCGGATTGGCCGGTTTCTCCTCGATCTTGACCACCCGATCGCCGTCGAGAACCGGGACACCGAATCGCTGCGGATCCTTCACTTCCTTGAGCAAAATTTTCGCGCCTTTCCCCTGCCGGCGAAAGGCCTCGGCCGCCGCCACGATGTTGCCTTCGATGATGTTGTCGCCCAACATGACGCAAATGGGCTCGCCATCGGAAAAATATTCCGCTAACCGCAGGGCATCCGCAATCCCGCCTTCGCCTTCCTGATAAGTATAATCCAAGTGCTTCAAGCCGAATTCCTTGCCGTTGCCGAGCAACTTCAGGAAATCGCCCGCGTTGTTGCCTCCCGTGACCAGCATGATCTCCCTGATGCCGGCATTCACCAGAGTCTGAATCGGATGGTAAATCATCGGCCGGTCGTAGACCGGCAGCAGATGCTTGTTCGTCACCTTGGTGAGAGGCAGCAGTCTCGTTCCCAGCCCGCCTGCGAGTACCACGCCCTTCATATCGACAGCGGTTTCCTCTCGTTATTCGGCGTCATTCGTATCGGTTCTTCTTCGTGAGAACTGTAGCGGACCCGGCGAACGGCCGGCACCGAACAGCTCCAAGCCGCCGGCTACCGGCCACTCGCTAGCAGCGACTCCCGCCTTGCGTCCTTACGCCCGGCTGGGACAGTACCGGCTGGAAGCTCGGAACCAGCCGTTTGAGATCGCGCAGTAAGTCGTCTTCGTCGTAGCCCGAAAGTCTCGACGGCAAATCCTTCAACCACAAGTCAAGATCGGCTTCAGGGAAAGGGGCGCAGACGACCCGATTGATCTTGGCATGAGTCGTCGGCTCCACCTGCTCGCTCTCCTCGAACAGCTCTTCGTAGAGTTTTTCTCCCGCCCGCAACCCTGTATACACAATCTGAATATCGCGCCCCGGCACGAGACCGGACAGCACGATCATATTTCTCGCCAGATCGGCGATCTTGATTTGCTCCCCCATGTCCAGGACGAACACGTCGCCACCCTGGCCCAGCACGCTGGCCTGCAGGACGAGCTGCACCGCCTCCGGAATCGTCATAAAGAACCGCTTGATCTCGGGATCGGTGACCGTGACAGGCCCTCCCTTGCGTATCTGTTCCGCGAACAGCGGAACCACGCTGCCGTTGCTTCCCAGCACGTTGCCGAACCGGACCACCGTGCACTTCGTCGCGCCTTTCTGGCTGAAGCTTTGAATCACCTGCTCCGCAATCCGTTTCGTTGCGCCCATCACGCTCGAGGGATTCACCGCCTTGTCCGTCGAGATCAGGACAAATCGGTCGACTCCCATGTCGAGAGCGGCTTCCGCCACCGTCCGGGTGCCAAACACGTTATTCCTGACCGCTTCTTTTGGATTCAATTCCATGAGCGGAACGTGCTTGTGGGCCGCGGCGTGAAACACCAGATCGGGGCCCGTCTGACGAAACACTTCCCTCACACGATCCCCGACCGTGACATCGCCGACGACCGGGAGCACCCCCACATCCGGAAACGTCTGCCTCAGCTCCAGCAATAAGGCGTGGAGCGCATTCTCATACCGTTCGAAGAGGACCAGCGAGGCGGGTTTGTAGGACATGATCTGCCGGCACAGTTCCGATCCGATCGACCCTCCGGCTCCCGTCACGAGCACGGTCTTTCCCTCCAATAACGGATGCAGTTCTTGGAGATCGGTCCGAATGGGCTCCCGCTGCAACAGATCCTCCAGGCTCATCGGCCGGACCTGTCGAAGGGTGAGGGGATCATCGAGCAACTGCTTGACGTTCGGCATGATCTTGATCGGAACCCGGCACCCTTCCGAAGCCGCAAGGATCTTTTGCTTGAGACCGGTGGTCGCGGAAGGGATGGCGACGATCACTTCGTGGGCCTGGCAGCGTGTCGCGAGCGTCGCAATGTCGCCGATGGTCCCGATCACCGGAACACCGTGGATTTTGGCATGGCGCTTGACCGGATCGTCATCGACGAAGCCGACCGGGCGGTAGTTGTACCCACCATCCGTGAGCATATCGCGCACCAATCGCTCCCCCGCATTGCCTGCTCCAACGATCAGCACGCGCCGCGCATCCGACCCGGCCACGCGGATCCATTCCCGGAACCAGCGAACCGCCAGTCTGATGCCGGCCAGATAGAGCCCGCTCAAGAGGCCGGTCAGGATGATCACCGAGCGCGGATACCGGGTCCAGCCTAGTCCAAGGTGCACGGTAACATAAAAAAACAGCGCGCTGGCGAACGAGGCGCCAAAAATCCGACCGACATCATGGGTGCCGACGTACCGCCACAGCCCCCGATGGACACCGAACAGCCACAGTCCCGCCCCGAACACAGCCAGCATATATGGCATGTACCGCCACATGATGGTCACATACTCGGGCGGCACGTCCGCGTCAAAGCGCAACGCAAAGGCAGTGAGATTGGCGGCGAGGATGAGGCTGAGCTGCGTAAACAGGACCACGAGGGACCGGTGGTCGATCAGCACCTGGCCGTACCGTCCAGCGAAGGCGCGAAAGAGTCTTGCGATGCCGTTGCGCATGGCCTATTTCATTCTCTCGCTCTTGCCCACCGGCGCGATTCGAGTCATGATGCCTGGAGTCCTTTCCCGCTCACCGAGCATCATGGCCGCCGCCCGTATGACCCGGTCGGGCGATAATGTTTGGAGACAATCGCTGAGACTGTCGACGTGCCGATCGCAGCCTTCGCCCAGGCAGGGCACGCAGTCGCCTTCCCCTTGCAGAAGCAAAACGTTGCCTTGGCGCTGAGAGCCTCGTCTCGTCCACGGGCTCGCCGCGGTCGCCGGGAAATCCTTGGGCCAGGGACCCCACTTCACCGGATTCGAGGGCCCGAACAGGACGACCGTGGGAGTCCCGACGGCCGCGGCCATATGGCTGACCGCCGTGTCGGTTCCAACATACAACGATGCGCGGCTTAGTAGATAGCCCAGGGCTGGCAGGCTCAGATGTTCTATCAGTCGCGACGAGCCGGTGGGCAAGGCCCGCGTCACCTGCTCGACCAGCGCCCGCTCCACGGCGGATTCCCCCGCCGCGACGACGACCGAGACCCCCTGCTCGGCCAACCAGCGTCCCAACGCGACCCAGCCGGCGACCGTCCAAGTCTTGTAGCGGAACTTCGGCGAGACGTGCAGCACGGCATAGCCGCTGGGACCGTCTGCTGCCGGATACTGGGCTCGCACGGCCGCTTCGTGCTCCGGCCGCCAACTGACGACCGGCGTAGGGAGCGCCGGGACGCCGAGCGGTTCGAGCAGGCGGAGATTCATCGTAACCGTGTGGGTGTCCACATTATCGAAAGGAATCCAGCGGTGCAGCAGCGCGCGCTTCCAGCGCGACTGGCGGTCCGCCAGCAAGGTTCCGACGCGATACCGGCCGCAGGCCCAGGCCCACACCGTGGGCCGATCGCCAGCAAGGGTTGAGATAGCCACATCGTAGCGGCGCCAGAGCGACCGGAGGAGCCTCAGCTGTGCGCCCAGCGAGGCGCCTTCCTCGATCGTCCAGACGTGGGTGAGGGCCGGCCAACCAGACAAGACGTCCTCGGTGCCTTTGAAGACGAGCATGTCCACCTGTAGACCGGGCCTCGCCACCAGGAGAGAGTGCACGAGCGGCGTCGCCAACAGCACGTCGCCGATGCGGCGCGTGCAGATCACCAGCGCGTGCGCCATATCTCCGGCCACTCACACCTTCCTCAGCAATGCCAGCATGTCATGGCCTTTGCGGCACCACATGGCCGGCACATTCAACACCTCGGCTACAATTTTCAACGAACGGTACAATGCGCGAGACGTCTGAAAGGACTCTGCAAACCGCACGCGGCGCCTCTCCAGCCGTTCGATCCGGAACCCGCAGCGATCCGCCAACCGTTCCAGCGAACGCGGCGTGAAAAAACTGATGTGGCCCCCGTACCGTCCCACGTGGAAGTAATCCCAGCGTCTGCAGGCCAGCAACTGCCCTTCGGGCAGCGCCACGTCGGTCGGCTGAAAGTCCGCGTCGCAGCCAGCGGGGCAGGTCACCACGAAGCGCGCCGTCGGTATCATGACCATGATCGGGTCAGACCGCCTGATAGTGATCGAGCCCTTTCGAAGAACGAACCCGGTTCGACGTGAGCAGCGCCTGCAAGCGCGCCTGGTTCTCCGGCAACGCCGCTCGATTCTGCTCGGGATGCCAAAGATGAAACACCGGCGCGGCAAAGCGGGCGCTCTTGTGCTTGACGCCGACATGGAGCAACCGGATCACCAGATCCGAATCTTCGAGTCCCCAGCCCTCGTAGGCTTCGTCCAGTCCGTTGACCCGCTCAAGATCGGAACGCCAGACCGAAAGATTGCAGGTCTTGATGCCTTGCCAGCGGCGCGGCCGCCATTTGCGGAAGGGCCCGTCCGGCAGAGAGAGAAGAGGAAGCAGACGGTTCACCTCGCGCCCCCACCACGCCCGCATCCATTCCCACCAGCTCCAGGTATGGATGGGGATCTGTTGCACCAGGACAGCCTCCGTGAGCTCAGAAGACAAGAGCAGGCGACTGCCGCCGAGAAAATAGCCGGGCTCGGCCAATCGCTTGTGCGCCCGCACGAAGTGCGAAGCCGGCACGCAGTCGCCGTCGAGAAAGATGATATAGTCGGCATCAGTCGCGGCCACCGCGCGATTGCGGACGGCGGCGGCGCGAAAGCCGCGATCCTCTTGCCAGACATGCCGCACCGGCATCGGGCTCCGTGCCCGGAACCGCTCCACGACCCTACGGGTGTCCTCGGTGGATCCGTCGTCCGCGACGATCAGCTCGCAATCGACATCTTGTTGCCCGTGGAATCCCTCCAATACGGCCGCGAGCGCATCGGGTCGGTTGTAGGTCGTGATCACGACGGCGGCCTTCATGGCGGCGCAGATCCGGGCGGCCGGCGCAGCGGAGGTTGCTGGGGCAGCACCCATTGCTCCTGTGCCTCGAAGCGTTTGGCGTAGCGGTAGAAGGTGCCTTCAAAGTTGCCCAAGGCGATCACGAATCCCGCCCATCCGTCCAGGCATCCGCGCTTGGCGACGTAATGTTTGAGGAAGGCCCACAGGCCATGAACCAACGCCCCGCCCATCGTCACGCGGCGATCCTGCAGCTTGAGCGCACCGAGGGTGGAGTAGCGGTTGGCTTTTTTGAGCACCTCCTCGAAGTTGCGAAAGGGTACCTGCCAGATGGCCTGCTTCAGCCGGCCCGGCGACTTCGGCGTCAACAGCTCATAGCCCTCATGCACCGGCGATTCGGTATAGGTCATGGCGCCTTTTCGGAACAACTGGGGCTGGCGAAAATTGGGATACCAGCCTGAATGTCTGATCCAGCGACCCATGAAGTAGTTCCGGCGCGGCACGAGATAGGCATCATGGTCGGGGGTTCCGGCCAAGAGATCCATGATTTCATCGCGCACTTCCGGCGTGCACAGCTCGTCCGTGTCGAGACTGAAAATCCACTCGTGGGAGCAGGCTTCCACCGCGCGGTTGCGCAGATGGCCGAATCCCTCGAAGGGAATCTGCACGACCTTCGCCCCCATGTCCCGTGCAATACGATCGGTCCCGTCTGTACTGTTCGAATCAGCCACGACCACTTCATCGGCCCAGAGCACACTGTTGATCGCGCCGGCGATCTTGTCCGCCTCATTGTAGGCGATGATGTAGGCTGATACTTTCACGGGTTCGACCTCAGCTTCTTGGATCGCCCTGCGCACGATCGACGGTCCCGCGTTGTCGCGCCTCCGGAGCCAGGCATACTCCGAGGAATGTCGCGACCAGGTGTCCCTCGGCGAATGTTCGGAAATGAGAACTAAACAAGCTGGTCAAACACCACCCCGACAGAATAGCCAAGGCAAGACCGCGGTAGATCCCCCCCTCGGTTCTCGCCAAGGCCACGAGCCAGGCGACAAACACCGCCAATCCCGGGAGGCCGTGCTGGACCATGATCGCGAGGTATTGATTGTGCGGATCGCTGGTCACCTGTGACCGCCAATCGATCGGATTGTACTTATTTGCAATCTGTTCGCCATAGGCTTTCTTGAATCCTCCGGTGCCGACCCCGATGATCGGATGCAGCTCCACAATCTCGATGGTGTGGCGATAGAACAATTTCCTGCTCCCCATGGAGGTCTCGCCGGAGGACTCTTCAGCATGCTGCCATTGGTCGATCCCTTCGTTCAGTCGTGTTTGCAGCGCCGGGGACAGAAACGGCATCGCGCCCATCATGATCGACAACGCCGCCAAGGCCGCCACTGCATGCCTCGGTTTCAGATACCAGAGCAGGATCGCGACCGATCCGGAAAACACCACGATGAAGCCGCTGCGCCCAAGCGCCACAAAGAAAATATTGGCCGCAAACAGGATGGCCGCAACGGTCAACACGGCTCTCAGCGGACGCTCCAATCGTTCGACCATGGCCATCCAGATGCACACACACGCTGCGATTCCAAAACTCATGGACTGAGTGACGTTGTTCCGCAAGAGCGCATCCGGCCCCTTCCAGAATGGGATCCCGCTCCATGCTGAGATAAAAGAACTTGCGAGGCCGATGCCTGTCCCCAGTAAAAAAGTCAAGATGAGCCGTCTTTTCCACTTGTCGTCGTCAAACAATGCAAACAGGACGATAAACCACAAGACGGTCCGCCATTTGAGCACATCGATCCATCGGTCGCTCCAGGCCGCCGTCGCATAAAAGACCCCGACCATCACCACCCCAAGAAACGCCAAGCCCCAGTAGACGCAGGGATAGCGAACGACACGCTTCAACCGCGCAAGAGCTTCGCCACTGGCTAGAAATGCGAGATAGGTCGTGATAAGTCCGACACTCGCGACGGTGGGAGAGTACAATAGTCCAAGGAGCGCGAAGACGGCCGATCCTCTAGCAATATCGATCAAACGCCCCTGTACGAGTCGAGCAACCTGACTAGACACGATAGAGATATTTCCTTCGGAGTTTCTGCAGTCTGAACTTGACTCGCTGAATGAACTTGGGAGGAGCCGGTTCCAATGCAGAGCGGAATGTCCCGTTTTTGCTTCCCTGTTCCACGACCGGCTCTTCAAGCCAATAGGGGGCGATACCCATCTCGCGATCGATTCGATCGAACAGATTGTCCGCGGGCAACACGATTCCATGACGCTCGATCCACTGCGTCCGTATCGTCGCGGCCTCCCGACCGATGATATAGGCCTCCGCCAACCGCCCTTTGGCGGCTCGATACAGCCGCTTCCCGGGAACACGGATGCTGCGGGGCGTATACAGATTGCCTCCGCTGCCGACAAACAGCACAAGCGGCTCCTGAAAGCTCGCAGCTTCCGTTATGGCTGCTCGAAGCCCTCGCAAAAATTCGTGCGAGAGAATGGCATCGTCTTCCAAGATCAATGCCCGCCGCCATCCGCGCTGGACCAGCAGCCGATGGGCATGAAAATGCTTCATCGCACAGGACTGCTGAGCGGGACTCAATGCGGCGCCTTCTCGAAAATAGCGCCGAACCGTCTCGTCACTCAGATCGGGAATGTCATAGTCGTGAACGAACTCATACCGAAGGCCGAGCGGGTCCAATTGCCCCTCGATACGGCGCCGACGATCGACGAAACTCCGAACGTTGATCACGAAAATACCGTCGAGGCCAAAAGACTCGATAGGAACAGCTCTTTGGAAGGACATAGGTTGCGTCCCCGCACTTTGAAGAATCCGAATCTATCCCAGGCGGCTTCGTCCACGCTGAATGATCGCCCGATTAGTCATCAATGGTTGATGGCCGTCACACTTGGTCACGTCCATACCGCTGATCTGACCCAGCACTGGGACATTGAGTGCGGTCTGGTGGACAAACACGCGTCGATGACAGGCGGACCAGAAGGCGAGTAGGACCAGGAGGAGCAAGAAGCCGTTCCGTTCGATCACCAGCAAATGACGGAACGGAAGAGATGCCAAATACACCCAGAGGACCGTCCGGATCGTTCCATCCAAATGATGACTCCATCGGCTAGAGGTCCTTTGAGAGACGGCCACGGCGCCATCTGGGACGGCTTCAACAGGACTCACAGCGCTCCCTTCGTTCTACTACTCGCACGCCGACCATAAACGCCAAGTAAACAATCGCCCAGACTCCCAGCACACCCATGCGCTGGGAATCATTTCCGACGTCGTAGAGAATGGCCAGTCCGCCACAGACCAGCATAAGGCCATATTCCACCAACACGGTTCGCCGGTGTCCCCATCCGGCAAGCGCCAACCGTTGATAGTAATGACTGCGATGCGCCTGCCAGAATTGTTCACCCCGGGCGGCTCGCTGTGCGAGCGTCGCCGTCGCGTCCACAATGAACGGCGCAAAGACCAGGAGTGGAAACCAGATCGACCAGACCCCCTCCTGCCAGCCGATCGCGCCGAAGGCCGCCGCCAAAAAACCCAGGCTGGTGGAGCCCGCGTCGCCCAGAAAAATCTTAGCGGGATGGAAATTGAACAGCAAAAAGGCGCCGGCCGACGCCGCTACACAGGCCGAGCTCAGCGCGAGCGCGGGATGCCCGTTCCACCAGGCGGTGCCGGCGAAGAACCCGAACCCGATCAGCGCCATCCCTCCGGCTAGACCGTCCATGCCGTCCATGAAATTGTAGAGGTTCGTCATCCAAACCATAGCAAGGATCAAGGCCCCGCTCCACACTCCCCCCATAACACCTCCGAAGAGGCCGGTCACACAAATGACAGCCGCCGCGACATGCGTCGCAAACCGCCAGACGATCGGCACGCCGGCGAGATCGTCCGCAAACGACACGGCAATGAGGAGCAGACCTCCCAGCCACATCGGCCACCAAGAAGCCGGCGTGATGAAGGGAAGCGCGACGCCGAGGCCGGCGATGACTCCGAGACTCCCCGTGCGCGGGACGGGCTTCTGATGCAGGGACCGCTCGTTGGGATGATCCAACACGCGATGCGACAGCCGGCGGAGCAAGACGGCGAGTACGGCCAGCGTCACGACGAAGGACGCCACCGGGGCGAGCCACGGCGGACACGAGGAAACCCAGGCAATCATGGAATGGCAGCAAACAAGCTCACAGGAGCCGGGCAGAGGCCATGCACATGGTGCTCGTTCATCACGAGGTCTTCGATGGCAGATTCATCAGTTCCGGATGGGCCCCTAGCCATTGCAGCAGCGCCGAAAGAATCTTTTCGATGCCGGTGAGCCGAGATGATCGGATGTGAAACAGTTCTTGAGGAGTGACTTCGCTGTAGAAATGCACCGGACGGTTTCGATACCCGGCCATGTCCCGCAAGAGACGGCGTCTTGGTCTCCTAACGCGCCGATCTCCCGAAGCTGAAGAGGGATCTCCTTTTCGTACCAAGCCGGCAATCTCGGGAGCCCGGCTGCCGAACACATACAGCGCATCGACGCCATACCGGAGACATATCGAGCTGAGACCGCCGATGATATCACTGCTCATAACGTATTGCCTCTCCTTCTCGGATCCTTCTTATCAACGGTATTATGGGCAATCGTCATCAGACCGTCAATAATGGAACGTCCGCTCACTACTGAGGAAGGCCGCCCGAATCATGCGCCTGGAGGGTTGGCTACCTGCCGCTTCACGAACCAGTCGACCGTCTCCTCGATGCCCCGATCGACCGACCAGGGGGGAGACCAACCCAACTCGCGGTGGAGCTTCGACGCATCGATCTGCAAGTTATCTATCAGCCGTCCGACGATGCCTTGTCGCCCGACGAGCGCGCCGAAAAACCGGAGCAGCGAGACCGGAACCGGCCAGAGTCGAACGGTCACGCCCATCGCACGACCGATCCGCCGGGTCAGATCCTGCGTGGACAGGTCCTCTCCGTCGCTCACCAGATAGGTCTGCCCGGTCGCACGCGGGTCCCGCAGGCAGGTGGCCAACGCGTCCACCAGGTTGTCACGGAAGACCAGGCTCCGTTTGTTGCGCACCGCGCCGAGCGGAAGCGGGATGCCGCGGCGGATAATCTTGAGAAGAGAGAGAAAATTACCACCCACCCCCGGTCCGTACACCAGCGGGGACCGGACGACTACGGCCTCGATACCGCGCTGCGCCGATACACGATTCACGATCTGCTCGGCTTCCCATTTCGAGAGGCCATACGGGTCCTCGGGATGCGGCGTGTCGGCTTCCGTAAAGGGCGTGGTGGTCCGCTCGCCGTTGACTTTGACCGAACTCATATAGACGAACCGCCGGACGCCTTCCGCGGCGGCGCGCTCGATCAACCGCTCGGTCCAGAGGCAGTTCGCGCGTCGGAATTCCTGCAGCGGATCCGCAGCCGTGTCCTTCATCACGTGCACGCGCGCCGCCAGATGCACGACCGCATCCACGTCTCGCATAGCCGCGCTGATCGCCTCGCTACCGGAGGCGTCATGCAGCACGACGGCATCGGCCCCGCACGAGCCGGCCTTCTTCGGGACCTCCCGCACCGACCAGCGGACAATAAATCCGTCCCGCTCCAGCCGGCGGCACAGCGCCTGCCCGATGAAGCCCGCCGCCCCCGTTACCAATACCCGCTGCGGCACACGTCCTCACATGGCCTCATCAACCCGCGGCAGACCGAAGCCGCCCCACAATTCTCGATACAGGTTCAATACCTGCTCGGTAATCACCGGAGTAGCCCATTCCTTTTCCGCGATCTCTCGAGCCCTGGCTCCCATGGTCGCACGTCGATCAGGATCTTCAAGCAACTGCTCAATAGCTTCTGCCAGGGCTTGCGAGTTCTTTGCAGGCACCAGGAGCCCGTTGTCGTGTGAACGCACCACATCGCGGCAGCCCGGCACATCGGTTGTGACGATCGCCTTCCCGCACGCGGCGGCCTCAAGCAACACTTTCGGAAGCCCCTCTCGGTAGGACGGCAAGACAACGACCACCGCCGCCCGATAGACGTCGGGCATATCGTCACGGTGGCCCCACCATTCCACGGCCTCTTCCGTCACCCAGCCGTTGAGTTTGGGGGCCGGAATGGCGGCGGGATTATGCCCGTCCCGCCGTCCGACTAACACGAATCGGGCTGGACATCCTTTGCGCTTCAACACCCGCGCCGCTTCGACGAACTCGCCGATCCCCTTGTCCCACAACATGCGCGCCGGAAGCAAAACGATCGGGGGACCGGACGAAGCAGGACCTGGCGAAAACACCCTCACGTCAACCCCGGACCCGGCAATGACCCTGGTTCGGGATAGCGGCACGATCCCCTCTCGCACCAATCGTTCCTGGTCATCGGAATTTTGGACAAGCACGATCGACTGAGTCGGCTTCATGACCATACCCAGCGCAGTCTTGACCAGCCATCGCAGCGCACGACTCCGTCCTTCGGTAAAGGTGTAGCCCAGCCCGGCGAACGCATTGATAACGACGGGCACACCGGTGAACCAAGCCGCCAAAGATCCGTACAAAATCGGCTTTATGGCTACGTGATGGACTATGTCAGGCCGAATCCTTCTATAGAGCCCGACAAGTTCCGCGACCGTCGTCAATTCATGGAGCGGGTTACGGCTTCGTCGGTCCATGTTCAGAGGGGCTAGATGAAACCCTTCCCGAACGATCCGCGGACCATGGTCGGTCACTCTCGTGGCAATAGTCACGTCGTAGCCAGCATCTCTTGCTGCGCGCGCGAGGTCCAGACGATGAGACCAGAAATACCAGTCTTCGGTGATGAGAAAGATCAGGCGAGCCCGCGCGTTCATTGCTCCGCCAACCAGGCTTGGAACATGAGAACGGTCCACAGCAGATATTGCCAATTCCGGCGACCGGACAGATGTTCGGTCCATTTTTGACGAACGGGACCGGGATGGAAATATCCTTCATGGCGAATTCGCCGCTCATCCATAAGGTCTTCCGCCCAATCGCGTAGCGGTCCTCGGAGCCAGGTATCCAACGGCACGCCGAATCCCATTTTGGGCCGACTGATCAACGCGGAAGGCACATATCGGTCGAGCACAGCGCGCAGTAGCCGCTTCCCCTTCCCATCATAGATCTTCATCGCCAGGGGTAGTCGCCACGAGAATTCCACCAGCCGATGGTCGAGCATCGGCACGCGGGTCTCCAGACTAACGGCCATCGCAGCCCGATCCACCTTCACCAGGATATCGTCCGTCAGATATCCGACCAGATCTTGGAACATCATCCGCTCGCTGAAATCCGCCCGCTCGAGTTGTGCCGCTTGCGCATCGGCCCAGATCGGAGGTTCGCTGGCGATGATCACCAAGGAACCCGGGTCGCGATGTTGAGAGACAAGCCGGCGATAGACGTCCGCGTGATCGTCGGCATCGACAATGCCGGCCAATTTGTGCAGCTTGTCCCCGGGAGCGAGCATTCTCAACTCCGCCGATAAGAATGGACGGAGAAGGCGACCACACTGATCCCACCGCTCCGGCGAGACACAAGTGAGCCCCCACCCGATCACTCGACGAATTGGGACCGGGATGAGGCCCAATTTGCTCCAGATGGATCGGACCCAAAAATAGCGGTTGTATCCGCCAAACAACTCGTCGCCTCCGTCACCGGACAGCGCAACCGTAACGTGCCGGCGAGCCAATCGCGCCACCAAATGGGTGGGAATGCCGGAAGAATCCCCGAACGGTTCGTCGTAAATCTCGGGTAGGCGTGGGATCACAGCTAGGGCATCGGCCGGCGTCACATAAAGCTCGGCATGGTCGGTTCCCAAATGAGTCGCGATAGCCTTGGCATGCCTTGCCTCGTCATATTCTCTTTCATTGAAGCCAATCGAAAACGTCTTGACCGGCCGAGTCGACTGCGCCTGCATCAGCGCCACGACAGTGGAAGAATCGATGCCTCCGGACAGAAAAGCGCCGAGTGGAACATCGGCGACCATTTGGCCTTTGATCGCTTGTCGAAGCAGCCTGTCTAGTTCGTCCGCGGCTTCTCGCTCACTGACGTTCCATTCCGGCTGCCGAGCTGCTTCGAGCGCCGACCAATACGTGCGCGGCTCCAGAGAACTGCCTGGCGTATCGCTTCCGGTGACAGTGAGATATGTTCCCGGCAATAACTTCCGAATACCCGCATAAATGGAATGCGGTAGCGGCACATAGGCATAGCGCATGAAACAGGCCAACGCACCACGATCTATTTGACCATCCCAGTCCGGATAGGCCTCCAGAGCTTTCAGTTCCGATCCGAAGAGGAAGGCCCGACTGCACCACCCATAATAAAGGGGCTTTTCTCCGATGCGATCACGGGCCAATGTCAGGCGCCGCTCCACCCGATCCCACAAGGCAAATGCAAACATCCCGACCAAGGACTGGAGGGTTTTCTCCGTTCCCCAAGTCTCGATCGCCGCCAGCAATGTTTCGGTGTCCGAATGCCCTCGCCACGACACACTCCCGAGCTGCGTCCGGAGTTCCAGATGGTTGTAGATCTCACCGTTGAACGTGACGACATACCGCCCGGAACGCGAGACCATCGGCTGATGGCCGGCAGAAGAAAGGTCCAAAATTGACAACCGTGCATGGCCCAGACCAAGGCCGACTTCGGGATCGATCCATACCCCATGGTCGTCCGGGCCGCGGTAGCGGATGGACGCCACCATCGCCTCCACCGTTTGGCGAAGGTCTGAACTCTCGTGGCCGAAGACGCCCGCTATACCGCACATGGCTTCGTATGCAGGTCTTTCGACCAGAGGTACCCGGTATCAAGAGTTGTCGCCCGCTCGAAGGGGTCGGATCCTATCTGCAAAGAAAAGTGCCACGCTTTGGTTGATTCCGTATTGACACGCTGTGCCTCAAACATCTTGCCGAAACAGCTTACGCAAGTCGATTATTTCGAGCTCAGACACCTCGCCCTAGTTTGTCAATTCCCCAATAAGGTCTCGCAAAGTCTCGGGGAAAGATCTTGGCACCAGGCTACTCGGGAACCCCTCTTCCCATCGCTGCACAATCATCGGTATTGACACGATGAGCATCTCCGGGAGCCTGGCATCCTGTCGCAGAGCCAATTTTTCAATTCCTCGATCATCCTGAGCATCACCCGGTTCGCCTCAGCCGCGGCTCGGGTGGATCAGCGTCATAGACGTACCAGTCGTCAGGGATTGAAACGTGCGGCATCACGCGAACTCTCGCACCGGCCAGCGCCGTGCGGCTGAGCGCCACGTTGATACAAGCCCGAACAGCATAGCTCTGGCTCTACAGACCTTCTACAGGGGTCTTCCCCAGGAAACTCCGGCCCGGTGATCAGAACCCGCATCATTCCTCCACCTATGCTGACGCTGAAGATCAGGTAGTTCACAATACAGCGCCCGCTTGGTTCCGGTCATCTTCGACACCAAGTACTTATATGCCGCCGTGCCATGACAGCCGCATCCAACCCCCACATGCCATGCCCTCCTGGTCAATTCCAAGGGACACGATGAGAAGCACCAGTCTTCGTTGCTGAGAAACGATAGCCACGTGGATTGCCTTTCGCCGGATACCGCATCGCCAAAGGTGTTGCGAGTAAAGCTCCAAGTATTAACCAGACAATACGCTGATAAAAGATTTCGTGCACCAGACCGAACAAGGCAACGACTGCCAGAACCCATAGCAAACTCCGGTTGACGGGTAGGCGTGATTTCGCCGACATAGCCGCCGTGGTCAACAGCACAAAGGTCCCGCCAACCACGACGACGCCGAGCAGGCCAAATTCTGTTAGTATCCACAGAGGCGTGCTGTGAACCACGACCGGATGCCCGAACCACGTGGCACTTTTGGCATAAAACACACCTAATCCTGAACCGATGATAGGCGATTCTCGCCAAAGCTCGATCGCGTGTAAGAGGGAACCCCAGTGCTCTTTGTCACTGGCATCGTTTCCCATCTCACTTTGCATGACTACGTTTGGAGCAATGTTATGGACACACCACATAGCGACCCAGAAAGCTACCGCCACACCGACTCCAGCGAGAAGATGCTTATGATCAACAGTGTGCATCCACCAGCATGCGATGAGCAGCAAGATGCTCACGCCGATACCTGTCCGTGAACCGGACCAGATTACCCCGCATAACAGAGCCCCCAGGAACACAGTCCATACGAATAGTCGTTTGAGTCGCCGAGACCTGTACGCTCCTCTTGTGTAAATTATGGCGTATCCAAGCCACACAGCCAAGGCGGTTAACAATTGGACTGCAAAGGCGTTGCGATTGCCTGCATGTCCCTGAAAGTTCGGCCGTGGAGTCAATCCCGGCATTGCCACGAATTCGGTGATTATCCTGATACAGACTTCGACGATCACGATCACGGTGGCGGTCGAGGCGAGAGTTTCGACAAGGCGCCGTAACCCCTGCGCGCCGACGTTCGCCACCAGAAGATACCCCGCCGACATATAGCCCAGCAGGACCAGCCACCCCATTAGCCGTGCCATCAAAGCCCATTGGCTCAAACCAATCTCAACCCACCCACGGACAAACCCGGCAACCAATAGGACCGTAATGCCCGAGAGAGCTAGGTTGACGTGTCCTATCCGCCACGATGGAAATTGATGAGTCACAGCCGTCCGTAGGCCGACCGCAGCCAAAGCCCCAATCGCCAGAGGATCGGCCAAGTTCACGTTGATGAGACCGCCGGGCAAAACCACATGAACCTGAAAGAACACCAATATGGACGTCGCAATGCTCAATACCCACGCTGCATAACACTCCAAGTCACGTGGAGGGTGAACTGCCCCGGCAGATGAAGTGCGGCACACGGGCTCTGTTGCAGATATACGCACGGCTTGCTTCAGCAGAAAAGGAACCGACGGAATCAAGATAGCCAAGGTGGAACAAAGTCCCACAACAATCGAAACGGCCACGGCATCAGCCTCAGGTACCCCAAGCCGTCCTAAGACATACACCGACACGAGCTCACGCACCCCCCAGCCGTTGATCGTAATCGGCAGCGCGGCGGCGAAGCTAATCACAGCAGCAGCGGCAAACAGAGATATGAGGTCATAAGATGGGGCGACCGCCTGAATTCCGATCACGAAACATAGGAACATCAGGCATTGCCCGATCGCCGAGAGGGCGCCGATTTCGGCCCACCGCCGAAGGTTGACCACAGTCAAAACTTGCACCAACAGGTTTTTCTCGACCTGTGACCGCCCGAACCACCAGCTCACCCCCATCCCGGCACCAGCCGCAATCAAAATCTCGATGAGCGAAATGGAACCGAGAGCATCGGCGATCACCTGCCGGCCGAACAACCAGCCTGCGCCCGGGGCCGCGAACACACTGCCCACCACCAGCATCATCATTCGCTCATACAGAAGAAAAGCAGCGGTCACCACAGATGGCACATCATAAGCCTGCAGCACGGCCTGCCGCCCTATAACTTGGCCGAAAAATGAAATGACCACCAACCCAGAAAGGTGACCGACCAGACTGGCTTGCGACGCCACATTCCATGGAAGGGAAATGCCGAAATGCCTCATCCCTCTCCAGAATCGAAACGCCACCAGAAACAAGTTGGCCAACAACACCAGCATCATGGTGCCAATGGCCCAGAATGGGAATGCTCTGACGCGCACAAGCACCTCTTGTACATCTGCCAACCATATCGCTGTCACAAGCAATAGGGCAGAGGCAACAAAGAGCCATGAGCGCCGTGATTGCCGCCCCGATGGCGGAGCCTTCCTATCGGACACCTTCATGTCTGTACCACACCATAAGAAGAAAGATGCTCATGCCACTAGTAACTGCTTCTCGCTAAGCCGATCGCGCACCAGATGCAGCACCTGATCGGCACGATCCCAGAGCACGAACGCAAACATCCCGACAAAGCGGGTGACGGCGGATTCCACCCCCCACCGCTCGATCGCCGCCAGCATCACTTCCGTATCGGAATGGCCGCGGAACTTGGCTCCGTACTCTTCCAACTCGCGGTGGAGGTCGAGGAAGTTGTAGACCTCCCCGTTGTACGAGATCACATACCGGCCGCTGGCTGAGACCATCGGCTGGTGGCCATCGAGGGAGAGATCGAGAACCGATAGTCGGGCATGTCCGAGGCCGAGACCGACAGGCGGCTCACAACACACACCGATATCGTCCGGACCACGGTAGCGGATCGACGCCACCATCGCCTCCACCGTGCGGCCGAGGTCAGCACCACCATCACCGAACACGCCCGCTATGCCGCACATAGAGGGAGCCCTACAACTCGGTTGGTTTGACCGATTGGCATAGACATGGAGACGGAACTCAGGAAACCGAGAGTGTGGACTCCGCTGCACAGCTCAAATGAGCTCCGAGGACACGAACAATGTCATAGAGATCCCGAATAACCAGTTCGAGCAGACCGCTCTCATTCCTTCCTCTGTCACATCATGGAACTCCGGATTCTCGCAACCATGCCAATTCCGGGACACCGTCCCTGCGGAACAACCCACTGCCAATCCACACAGGCCGATTGAATTGTCAGGGTTGAACAGCGCGCATAGGATTAGGACATGTTCTCACGAGAAACATGTTCCCATACCCTGTGCCATTCGTGGAGTTCGTTTTCGCTCAGCGATTCAAATGAACTGCGCACCGGAAAGACCGAGCTGCCCGTATGTTGAAGAACCAAGTCACGGGCATAGGCTACAGCATGAGTCAGGATGCCTCGCAGCGCCACCAAGACAGATGACGGGTCATGGGCTTGCCGCACGAGGAGGCGACAGTAATTCAGACGGCCTCGCCCGAGCTTGTTCGCCGAAATGCGTTCCAACCTGTAGCCCAACAAGATGTCCGGCAGGGCTGCGAATCGACTGTCGAAGCGGCTGCTGAACAAGAGAGCCTGATCCTCACATCTCGTGTGCTGTTCGCTATACGGATGAGACCGGAACCATGAGAGCTTCCCCATCCAAGTCGGATGAGCAAGGGGGAACCCCCACCATGGCCGGCGGCAGATTTCTTCATGAGTACAAGCCGATGGGTAACGACCTAGAGCTTCTCCCTGCGCTTCAAAAACGACCGCCCCCGCTCCCAATAGATCTACGGTTGAATTGTTTTCGAGAAATGCCACTTGTCGTTGGAGACGCCAGGGATACGAGATGTCATCTCCGTCCATACGGGCGACATAGGCGCCCCTCGCCAGAGCGATACACTGATTTAATCGAGTCGCTAGCCCAAGGGGACCCGAGGGCTCACGAATGATTTTCACTCGGTCGTCCTGAAAACGACAGGCGATTTCGAGAGTCCGATCGGTAGACCCATCGTCGATGACCAATAACTCCCAATCGGGGAGCGTCTGACAGAGAATAGCGCCGATGGCCATCCCGATCGTGGACTCGGCATTCCGTACAGGAAGCACAACCGTTACGAGAGGCTTCGGCATTCAACTCTCGTGGTAAAACATGCGACCAGGCCAGCCGGCAGCGCAATATGTCTGATCGGCAGCGAGACGCCAGGACAGTTCGAACACAAGACGTCTCGCCGCTCGTGGTCCCCGACGTCTTCCCCAGAAAACAGTGCCAGATGCCGTCAAGATGTATCGCAACACCTTCAGCCCTAGGCTCATTCTATGTTGGGCGGCAGCAACTTCGTATCCAGCCCAATCGATGGGCGTCTGAGGCAAACTGCCTTTCACGTGCGCAAGAATGTCGGAGAATCGATGGTCGTACGTGTGCTCGCGCTTCACCCGCTGAAAGCCGCGCCGTGCTATAGCGTCTCTCCGGCTCGGTTCGGCCAAGATCGAGCGGATTGTTTCAGGCAAATCCCGAACGGACGAGAAAGTCAACACCTCTTCTCCGCTCTTAAAATATCTTTCTAAGCCGGGCGTTTCCTCAGTAAGCAGGCAGCCGCCATAACCCGGCACCTCAAATATGCGGGCCTTAATTTGGCGAGGTCCAACCTCTGGCAATCCTTTTTGGGAGCCTTCGCTGAAATTCAGGCTGATCAGGGAACTTCTTACAATCTCCCGAATGGCACTGGTATCAACCGGGCCAGAAGGCCACCCATGGCCAAAACAGGTTACGGAGATGCCTGCTTTCCGAAGCGCGTCGACTAGGGCCCGTCTCTTGCCATACGCCGCGCCGACAAAGCTGACCGTGTATCGGCATTCCGTTGCTGGGAGCGGCGGGAGCAGACACTCGGCATTAGCGGCCCACTGAGACAACACCACGTTCTCGATTCCATCCCTCTGATACCGGCTCAACAACGAAGGATACGTTGTGACATAGACATCAAACTCTTTTGCGATAAGGCGGGACGACATAGGGTATTTCCAAGAGTCGTCGGTTGCCCAGTTAATGACACGGACACCACTTTTGCGAATGATGCGCAACGTTTCAACCCACACCTCATAGTGCATCAGGACGCAGAATACGACATCCGGTCTGATCTCCTCCACGCGCCGTAACAAGGCCCTATTCAGCGCCGCGAAGTCCTCGTGCGAACGTCGATCCAGGCTGTCGAACACTGTGACTTGGTGCCCCAGCCGTTGCAACGCTGGGATGAAATTCGTGTATTCATATCCCTCGCCACGGCTTGGGTCCCCATAGGCGTGTCGTCCCAAAACGCAAAGGATATTCATTGCAAAATGGACGTGACTTAACGAATCGCTTTCGTGGCGGTGACGTGATACCCGACCGTAAATCGACGTTCTGCGTCGAAACGGTCAAACAACTTACACAAGACGGGAAGAAGCCCGGCGAGAAATGGAGCGACAGCGATCCAGAAAGGCGCCCAGAATAACCGGAGCAGGCGCGGGAAAGCGGGATTCAGCGGATTCGACGCTCGAACAAATCGAATCGCCTCTTGAGCAAAAAAGCGAAATGACCCCTCATTCGGCTTGATCGTGATGGCCTCAAACCCGGCCTCTGTGAGAAACCGCTCATACCACCACGGCGTGTAGCCGCCATAAAAGTGATACGGCTCTTGATGGATCCCGGACCCGAGCGGCGCGGTGAGAATGAGTCGCCCTCCTGGCTGTAAAATCCTCCCAAGCTCCTTGACGACCGCGATGGGTTCCGGATGATGCTCCAACACCTCGGCGCACAACACGGCACCAAAGCTCGAATCGGGAACAGGGATCTTCGCGGCATCGCACACATAGTCAATCTCACCATAGGCGCCATCCCTGAGCTGCTCACGTCTCAGGGGCAACAGATCCTGCGTCTGATACCGGCAGTGCGCGAATAGGGTACGATACGGGCATGAGCCTGCCCCAACATCAAGGATCGCCGTCCCCGCTGGCAACAATGCCGCCTGCTCGGCTATCCACCGGTCCCGTTTGACGACATTATAGGAGAAGAGTTCGCTCTGTGCCAGCCACTGCCGAAGCGCGCGTATCATGAAGCTTTCACAAATTCAAACATGCCGCAGCCGTAGTCCTGGCCTGATGCATCGTGAAACGAGGCGCGTTCATGATAGTGACCGGAGTCGTCGACGAGGGCAAATGAGGCAAGTTTTAAGGAGGAGAGATAGGCCTGAATGGTCGCTGGGGCATGCACCCGATGGGCATTGAAACATACTCGCTCCCGTCCGACCGGAACGGAAAGAAATAACCGCCCACCAGGCATCAGAACACGAGCCAGCTCAGCCGCCGCCTGCCGAGTTCCGGCAGGGTTGATAGGATCACCGTATCGGCCGAGACCGACGTGCTCCACCACATGGAGCGATGACAATGACGACACGCTTCCATCCCGAAATGGCAATTGCAGGATATCCCCGGCCAATGGCGTCAAGTTGGCGAGTCGCACTTCAAGGGGACGGTAATCGACAAATGCGGTCTTCACGCTCGCGCTGATCACGGAAAGCATCATCACGCTGGATCCGACGTCGACATGCAATGCAGGTCGCTGCGCTTGCAATCGACGTGCGAGCCAGGCCGCCTGGAAAAAATAGTGCGGATCGAACGGCGTGGCCTGAAGGCGATCCGTAAGACAGGGATACGAGTCGCGGAAGGAGACCGGCTGCGTCGCCGCGCGCCGATAGGCCCTCCAATCCGCAAGATAGCGAGGCAAGCCCACGAGGCCGGTCAAAAACTGGGAGCCAAGAAACGCCGCTCCCCACCGGACGATCGCGCTGTTGCGGACGGAACGCCTCACGACAACCGTGTGCGAGGGACCAATATCAAAAGGAACGACAGAGAACGGAACTGCAAGGGAGCATTCCGCTAGTAACTGAGACGTTCGGTAAGCCTCCAATATTCGAAGACATCATGAGGAAAGGGCCGCTCTCGCTCAAATTGCCGGGCCATAATGGAATAGTTCATCAGATCGCGCACATGCAGGGACTGCCAATCATCGACGCACCGCTTGACCTGATTCATCCAATCAGGGTCCCGCACATCTATCTGGGTGCAACAGGAGGCGATGCGAGACGTGTCCTGCGTACCCAGCGAGACCGTGGCTCGGCCGGTCTGAAGTCCGGCAATGATCCGCATGAGGGAGAGCCAGGACCAGCCCCGCCGTTGCGGGATGTTCACGATCAATTTTCCCGACCGACTTATTGCATTGCGGCGATTTCTCGAAACGAATCTCCCTGGACAGGCCACCGACAAGCCAGCCTGCTCCAACAATGCGAGCATCTTGGACCGATAGTCGGTCAAGGCTCCGGTAAACACCACATCATACAGAGGCTCGGACGACGACTCATGTCTTGGCTCCGCGGCGCCATCAAGGCTGGGAAACGGAATCGCGCGCACGTCAAGACCCGGCAGCATCGTCGAAAGATTCCGCAACTTCGGCAAGTCTCCCAGCACGAAGAAACATCTGATATGAGGGAGACACTCCAAGAGATATCTGATGCGCTGCACTATGGTGCCGGGATGCATGTAGTCGTTTTTGGTGCCCAGGGGGATGCCGTGGAACAGCATCCGCCCATGGTCGAAATCCAGATGTTCAGTCATGATCACCGCCACTCGTTTGCGTTCTGATCGACAAAACTCCATCAAGACATCGCGATTCTTCCGCAGCGACAGGTTTTCAATGATGACATTGAGGGACGAAGAACGAGGCTGTTTCCCGACCGTCACCGCATAGCCCTGCTGCCGTAGGGCCGTGACGAAGAAGTCTGCTTGATCGCTGATCCCACAGAAAGGGTGGTTGTAGATCCACAGATGGACTGGAATCGTCTCAACGGCCGGTTCCATCGTTATCGAGAAACCCGCTCGGCTGCTTGCAGGGCATCGGCCTGTTCCGGCTTGGATTCGCGAACCGCCAGGATCGCGTATTCAACCTCCCGACGCGAAGAGCCGGCCAGGCACGACGAATAGCCCCCGGCCTCGACTTTGGCCGGAATAAACGTCCCTTCGCTCTGCAGGATGGCATAATAGCGATCGCCGTGCCGGATGATGTTGTAGCCGTGCACCCCCTCTCGAACCAATTCGATATCCTCATCCGACCGAGACGGCAGCAACCAGGACGAGATCGCGGCATAAACGCGGCAGAGCCCTCTCCAAACTCGAGCGGCTTGCCGATGTAGCCATGGGGAGGGTTTCAGTTTTAGCGAGAGCCATCCCCTGATCTCAGCCATTGCCAGCTCAACGCGATGATCATGGAATCCTAGATATCGTACCCCCAGTTCCTCGATCGTGTAAGCGAACGTGATCGCTGGTGCCTCTGAACTGTAATACTGCGCCATGACCGACCAGTCGCTGACACCGATCCTTGGGTTACCATGGTCCAGAATAAATGCTCCACCCAACTCCCACACACGACTATGCCCCGCATTGATCCGCAATAGCGGTTGCGTAGGACTTTCAAACACCCGTTCCCATGCCTCCGGAGCCAACGCACAATCACGGAGTAAATCGTTTTCTCTACCGGGCATGCCGACTGGTGTTGGAGCGGCGACAAGCTGCCGCCGATACAGCGCCTCCACTTCGCTCCAGAACTGGTCACTGAACGCGTGGCCCGAAAACCGCTCTCGCGCCGCCGCCATCATGCGGCTTCGCATCGCGCGATAGGCCTCAGGTTTCTCCAACAAGGCGTCGATCCGGCTGACCAACTGCGAGACGAGAGTCTTCTCCACATCAAGCATGCGGTCGTACCGATCGATCAGGAGGCCGCTTTCGGACTCCTCATGCCATATCGCCTCCCTCATGCCCCCCAACACGATCCCGTTCTCGCCGTCGGTGACATACACGGAGGTGCCGACCGTATCCGTGACTACGGGTACCGCCCCCAGCAGCATCGCCTGCATGATGGACACGGAGTGCAGAGAAGCGCTCGGCAACAACATGAACTGCG
This sequence comes from uncultured Nitrospira sp., assembly GCA_964445795.1. Lineage (GTDB taxonomy): Bacteria > Nitrospirota > Nitrospiria > Nitrospirales > Nitrospiraceae > Nitrospira_D. The sequence continues at coordinate 357 of CAYULI010000009.1, read as the reverse complement.
AGCTGGCCATCAAGGCGTTCAGTTCGTCATTCGTCAGGTAATCCTGGCCCCACAGGATACTGCGCCCTGTCTGCGATTGGACGAACGACACATCCACACCATGTTCGCGCAAGGCATCATCGCAAGGCCTCGCGCACCGCAACAGGAGACGACCGGATCGCCCCGTCGCCACGTACTCCTTCCAAAAACGCAGGACAAGGTGGCCGCCACGGCGAAAAAAATTGGCTGGATTTTGGTGAGCGGAATTCATGAACAAAAATCGGGGGCAGTCCAAGGAAGGAGGTTTCAGCGAGCCGGGCTCCGGCACGACCCGTGCGCTCAACCCGATCCGCGAGGGAAACAGTTTCTCGTCGATCA
>CAYULI010000008.1:0-90881 GCA_964445795.1 uncultured Nitrospira sp. | reverse complement strand
CTCTCTCCGCAAAGACTCCCTCCAATACCTCCGGTCCTTCCGGCAACGGACTCCGCTCGGCGAAGTCCAGACCGGCCTCGACTTCTTTCCTCGCCCGCTCCCCTACCTCGCGGAACGCGGTCTCATCACCATAGCCGAGTTGCATGAGCAGCTGTTCGGCTTTCAGGATCGGGTCTTTCTTTTTCCACTCTTCCAGCAACTCCCGCGGTACATATTTGGCGGGGTCATGCTCGGAATGCCCGTGCATCCGCATGGTTTTAAACTCCAGGAACGTCGGCCCTCCTCCTTCCCTGGCGCGCGCGATGGCGCGCTTGGACGCCAGGTACACGGCGGCGACGTCGTTCCCGTCTACGATCTCTCCCGGCATATCGTAAGCTTTGGCCCGTTCGACAACGTCCGCGATGGCCATTTGATAGCGGATCGGCGTCGAGTACGCGTACTGATTGTTGTTGCAGAAGATCACGACCGGGAGCTTGCGCACCGCCGCAAAGTTCATCGCTTCGTGGAAATCGCCGCGGCTGGTTCCACCGTCTCCGGTGCCCGTGAACACCACGCGACGTTCCCCCCTGATCTTGAAAGCCAGGGCTGCGCCGGTCGCGACCGGCAGATTGTCGGCCAGATGACTGACAAAGCCGATAATCCCCCGTTTCAGGTCTCCCATGTGAACGTTGCCGTCTTTGCCCTTGGTTGGACCCGTCCGTTTGCCCAGGTATTGGGCGAGGACCTCGCCGGGCGTGATACCTCGCACAAGGAAGGCCCCCATGTCGCGATGAAAGGGGGCGATGACGTCGTCGCGCTCAAGCGCGGACGCGTAGCCGACCGCGATAGCTTCCATCCCGTGACTGGTATAGCAGCCGCCCACGATACGTCCTTGGCGATAGAGTGCCGTGATACGGTCCTCCAGGGCTCTGGTGAGCCGGAGGTAGTAATACATCTGGAGCAAGTCGGCTCGCTTGATCTCTTGCGCACAGACGGCAACATCCATGACAACCTCCAAAGCCAACGGCCCGTTTAGAATTCCGGCATGTCCCTCCACGACAGCAAGGGTTTGTTCGTCCGGCAGAGCGGACATTCGGTCGGCTCCCATTGCGGCATGTCGAGATCCGTCGCGTAATAGAAGGGGTACCGGGCGATCAATTCGTTCACCAGCGGGAACTGACCGCTGTCACGCCGGGCAAAGACCATGATTCCGGCCAACAGACCTCCATTGTCCGTGATGACCTTGCCGAGCTTGCCGACGCAGTTTCCGCGCGTTGTCACGTCGTTGAGCGCCAGGAATCGTTCGCCGGGCTTGATCGCGCCGGCCTCAATCTCGGTCCCGATGCGGCCCGTCTCCGAACTGTAGGGGGTCAACGTCACGCGGAATCGCGTCATGTCGTGAAGCTGAGCCGCGATCCCTTCGGCGAGCACTTTCGCGGACGAAGCGGTGGCCACGAGCCCCGTAATCGGATTGTGAGGGAATGTCCGTCTGATCCAGTCGGCCATGTCGACGGCCAGCATCCGGATCAAGTCCGGGAACCGGGCGATGGAATCGAATCGGAGATACGTGGCCGTATGGTGGCCCGACACGACTTCCACATGCGTGTCGAAAAACACCGACCGGGAGGTTCGCAAGATATGGAGGATGTCCCACTCGGTCAGATTGGTGTGCGAGCCGGCGCGAATGACCGTATCCAGCCTCGAGGCGATGGCCGGCCCTCCGTAGAGGGCCCGGTGACGTTCGACCAATTCGGCTAGAACCTGCTCGGTCGCGGTGACCGTCATGGTCCCCCCTGTCCGGATGCGCCGACCACCCGTGTGCTCAACACGCCGATCGGCTGAATCTCCAGCTCCACCACATCGCCGGGCTTCAAATAGCGGTCCAGTTCCAAGCCACATCCCCCTCCGACCGTCCCTGAGCCGAAGACGTCTCCCGGGTAGATGGTTTCGCCGCGTGAGACGTGCGCGATCATCTGAGGGAAGGACCAATGGATCGTCCCGAATCGCCCGCGCGACCATTCTTCCCCGTTCACCCGTGCGATCATCGTCAAGGCCCCGAGGTCCGCGATCTCGTCACGCGTCACCAGACAAGGACCTAAGGCTGTGGCGAAGTCTTTGCCCTTGGCCGGTCCCAGCCGGCACGCCATCTCCTGGAACTGGATGTCGCGCGCGCTGAAGTCGTTCATGATCGTGTAGCCGGCGATGTAGTCCTCCGCCTCCCGCTCCGAGACGTCGCGGCCCTGCCGACCGATGATGCAGGCCAGTTCCAATTCGTAGTCCAACTTGGCGGTGTCCAGCGGCCAAGGCAGAAGGTCCTCCGGCCCGATGATGCTGCGGTGGTTCCCCTTGTAGTACACGGGAAATTTGTACCACTCCGGCGGAATCGGCTGGCCGCGCTTCTTCGACGTCGCCGCGATGTGATCCTCGAAGGCGATAAAATCTCGCAACGACGGCGGGTTGGGAAGCGGGGCTGTGAGCCGGACACGGGCGGCTGGATGCCAAATCGTTTCGCCCGAAGGTCCTGTGGCGGAAGGACCGATGCCGATCACATAGTCCAACGCCCGCCGCGCGGCCGCCATCGTCGAGGCTCCTCCTTCCAGAAACTCCAACATGGTCGGGGGAACCTGGGCGTCGGCCAAGCGGCGCGGCTGCGCTTCGCCCTGGTCGGCCAACCAGCGGGCATAGGCCATGTTCAGGTCCACGAAGCCCTGCTCGTGCATCGCGCCCGTCCTGGTGAAGGTCCCGAGAGGCGTGGTGATCAGAAAACTGATGAGTTTCATCGGCGGCTCCAACTCAACGCATAGTCCGGAATTTCCAGGGCCTCCATCTCCGGGCTCACCGTGAACGGGCGCTTGGACTCGATCATCACCGCGACCTCGCTCGTGTGCGTCTTGGTCCGGCTCGATTCGACGGCGTGCGGCTGCGGCCCGTGGTGAATGCCCTGCGGGTGCAGAGTGAGCATCCCGGGCTGGATGCCTGTCCGGCTGAAGAATTCTCCTGCGTGGTAGAAGAGCACTTCGTCATAGTCCATATTCCGATGGTAGAACGGCACGCGCAGCGCCTCGGGATCGGTTTCCAGCGGTCGCGGAGCGAAGGTGGAAATCAAACAGCCGCCGGCTTGAAAGGTTCCGTGGACGCTCGGCGGCAGATGGTAGCGGGGGCTCGTGACCGGACGGAAATCGCGCACGTTGAGCTTGACTACCCAGAGATCGCCTTTCCATCCGATCACGTCCATGGGATAGAAAGGGTACGTCACCTTCGTCCACAGCCCTTGACGCTTGATGCGGACCTCCCATTCCCGGCCCTGGGTCTCCGACGGCTCCAACGCAGCTAGCTCCGGCGCGACCAGCACGCCCTTGTCGAACAGCGCGTGCTGACCGAGCGGACCTCGCTCCGGTACCGTGACCGGCTCGGGCGTCTCAGCGAGCAGAAACCCGGCAGGGCCGGAATCGACGTGGATGCGGTACGTCGTGCCTTTCGGGATCACCACATAATCGCCCGGTTCATACAGTACGGTCCCATAGTCGGTCTCGAATCCTCCCGTGCCCCGATGGACGAAATAAATCTCATCCCCGTCCGCATCGCGCACGAAATAGGGCATCGTCTCCGCCCGGCGGAACAGGTACAGGTTTACATCCTGGCTCTGCATCATCAGCAACGGTGGACCGGTGTCCGCTGATGCAGTGGTTGCCGAGTCCGGGAAGCAAGCGAAGGCACGCGGCTTGAGCGGTCCCTCGATCTTGACCCATCCCGTCGGCGGATGCGTTCGATAGAGGTGGGACACCGGACCCGCGAAGCCGTTTCGCCCGTGTTCCTCTTCGCAGACCCCTTCGGGAATCCCGACGTGGGCTTGCTTGGGAACTTTGCCTTTTCGGTTAAGGTACATAGTCGGTCTCCCGGTAGAACGGAACGGTTCGGTTCAAGAGGCTCGCCTCAGCGGCTTCTTCACGGGAATCGGAGAGGAGCCGTAATCGATGATCGTCTGTTGGACGCCGGCGGTCTGATCCCGCTCGATGTCCTTGTAGAGGGATTCGACCGTACTCCGGACGAAGGTCTTCGCCCGTTCCCCGCTGTGTTCGCGCTGGGTCAACTCGATGAAGAGGCCGCTGCCCGGGAAGAGCGGATAGGTGAACCGCTGCTTGAGCGGACCGAATCCGTCGCGCCCTTCCTTCACCGGTCCGCTGAATCGCACGCCATGCGCTTCCCACTCTCGACACACGGCCTCGATGTCGTCCACTTCGAGTGCGAAATGTTGCACTCCCTGGCCGTACTTCTCGATGAACTCGTTGATCTGGGATTTCACCGCCTTGTCCCGGCCCTGCATCAGCGCGATTTTGGCCGTTCCACACTGGACGACGACCGTATCCATCGAGGATTTGTCGGTGCCGACGTCCTGAGCCGACCAGATCACCTCGAAGCCGAGCACCTTGGTGAACAGAAATTCCGCGGCCTCCAGATTCTCCACGCAGAGGGTGATGTGATCGATGCCTGTAGAGTGGTTCATGATGGTGCCTCCTCTCCGCGAACGCTCGCCGCCCGCCCTCTGAATCGGCTCCCTCTCGCGCGGTCACATTCCCGACGGGCCATCTACGATACATTATACATATTGTGTAATAGAATGCTACTATTATTCACGTATCTTACAAATTATCTTATGGTTGCTATACTTTTTGGACAGAGTTCCATGGACTGGGATAAAATGTCAATAAAGGAGCACACTCCATATTGCCATTGCAATAGAGAAAGTATATCATCAGCCCGGATGGTCATTCTGCGGTGCGCAAGCGCCACAGGCGCACCACTCGCCTGCCGGAGGGACCCATGACGTTCCATCAAGAAATGAGGCAACGGGTGCTGGGACATGGGGCCATCAACAATTCCTACCTGAGCCGGTTTCGGACCGGAGACCTTTCAGATGGGGACTTCAAGGAATTCGCGGTCGAGTTTTATAACTTTGCGAGGTTTTTCCCGCGGATCCTCGTCGCGCAGCTCGTGAACACCGAGGACGAGCACGTGGCTGATGAGCTCACCAAGGTGCTCTATTCCGAACTCGGCGACGGCCAACCCCGGCACCGGCACGAACTTCTCTATCGAGATTTCCTTCGGTCCGTGGGGATCAACGTGCACGAGGCGATGACGCGCCCTATGCTGCCGTCGACCCGTGCGTATATCGAGGGTCTGGAGAGGCTGTACCGAGACGGGAACCACTGTAAGGCACTGGGCGCTTCGTTCGGGCTCGAGAACATGGCCATTACGATGTGGGACCATTTGATCCCCGGGCTTACCCATCTGAAGCGGACCCGCTATCCTCAGATGGACCTCACCTACTTCACCTTTCATCGCCAGCTCGAATCGACTCATGAAGAGGCGATGGCACACGCGGTGGAAGCGGTACAGGGCGTGACCCAAGCCGGTCTGTCGGACCGGGACAAGGAAGACTTTCGGTGTGGAGTCCAGGCCGTTCTGGACTACCTCGAAGGATTTTGGATGGGCTTGGAACGGCGGCCTGCCGACCGGACGGCCAGCGAACTCCGGCATGACGCAGCGTAACCACGTCCGGCAAAGAGGGTTCTCATCCGCGATTGGAAGGAGCGGTGCATGTCCGAAATCTCCACGTATCTCGAGGCCATCAAGGAACGCTACGACCTCGCCAGCGACTATGCGCTGGCCGAGAAACTGGGCATCGCTCAGCCGGATGCCAATCTCATGCGCCGGGGCCTCAAGATCCCGAAACCGGAGCTGTGCATCAAGATCGCGAAACTCCTCGACAAGAATCCCGTCGAACTCCTGTTGATTGCGCAGAAAGACAAAGCGCCGACCGCGGCCAAAGAATACTGGACCTTGGCCCTGACTGCCGTGGACGTGATGCTCCATGTCCCCAAGACGCCGAAATACATTCCGCGCAAGGTGGAGGCCATCGGACACGAGTTGCGGCAGCTCGAAACCCAGACCCTGACCTATAAAGGAGCGGAGGCAAACGCCGAGGCGGTCCGGCTCGTGCAAACGGCCGCACAGTCGATCGATGCGGTGATGGAGCGGTGGAACATATGGAAGAAAGGCGAGGCGTTGTACCCCAACTATCTGCTGGCGAATCAGGCGGCAGCCAAGCGGGGCGTGGTCATTCGCCGGCTGTTGGTCTTGACGCGCGAGCAAGTGCAACAGGAGGCGCTCGTCGCCGACGCGATCCAGGTCATGGACGATCAGCAGCGGGCCGGAATCCACATTTTCTACGCCTTTCGAGAGGAATTGGATCGGTCGCCCGCCTTCCGGCGGTTTGAGGAGGATTACAGACGCCAAGGGGCGGCCAGGGATCTGAATGCCGCCATGTTTGACCGGGAGATTCTCATCTTTTCGCAGTCCTACGGCCAGGTCGAACTCGGCGTGGTGGGGCCGACGACACCGATTACGATGATCAATCAATTGGAGATCACGTGGAAACCGGAACTGCTCCGCGATCTCGATCCTGCGCCCTTGTTCGACATGACCCGATACGTCTTCGAGTATTCCGGGCCCCACGCATTCAAGGCGGAACTGGCGAGGTTCAAGAGGTCCTTCACATGAAATTCCCGTCGGAGCCTTTCAAGATCAAAGTGGTGGAGCCGATCCGGCGCACGACGCGCGCGGAACGGGATCGGCTCCTGCGCGAAGCCGGCTACAACCTGTTCCGGATTCCGGCCGAGAGCGTGTATGTCGACCTGCTGACCGATAGCGGTACCTCGGCCATGAGCGACCATCAGTGGGCCGGATTGATGCTTGGAGACGAGTCCTACGCGGGCAGCAAGAACTACTACCATTTCGAAGCGACGGTCCGGTCCATCTTCGGCTACAAGCACGTGATCCCCACCCATCAGGGCCGCATGGCGGAGAATCTGTTGTTCTCGACGGTGCTGAAACCCGGCATGTGCGTCCCGAACAATATTCACTTCGACACCACGCGCGCCAACGTCGAACACCAGGGCGCCGAGGCATTGGATCTGGTGATCAAAGAAGCCTATGACCCGTATTGCGAACTGCCATTCAAGGGCAATATGGACCTGGTGCGACTGGAGGAGACCATTCATCGCATCGGGCGCGACCGCATTCCGTTGGTCCTATTGACGATCACGAACAACAGCGGGGGCGGCCAACCGGTCTCCATGGACAATATCCGCAAGACCCGCGAGCTACTGAATCGCCATCGCATTCCACTCTTCTTCGACGCCTGCCGGTTCGCCGAAAATTGTTTCTTCATCAAAGAGCGCGAGCCCGGGTATGACCGGAAGTCGATTCTCGACATCGCGCGTGAGCTCTTCAGTTACGGAGACGGCTGCACCATGTCGGCCAAGAAGGACGGCCTCGTGAACATCGGTGGGTTTCTGAGCCTCAACAACGATCGCTGGGCGCAGGACATCACCAACAGGCTGATTCTGGTCGAAGGCTTTCCCACCTACGGCGGATTGGCCGGCCGAGATCTGGAAGCGATGGCCCGAGGGCTTCGGGAAGTCCTGGAGGAGGACTATCTCGGTTTCCGGATCGGACAAGTCCGCTATCTGGGCGAATTGCTCGACCAGGCGGGCGTGCCAATCCTCAAGCCGATCGGAGGGCATGCCGTCTACCTCAATGCCAAAGAATTTCTCCCCCATCTGACCCAAGAGCAGTTCCCCGCGCAATCGTTGGCCGTGGCCCTCTATCGGGAATACGGGATTCGGGGAGTCGAGATCGGCACTGTGATGTTTGGGAAGAAGGATCCGGAGACCGGTCGCACGATCCATCCGGCGCTTGAAATGGTCCGGCTGGCCATCCCGCGTCGAGTGTATACCAATATGCAGATCGCCTTCGTGGCGGAATCGATCGTCGAACTGCACCGTAAGCGCGAGAGCATCCGCGGTCTCGTGATGACCTATGAGGCGCCGATGCTGCGCCACTTCACGGCACGGTTCGAGGAATTACAGGACAAGGCCTGTGCCCGGCAGGCGGCGTGCTAACGGAGGAACGGTGACGCATCTGTTCAAAGGACTTGAGCGGATCGAGGAAGCCCGCGAGCGCCTCGCGGGCTCCAGTTTCATGGCGGGCCTCTTTTCCGGGGTGCCGGATTTTTCGCTCCTGCTCATGCCGGATGAACCTCCGGAACAGAAGGCGGCGTGGGACGCGTTTCGCCCGAAGCTGGAGACGTTCCTGATCACCCATGTCGATCCAGACGAAATCGAACGGGCCGCGAAGATTCCCGACTCCGTGATCAAAGGGCTGTTCGCGCTGGGCGCCTTCGGCATGAAAATTCCCAAACAGTACGGGGGGCTGGGTTTCTCGCACACCAATTACGGTCGCGCCCTCATGCTCATTGCGGGCTGGAACAACAGCCTGGCCCTGACGGTCGCGGTGCCGCAATCCATCGGGATCGCCATGCCGCTGCTCCTGTTCGGCAGCGAGGAGCAACGGCGCCGGTACCTACCCCTCGTGGCGCGGGAGGCCGTGTCGGCCTTCGCCCTTACCGAACCGATCACCGGATCGGATGCCGCCAACATTCGGACCGAAGCGGTCTTGGACGCGGACGGCTCGACCTTCGTCGTGAACGGTGAGAAGCTCTGGTGTACCAATGCCCCCATCGCCCGTTACGTCACGTTGATCGCGCGGGTGCCGGCCAAGCGGGCGCAACGCGACGGGCGGACCACGTGGATTCCCGTCCCGGGCGGCGCGGGAGCGGACGACTCGGTTCACACCGCGTTCATTCTCGACATGGAGACTCCCGGCGTGCGGGTTCGCCAACGATGCCAGTTCGAGGGATGCCGGGGAATCGAAAACGCGCACATGACCTTTCAGGATGTCCGCATCCCGGCCGCCGATCTCATCGGCGAAGTTGGGCGTGGCCTCAAGTACGCCCTGACGATTCTCAACGTCGGTCGGGCGGTCAGCATTCCGGCCATCTGTCTGGGCATGGCGAAACAAGCGTGGCGGCCGACTCTCGATCGGGCCAATACCCGGTTCACGTTTCAGAAGCCGATCGGTGAGCGGCAGACGCAGCGGATGCGCGTCGGGCGCATGGCCGCCCAGTTGTTCGCGATGGAGGCTCTCGCTTCCCTCGTCTGGCGGATGGCCGACCGACAGGGCTATGACGTCCGGATCGAAGCGGCGCTTGCGAAAATATGCAGCTCCGAGAACACGATCCAGTTCCTGAAAGATGCACAAACGCTGTTCGGTGGGATGGGCTACGAAACGGCGGACTCCAAACGGGCTCGCGGTGAGCCGGCGTTCGGCATCGAACAATTGGTGCGTGACGCCGAAATGTACCGGATCGGAGAAGGCGCGACTGACATTCTGCGCCCGTTCGTGGCGCGCGAGGCTCTCGGAACCCACCTGGAACAGGCTCGCGCCTACTTCGATGAGCGGGTCACCGGCTTGCGCCGCTTCGTGGAAATCGGGCGCCTTCTGACATTCTATGTCCCCTGGTATTTGAGGCAATGGGTGCCAAGGCCGTTGCCCGCCGGTTCTGTGTTCCGTCATCCACGGGTCCGCCCCAAGGTGCGGTTTGTCGAACGGGCGAGCCGGCGACTCGCCCGCGCGACGTTGTATGCCATGGCACGGTATCGGCAGGCACTTCGAGACGACCAAGGACGTCAAAACCGGATCGAGAGTATCGGCGAAGATCTGCTCGTGGTTGCAGCGGCCGCTCTTTATGCGGAAGCACAAGAGCGCGCGGCCGGACGTGGCGAATCGTGGGACCTTGCGGAGGAGGTCTTCAACGAAGCCAAGCCGCGCGTCGAACGACGGATTCACGAGCTGATCCGTAACGACGATGCGCGAATGGCGGACCTCGGCGCGAAGGCGCTCAAGGGCATGTACCCTGCGCTGTCGGGAGGGATCATCGAGCGAAGCCTGGATGACTACGGGGTTCGAGACCGCTCTGCGCTCGGCGCCTGAGCAAGGCAATAACGAGCCGCGATCTAAGTGAGGATTGCGCCCAGCCACTGGCTGTCCGGCAAGAGAACGCCTCTCCCTAGTTGGAGACGTGCCTCGTGTGACCTGCCTCTTTACGAACCCACCTTATGCACGACCCTTCGCGATCATTGGTGGTGGTATCTTTATTATTACGGCTCGATGGGGCTGTGCGGAAGAGTTCTGCTCCTATGAGGCGAACCGATGCGCGCCTGGTTGATGGAGTCCTTTGAAGGAGTCGAGAAGCTGAGGCTTGGTGAGGTGCCGGATCCTCAGCCGGGCTCCGGCGACGTATTGGTGAAGGTACGATTTGCGGCGCTGAACCCGGCGGATGCGTTTCTTGCGTGCGGGCTGTATCCGGCCAAGCCGCCCCTGCCTCACATACTCGGGCGTGACGGCGTGGGCGACGTGGCAGCGGTAGGGGCCGACGTACAACACGTGCGGGTGGGCGAAACGGTAGGGATCTTGCGCTGCACCGCCGGTGTTGAAGCGTGGGGAACGTTGGCCGAGAAGGTGGTGGTGCCAGCCGACAGCGTGACCCCCATCCCCACGGGCTGGTCACTCGAAGAAATGGCCGGTGCCCCGTTGGTCTTTCTGACGGCCTGGCAGGCCTTGACACAGTGGGCCGAGCCTCCGGCCCCTCCTCCGGCGGGATCCGTGCTCCTGGTCACCGGTGCATCGGGTGGTGTCGGCGTGGCTTCTGTGCTGCTGGGGAAATCGATGGGTCTGAAGGTGGTGGCCCTGTCGCGCAGCTTAGGAAAGGGGGCGAAATTGAAGCGGCTCGGAGCCGACTTCGTCTTCGATTCGACGGACACGGGTCTCGTGAAGGCCGTCTCCGCGGCGCTCACGCCGAAAAGAGTTGATCTTGCGGTCGACAGCGTCGGCGGTCCTCTGCTCCCTCACGTCGTGGCTCTGCTGGGATATGGCGGCCGGATCAGCGTCGTCGGCCGGAGCGGAGGGACGGTACCGGAGTTTAACACGGCGGCTCTCTTGTTTCGCCGCATTCGGATGGGCGGCGTGTCGGTCGGCGACTACACGGCTCAGGAGGCCCAGATGGTGTGGAAAGAGATCGTGAGCCGGCTGAATGCCCTGGGGCAGCGGCCACAAGTGGACAGTACGGTCGCGTTCGAGGAGGTCAAGGAGGGATTCGCTCGGTTAGCTCGGGGTCCTCTGGGCAAGGTTGTGGTGCGAGTGGCAGGCTAAGGGCGGGTTGAGTCAACGGGGAGGAGAGGGGCGATCCCTTCTTCGAGCCACGCATACTCACCCTGCATGATCTCCCGCGCCAAACGAGAGACGGTCGTATCCTTCTGACGGCCGCCGACTCTCGCTGTCAGGGATGAGACAGGAGAGAGCTTCTCTTCCATCTCCCGGCAGAGATAGGTGACAAGCGCGCCGATGCCGGGTTTTGTCTTCATTTCCGGCTGGGAGGCATACCAGATCGTGGCGGCCATGGGAAAGAGCATCAGGCTCTCGTTCACCAGTTGCTCCAACACCAGTTGCTTGTCCTGCAGACGTTGCCGGTGGCGGAGCGTTGTCACGAGGGTCGCCCGCGTCAGCCGGCGGGCACCAGCCTCTATCACACGGCTCCAGTGCGCGTATTCCCTTCCGAATCGTGCCGAGCCGTGCCCCGGGGCGACGGGCGGTAGGCAGGAGCGAAGCCCTAGGCGCGCATAGTACAGCGACGCCGCAAGCCGTCGCGACAGCGACCCTCGGAGCAGGGCGAGGCCTTGTTCGATATAGGGAGAGAGGGCTTCGCGCGCCATCCAAATACGCAGAATCTCGCTTGTCCCTTCCCACACCAGATTGATGCGGGCGTCGCGAAGCATGCGCATGACAGGAATTCCGAGCTCGCCGCTCTTCCGTTGCGACTCGACGGTCAGGAACCCCCGTCCCCCGCGTACCTGGAACAGATCGTTGACGACCTCCCAGTACCACTCGCTGCCGATGATCTTGGCTGCCGCCGACTCCAGGCGCAGGTCACCGTTCCTGTTCGCCCAGGCTCCGCAGAAGGCCATCACGGCATCAAGAGCCAATGTGTAGGCCGCGGCGCGGCAGAGTTTCTGCCCGATCAGATTGTGTTCGCCGATCGGTTTGTTCCACTGGACGCGCGTGCGGGCCCACCACCGCATCACGGAGAGACACTGCTTGAGGCCCCCTAGACAGGCTGCGGGAAGCGTCAGGCGGCCGATGGTGAGTGTGGCGAGCGCAATCCTCAGGCCGTCCTGCTCGCCACCCAAGCGGTTTTCAACCGGGACATAGACGTTGTTGAACGTCGGCGCGCCGTTGTAAATCCCCCGCACGCCCTCGAAATGGAGCCGGGTGACGGAGCACCCCAGCCACTGGGTTTCAACGAGGAAGGCGCCATATCGTTTCTGTGCCTGGGGATCGTGGAGTTCCTCCGGTCGATCGACGATGCGTGCGATGACGACCAGCATGGAAGAGAGGAACTCGCCGTCCCGCTTGGCGGAATTCGTAATGAAGAATTTTTCTCCCGTGAGGCGATAGGCGACCGTCTTCCCCTGCTCCGTGACGCGCACGGCGTAGGTTTCCACTTTCGAGATATCACAGCCGACGTTGCGCTCCGTGAGCGCAAACCCTGAAATTTCTCCCCGTGCGAGTCTGGGGAGATACTTGAGCTTCTGCTCTTCCGTGCCGAAAAGGCGCAACGGTTCCGGGGCGCCGATCGATTGAGCCGCCGACAACAGCACCGTCAGCGAGGCATCCACACTTCCGCACAGGGTGGCGACCTTCTGGTACTCGTATTGGGTCAATTCCCGCCCGCCGAAGCGCCGTGGGATCTTGATGCCCAACGCTCCGAGTTCGGCCAGGGCCTTCAAAGCCGACTCGGGCAGCTCCCCCTCGCGATCCACCAGGTCGGGATCCAAGGGGAGCAGGACGGCCTTGAATCGTTTCAGGAAATCCGCGGCGGACGGGCTCGTCTCTGGGATACTGATTGAAGTGAAGAGGTCCCACCGGACGTCGGCTTCGAAGAGGCCGGCGAGAAAGCCGGTGTAGGGAGTCTTGTCCCGGGCAGTTTCTGCCACCGCCACAGGCCCTTGGAACACATCAGATTTTCCCATGTCCAATTTGCTCCTTGGCAAGGATGCGTCCGTATCGCTACCAACCACCTAATAACCTTACCACCGTTCACGCCGTCCTTGTCTCGGATCGAGACGACCAGGCCTCCGATTGTTCCTCATGTCGGTCTGCGCGTCGGCCACTCCTTCTGGGGGAACGGGCCGGTCGGCTGGGTCGTGGTAGGATGTGAAGTAGATCCGGCCTGTCTAGCGGCATCGGCTGGTGACGGTATGTCATGCCGGATGTTGGACGGAGGACGCAGGATGCGCAACGTCGTCGTCGTCGATGGATTCCGCACCCCCTTCTGCAAGGAAGGAACGGACTTTCGTGACACGGACGCAGACGTCCTCGGCGCCTGGGTCGTCCGTGAAATGGTGACTCGTTGTCACCGGTGGAACCTCCCGCTGCAGACGATCGATTGCGTGTTAGGGAGCAATGTCGCGACTCCCATGCACGCGGTCAACCCCGCGCGAGTCGCAGCCGTTACCGGGGGCCTACCTGTGACCATCCCGGCCGATACGGTCGCCGGCAAGAACTGCGGATCCGGTGTGACCGCGCTCTACTACGCCAGCTTGCGAATCAGAAGCGGTGACGTTGACACGGTGCTCGTCGTCGGCATGGAGGCGATGAGCCGAATCCCCGTCGTGTACCACCGAAGGGTGGCCGATCTCCTTCAGCAGTACGGCAAAGCCAAGACCTTTCAAGAACGTGTCGCCAGACTGCTCGCCCTCATTCCCATGCTCGTCGACCTCAAGCGCTATCCCCCGCGGGTCGGTTTGCTGATGGGGCTCACGGATCCAATGTGCGATCTCATCATGGGGCTCACCGCGGAAAATATCGCCAAAGACCCGGCGCTCGGCATCACGCGCGAGGAGCAAGACGCGTTTTCCGTTCGGTCGCACACCAGAGCGGCGGCAGCGTGGGAAAACGGATTCTTCGCGGACGAGGTGGTGCCGATGTGGGTGCCCGAACGAGGGGCGTTCGTCGAGCGGGACAATGGTATTCGGGAGGACGCCAGCCAGGAGGCGTTTCGCGTCGTGAAACCCGTGTTCGACAGGCACCACGGGTCGGTCACACCGGCCAACTCTTCACAAGTCACCGATGCCGCCGCCGCAGTCCTGCTCATGGAAGAAGCCAAGGCGAAATCCCTTGGGCTACCCATCCTCGGATATGTGAGGGAGTACGCCGATTGTGGCTATCAGCCGGCCTGTATGGGGTTGGCTCCCGTCGGCGCCATCGCCAGGCTGTTGTCCAAGGCTCGTTTGACCCTGAAGGATTTCGCTGTGTTTGAGATCAACGAAGCCTTTGCCTCCGTCGTGTTGGGGATCTGCCGCATCCTTGATTCCTCATCCCTGATGGCACTCAAGTTCGGGCAGGAGGGGTTCACGGAACGCCTCGGCGAAATCCCGCCGGAGGATCTCAACCCGCACGGCGGGGCCATTGCGCTCGGGCACCCGGTGGGAGTGTCAGGTCTGCGGTTGGCCCTGACCACATTGTTCGAGCTGAAGCGGCGGAATGCCGAGCGGGGATTGATCAGTGCCTGCGTGGGCGGCGGGCAGGGAGTCGCGATGGTGCTGGAAAGGAAGTAGCCATGCCGAGCCACCACAGCCTCGCGCCGCGCGACCTCGCGCACTTCAGGACCGTGACGCTCGAGGACGGCATTTTGCTGGCGGGGTTCGACTACTCCGGGAAGCCGGTCAACGTGCTGAACGCCGAGAGCATGACGGAGTGGCAGGAGATCGTGCGGTATGCCGAGCGCACCGATGCCGTCAGAGGCGTGGTGCTGCTGAGCATGAAAGAAGGAAACTTCTGCGCCGGCGCCGATCTGGTGCAGATCCACGACGCGCAACAGCGTCATACCTTCCACGAGATCGAGAAGCTCGTCGTCGCCGCCCACCGGCTGTTTGACGAGATGGAGCGTTCGTCCAAACCGTTTGTTGCCGCGGTGGAAGGGATCTGCGTCGGCGGGGGGCTCGAGCTCGTCCTGGCGTGCCATGCGCGCTTGGCCAGCACCCATCCAAGGACCTCCTTCTCGCTGCCGGAGGTCAAGCTCGGAATTCTGCCCGGGTTCGGCGGCACCCAGCGGCTCCCGCGGCTGATCGGCGTACCGGCGGCATTGGACATGATGACGACCGGGAAGACGGTGTTTCCGCGGCAAGCTCTGCGGATGGGCTTGACTGACGGACTCGTGACGTCACTCCCTTCCCGGGCCAGAATCCTGAGCGAAATTCAGAAGGAAACACTCGTGCAAGCGGCCCTGGCGTATACGCGTATGCTGTGTTCGACTCCGGTTCGACGACGGCCTCTCAGGTCGGGGCAGAGACTCTTGAGCGCCCCCGGACTTCGCGCGTTGGTCTGCCGGTATGCCCGACGTCAAGTGGTCAAGCGCGTCCGGCATATCTATCCCGCCCCGCTCCGGGTCATCGATGCGGTGGAGCGAGGGATGAGGATGGGCGTTCTCGAGGCGTCGCTCCATGTCGAAAAGCCGCTTCTCATGGAGCTTATGGCCAGCTCAAGTTCCGGGCACCTCGTTGGCTTATTCCTGGCCGGCGAAAAGGTCAAACGCAACGTCGCCACGCTGCCGACGGCGACGAGGCGCATCGGTGTGCTCGGGGCCGGCTTGATGGGCACGCAGATCGCCGGCCAGCTGGCCGAAAGAGGCTATGTGGTTCTGTTGCGGGATATCGCTCCGGACATTCTCGCGAAAGCGATCGGGCGCATCCATCACGCCCAAATCGCCCAGGTGCGCAAGCGCCTCATCCTTCCTTCCGAGCTGCGCGACCGAACGATGCGGGTTGCGCCGACCCTCCGCGCCAATGACGTGAGTACTGCTTCCCTGGTCATCGAGGCGGTGTCGGAAAAACTGGACGTCAAACGAGCGGTGCTCGCGGAGTTCGAGGCTGTGGCCCCACCCGATGCCGTTTTCGCCACGAATACGTCGTCGTACATGCTGGCTGATATCGCCGCCGGGTCCGTCCATCCCGAACGATGCGTGGGACTCCACTTTTTTAACCCTGTCGCCAAGATGCCCTTGGTCGAAGTGGCGCGCGCACCCTTTACTGCCGACCGGGTTCTCCAGCAGGCCTGTGGGCTCGCCATGAAGCTGGGCAAGTTTCCTCTTGTGGTGAACGACGGACCGGGATTCCTCGTGAACCGGATCGCGTCGCGGTATCTGGCGGAGGCGATGATCATGGTGGGCGAGGGCATCGCCATTCGTCGAATCGACGCCGTCGCGAAGAACTTTGGGATGGCGGCGGACAGCGGGCGCCCGATGGGTCCGCTGGAACTTCTCGACCTGGTCGGGCTGCCGGTCGCCGTGCATGTATTGACCTCGCTTGCCGTGCTGGGACCTCGGATCGAGTCTCGCGATGCGCTGCTGCGCACCTTCCTTCCCGCGCAGAAACCCCCGCTGACATTTTGGAAAGCGGGAAAGGAGAATCCGCAGGCCATCGAGGCGGTCGAGTGCTATCGTCGTGCCTGCCCTTCGGAAGAGGGGCCTATCTCCGACGACGTCATTCACAAGCGGTTGTTTCTTCCGATGGTCGATGAAGCGGTGCGCTGCCTCCATGACCGGATCGTTGACCAGTCGTGGCAGGTCGATTTCGCCCTGACGTACGGGATCGGCTTTCCCGCGTTCCGCGGCGGCCTGCTCACCTGGGCGAGGGAGACCTTGACACCCGGAGGCGTCACCCGGGAACTGGAGTCGCTGGCGGCCCAGTACGGGAAGCGGTTCGAGCCCTGTCCGGGGCTTTCGAACGGAGGATGGTAATACGCGGGAAGACCTGGAACCGACATGCGCGAAGCGGAGCCTTTCATGTCCGAACACCCGTGGTTTCGATTCTATCCCGAGGGAGTGCCCCACAAGCTGTCTCTTCCTTCCGAGACGCTCGTGGAGATGTTCTCCCTGAGCGCGCAGCGGTTCTCACGCCGGCCGGCTCTCTATTTCTTCGGCAAAACCATCTCGTATCACGAATGCCACTCCCTCGTTGAACGGTTCGCGTGCGGTCTTGCGGCGCGGGGCGTTCGGAAAGGTGACCGGGTGGCGTTGTGTCTGCCGAATTGTCCGCAGGCGGTCATCGCCTACTTCGGCATCGTGAGAGCCGGGGGCATCGTCGTGGCCTGCAACCCGACCTATACGGAACACGAGCTGTCCCATCAGCTTCGGGATGCGGGCGCGCGAGCGATCGTGGTCCTCGACCTGATGTACGAGAAAATCAAGCCTCTCGACTTGGAGCTGGTCATCGTCACGCGGATCACCGACTTCATGACACCGATCGCGCGCTACCTGTACCACCGTCGAATCGGCCGACCGCCGATTGCGATCCCATCTGGCGACAGAAGCGCGTTCTTTCACGACGTCCTGCACGGTGTGACGGTCCTCGCCCCGGAATTGCTCCCGACCGTGACGCCGGACGACATCGCGCTCCTGCAATACACGGGGGGCACCACAGGGGTGTCCAAAGCAGCCGAGCTGCGCCATCGCAACCTGACGGCGAACGTTCGGCAACTGATCAGCTGGTTTTCTCCCGCCGAACGGGTGGAGAGCTTTCTTGCAGCCTTGCCGCTCTTTCACGTGTTCGGGATGACGGTGACGCAGAATATCTGCCTGGCCGTGGGCGGGTGCATGGTGCTGGTTCCCGACCCTCGAAACATGCCGGTGCTGCTGACACTCCTTCGGAAGAAAAAACCCACCGTGGTCACCCTCGTTCCCGCTCTCGTGCGAAAGCTGCTCGAATATTGCGAGGCAAAGGACTTTACTGCCACCAGGTACGTGATTTGCGGAGGAGCGGCGCTCTCCTTTGACCTCCTGAAGCAATTCAAGGAAAAGACCGGCCATCTCATCATCGAGGGATACGGCCTCTCCGAAGCCTCTCCGGTCACGCATTGCAACATTCCCCGCGGCCTCTCGGTCAAGCGCTCCATCGGCCTGCCCATTGCGAACACCGACGCGAAAGTGGTCGACGAGAATGGCCGGGAGGTCGCCACGGGGGAAGTCGGCGAGCTCTGGGTGAGAGGTCCGCAAGTCATGCAGGGGTACTGGAACAACCCGGAGGAAACGGCTCAAGTGCTGAAGCCCGGTGGGTGGCTCGCCACCGGCGATCTTGCTCGCGTGGATCAGGATGGCTTCTTCTACCTCGTGGACCGCAAGAAGGAGATGATTCTCTCCTCCTCCGGGTTCAATGTGTATCCTGCGGAGATCGAGCAGGTGCTCGTTCTTCATCCGCACGTGAGCGAGGCGGCCGTCGTCGGTGTGCCACTGGGGGACGGGAGCGAATGGATCAAGGCCTTCGTCGTGCTCTCGGCGAACACGGTCTCCGCGGACGAGCTCCTCGCGCACTGCCGCCGCTATCTGGCGTCCTACAAAGTCCCGAAGAAGATCGAGTTCCGCACCGAACTGCCCAAGACCATTCTAGGGAAGACGCTGCATCGGGTCTTGCGCGTCGAAGAACGCACGCGAGCCTACCAGCAACGTTCGTCGCTGACAGGGGAGCGAGAACCTTAGCGGAGACATCGCCGGAGGCAAGGGAGGTCACCCACATGTCGGGCGAGGGCCATGGCGGCGGACAGCCCCGGTGATTCAATTCCTACCAGGTTGATCAAAGGGGGATCTTCTCTGTCGACTGAGACGATGAAGTCGCTCTTGCCACCCGTTTCGGTCTGGACGCAGGGACGGATTCCCGAATAGGCCCACCGAAGGTCGCTTTCCTCCAAACCCGGCAGGAATTTCTGTACAGCCTCGAGGAACAGGCCGGGCGGTGTCTTGTGCGAGGTGTAGTCCGTCTTGTCCTGGACAGCCACTTCGTTCGGCCCCACGAACAACTGGCCGTTTGGGCGCGGGCCGAAATGAATTCCCTTCCCGATCGCATCGCGACGCAAGGCCGGATACACCAGCCGTCCGATAAGACGTTTCTTGCTCGGCGCCGCGACCTCGTAATACTCACCTCTGAGCGGTCGGATGGTATACTTTTTCTGGGACTGGGCGAGCGCGGCGACCTCGTCGGCGCGGAGACCGGCTGCGTTAATCAGGCAGGCCGAGCGGATCCTCTGCCGGTCGGTAGTCACGATGAAGGAGCCGGCGTCCGCATCGACGTCGATCAGACGATTGTTGAAAGCAAATACCGCACCGGTCGCTTCCGAATCGGCTTGGAGGGACCGTACGAAGGCGAGCGAATCGATGACCGAGACACTTGGAATGACGATGGCACAGCAGGCACGGAGATTCGGTTCCCAGGCGCGCAGACCCAGGGGTGTCACGAAGAACAGCCTGGTGTGCGTCCTCCACGCATTGACCCAGAGTCGGCGCAACGCGGCGACCTCTCGCCAGAGACCGCTCCTGACGTCCTCCCATGCGACGGCGATGACCATCCCCGTGTTGAGCAAGGGGAGACCGTGCCGCGACGCGTATGAGACGGCGAGGGCGCTGCCTTCCCTGGCGAGGCGTGCTTTGAGCGAAAACGGCTGTTCATGGAGTCCGCTGTGGAGCACGCCGCTGTTGCGCCCGCTGGTCTCCGTTCCCGCCTGGTCGTATTGTTCGAGCACGATGATTCGGAGCCGCACATCCCGGCGGCGGTGGGCCAACTCTCTCGCGATCGCGCAGCCCACGACTCCCGCCCCAACGATGCAAATATCGTATGTGTTCATCGGGCCGGCTTTCTCGGGTGAAGGCTCACGCCGGACGACCGGTCATACGGAAGCAGCAGTGCCGCCATGCCTGCCGCGGCACGACTCCTCCCTGTCCATGGGGCATGGACCTCCTGAGCACGCAAGATCGGAGGATCTGCATGTCGGACGGACGGTCGAATAAGTACGGGAATATCCTGTTTGTCTTCTGCGGTGGCGGATGCAAAGCCCTCATTCAGGCGGTCGCGGCTGCAGAGGTGGTCCAAGCCGGTCTGTGCCCGACCCATATCCTGAGTTCCTCCGCCGGGACCTGCAACGCCCTCGGATTCGTCGAGAATCCGGGCATCGTCGGAGCCGAAAAAACCATCCGCATCTGGGAAGAATACATCACCTCTCCCGAAGCGATCTACGAACTCCATCCGTTCCTCCGCGAGAAGATTGCCCGTCTCTTAGGAGTAGTTCCGCAGGCGACCCAAGGGTGGGGGCCGAGCGGATCGATGCTCCACGATCTGAAACGCGCCCTCAAATTTCTGCCCCTGATTCTGTCCTTTTGCGTGCGTATGCCGCTTCGTGTCGCGGGCCGCACCGTGAGCTTCGTGTTCCGTCTCATGGACGTGTTTGAATCCCAACACCGGTCGTTCCGGAGACTGGTGCAGGCACCCGAGATTCAGGAGACGTTCAACGAGCTGGATAAGTATTTTGAATTCAAACGGATGAAGGCCGTCCTCGATCCGTTCCCGCTTCTGGCTAGACTGGGCGAGCAGATCGACTTGCAGAAGGTCCTCACCAGCCCCGTTTCTTGGCACATCATCGCGGAGCGATACGAAGATGGAACGACGGCTGTGTTCTCCAACAAGGATCCCGATGTGGCGATGGAGGGGACCGAGGACGCCCGCAGCCAGAAGGCCAAACACGACCTCTTTCTTGCGCGCGTTCGCGCGTCCATGGCCCTGTATCCGTTGTTCGAGATGGTCGAAATCAACGGGCACCGCTACCTCGATGCCGACCTCGCCAACCCGCTTCCGTTGGAGGAGGCCTTCGACTTGGGATGCGATACGATGTTCATTTTCCTCAATGTGCCGCAACGGAGCGTCCGGATCGACCCGTACCCCCTGCGGGACCTTCTTGAACTGAACGACCTCATGCGTTTGAGCGAACGGTACATCCATCATCGTGTCAAGGAGGCGCAGGTGAGGGCCAAGGAGCGGGGCGTGAATCTGTTTGTCGTCCGGCCGGACGAGATTCCCCCTGGACTCGGGTTGCTGGAAATCGACCGCAAGGTCATCCAGTTCGTGAAGCACCACGAACGGACACGCATGAAGCACTATCTCGCCGATCTCGATGCCCACAATCTTCGGTTTGCACCGCCGATCCGGTAGGGCGGCTTCGGTGTTGAGTTCGGAGGACTCCATGAGGAAGGTGTGGATCGTCGGGCATCGCGGGGCGGCGGGACATGCCCCGGAAAACACCCTGGCTGCGATTCAAAAAGGGATCGCCCTCGGGGTCGATTTCGTGGAGATCGATGTCCAGCGTACGGCGGACGGCGCGCTCGTGGCTCTCCATGATGACACGGTCGATCGGACGACCAACGGGAAAGGGCGGGTCGATCGCCTGTCGTTACGGGAAATACAGGCGTTGAACGCGGGGAATGGCCAGCACATTCCCACGCTGGAAGAAGTGCTCGAGGCCGTCGCAGGGGAAACGGGGCTGATGGTGGAGTTGAAGATCAAGGGCGCGGCTCGGCAGGCGGTTGAGGCGGTGCGCAGGGCCGGATTCAAAGACCCTCTCATCTATGCCTCCTTCCTGCATGATGAACTGGTGCATGTTCGAGCGGCAGATCCGACGGCTGGTCTCATGGCTCTCTTTGGCAGAGGACCCTGGGATCCTATCGTCCGAGCGAGCGAGCGTCAATGCTCGTACGTCGGCTTCCGACACGAGACTGCCACGCGCCTGCTCGTTGAGGCATGCCACGGGGCGGGCCTTCTCGTGTTTGCCTATACAGTGGACAGACCCGTCGATATTCAGCGCGCACTGGCCATCGGCGTCGACGGCGTCATCTCGAACTTTCCAGACCGCATAAGATAAGGCAGTCTTAATCTCCTTCCGTCATTCCCGGAATGAAAGGGCGGGCCGGGTCGTTGCCGGAGGGGTCACAGGGGATCCCCTGTTTGGCGTCGTACATCAGGTTCTTCTGGAGCAGCCAGCGGAAGCCGGTGGCGATAGGTGTGCCGTCGCTGCTTTTGACCGTAACAGTCAAATCGACCGGCGCAGCTTGGAGTCGTGCCGGACCATCGACGAGAGGCAGCACCGCGATTAGCATGCCGACATACCACATGATGCGCTCACCTTCCTTGGCCATCCTCTTCATGACAACGTCCTCCTCGTTGCTCATATGTCGAAACACCCTTTGTTTGGCCGGACGGTCCTGGTGGCCTTGCTCATCTGTAGTTCGCATTCCTCTCCATACACCTGGTACAACCGGTCGCACAGGAGGGCGATTCCCACTGTGTTGAGAGCACGCTACCTAATCAGGCAGGCTTCAACTACGCACTACTTTCGAGGGGGAGGATGACCAAAATGCTGAACAATGTGGAGGAGTGAAAGGCTTGAGCAATGGACCGATGCGATTGCTAGATCCGGAGTATTTGTGCCATACGGGACCAGTACCGCGTCCGTCTTGAACGGCGATATCTTAACGCGGAAACGACTCGGGAACACGCACCGCGACTCCGCCGGCCGGACGGCTCAGGCCGCGCGGATCCGTGCATCTTCTCCGGTCAACTCGTCCCAGACGCGTGAATCGGGGTGCCATAGTAGGTGTCGACTATGATGCCGATCTCCTTCAACATCGGTGTCGGCAGTGTTCCGCCGGCGCAGACGATCACGGCATCGTTCTTCAACTCGATCTCCTTACCTTCGTGCACCAACGTCACGGTCTCGGTGTCGATGGTCTTCACATTTGCATGGAGATAGACTCGGAGCTTGTGCTGCTCGACATAGGCCTTCAATTGCTGGCGGTTCTTCTCTTTCGGGCGGGTGAAAATCTCGTCGCCGCGACACGACAACGTAACCGTGGTGTGCGGTTCGGCGGCGACCGCCAAGGCCGCTTCCGCGGCGCTGTCGCCTCCTCCGACCACCAACACGTGTTGGCCACGATACTGTTCGGCGTCGATCAGCCGATACACCACTTTAGGTTGCTCTTCGCCCGGAACGCCGAGCTTTCGCGGCGTCCCTCGCCGGCCGATCGCCAGCAGCACATTGGCGGTCTTGTATTCCGTCTTGGGCGTCTTCACGACGAATCCCCCGCCGACCGGTTTCACCGATTCCATTCGTTCCCTGAAGTTGATCACGAGGCCGGTTCGTTTGACGACGTCGTTCCAGAAGTCCAGTAATTCCTCTTTGGTGATTTCGTAGCGGTTGAATTTGCCGACGATGGGTAGTTTCATCGGCGCGGTCATCGTGAGCTTGTGGCGAGGGTAATGGTAGACGCACCCGCCGAGCCCGTCCTCTTGCTCGATCGTCACGAACCGCAAACCGGACTCCTTCGCCGCCAGTGAGGCAGCGAATCCCGCCGGACCGGCCCCCACGATCACGACGTCGAGCGCGTCGGTCTTGCTACGGTTCTTACGGATCGACTCAATCGCTCGAACCCCTTGTTCGATGCCCTTGCGGATCAGCCCCATCCCGCCCAGCTCGCCTGCGATGTAGACGCCAGGAATGTTGGTTTCGAATGTCGGACTCACTTGGGGAATGTCGATGCCGCGTTTCTCGGTGCCAAACACGAGCGTGATCGCTTCTACAGGACAGGCGCTCTCGCAGGCGCCATGTCCGATACAGTGGTCGGGCTGTATCAGCACGGCCTTCCCGCGAACGACGCCCAGGGCATGTTCCGGACAGGCCCTGACGCAAGCACCGGAGCCGATGCACTTGTTCGGATCGATGACCGGGTGCAAAGTAACGGGTTCGGGGATACCGGCCTTCTTAGTTTCCTCGAGCCGCGCTTCATACCGTTCGTTGGCTTTCCGATTACGGCGCACATAGAGCAAAACGGCGATCAACAGTGGAATGAGATATAACCATGTCGGGTTCGACCACCACATTGTCGCCGGTTCTTCAAGGTAGTTCGTGATCGATCTGTACCGCTACGCCGGTTGCCCCTGGTTTCACGGGCCCGCTTTGCCCTTGCAGATCGCCGGGCTGGGGCGTAGCCTCGCCGGACTTGGACAACCGGGCGACAACGATAACTTCGCTCACGGCGGAGAGCTTGCGTGATGGCATGGGGCTCGTCATATCGTCCAGCCGGAAGTTAAAGGGGAGATCCCGTTTCGTCACACGCACGATGGCAACGGGCATCGGAGGGCCTTGGGTGGCCCGCGCGAAGATGAACAGCGTGTCTCCCGGATTCGTTTTCGTGACCAGAGCCGGGGCCAGCGTGACCGTACCGGTGATAGCCACATCCGCCCGCGCGGTACTCGAGGGAGCGGGAGGAGCCCCGGCGACCGACGCCGGAACGGGTTGGCCCTCGGCCAGACTCTTTGCTTCCGCAATCCCGGATCGCAATTCCTGACGGGTCTCTGCTTCCGCATCGGGTGGCAGCGCAGCCAGGGCATGTTCCCAATGGCGAACGGCCTGTGCGAAGTCCTTGCGGTCGAAGGCCACGGTACCGGCCAACATCAACGCTTTCACGTTCGTCGGATCCAGCTTTAGGGCCTGATCGACCAACTGCGCAGGCTTCCCGTCCAACTTGCGACCGTGCAGCATGCCAAGGGCATCGGCGTAGTCGGCCAGCAACTGAGCATCATCAGGGATCAATTTCACCGCCCGTTCGTACAGTGGGACGGCCTCGGCATGGCGACCGAGCTCGACATAGGAGCGAGCCAAGAGGGCTAAGCCCACGCCGTCATCGGGATGTTGCTTGAGTTTCCTCTTCAGCCGCGCCGCAAGCGCATCGAGCCCCTCGGCAGTTTGATGAGTGGCATCGGATCGGTCTGACGCCGAAGTTGGCGTGATCGGGTGAGTGATCGCCACAGGCATTCCCAGTTGCCAATACAGCAGGCCGCTCAGCGCTGGGATCAGCACGGCCAATGCGGTGGCGACTGAGCGACGGCTGAGGGACGGAAGTCGGAGGGGCTCCGGCTCTCGAACAGACTTCGTTTCTTCGAGCAGCCGCCGTTCCAGCTCGCGTTTGGCTTCATGATATTGCTCATCGGTCAATCCAGAGTGGGTACGATCGTGGTCCAATTCGCTCAATTGTTGGCGGTAGACCGCAAGGCGTTTTTCCAGCTCCTCGTCGGGAGCCGGGTCCGGACGTTGCAGTAGCGGCCGCAACAAGACTCCCAAGACACCCAATGTCAGTCCCCAGGCGAGAAACCAAAAGATCAGAGTTGTCATGAGCGTCCTCCGTCGGACAGCCACCGTTCCACCCGGCGTTGCTCCTCATCCGTCAACGGCATTTCGCGGAGACGCTGGGCGCGCCGCCTGAGCACGAGCACCAAAGCCACCGTCCCGACACCCAACAGAACAAACGGCCCGAGCCACAGGACCAGGGTCGTCGCCTTCCAGGGAGGCCGATAGAGCACGAAGTCTCCGTAACGTTGCACGAGAAAATCGGTAATTTCCCGGTCCGTCGTGTGCTTGGCGAGCATTTCGCGAATTTCCTGCCGGAGGTCTTCGGCCAACGGCGCATGCGAATCCGCCAAGGTCTGGTTCTGACAGACCAGGCATCGAAGTTCGGCGGTCAGCCGCTTGAATCGCTCGTCCGCAGGCTGATCGGCGGCCATCGGCGCCTGGTCGCCGGCCCATGCCGGAGCCGTCACCAGGAGCAGCGTCAGCACTAACGCGGTCATTGTGACTCCAACTCTTTGACCAAGGGGACGACAGTGCGCACGAGCGTCTCGTCGTCTAAGGGCCCGATCTGCTTGTAGCGGACCACCCCGTGTTTGTCGATCACGTAGGTTTCCGGTACGCCATAGACGCCGTAATCGATACCGACGCGACCGTGCTCATCAACGGCGGTTGCCCGGTACGGATTGCCGTTCCGCCGGAGCCACGTCAGGGCTGCGTCGCGTCGATCCTTATAGTTCATTCCATAGAGCGCCACCTCGTTGGTTTTGGCCAACCGCATCAACACGGGATGCTCTTCTTTGCAGCCGCTGCACCAGGATGCCCAAACATTCAAGAGCCAGACTTGGCCGCGTAGGTCGGCGGGAGACAACGACTTGTCGGGTTGGTGGAGTTGCGGCAACGTAAACATCGGTGCCAACTTCCCAATGAGCGGCGAAGGTACCTCGCGCGGGTCCAACGTCAGCCCGATCGCCAAGAATCCGACGAGCACCGCAAAGATCGCGAAGGGAAGCAGAAAGCGTTTCATGCCGCGCTCGTGCTGGGCACGGGACTCGGATCCGGCACATCCCGGGTTTCCCGACGCCAGGCCAATCGATAGCGCCGATCGGTGATCACCGCCACGCCTCCGAGTGCCATCATCAGGCATCCGCCCCAGATCCAATCAACGAACGGCTTGATCTGGAGACGGACGCTCCAGGCACCGTCCGGTAAGGGCTCGCCCAGGGAGACATACAGGTCACGCCACAGTCCCGAGGCGATAGCGGCTTCGGTCATGGCTTGATTCTGTACGGAGTAGAACCGCTTCTCCGGATGCAGGATTGCTTCCAGTCTCCCCTCCTGCAGTACGGTGAAGGTCCCTCGCGCCGCCAGATAGTTCGGTCCTTCGATGTGTTGTACACCGTCGAAGCGGAACGTCAGCTCCGCCATGGTCGCCGCATCGCCGGGACGCATGCGGAGGTCCTGCTCGCTCTCGAAGCCTTTTACCATCGTCACCCCGACGATCAAAACCGCCATCCCGCAGTGAGCCACGATCATGCCCCAGTAACCTCGCGGAAGGGCGGCCAGGCAGTTCCACAGACTGTCTCCGACTAATCTATGAACCCGTTCGCGGATGGAGACCAACGCTGTGGTGACAATCCAGGCTGCGAGCAGCAGGCCGAGACCGAGCAGCGGCGTCCATTTCCCCACGACGAATGTTAAGAGAATCGCGGTCAGAATGCTGACTCCGGCGGCCCAGCGGAGACGCACCGCCAGATCGGATAACCGAGCCTGTTTCCATTGCGCGATCGGACCGATGCCCATGAGGAACAAGGCCGGGGTCATAAGCGGGACGAACACTGTTTCGAAATACGGTGGTCCGACGGAAATTTTCCCGAGTCCCAGGGCATCGAGGCACAGTGGGTACAGGGTGCCGAGCAGTACCGATCCCATGGCCACGACCAGGAACACGTTATTGGCCAGCAACATCGACTCACGCGACAGCAGGGCGAAGGTGCCCCCCATCCCGACCTGTGGCGCGCGCCACGCGTAGAGGAGCAACGACCCTCCGATGACAACGGCCAGGAATGCGAGAATGAACAGACCCCGTTTGGGGTCTGTCGCAAAGGCATGGACCGACGTGAGCACTCCGGATCGGACGAGGAAGGTACCCAACAAGCTCAACGAGAAGGTCAGGATTGCCAGCAATACCGTCCACACTTTGAACCCACCGCGTTTGTCAGTTACGGCTAACGAATGGATCAGGGCGGTCCCGGCCAGCCAGGGCATAAAGGAAGCATTTTCGACTGGATCCCAAAACCACCAGCCGCCCCATCCCAATTCGTAATAGGCCCATCCGCTGCCAAGTGCGATGCCGAGCGTCAAAAAGCACCACGCAACTGTCGTCCAGGGGCGCGACCAGCGAGCCCAGGCCGCGTCGAGGTTGCCGCCGAGGAGGGCCGCAATGGCGAAGGCGAACGCCACGGAGAATCCGACATACCCCATGTACAGCATCGGTGGATGCAACACCATGCCGGGATCTTGGAGCAGTGGGTTGAGGTCCCGGCCGTCCATCGCGGCCGGGATCAATCGTTCGAACGGATTCGAAACGGTCAGCATGAAGGAGAGGAACCCAGCGCTTACCAGCCCCATCACGCCGAGAATACGTGCCCGCATCGTGTCAGGCAGGTGGCGGGAGAAGCGCGTCACCGCCACCATCCAGATGGTGAGGATCAGTGTCCACAAGAGTAAGGAGCCTTCGTGGGCTCCCCAAATGGCAGCGAGTCTGTACGGCAACGGCAATCGGGAGTTGGCATTGGCGGCTACGTAGAGCACGGAGAAGTCCTTCACGGCGAAGGCGTAGCCCAGGCAGCAAAAGGCCAGCGATACCAGCACGAACTGAATGCGTGCCGCAGGTCGCGCCAGTGCTAACAAGGCACCACTACGCGTGGCTACGCCCCAAAGGGGCAAGGTGCCTTGGATGATTGCGACTAGGAGGGCGAGGATGAGAGCAAAATGACCGAGTTCCGGAATCATGTCGTCGTCACCGTTGCCTCGTCGGCGTTGATGCCAGGGTGGAGTCAGGTTGCACACCGGCAGCTTTCCCCTTGGCGAGCGCTTGGGCTGCTTCCGGCGGCATGTAATTTTCATCGTGCTTGGCCAAGACCTCGCTGGCGACGAAGCTGCCGTCCGGCTTTAGTTGGCCTTGAATTACCGCGCCTTTGCCCTCCTTGAACAAATCTGGCAGCATACCTGTATATGTGACCGGAATGCGGTTGGCCAGGTCGGTGACCACAAAGTGCACCGTCAGCCCATTGCCTTCTCGCGACAAGGTCCCGGGTTCTACAAGCCCCCCGATCCGGAAACTGCGTCCTTTCGGCGCCTCTCCGGTCGCGACTTGAGTCGGGGTGAAAAAGAACACCAGGTTGCTCCGAAACGCATTGAGTACCAAGACTGTCGTTATGGCCAAGGCAGCCACGCTCAGTCCAATAGCCACGAATCGCTTCTGCCTCGTTGTCATTGGGCTCCTCCCTGCGCCGCGTCTAGCCGATCGCTGGCGGCAAGAGCCGCCAGGTAACGGCGCCGCAGGGCCCACACCTCTCCCAGCATGGTCACAGCGGTCACTACCAACGACGGCCAGACATACAGCCCGTATCCTCCCATCGCAAGGAAGTCGCCGATGCTCCCCCACTGCATCACGAAGCCCTTCCATGCCGCGCTAGGACAGCGTGCCGGGCACGCTCGATCATGATGCACCGCGCACGCATGAGCGTCACAGCGGCGCTATACGACCAGAAGCCGAGTGCCATGATCGCCATTCCAGCCAACATCGTCGCGGCCATTTTGGGTGCGGTGGTCAGGCTGACCGACGCGCCTTGGTGGAGGGTATTCCACCAACGTACCGAAAAATAAATGATAGGGATGTTGACCACCCCGACGACTGCCAGGACGGCGGTGGCCCGATCTGCACGGCGCACATCTTCGATCGAAGCACGGAGCACAAGAATTCCTGCGTACTGGAAGAGCAGAATCAGTTCCGATGTGAGGCGCGCATCCCAAACCCACCAGGTCCCCCACGTCGGTTTTCCCCACAGCGCACCGGTCACGAGTGCCAAAAAGGTGAAGAGCGCACCGGTCGGAGCGATGGCATGCACCATCATAAAGGACGGCCGAGCCTTGAGACCCAAACCCAGCCCGGCCCAAAAGGCCATCGCCACATAGAGAAACATCGACATCCATGCAGCCGGGACATGGACAAAGATGATCCGATAGGCATCGCCCTGCTGAAAATCGGTCGGCGCAACGGCTATGCCGATGTAAAGTCCGACGACGATGCAGAGGCATGCGAAACCGCCCAACCAGGGAATGGCTTTCCCGGCCAAGGGATAGAATGCTACCGGCGAGGCCCACTGGGACCAGTTCATACGCGGAACCCCCGTGCCGACCTTCCTATTCGACTGCGATGCGTAACGCCGCCGCTGTGGCCCACGGCGCAAAGGTTCCTGCCAGGATCGAGCACGCGGCCAGCAGCGAGAGGTGGCCCTCCGCGCCGGTGCCGGCCTCGGCGCCCGCGACCGCTCCGGCTCCGAAAACCAGAATGGGAACGAACAGCGGCAATACCACCACCGCGTTCAGCAGATGACTTCCTCTGATGCCCAGCGTGAGCGCCGCGCCGATGGAACCGATTAAACTCAAAGCCGGGGTGCCAAGCGCCAGTGAACCGATCAGGACCAACAGCGCATCCATACCCAATCCAAACTGGAGTCCGATCACTGGCGACAAGGCAACGATCGGCATCCCGGCGACGACCCAGTGAGCCGCTATTTTTCCGAGGACGAGGACACTTAAAGGTTGCGGGGAGAGCAGCATTTGCTCCAGGCTTCCGTCCTGGAAATCCTCTGCGAACAGCTTGCCGAGCGACAGCAGACAAGAGAGGAGAGCCGCAATCCAAAGGACACCTGGCGCGATTGTCCGCAATATCGACGACTCCGGCCCTACGCCCAACGGGAAGAAGCTGACTGCGATCACGAAGAAGCTCACGGTCGTTGCGGCATCCGCCCGTCGGCGCCATGCGAGTAGGATGTCGCGCTTGAACATACCCACCGCAGCCTGCCATATCCCCCCTGTCATTCGGGCAAACTTAGCCGGTGCACGGCATCCGCTCGAATCGCCGGCTCCTCATGGCTCGCGAGGACGACGAGGCCTTGCGTGGTCACATGCTCCGTCAGCCGTTCCCGTAACACGCGCGCGGAATGCGCGTCCAACGCCGTGAACGGTTCGTCCAGGATCCAAAGAGGCCAGCAGTCACACCACAGGCGAGCCAAGGCCACGCGGCGCTTTTGCCCCTCCGAGAGCCATTTCGTCGGCAATAACTGGCAGGGTCGAGCCAAGCCGATCGCATTCAATGCCGCCTGGACCGAGCCGAATTCGATGGGCCGGCTGACCGTACCGACGAGCGATCGTAGATTTTCGATCGGGTTCAAGTCCTCCTTCAATGCGTTGCGATGGCCGATGTAGGCTACCTGTCGGACGTATCGATTGCGGATTTCCGAAATGTCCTCCCCGCACCAGGCGATACTTCCGCAATCGACCGTCAGGAGACCACAGAGAGCTCGCAGCAGGGTCGTCTTTCCGCTGCCGTTCGCGCCGGAGACCCAGAGGAGAGTCCCCGGTTGGACACAGAACGAGACCGCCTCAAAGAGAGTGCGATCGCCTCGACGACAGCTCAGCTTACGTGCTTCCAACATGCTAGGGAAGGTCTGATTAATTCCCGATTACCATCCGCCGGCATACAAAATACAGGGGATCTGATTAGTTCCTAGCCGGAACTTTGAATTAATCAGACCTTCCCTAGGAGAAATCCCAACGCAACCCAAGAAAAAAGAACTGCCTGGTCGTCGAATCTCTCTGAGTGGGGCTTGTCGTAATCGTCTGTTCAACCCCCCCTGAGCCTTCGAGTGTCCAACCATTCAGAAAGCGGTAGTCCATGCGGATAGTCGGGGTCGCACGGTATAACTCCACATTCAGGTTGTCCGTTTGATGGTACAGAATCAAGAACGTGTCGAATTGCCACTGGGTACCGAGACGAGCCAGGGAGTTGAATGTCACCGATTGTCCTCGGTAGGCTTGATTGTCGATGTAACTTGCGTTGAGCACGAGCGTGTGGTTGTCGAACAGAAAATTGGATCCGATTGCCTGAGCCGTATAGGTCCAAATATTGCCTGTTCCCGGCAGCGCTTGCAGAGAACAGAGGGCATCAGTCGTTGCGTTGGGATTCAGAAACAATGTACTGGTTCCTGGCAGAATGATCAAACAGTTCGATGCGGAAGTGCCGGAGATCGTGTTCAGCCGGACATCGCCGCCGATCTGCCAATCCTTGCTGACGGCGTGCAATATGCCGGCTAAGAACAGGTCGCTGGTAGCTGTGACCGCCTTCGCTTGAGCGCGCAACAACGGCTCGTTTGTCCTGTTGATATGGTCCAACGAAGCATTGGGCGTTCCGAACAATGCGTTGGTCGTCTGCAGGTAGGGCGTTCGTCGGTGATCGGCCATGAAGGTGAGGGTCGTGCCTTCGGTGACCCATGTGCCGTTCAGCATGGCCACGTTTAACACGCCGTAGGAAATGTCGTAGTCGATTAACCCGAATGCGTTCTTGCCGTTCGACGAGTACCGCAGTTCCGTGCCGACTGCGCGCCGGTCGGTGACTCCGTTAATCATCTGATTGATGTAATAGGCGTTGCCGCTCCAGGCCTGCATGATCGGTCCCAGATCCACATTGGCACCATAGAAGTAGCGGTCGAGTTCGGCTCTGAAGTTCCGTGGATCGTCCGGCACAAAGGTCGTTTCCAGGCTGAATTGTCTGGGTTGGCCTGCCAGTAAGTTGATGTTCAGGAGTTGGGGGATTGCGGTATACCGCACCCAGGCTCCGTCGAAGCGATAATCCAGGACGCCCCCGCTGTTGCCTGGCTGTCGGCCGATACGAACCAGATAGGAGTCTTGACTCGCATGTTCGAAATAGAGAGCGCGAAGCCGAGGAACGTTTCTGCGAACCTCGTCCTGGGCCAACAAGTCGTACGAGTGGGTTCCCCGCACGACGAACTTATTATCGTACTCATTCTTGCGATACCGGGCGG
This sequence comes from uncultured Nitrospira sp., assembly GCA_964445795.1. GTDB lineage: Bacteria > Nitrospirota > Nitrospiria > Nitrospirales > Nitrospiraceae > Nitrospira_D. Next base: position 58,839 of record CAYULI010000008.1, on the reverse strand, counting down.
TCAGGTCAAACGCCGATTGAAGCAGCGATTGATCCTGATTGTGAAACGTCGTCGTTGTGTTGGCCACCTTGTCCGTGATCTTCGATTGGGAAAACCCTCCATAGTAATATTCGTAGATGCTCCCGTAGAGTTGCATCTCGTCGATCTGCTTCGGCTTCTTGCGGGTCCGCTCCAGTTCGGACTGGGTCTTGGCCTCATTCAAAGCGGCTAGCCGCTGCTGTACTCTCGATGCCCCCTCGCCGCTCGGATAGGTTCGCAGATAATGTTCGTACTCCGCTCTGGCTTTGGCCAACTCTCCATTTCGTTCGCGCGCGACGCCCACCATTTCTTGAGCTTCCTGCGAGTGCGCATTGGGGGGGAGATTGAGCAAAGCATTATAGATCTCGATGGCCTTTTCGTAAGCACCTGCGGCCAATGCCTCGGCCCCGAGCTTGCTCAGGCCATCCGCGTATTGTGCGAGCTCCATGCCCGGACGAAAGGGAGGGACTTCGAACGCTTGCGGTGGCCTTTGGGGGACGACCGGCTTCGGCTGCGCTGGGGCCTTGACTTCGGCAGGTGGAGGAGGTGGAGCCACGGGCTTGTCCAACTTGACCGCTACGACGATCCGGCTGGCATTTCTGATGTCCCGTTGGGATACCCGAAACCGCACTGGTTTGGCAAATTGAATTGACAGTCCGTTCGTTGCTTGATCCGGAAATGTCACCGTGAATTTCGGGACCAGGTCGCTGGGTGGCGAAGCAGCCAGCTCACGGGCAAATCGGCGTGAGCGATCGATGTCAGGAAAATCGAGGAAAATGCGAATCAGATCCCCCTTCTCGGACGGGGTGTGACGGAGATACAGCGCGCGCGTATTGAACACGATGTGAATTTCAGCTGCAGTCGGCGTTTCGACGATCTCGATGCGGTCCAACACCTGGGCGTCCGAAGTCTCGGGCGCAACGAGGTCGCGGATCGTACTGATGCTCAGAATGATCAGGATAGCGACCGCAATACGAATCCTGCTCATAGGACTGACAACCAACCCCTACTCCTGTGTCGATCGATTGCATGAAAGACAGTGGCGCTCGTTCGCTGAGCGCCGAGGGGTGTGCAACTGGTCAGAAGCCCCCACCCGTGGGCGAATGTTTGCCGGTGCGGCTCTTGCTGATCGTCGTCATCGTGGAATTGGTATAGACGTGGCAGCTTCCCGAGCAGTTCTTCAATTCCATCACGGTGTAATAGATCACGGGTGATTCAACCTTCTTATGCGGACCCTGCTTGAAGTCGTTAACATGGCATCCCGCGCAGTCCGGCTTGTAAGCCGGCGCGGTCCACGCCAGCACTTCGTTGTTGTTTGTGTGACAGGCTGTGCACGTCACACTGGCCCTGTGGGGCTTATACCCGACATTCTTGTGAACATAGGTTGTGACCGGCGTCCAGGCCACGCCTGCCCGATGGCAGGCATCACAGGGCTGGGTGGTGACGAAATGGGTTGTAGATTTGCCGGTGGCCGTGGTGCCGTTATGGCAGGTGGCGCAGGTACCGGGAGTCACACCGGTGTGATTGAAGGTAGCCGGGCGCCAGCCGGTCGTCCGATGACAGGTGTCACAGGAGGCGGTCGTAGGAATATGGGTGGTCGATTTGCCACGCGCCTGAGTGCCGTTGTGACAGGTGGCGCAGGTACCGGGAGTCACACCGGTGTGATTGAAGGTGGCCGGGGTCCAGCCGGTCGTCCGATGACAGGTGTCGCACGAGGCGGTCGTAGGAATATGGGTGGCCGATTTGCCACGCGCCTGAGTGCCGTTGTGACAGGTGGCGCAGGTGCCAGGGGTCACACCCGTATGTGAGAAGGTAGCCGGGCGCCAGCCGGTGGTCCGGTGGCAGGTGTCGCACGAGGCGGTCGTAGGGACGTGCGTCGCTGGCTTTCCGATGGCCTTCGTTCCGTTATGACAGGTCATGCAAGCTCCTGGGAGCACCCCCGCGTGGTTGAAACCGGTCGAGACCAGGAGCCAGTTTGGTGCCCCCATTCGGTGACAGGTGTCGCATGAGGCGGTGGTCGGCATATGGCTGATCGGCTTGCCACGAGCCTGGATACCGTTGTGACAAGTGGCACAGGTGCCTGATGCGACGCCAAGATGTTTGAAGGCAGCTCCCATCCAACCGACGGTCCGATGACAACTATCGCACGACAGGGTGGTCGGAATATGTGTGACCGGCTTGCCCATCGCAATGCGTTGGTTATGGCAATTCGCACATGTGCCTGGTTGGATGCCGTTGTGGGTAAAGAAGGCGGGTTTCCAGTTCGTTGTTCGATGACAGCTATTGCAATTTAAAGTTGTGGGAATGTGATTCGCAGGCTTGAACGTCGAGACCACTCGCCCCCCCGGGGAGTGACACTGCATGCACTGAGTCGGAGTTCCTCGAAAGATGCCTTGGAGGTGGCACCGCTGACATTGAACCTGCGCGTGTCCACCTGTGAGGGCAAAACCGGTGACACTGTGGTCGATCTCGATGTCCGTGCGGATGCCGCCTTGAGTAAGGCCGCTCTCTGGTGAGAACAGGATTGCTGCACAAATCGTCGTAAGAAGCCCGATCGTAATTCGAGGGGCTCCGAACCACCGGGGTTTGCCGATGGGACCTTGAGGTGCCCGTCGATCCGCCGACAACGGCGATCGGGCTCTGATGCCTATCAATGCCACCGGTTTTCCATCTCCGGGTTATTTCCTGGTGGTACCCCGTCGGCCTTCTGCCTCTCGGCCTCATGCCTCTCTAGAAAGTAGAGTGGGATGCTATTCCCATGTACACGGCGTTCATCATCACGATGCAGGGTGATTCATTCAATGGGATTGCAATCCCATAATGGTCATCAACGAGTCAAAGCAAGCGATATGCCAGCCACAAAGAGTCGATCGGATCGTTGCGTTCCTTTTTATGGGTGTCGAAAACTGTCGATGGGTAGGTCCACCCATGACGGGAGGTCCATTTCTGGCGTCCCATGCATGATTGTGCCTACAGTTCCTACAGGTGGGATGGTTTTCCCAGTGGTCAAGAACGTGCTTATCCCTGACACAAAGAGTGCAGCGACAACAAGGCGCAAGACTTGCTCCGATTTATCGGCTTGTTTGACGTCCACGGAACGATTCTAGGGTTAGCCTTCGTAGAGGGAATTAACGATGCCTGCAAGGACTGGGCGGGATGTCATGGCGACAAGGAAGCCTTTTTGGCACGTTCACGCCGCTTCAACCCCTCCCTCTGCCGCATCGTGCCGATCGCACGTAAGCCCTGTGAGATCAACGGCGACGCTCGTTTGGCGGCAGGGGATTGCCATGCTTGTCATGTGTTTATTCGTCTGGATGGCCTACAAAGTTGCGACGGGAAAGTACTACACGCCCCGCTCGAATTTCGGGTTCTATCTCGGGGTGGCGGGTTCTGTCTTGATGGTGGCGCTCCTCGCCTATCCGCTTCGGAAACACATGCGGGCGATGCAGCGGTGGGGGCCGCTCAAGCATTGGTTTCGATGGCACATGATCCTAGGTATTGTCGGCCCTCTGTTAGTTCTCTTTCATTCCACTTTCCATTTGCGTTCGCTTAATGCCACGATTGCGCTTGTCAGCATGCTCATCGTTGTCATCAGTGGAGTGATCGGGCGCTTCGTGTACACGAAGATTCACCACGGTTTGTATGGCAGCCGCGCCACGTTGGAGGAGGTGCGACAAGAATTCCTTGGGCAATGTGAGGGGGTGCAATCCCGATTGCACATGGCTCCACGAGTCGAACGGTGGCTGGAGTCGTTTGGACAGACAGCGAATCAACCCAATCAATCGCTGTCCAGCATGTGCCGGCAATTGCTTGTGCTCGCATGGAAGCGCCCCGTGTACGAAGTGCGGTGCGCGCTCGAGTTGAGGAAACGATTACGGCATCAGCAATTTCCTGAGTTTCCCGGGGGATCGATAGAGGCCATCCGGCTTGTCAAGCGATATCTCCGACAGGCAGAGCGGGTCGCCACTTTCGTGGCTTACGAACGGCTGTTTTCGCTTTGGCACGTCCTGCACATTCCCTTGATCTACTTGCTGGCTGCCAGCGGAATTGTTCACGTCATTGCCGTCTACATGTATTGAGTCACTTCCTACATCGTGATGGGGTTGCTCTTTCGTATCGCGGTCGGCGTCGTATGGCTGTCGGCTCTCTGGCCCACGAGCGGGTGGGCAGACAACGTTGAGACAGCCCTGATGCCCGGTCAGGTTATTGCCGGGCACGCCAAGTGGGAGGAGGAATGCACGAAATGTCACAAACGGTTCGACAAAGCCGCTCAAAGCGGGCTATGTCTCGATTGTCACAAGGATGTGCGGCAAGACGTCGAGCAGCAACGGGGCTTACACGGGCGCTTTAAAGAACGGCACGAGTGCAAGGATTGCCACACGGAACACAAAGGCAGGGCTGAAAACATCGCGCCGATTACGGAGGATACGTTTGACCATGAACGGACGGACTTCCACTTGCGGGGCGCGCATGCGAATGCAAAGAAGGTCGAATGCAAGGCCTGTCACAAGCCCAAAATCAAATACCGTGACACCCCATCCGAATGCTATAGCTGTCATAAGAAAGATGACCAGCACAAGGGGAAGGCGGGCACCGTCTGCGCCGACTGTCATACGGAACGCAACTGGAAGGAAATCCGGTTTGACCATGACAAGACCCGCTACAAGCTGCGCAACAAGCACAGGGAGGTGCCCTGTAAAGACTGCCATGCCAACGACCGCTACAAAGATACGCCGATGGATTGTTATTCTTGCCATAAGAAAGACGACAAGCATAAGGGTCAGGAGGGTGTCCATTGCGAAGACTGTCATGATGAGCGCTCCTGGGAAAAGGCCCCATTCGACCATAACAAGTCTCGCTTTCCGCTCATAGGCAAGCACGCGACCGTGGAATGCAAGAAATGTCATCTTACACCGGCCTTCAAGGACGCGCCGTTGGACTGTTATTCCTGCCACAAGAAAGACGACGCTCATAAAGGGCGGTATGGAGACAAATGCGAGATCTGTCACGGCGAAAGCGATTGGAAGGCCATCACGTTCGACCATGACCTGCATTCGAAATACCCGCTACGAGGGGGACATATCACGACCAAATGCGAGTCCTGCCATAAGGGTCGCTTATACAAAGACCCGACGCCGATTGAGTGTTATGCCTGCCACAAAAAAGACGACAAGCATAAGACTCGGTTCAGTGATAAGTGCGAACGTTGCCATACTGAACGGGTCTGGAGAACGTTGCTCTTCGAACACGACCGAGATACGACGTATTCTCTCAAGGGATATCACCAGAAGACGAAATGCGATAGCTGTCATAAAGGGATCTTATACAAAGACAAGACACCGACGGATTGCTACGCGTGCCACAAGAAGGACGACATTCACAGGTCGAATTTTGGCGACAAATGCGACACGTGTCACAACGAGCAGAATTGGAAGATGGTAACCTTCGACCACGATCACGACACAAAGTACCCTCTGATCGGCCGGCACCGGACAACGACCTGTGAGAGCTGTCACACTGGGCGGCTGTATCGCGACAAGACCCCCACGGCCTGTTATGCCTGCCATAAGAACGTGGACGTGCATCGAAGAAGGCTGGGGACCGAGTGTCAGGCCTGCCATAATACGAGAGATTGGAAGATCTGGGATTTCGATCACGATACCCGGACCAAATTCAAGTTGGAGGGGGCTCATAAAGGGCTCGTCTGTTATGCGTGTCATACGGAGCGCATGGACAAGAAGGTGACAGCTCCGTCGACGTGCGTTGGGTGCCATAAGAAGGACGACAAACATGAGGGCAGCTTTGGGGCGCAGTGCGATCGATGTCACGACACGACGCGTTGGCAAACAATCAAACCCGCTGCCGGGTTCTATCGCGGACGATAAACATTCTCGGGCACAGCTCTAGGAAGAGCTCAGGGGGTGTTCCGTGAAGCATCGGTCCGACATCTCGACGACGATCAAACTGGTGGCCCTTGGACTTGTGCTTCTCGTGGGCCATCACCTTTTGTTCAGACCAAGCTATGTGGTGCCAGATCCACCATCCGAACGATCGGTGAACAGCGCGCCATTCTCCGCGCGCGACGATGAAAGAACCTCAGCCGGGGATGTTCCCGTCTCCCGACTTATGGATCTCGGCCAGGCGCCAACTCCGACGCTCGCCTCGATCCGCGAGGAACTTGATCGAGGCAATTATGATGAGGTCGGTCGCCGGTTGAGCCAACTATCTATTGACCATGTCATCAGTCGAGGAGAGCGTCGATATGTGGCAGCGCTATGGAACAATCTTGGGGTTTGGCGAGAGAAGTATGGTGGGACCGCGCACTCCGTCCACGCGTTCAAGCAGGCGGTCGCCTGGGACCCAGCCAGTCCCCTCGCACATCTGAACCTGACCCAGGCGTACTGGGAACTCCGCGATCCGGCTATGACGACCGAGTTTCTCGAACGGGTCGTGCGCCTTGCTCCTGATGATCCGTTTCCCCATCTGGCGATGGCCGATCTTCTCCTTGGCACCGGGAACATCTCCTTGGCGGCCACGCACTTGGAACAGGCGCGTCCACGCGCGGAGAATGATGCGAACCATCGATCATACTTCCACAATTTGCTGGCAAAAGTTAAAGCGCAGCAGCCCTTGAGCGTTCAACGGGCCGGTGCTGAACTCGACCTTCACTCTCCCCAACATGTTCCGACTCAGCAGAAAGGATCCGCTCGGCTAACATCCCTCGCGTCGCCTGCAACGCCGAATTCCAGCAAGGCCATACCGGAACACGCACCGTCTCAGGCCCGCCTGCTTCCCCGATCAGGTCCCTCTCACTTTACCGTACGCTTCGATGGTCCGGCCGATGAAGCGGGGTGGATGCGGGTGCGCGCGATATTGGAATATGCCTTTGACGAAATTACGCAGAGGTTCGGCCACGTGCCGATGCGGTCCATTCCGGTCATCTTACACACCACTCGGCAGTTCGTCGGTGACGACGGTACTCCTGTATGGGCCGATTCACTGTTCGAGTCGTCATCCGGCACGATTCATTTGCCGATGCAAGGAGCGCTGGAGGACTTGGCGGTGTTCAGTCGTGTGGCGCGGCATCAATTCGTTCATGCCCTGCTCGTCGCGGATCGGAAGGTTAGCGGAAACTTCCCCCGATGGCTCGTCGAGGGATTGGCGATACAGCTTGCCGATGATCCGTGGCCGAGCCTCGAAGAGAGCATTGCCACGGCCGGAGGGCCGGTTCCATTGAATGCGTTACAGGGAGGGTGGGAGCAATTATCCGGCGAGGCCCTGCAGAATGCTTACCAGGAGGCTCGTTCTGCAGCAACGTATTTTGTAGGCCGTTACAGCATGTACGGCGTCAGACAGGTCATGACCCTTCTGGAATCTGGACGGTCGCTCGACGAGGCGATGCAACAGAAGCTCTCGGCGTCCTACGAACAGTTCGAGCAACAATGGCAGAGACTACGCACTGTGCCGGACCAGGCAAGTGGGCGAACATCGTGAGTACAGCCGCGGCGGTGAGCAGTATAGGGACTGCACCTCACCGGTGAAGTGGCTGAATCACGCTCACTTTATCAGTCGCGCACTGACCCACATGATGGCGGTGCCGGTCGAGGTTCCCTTGAGAGAGACCCGTCGACCGACCGTGAGGTTCTGGAAAAACGTCTGCCGTTCGATCTCGGTCCCATCGATTGCAAGAAAACGTGGAATACTCGATGTATCGATGACGGTTCCGACAATGACCAGCATCGGCTCCAGGGCGGACTGTACGGGCCCCTCGAACAGCACCTGAGCGCTCGCACCTGATCGTTCAATCTCTGTAGCGCGTAGACCTGTACCGCCGATTGGGCGGGCGTGAATTTTGAGATGATCTCCGACTTCAAGGTTTTCAATCCTGCGGGGATTGCCAACCCCTCGGATCGCGGTCATCTGGTCGACGTAAATCATCAAACCATCGAAGCCTGAGACCGTAAGCGTCCCCCTACCGGGATCAATCGACGCCACATTCGATTCGAGTTCGAGTTTATCCTTGAACGAGACGCGATCGGCCTCCAAAACTCCTCTGACCAGGGAGCCGCGCAGAGTGACACGGGCTCCGACAACCAGATCGAGAATAGCTCCCCCTTCGAAGATCGTGGACTCGGTGGTGCGGACTCGCAAATTATTCACGACAAATTCGCCTGGTGCGGTGACTTCGAGGATGAACCCTTCCACCTCAGCATCTTCGCTGTTCTCGACTCCGAGTCCAATTGGCTTGACGCGCGTGGCGGTCAGCTTCGCGCTGTACGGAGTCGTGCCGCTCTTGGTCCATTGGTCACCGCGGACGTGTACGATGAGCCCATCCCAGGTTGTTGGAGCTGTCGGCGGCATCTGGCCGGTCTCGGCCAAGGAATAGTCGACTATGAGTGCGCCGATATCGAACCGTCGTGCTTTGGCATCGTGATGTCTGATGGTCCCCTGCACTTCATAGTGAGGTAGTCCGTTTTGCATCATGATCAGCGTGGCGAGGATGTGGCCATCGGCCACCACGAAGCCGCTCACCTCGACGACATCGACTGCTTCCCGAAGCTTCCCGATTGATTGCTCTGGGATACTGGAATCAATGATGGTGTGCTGATCCACATGCACGACTTGTCCCAGGACGATCAGGCTTAAACCATCGGGCGCCACGGCTTGTACGACTCCCTCGACAGTTTCTTCGAACGTGATCGTGTCGGCGGTCCGGTGCACGTCCTGACGGGTGGCATAGTCCTCGGTTGCCGTACCGTTGACAAGGACGATCATGCCCAGTTTGAGGTTGTTGATGGGACTACAGGGGTCGTCATCGATACAATAAATCGTGTTCGGTGTGTCATACTTTGTTCCGGACACATAGACGCTTCCCCATGAGGTAATTGGGCCGGAGGCGACGGCCTTGACCGAGCCGGTACCTCCGATGCCGCCGCCAGCTTCGGGCTCCGGTGGAACTGGTCCGCAGGAGGTGCACGCAAGGCAACATGCCCCTACGCCCAGCGCGTATCGTAAGAGAAGGGTGGTCATGACTTTCAAGGGGGACGCCTTACGGATTTCAAGGGTTCATCCGTCAGCCGTTCTTCGAATGCGTATAGTCCTACGCCCAAGCGGACTCTGCCCGTTCCCTTGACAGTGGGATTGACGTCACGATCCCGGTGGGCAAGCCAACGGTCCAGCGCTTCCAGGAGTTCCTGTCCTTGCGCCGACGCGATCGCCCGAAACTCCTGCGCGGCTTCGACTGGTACGTTGTCGTACATCACCTTGCGTTGAAAACGCGGGTGTGAAGGATCGATATAGATATTGTGATCGATCGTCGAGATGAGATCCGCAGTATCGGTGCCAAGGATGCTGAGCTTTTCCGGCGCGGCTTTCTGCGGAATATAGGCGCGGGAGCGCAGGCAAATGCGTCCATCTTTCAGTTGCTGGACGGCTCCGACATGCAGCAGTTCGTCCAGCATGGCGCGGACCGGAATATCCCCGCTATAGATCTTGACGAGCTGTGCGAAGGACCCGCGTTTGCCTTTAAGCGGGAGTGGGACAGGATGCCCCTTGCCGTCTCCAAACCGGCTGTCTTTGAGCCAGCCGGTAATGACCCGCGCGGCACGGTTGTATTGTTCCTCGATCGATCGATTATCCTTTGAAGGCATAGCCAGGAGTGCTTGGACCTCTTTCCGGGTCAGGCCCGTCAGGATCGCGATGCGCGAGATTGTCGCCTTCTTGCCGTTGATGCCGAATTCGTTCCTTGCGAGTTCGACATAGACGTGCTTCACGATGTCGTAAAATGATCGCGCCGCCTTCCCATTCCGCAGAAAAATCCTCACAAGTGGCCGCAGGAGGGCATGGGTGGCGGACAACAGCGATTCGGACGTGGATCGGCCCATAATGTGAGCGGAAGCTATGCCCAACGACTTGCCGCTGTCAAGGGCGATTGGGGTCTCGCGGCAGGCGCTCGCGTTTCGGGTCCAGCTCGATCAGACCTTTCCGGATCGCGAGGATCGCGGCTTGCGTGCGGTCGTACACTTGCAGCTTGTGGAAGATGTTGCGCACGTGGTTTTTCACGGTCTTCTCGCTGAGGTCCAGGCTGTTGGCGATCTCCTTGTTGGTCTTGCCGTCGGCCACGAGCCGCAACACGGTGATCTCGCGCTCCGTCAGGTCGTGCTCCACCCAGGCCGGTTTCTTCCCTTTCTTTTGTGCCATAAGGGAGAACTCCGCCAGGATCTTGCTGGCCACGGAGGGATGAATCAGGGATTCGCCGCGATAGATGGCGCGGATCGCCGCGACGATCTGCGAGGACTCCGAATCCTTGAGCAGATAGCCCGTGGCGCCTGCGCGCACCAGATCGAAAATGTACTGCTGCTCCTCGTACATGGTGAGCGCGACGATGCCGATGTGGGGAAACTCCCGCTTGATCTGTCGGGTAGCTTCGACGCCTCCCATCCGCGGCATGCTCACGTCCATCAGGATGACGTCCGGGAGCAACGCACGGGCTTTCTCTATGGCTTCGATGCCGTCCTGCGCCTCGCCGACGACCTGGATATCCTCTTTGGTCTTGAGAATCGCCGCCAAACCTTCCCGGACGACACGATGGTCGTCGGCAATCAGGACCTTAATTTTCTCCATGGCCCGCAGCCTCCTTGTTCACGAGGGGCACCTCGACGATGATCTTGGTCCCCTTCCCCCTCTTCGACACGATGTGTCCTTCTCCGCCCACCAGCCGCGCTCGTTCCAAGATTCCCTTGATGCCGAAGTGGTCCCATTTTTCCGGGTCGCGCAGTACGGCGTCCATGTCGAACCCGATCCCGTTGTCGGTGATCGCCACGCGCAGTTTCTCCAGGTCGATCTCGAGCCGGATCGAGACCCGGCTGGCTTTCGCGTGTTTCTGCACGTTGCTGAGGGCCTCCTGAATGATGCGGAACAGGAAAATCTTGGTCCGTGGAAACAGAATCTGCTCGTCGCCGGTGACGGAGAAGTCCGCCTTGATGTGCGCCTGCGTCTCGTAGGACTTGAGATAGTTGGTCAGGGCGGGGATCAGCTCCATCTTGTCGTAGTGCAGAGGGCGGAGATTAAAGATGACCTGCCGAGCCTCCTGAATGGCGAGTTTCAACTGGGCCTTGCTCTCCTTGAGCGTGGCCAGGCTGGCTTTCGGATTCTTGCGGATGAGCTGCTGGCAGAGATCGAGCTTGAAGTTCACGCCGGCCAGACTTTGCACGAGGCCGTCGTGGATTTCGCAGGCGATCCGCGTACGCTCTTCGCTCACGGCCGTGCCGGTTTCCTTCACGTACAAGCGATAGAGGGACTGGTACTTGTTTAACGTTTTTTCGATCTCCGCAGTCGCCCGGATGCGCGCCTCGATCAGCTCCCACATAAACTTGGCGCTCGCTCCTCCGATGACTGTCACGCCCATGCGGTGGAAGTCCTGCAGGAATTGCCAGACCTCCGCGTTGCCGGACACGTCGATGATGAGGTCGACCTGCTCCATCGCCAAGAGCTTTCGGTAGTCGCGGGTCACGGGAATCCGGAGCCGTTTGGCCAGGCTGAGTCCCGGCGCGTGCGGGTCGACTTCGGCAATGCCGACGATCCGCACCAACGGATCGTTGGCGAAGATCTCCATGAGCGCCGTGCCGCCGCGGCCCGCGCCGATGATGGCGACGTTCGTGGCCCCGGGGCTCGACGCCTTGTGCCGGACTCGCAATGCCCGCGGTTTACCGTTACCCATTGGGCTCTCTGCACGGCCGCCGGTCGACTGCACGACCAGCGCAAGTCGGGAGGGTCGAACATGGTCAGGGGAAGAAACGGCGACGGCGGACGTGGAGTGGAGGCGGGCCTGGCTCAACGTTCGCGTCGTTGCTGGGCTAGGGCTTTGAGCTCATCCATGAACTGGTCGATGTCCTTGAACTCCCGGTAGACCGAGGCGAACCGGACGTACGCGACCTGGTCCAACTGGTGCAGCTCCTTCATGACTTCTTCACCCACGACCCGACTCTCGATCTCGCTTTCACCCATCTCTTGAATCCGTTTTTCGATCCGGTCCGTCACGGCCTCGATCGTGGCCGTGCTGATCGGTCGCTTCTCGCAGGCTTTTTTGATACCAGCCAGGATTTTATTGCGGTCGAAGGGCTCGCGGCGGCCGTCCTTCTTGACGACGACCGGGAGAATTTCTTCGACCCGCTCGTAGGTCGTATAGCGGCGCTTGCAGCCGAGACACTCGCGACGCCGGCGAATGACCTCGCCTTCCTTCGCCATGCGGGAATCCACCACTTTGTCTTCGAGCTCATCGCAGAACGGACATTTCACAAGTGGCGACCCCGCCTTCTGTGACGTGGGCTAATAGGAATGAAACATGGGGAAGCGGGCGCACAGGGCTTTGGCCTGGGCGCGGACTTCTTCCAAGACCTTGGGTTCCTGCCGGTGCAGGAGCACGCGGTCGATCAGCTCCACGATTTCCTTCATCTCCGTCTCGCGCATCCCCCGTGTGGAGACGATCGGTGTGCCCAGGCGGATGCCGCTGGCCACGGCCGGCGGTTTCTCGTCGTACGGGACGGCGTTCTTGTTGACGATGATCCCGGCGGCGTCCAGCGCGGCGTCGGCTTCCTTGCCGGTCAAGCCTTTGTTGGAGAGGTTCACCAACATAAGATGCGTATCGGTCCCGCCCGACACGATCTTATAGCCGCGTTCGAGGAGGCCCTGGGCCAACGCTTTGGCGTTGGCGACGACCTGTTGCTGATACCGTTTGAAACCGGGCGAGAGTGCTTCCTTGAACGCGACGGCTTTTGCGGCGATCACGTGCATCAAGGGCCCGCCCTGCATGCCGGGGAACACGAACTTGTCAACGGCCTTGGCGTGTTCGGCCTTGCACATGGTGACGCCGCCGCGCGGTCCCCGCAGCGTTTTGTGCGTGGTCGTTGTGACGAAATCGGCGTAGGGCACCGGGTTGGGATGAAGCCCGGCCGCGATGAGGCCGGCGATGTGCGCGATGTCCACCAGTAGATACGCGCCCACGGACTTGGCGATCTGCTGGAAACGGGGAAAATCCAGCATGCGGGCGTAGGCGCTCGCTCCGACGACGATCATGCGCGGCCGGCACTCTTCGGCCAGCTTCTGCACGGCATCGTAGTCGATCGTTTCGGTGTGCCGGTCCACCCCGTACGAAAAGGCTCGAAAGAGGATGCCGGAGAAATTGACCTTGCTGCCGTGCGTGAGGTGCCCGCCTTGGGCCAAATCCATCCCAAGAATCGTATCGCCTGGCTTCAACACCGACAGGTAGGCCGCCATATTGGCCTGCGACCCGGAGTGCGGTTGGACATTGACATGCTCCGCCCCGAAGATCTGTTTGCATCGTTGGATGGCGAGTTCTTCGACCGTATCCACATGCTGGCACCCGCCATAGTACCGCTTGCCGGGATAACCCTCGGCGTACTTGTTCGTCATCAATGAGCCTTGGGCGGCCAAGACGGCAGGGCTGGCGAAGTTCTCCGACGCGATCAGGAGCAGCTTCTCGCGCTGCCTTGTCTCTTCCGCTTCAATGGCGGCATAGACATCCGGATCCGTCGTCTTCAGAGCGTCCAATGATCCGATCGCGTCGCGCATCGATCCTCCACAATTCCGCCGGCTAGGCCGACGCCGGTTCAGGCTCCTGCTTCTTCACGACGCGGACCGTGACCGCCGCGGTCACCTCGCGTGGCAACTTGATCGGCACCGTGACGGTCCCCAATTCCTTAATGGGATGGGGGAGCTGGATCTTCCGTCGATCGACCGTGAACCCTTGGGTGGCCAGCCCTTCGGCGATGTCTTTCGCCGTCACCGAGCCGAACATCTTGTCGTCCTTCCCGACCTGGGCTTCGATCGTCAGCGTGACGGCGGACACCTTCTTGGCGTGCGCCTCGATTTCGAGCTTTTCCTTCTTGGCCTTCTCGGCCGCCACGCGTTTGGCGTGCTCGAAAGCCTTGATGCTCCGGCTATTAGCCTCGACTGCTTTGCCGCGAGGCAACAGGAAATTGCGGGCAAACCCGTCGGCGACATTGACGAGATCGCCGAGGTGCCCCACCCCTTCCATCGTCTCCTGTAGAATGACTTTCATACCCCTAACTCCTTCTGTTGGAAAGGAAAAGAGAATACTGGGCCGATGACGAAAAGTCAATTCAGAATCCGGCCTATCAGCGGCTCCTCACTTGGTGGACAGCCGCGCCAACAGGCCTTTATCATACGGACGCCTGACGCCCAGTTCGAAGGGATGTGAGTGCGATGACCGCAAAAGACCTGATCGGCCTTTGGATCGACCGCCTGGACGCCGAACGGCGACGAATTACCGAGTCCGCCCAGGATGGGCCGGTCACAGCCACCGGCGGTCGGCTCATCCAGACGATCGGGGGGCTTCACGTCTATGAGTTCACTCTGCCATCGGGGACGTCCCTCGCCGTCGATCTGCCGGTGTCTCTCGTGCCATCCGATGAACAGGAAGCCACGGAAGGGATCGTGTTGCACCAGGTGGACGACCGCGTGATCGTCCAGGTGATCGACGCGCTCGGTCCGTCGGTTCCCTCCGTGACCCTGGTCCCGGATTCGGCCGGCCTCCTGGATACGTCCGTGAGACGGTTGAAAGAGATGGTGTCGAAAGCCGATGCCTATCACCTCGGATTGGTCGATCGCTTGGTCCCCCTGCTCCAACCGGTCGGCGACACGAGCCGCGCTCCGATTGCCTCTTCGTCCGTCCTGACCATGGTATGGCTGGAGGATCGGTCTCTCCGTCGGCAAAAACTGGCGAACCTCGCGATGGAATTGATTCGCGCCAACAAGCGAATCCTTTTGTTGAGTCCGGACCATCCGGAGTCCGACGAGCTCGTGGGCCTCATCGCGCGCACCATGAAAGCCGGAGGTCTCAGCTACCGCATGTGGATCAGCCGGTACGAAATGCCCGTGCTCTCCCACACCGGCGGCATCGAACTCCACGAGTTGGGCTTCGAAGCCCAGATGCATCAGTTCTACGCCAAGGCCCGAGCGGAAAAGGCCTCGCTCCGCAGGAAGTACGAACGATTCCGCGAACTGACCCCTCTGCTCGCGTACAAAGGACAGAAACAGAAAGACCTCGATGAGGTTCGCCTACTTGAATGGCGGCTCTTGACCCAGCTCAGCGAGCTGCAGGCGAAAATCAAAACCGTTGCCGCCACGCTGGAAGAATACGAGAAGCTGCCCCTGCTGCGCCGGCTTGGGATGCAGGCGGTCGGCAAGAACGTGGAATCCTTGCAACAGTACCGGGTGCTGTACGAGGCTCAGATCGACGACCTGACGCGAGAGCTCGACATCGCGCGCGCCCGAATCCAGGAGCTGGTTCCTGAAGCGGCTGTGCCCCGCGACCTGCGCCCCGAGTTCGAGGAGCTCAAAGAGGAGATCGTGAAGCTGGGCGGGACCAAGAAGATCCGCGAGCTGCTGGCTGCGGAAGAAGACACGAACCGGCAGGCCTTCATCCAGAATCGCCGGCTCGTGGCCGCAACCCCGACGCGAGTCGCGAGCGACCCGCTCTTCAATCGCGTCCGTTTCGACGTGATGATCGCCGACGAGGCGCCTCGGATTGCGGCCCCTGCCTTGCTGGCCGCGGCTGGGCTCGCGAGGGAACGCCTTGTGATCAGCGGCGACAGCCGAGAGATCGCACTTGCAGGGAAGTGGGCTATGCCGGGAGCCATCGTGAGAGCTGCAGGGTAAGGGGCCTCACCGAACCTTGCTTGACGGCAGCGATCAGAATTCAGGATAATCCGGCTCCCGACTCCTGCTGCCGAAGTGGCGGAACTGGCAGACGCACTAGATTCAGGGTCTAGCGCCCGCAAGGGTGTCCGGGTTCAAATCCCGGCTTCGGCACCACCCTCCTCTCTACAGTAGCTCCGCGCACTCTTAAACCTTAAATCGCCAGCAATCACCGCGCCCGGTCTTATCTCCGCGACCCCAGCGGTTTATTTGAAACCAGAGCCATCAATCGGCTGTGCAGTGCGGTGAGGTCGTCGAGAAGTTCGATCTTGCTGTCCCGCAACAGGTGTTCGATGGCGCGAGCGCCTTGGCCGCCGATGGCGACGCGCCACCGCGACGCGACCGGTTCAAGTTCCTGCAGAAGCTGGCGCGCTGCAGGCTCGGACTTCATCTCCGTCAGCGATAGGAGGACGAGGTCCGGTGCAATGCGTTCACAGAAGGCCGAGAGGTCCTGGGTTGGGAGATTGGGGCCGAGGTAAAAGACGTGACAGCCGCGTGCGGCGGCAAGATAGGCCACGGCTTGCGCCCCGATCTCGTGGAATTCTCCTTCCGGGCAGGCGACGAGGACCCGCGGGCCGAATTCGTTGACCGGCAGTTGGTTAATGACGGAGAACAACTTCTGCTGGATGAGCTTGGTGACGTAATGCTCCACTGCCACGTTGATCCGGCCCTCGTGCCACAACTCGCCGACCCGCCGCTGCAGCGGAAGCAGGATGCGCTGCACGGCTTCTTCGAATGGAATGACCGCCACTGCCCCGTTGAGTTTTCGCTCGAACTGGGTCTTGTCGAGTGGATCGAGCAGCGCGACGAGTTCGTCGAGAAGATGATCGTGCGGCGTAAGATCGCGACGAGACGGAGCGGCGCTGGCGCGCATACGTTGTAGCAGCGAAGCGCGCCCCTCCCCCGCGAGCGCCCCGATGGCTTGGCCGCGATCCAACTCTTCCTTCAGAAAACGAAGGAGGGCGACGTCTTCATCGTTGTATTCACGGTACCGGTTGGCGCTTCGTAAAGGTTTGACAAGCCCATACCGGCGTTCCCACACACGGATGACATCCTTCGACAAACCAGTCAGCTTCGAAACCCTGTGAATTCTATGTGTATTCATACGATTATGAGCATGCTACCCGCTATGTCTAATCTTTGTCAAATTTTTTAGAATAACTATTGACAAGTTGGACAAGTATACCTTATACATTAGACATACAATGAACAAACAATAGACAATGAAAGGAGCGATCATGGCAACAGAATCAGAGGAAAGGACGCCACGGGAGGAGCGAGGCCAAATGAGAGAGAAATTCCCGGCGGCGTGCCAGAGTAGCTGCATTCGTTGCGGGGGACTCATGGTTCCTGAGTTCTGCATAGATCTGCTGAACAGCACCGGTGAGTTGGATTGTGAGGCTCGGCGGTGTGTGCAGTGCGGGGAAATCGTCGACTCGCTGGTTCTTCAAAACCGGCGAACTCAGCACGAGGCGGTCAGTCCGAGAAGAACGAGAGTCTTGCAGTCAGTTGGAAGTATGTCGGCATAGCCCAGTCATCAACTCACCGGGATACCTGGTGCTTATTGAGGAGGTTTCCAATGCGGAGTCAAACCATTCTTCGGATCGGATTTGGGATTGCCTTAGTGGCTGGCTCTCTGTCCGTCGCAACAGCGGGGGACCAGCCGAGCAGTAACAAGCACATGGTGCTGATCCCCAAGGGGGAGTTCACCATGGGAAGCAACGAGCACGCAGATGAAGCCAAGCACCAAGTCGTGCTCGATGCCTATCTGATCGACAAGTACGAAGTGTCGAACGCCAGGTACAAGGAATTCATGAAGGCCACCGCACATCCGGCTCCCGCTTATTGGGACGATCCCAGACTCAACAAGCCCAATCAGCCCGTGGTCGGAGTGAGCTGGACCGATGCCGACGCGTTCTGTAAATGGGAAGGCAAGCGGCTCCCGACGGAAGCGGAATGGGAACGGGCGGCCAAAGGTCCGGAGGGTGACAATCACTATCCTTGGGGACACAAATTGGATCCCAAGAAAGCTAACTACGGACAGAATGTCGGACGCACCATGCCGGTGGATTCCTATCCTGAAGGGGTGAGCGGATTCGGGGTCTATAACATGGCGGGGAACGTCTTTGAGTGGGTCGAAGACTGGTATGACCCGAACTACTACAAAGACAGCCTTGCGCTGAATCCCAAAGGGGCCGAGAAAGGCTACAACTTCGCCAACCAGGGCCAGGTCAAGGTGCTGCGCGGCGGGTCGTGGCTCGCGCCGGAAACCTCCCTCCATACAAGCCACCGGTTCTGGAATCAGCCGGATAATAATTCCTACGGAGTAGGACTCGGGTTCCGCTGCGCGAAGTCGGCTCAGACTGTGTCGGACGAAGCCATGCAAGCCGGACGCGATGCTTTCATAGCGGCGCTGATCGCAATGGGTGCTGAGAAGCATGCCGATGCGATGGCCTCCATCGAGAAGGCGTTGGCTGCGGAGCCGGGCAACAAGGAATACCTGGCCACCCGCGACCTGATCAAGAAGAGCATGAAGAAGAAATAGCAGAAACACTGAGTGGGGGGCGGTGAGGCCGCCCCCGTCGGGGCAGATGTTGTGAGGGGAGGAATATGACGCGTGTGACGCAATCCATCATTCTGGCAATGCTGGTAATTGGCATGACGCTGCCGACGGGAAGAAGCCATGCGGAGGATTTGCTGATCCCCGCAGATATGGTGTACATCGGGCATGGGCCGTCGGTGATGGGAGTTGATAAGGAAGTCCCTGGAGAGTCAGGCAAGAAACCCACTGCGTACGATCGACGAATGAACACACCCTGGTCGGCCGACGCGTTTAACGACGAAGGGCCGGCCCATATGGTGTTTCTTGATTCGTACCTCATGGATAAGTATGAGGTCTCAAACAAGCAGTACGGAGACTTCATCAGAGCCGCGGGTCATGCCGCCCCGGCCTATTGGGATGACCCTCGCTTGAACAAACCCGAACAGCCGGTGGTCGGAGTGAACTGGTACGATGCCAAGGCCTACTGCGAGTACCGTGGGAAACGTCTGCCGACTGAGGCGGAATGGGAAAAAGCGGCTCGTGGTCCCAAAGCCAATCTTTATCCCTGGGGCAATGACTTCGATCCGGCGAGAGCCAACTACGGCAAGAATCACGACTCGACGATGCCGGTGGATTCCTATCCTGATGGCGCGAGCTACTACGGCGTCTACAACATGGCCGGCAATGTGTTCGAGTGGGTCTCGGATTGGTATGACCCGCATTACTATGGACGGCTTGAAACGATGGTCAATCCAGTCGGCCCGGCCAAACCCATATGGATGGGCGGCACCGGCACCTATGTGGATCGGTTGACGGTGGGGGAAAAGCGGGTGATTCGTGGCGGATCCTGGATTGCGCCCGCGGGCACTCTTCGGGCCACTCATCGATTCTGGAATCACCCGCTCAATAACAGTTATGGGGTGGGGCTCGGGTTCCGTTGCGCCAAGGCTGCCCCGCCCGCAATCGATCAGCAGATCAGAGACAGCTACATTTCTGCCTTGGTTGAGGTGGGCAGAGAACGGTTTGCGGACGCTCAGCAGGCGGTGATTCGTGGCCTGGCTATTGATCCGAAGAACGTGGAACTGTTGGAGCTTCGCACGCTGATTGAGCAGTCGATGAAGAAGTCGTGAGGCCGACCACACCGTACACCTTCCAGGTCTGCGGCGTGGTCGTCATGGAGGTATATCAATGAAACACAGCACAGCGCTCGTTCTTGGGATTTCCCTCAGTGCGATCCTGAGAGCCTTCCCTGTCTTGGCCGGGCCGATTGACCAGGCCCGCCATCCTCATCCGGTGCAAGCTCGGGCGGTGCACGAAGCCGAACACGATGTAGACCAGGCGTGGGAGGTGTACCACCGGGCGGCGTTAGGCGGAACCGTGGCCTCCCCTGCCCTCCAGGCCGACATCGAGCGGCATCTGCACGAAGCGAGAACGCTCGTGACGCAAGCTCAAGAGGCCGCAGAGCGGGGAGATAAGCGCCAGGTCGATCGCCTTGTCGGCGAAATCAAAATCCACACGATTAAAGCCATCGAGGGAAGCAAGGAGCAAAAGAAATGACGCCAGGTCTGAAGAGGACTACAACATGCTGGAACATCGTCGCGGCGATCGTCGTCACGGCTTGCGCCGGTGCGCTGTCGGTGGCAGCGGAGCCGCTGGAGGTGTCGAAGGAGCTTGATCCGGTTCCCATGGTCACGATTCCAGCTGGTGAATTTCTGATGGGGAATCCGGAAGGGATCGGTCGCGCTGATGAATGGCCGCAACGATCCGTGTACCTTGATGCCTTCGCAATCGATCAAGTCGAGGTGACCAACGAACGGTACATGGCTTTCGTCACGGCGACGGGCCACCGGAATCCGCCGAATCCCTACGGCACGGGTCCGCTGACATCCATTAAGGGGATCGAACGGCTGCCGGTGGTGCAGGTGACCTGGTACGACGCCAAGGCTTACTGTAGCTGGGCCAAGAAGCGTCTTCCGACAGAGGCCGAATGGGAGAAGGCCGCGCGCGGCACCGACGGACGAAGATTTCCGTGGGGCAACGATCCGCCAACGCCGAACCGGGCGAACTATGACCGGGAGTGGGCGGATGAGAAGACCTTGTTTCCGGTCGGGTCTCTCCCTGAGGGAGACTCGCCTTACGGAGTCAAAGATATGGCTGGCAATGCCCGGGAATGGATCTCGGATTGGTATGACCCGGATTACTACCAGCATGCCCCGGTCAGAAATCCTCAAGGTCCGGATAAAAAGGGAGTAGTCCGGTCGATTCGCGGAGGGTCGTGGCACAGCCCGTTGGCCGACATTAGGGCATCGGCTCGCGGACGAGGAGGGTTTGCGCTCCAAACACATGGGACCGGTTTTCGCTGTGCTCGCAATCTCGAAGGAGAGATCGAGAAGAAATAAGAGGTCCAGATGGGATGTGACGGCGCTGAACGAGAGATCCGTGAATGCGGAGGCCGGTCTTTCTTGCCTAAGAGGGTGCGTTGCGACTCCGCACGGCGCTCCCACTGAGGCAGACGGGCCTTCCTTTCGGGAGAGACTCGTTTCCTCGGTGGGCAACAGAGAAGGCTGTGGACATTTGTCTGACGGCAGCGGCGAAAGGGAGGATGGCATGACGATGTTGCTCAGCTTGGCAATAGTGTTCGGGACTCTATGCTGTCTGGCTAGACCCAAACCATTGAGGACGGTCATTCCCTCGCAACGGTTGGCCGGATTGAACAGGCCCCGTGTCAGGTAACACACGTATCGGATGGACTTTCATAATGGGCGTCGGGGGTTTCCATGGCAGCAAATGGAAGACCAGGCGAGAGGCCTGCGTTCGCTCTGCCCGTCGGCGACCACTGCGCGCGTTGCGGAGGCCTCATGGTTGTGCAGCACTACATGGATTTGCAAGACGATACCGGTCAGATCGACATGACGGCATTGCGTTGCACGAGCTGTGGCGAGGTGATCGATGCCGTCATTCTTCGAAACCGACTCAAGCCGGCGCCAAATTTGTTGTACGGTACCAAACAGCGGAAGTACGCACAGCGCGTCGGTGAAGGTAGCTCGCATCGTTCCAACCGGCGGACCGACGGCGACAGTCAAACCGGTGAGGGGAACTGAGGCACCGGGCTCGGTAAAGGAGAAGTAAGGAGACTGGCCATGCGCATTGTGCTCACCGGAGGAACGGGGTTCATCGGTCGAGCCTTGTGTGCTTCGTTGGTGCGGGATGGGCACCAGGTCAGCGTCCTCACAAGAAATGCCCGATCGGCGTCGCAATTGCTCGGGCCTCTCGTGGCAGCGGTCGAGTGGAACGGCCGGGACACGGGGTTCTGGGAACAAAGTCTTGAGAGGGCCGATGCGGTGATCAATCTGGCCGGCGCGCCGATTGCCGATGCCCGCTGGACGGTTGCCAGGAAGCAGCTTTTGATGGACAGTCGCGTGCTGACCACCCGTCTGATCGTGGGGGCCATGTCCCGCCGGTCGTCCAAGCCCGGGACCCTAATCAGCGCTTCCGGCATCGGCTATTACGGGGCCAGTGACGATCGCGTGTTGGAGGAAGGGGCGCCGCGTGGTCGGGGATTTCTCGCCGACCTCTGCCTCGCCTGGGAGGCGGAAGCCCTTCGAGCTGAAGGTTTCGGGACACGCGTGGTCCTCTTACGGACCGGCATGGTGCTCGAGCAGGACGGCGGTGCGTTGCCAAAGATGCTGCTGCCCTTCAGGCTGTTCGTTGGTGGGCCGATCATGCCAGGGACGCAATGGGTCTCCTGGATCCACCGTCGCGATCTCATCGGCCTGGTCCAATGGGCACTTGCCAACTGTGGTGTTTCTGGCCCACTCAATGCGGTAGCGCCGGGGGCAGTGACGATGACGCAGTTCTGCAAAACACTCGGACGGACGCTCCATCGCCCTTCCTGGCTTCCCGTGCCAGGCCTGGTCCTTCAGATCGCGCTGGGTGAGTTGGGAACGCTGATGACCACCGGGCAGCGGGTCAGTCCCGAAAAGGCGCGTTCGGGAGGATATGTCTACGAGTATCCAACCTTGGAGCTGGCCTTGCAGGCGATCTTCAAGGGAAGGCAAGGTGAGGACCGACATGGTGCCCTCGATTGAATACTTGTCTCTGGTGGCGGTGGCCGTACTGATCGGCAAGGTTGTCCTGCTTTCCTTCGTGGTGGCTCCGATTCTTGCGAAGGCGTTGGAGCGGGAGTCCTTCGGAGCCGTCGTGCGCCGGCTCTTCCCCGCTTACTACGCGCTGGGGATGACGGCTGCTTTCTTGGGCATTGTCTCGGTGCTTGTGCTGGGAATCGTTCAAAAGACGAGCCTGATGCGGCATCTGGAGGCCAGCATCTGGCTGGCGGTCTTGGCCGTCGAGACGTATTGCCGCTCGTCACTAGTCCCTCAAAGCAATGCCATGAGGGATCGATTGAAGGAGCAGGAAGTGCAAGGAGCTGTTGATCCGGCTCTCCAGCGCGCATGGAATCGACTGCATCAACGGTCGGTTTATCTGAACTCGTTCGTGTTACTGGCGGGACTGTGCTTACTGGAGTTGGTCCGTCGGCAGTAGTTCACAAGAAGCCATGCCCCTGGGCTTCAAGAACGTCCCGTTTCTTCCTGGTAAGGAGTTCATCATGATCCATCGCGTGTGGCTCATAGGTTGGCTCGGACTTCTGCTTGTCCTGATCGGGGGATCTGCGTCCGGTGAGCCAGGCAACTCCGCGCCCGTGACGGCTCAGACCGCCCTAGGCAAGGCGACGGTGTTTCTTGCGGCCGGGGACTATCGGAGAGCGCTCGAAGTCTGTCAACGACAGATCGATGAATCCCCATCAGCAGCCAGCTACATCCACCTTACCTATGTGTATCAGGCGATCGATGCCTATCTGGAACACCTGTCGCAGGAGGAGCAGTGGATGGCGGTCGAGCATCTCTACCTGAACCTAGCCTACCGCGACACCGAGGACCTGGTCGATCCTCCCGGCGGTCTGGCTCGCATGGCCAAAGAGATGATTCAGGCGAGCGTGCGGCAGCAGTCCGACGTCAGTGCCGCGATGGCCAATCAGTTGGACATGGTTGAAGCTGACCGGCTCTGGCAGGAGCAGGCGCGGTGGCGGGCCGCTCATCCAAAGACCTGGTGGCAGGGCGTTCCCAAAGCCTGGCTCCGTTAGGAGGCCGAGATGGACGGAACATCGCTGGGCATCGATACGAAATCGTGCATCGCCCATCCGATGTGGCGCCGGCAGCTCTTCACGGATCAGCCGCCGATAATAACCGCCGGGTCATCGGTTTCGGAAGGATCGCGCTGATGCGCGGCATCGTGTGGTTTCGGCGCGATCTACGACTGCACGACAATCCCGCCCTGGCGGCGGCCTGCGAGACTTGCACCGAAGTGATTCCGCTCTTCGTGTTCGACGAGCCCCTTTTGCGGTCCCAGGTCTTCGGGTCCGCTTGCGTGAATTTCATGATCGGCTGCCTGGAGGATCTGGCCGCATCGTTGGCCGCACGAGGGCTCCCGCTCCGGTGGCGTCGCGGTGAGCCGGGCGAGGAACTAGTGAATGCGGCGCGTGAATGGAAGGCCGACGCGGTCTATTGGAATCGGGATTATGAACCGGGGGCCATCGAGCGGGACCGTACCGTCCAGCAACGACTGGCCCAGATGGGTGTGCCGGTACGGACCTTCAAGGACCATGTCGTGTTCGAGGCGGAGGAAGTTCGGGGTGCCACCGGAGAGCCGCTGCAGCGCTACAGCGCCTATCGCGCGCGCTGGTGGACGAAGTGGGAGGCGACCAAGCCGACGGTCCTGCCGATTCCAGCCGGCTTGTCCGGAGAGAAGTCGGCGCCGCTCCCCCCTCCTCGCCCGATCCCGACGGCCCGTGATTTGGGGTATGAGCCGCTCACGCTCTGGATCGAACCGGGCGAACGGCAGGCTCGCCGCCGCTTGGCCTGGTTTGTCGCGGGACCGATTCAGCGGTATGTGCATGATCGGAACCGACCGGCTCTCGACGGCACCTCGAAGCTGTCGCCTCATTTCCGTTTCGGCACCGTGTCGCCCCGCATCGCGATCCATGCGGCGTTAGGCGCTCTGGCAAAAGGACGCCATCCCTCCCGCCCGGATGTCCTGGCCTGGATCGACGAATTGATTTGGCGCGAGTTCTTTCAGCAGGTCCTGTCGGCATTCCCGCGCGTCGTGGAAGGGCCGTTCCGGGCCGCATCCGTGCCGCCGCGCGAACCGGGCCCGGAGCGGGACCGGTTGTTACGGGCCTGGTGCGATGGCCGGACCGGCTACCCGATCGTGGACGCGGGCATGCGCCAGCTCAACCGGACGGGCTGGATGCATAACCGGGTGCGTATGATCGTGGCGTCGTTTCTGATCAAAGACCTGCGGATCGACTGGCAGAGCGGAGAGCGGTATTTCATGCGTCACCTGCTCGATGCCGACACCGCGGCCAACAACGGCAACTGGCAATGGTGCGCCTCGACCGGCACGGATGCGATGCGCGACCGGATTTTCAACCCGGCGCTACAGAGCAAGAAGTTCGACGCCGACGGAACTTATATCCGGCAGTATGTTCCGGAACTCAAGAGGGTGCCTCAGAAGTGGATTCACGAACCGCATCTGATGATCCCGGGCGAACAGGCGCGAAGCGGGTGCCGCATCGGGGTCGACTACCCGGCGCCTCTGGTGGATCATCGGCAAGCGCGTCAGGAATTTCTGGATCTCGGCAAACGGTGGGTGATGCGATGACAACCGACCGTCTTCGCCTCGGAATCAGTGCCTGCCTCGTGGGCCACGAAGTACGTTTCGATGGCGGCCACAAGCGCGACCAGTTCCTGACGGAGATCTTCGGGCGCTACGTCGAGTGGGTGCCTGTTTGTCCGGAGGTCGAAGCTGGATTGGGGACGCCGCGTGAGGCGATGCGGCTTGTCGGTGATACCCAGCATCCCCGGCTGATCACGATTAAGAGCGGGAGGGATCACACGGAAGCCCTGCACAAGATGACCGCCGATCGTCTCGAGTCTCTCAGGGCCTTGGACCTTTCAGGCTATGTCTTCAAGAAGGATTCGCCGAGCTGTGGGGTCGAGCGCGTTCGCATCTATAACCAGCACGGTATGCCTAGTCGGAACGGCGTCGGGATCTTCGCGCGAGCCTTTATCGAGCGGTTCCCTCTGATTCCCGTCGAAGAGGAAGGGCGGCTCTGTGATCCCCTGCTGCGGGATAATTTTATTGAACGCGTGTTCTGCTACCGTCGGTACCAGAACTTGATTCGAGATGGCGTGACGAGACAGGCGGTGGTTCGGTTTCACACGGTTCACAAATACCTGTTGATGGCCCACAGCCAGCAGCTGTACCAGGAACTCGGCCGGCTGGTAGGTCGGGCAGCTCAATACCGACCTAAGGAGTTGGCCAAACGCTATGGCGAATTGTTCATGAAGGCCCTCGCCGTCAAGGCAACCGTCCGCAAGCACGCGAACGTGCTGCACCACTTGATGGGGTATTTCAAAAACCGTTTGAGCGCTCAGGAGAAGGCGGAGTTGTTGAGCCTGATCGAGGATTATCACCAGGGACTGACACCGTTGATTGTACCGCTTACGCTCGTCAAGCACTATGTGCAGAAATTCGATGTCCGGTACATTCGCGACCAGGTGTACCTGAACCCGCATCCGAAGGAATTAATGCTCCGCAATCACGTGTAGGAGTGGTCATGGAGTCAGGCAAGAAAGGCGTCGTGCTGGTCGGTCATGGCGGGATTCCGAAAGACTGTCCGCAGGATCTCGTGACGCGATTGAAGCGGCTGGAAGCGCAACGACGCGCCGCAAAGCGGCCGCCGTCGCAGGAAGAATTGGATTTGGACCGCAAGATCCGCCGGTGGCCGAGAACCAAGGAAACCGATCCCTATCAGTGGGGTTTGGAGGCGGTGGCGGCGCAGCTCCGATCGAAATTGAACGGAGTCTTGTTCGCGGTGGCGTATAACGAATTCTGCGCCCCCACCCTGGAGGAATCCGTTGAGTCGCTGATCTCGCAGGGGGCGACGGAAGTCACGGTGGCGACGACGATGTTCACGCCCGGCGGGTCGCACGCGGAGATCGAAATTCCCGAGATCATCGAACGACTGAGAACACGACATCCAGGGGTCACGCTCCGCTACGCCTGGCCGTTCGATCTGGAGTTAGTGGCGAGAATCCTCATGGAACAACTGAACCGATTTTCATAACCTGTTGGTCCGCTCGACAAAGGAATAACGGCCTGGCAGGAAAGGCGATTCCTTCCCGCAACGGTCCGTTGTACAATACGCCCGCGTTTCAGATTGGCCGGCGAAGGAGAAACCGTGCGCGATCAGTTAGCGAAAGCGTTTCACGATACGCAGTCGTTTAAATGGGACCCGCAGCAAGGGTTCAAGCTGGCCTCGGGGCTGACGAGCCCGTTCTATGTCGATTGCCGGTCTCTGATGGCCTACCCGAGCGCCCGTCGTGTGGTGGCTCATCTGGCCTACGAGGCGTTGCGCCCGGTGGAATTGGACTGCCTCGGCGGATTGGAAATCGGCGCCATCTCCATCGCCACGACGATCTCGGATTTTGCCTTCACCGCTCACCCTTCCCGCCAGTGGCGGACCTTCGTGGTTCGCAAACAGGCCAAGGATCACGGACTCGGCAAGCTCATCGAAGGCGCGTTTCGCCCCGGCGAACGGGCGCTGATCGTCGATGACGTGCTGACAAGCGGAGGCTCCCTACTGAAAGCGGTGGCCGCGGCCAGGAGTGCCGGTCTGATCGTGACCCATGCGCTGGTGATCGTCGATCGCAAAGAGCAGGAGGGCAGGGAAAAAGTCGAAGCCGAAGGCCTGACGCTGCTCAGCCTGCTGACCGTGGATGACTTGATCCGGCACCCACCGGTGAAAGTGTAGCGGGCTCCGTTACTTCGCCTTCACCGATTCACTTGCACTGGAACTGAATCCCCCACCGGCGCTCCAGTACGATCTCCTGTGAGCCTTCGACCGGGCCCGCGACGCGGGCGCGCCCTTTGGTCTCCCCCTCGCGGACGATCGTATACGCTCCCCGGCACTTGTCCCGCATGAGGGCGAGCGCGTCCTTACGGAACGAGGACAGCATGGAGCCTTGCTCTCCCCTGTAAGGATAAACGACCAATCCTCCGTGCTCGCTCTCCTGAAGGAGCTTAGCCCCGTCACTGCAGCCGGCGAGGTAGGCACAGACCGCAAAGGTTGCAGCTCTTGACCAGGTTCTCATCCCGTTCCTATTATGAACAGGTCTGATCGTCGTCTCAACGAGCGTGCCGAAGCACGCTGAACGATATGGAGGGCGCGATGAAGCCGTTGACATACATCATGCTCGGGTGCGCGCTAATGGGTGGTCTGCTCCTCGGGGAACGAGCGTGGTCCTACCATTCCTACCTGCTCACCGTTCAGCAATTGCGGTCCGGGCTGGCGAAGGCTCCGTCGATGGACAAGAAGGGATTCATCCTGGTCGACGTTCGGTCGCCGGAAGAGCATGTGTCAGGGGTGATTCCGGGAACGGATCTGAATATCGATTTCCGGGAAATCAAGTTCCGGCATCGCGAACTTGGCGCGCGGCCCGACGACCACATCGTCGTCTACTGCCAATCGGGCCATCGCAGCAATATTGCCGCCGAGACCTTGGCGGATCTGGGCTATCGCCACGTCTACAACGTCGCCGGCAGCATGAATGCCTGGGTGGAAGCGGGCTACCCTGTCGAGCGTCCGCGTCGCTAACGGGGATGGACGCCGGGCCATGCTATCGCGGGCTGATGCCAATGACGGTGGGGAGCGGACTGTGTGCGAGTCCGGCGCCGCTGAAGAGCGACTTCCAGTCGGCGTGAAGGGGTGACCGGATCGGTCCGGGCCAGAGCGATTCCGGAATCAAGATGTCGGAGGAAGAGCCACCGTCCATGGCCATCGCCTGATGGAGGTCGGACAGGTGATCCCGCAGACACCGACCGATATCGTAAAGCGTGACCAGGCCGAGGCTTTTAACGATGAGGATGTGCCCGTTTCGCAGTTCGGCCACCACGGTCTGATAGGCCCGTTTCTCGGTGTCGCGGACGCGAATCTTGCCCGTCCTCTCGACGAGCATCAAGGCCTGCGCTGCCTCTCGGTAGGGCGGCCGCTGCTCGTCGAAGCTCTCCACAGACAGATCGAGTACCCGGGCCTTCTTCCGGGCCAAGGCCGTCGGTTCCGCCACGAACAATCCTTGCCAGGCGGGATGGCGCCGCCCTCCCAGCGACTTGCTGTCTTTGTAGAGCAGCCCTAGATAGGCAAAGTTTTCCCGGAACAGCCCGGCGTTGAAGATCATGCGATCGCCCGTGCGCTTCTGCCATTCTTCGATCGTCGGCGGCTGGCTGAGCCCCTCGTGGGTGTAATTGTGCACGGAGAACCGGTAATGCTCAGGATCGACATCGGTGACCAACAAGGCCACGTTGCCGCAGGCCCCTCCCGGTTTCCAGACTGAGACAGCCAGCCCTCCGTTCAACTGTTCCCATGCGATGTCCTGGTGTTGGGAGAAGCTCGGAGCCGACATCGCCCACGTGATCAGCAGGTACAGGATTGTGAGCATGCCACGGAGGATGCCCCTGCGGCTGCCTCTCCGCGCCGGCGTAGCATAGCCGTCTTTGAGAGACAAAACGGTCGATAGAGGGAATGTCATGGGTTACGGCCGGGTCGACTGCGGGGTTTGGGCGATCGGTTCGATTCGATCGGAGACGGCCTTCGAGGTGGGAGGCTGCGCATCGAGGAGCGCCCGCACGGTTTGCGCCAAGGCTTCCGGCGTGAATGGCTTTTGGAGATAGGCGCTGGCCGGATCGCCGGCTCCGATACCGACATCGTCCGTGTAGCCGGAGATGAACAGCAGTTTCAGGTCCGGCTTGATGACGCGGAGATGCTGCGCGAGTTCCGTTCCGCTCATTGCCGGCATGACCACGTCCGTCAAGAGCAACTGCAGACCCGCCATCTGTTGTGTCCCCACCAGACAGGCTTCCAGCCCGTTCTTGGCTTCGAACACGCGATAGCCTAGCTTGCGCAGCCCGTCACGCACGAGCTCGCGCACGCTCGGATCGTCTTCCACCACGAGGATGGTTTCATGGCCGCGCACCGACGCGAGCGGCTTCTCCTGGTTCGCCACCCCGTCGAGCTCCGCCGTGACGCTGGGCAGATACACGTCGAAGCGCGTTCCCCCGCCGACCGTGCTGGTGACGTCGAGCCCACCTCCGCTTTGCGTGACGATGCCGAAGACCGTGGAGAGACCGAGGCCCGTGCCTTTGCCTTCCTCCTTCGTCGTGAAAAACGGTTCGAAGATGTGGGCTTGCACCTCCGGCGGCATCCCGCAGCCTGTGTCGGAGACGGACAGTCTGACGTAGGGGCCGGGCGGCAGCGGGCTCAGGTGATACACCGGCGTTCGACCGAGCTTGGCCATCGCCGTTTCGATGAACAGTTTGCCTCCTTTCGGCATGGCATCCCGGGCGTTGACGACGAGGTTCATCACGACCTGTTCCAAATGGGCGGGATCGGCCTTGACGCGGAGGGTCTCCGGGCTGGTCTTCACAATCAGCTCGATGTCCTCTCCGATCAGTCTCCTGAGCATGGTCTGAAAATTCGCGATGATCGGGTTGAGATTGAGTACCTTTGGCTCAGAAGGTTGCTTGCGGCCGAACGTCAGGAGCTGCTTAATTAAGGCGGCCGCTCGGTCGCCGGCTTTCTGCATTTCTTCGACCTTCGCTCTCGAGGGATGCCCCGGCGGCAGCTCGCCGAGCAACACCTGGCTGTGGCCCATGATGACGGTGAGCAGATTGTTGAAATCGTGCGCCAGTCCGCCGGCCAGCCGCCCGACCGCCTCCATCTTTTGCGCCTGCCGGAGCTGTTTCTCACTCTGGCGCAAGGCCTCTTCCGCCCGCTTTCGTTCCGTCCTGTCTTGGAGTTCGCGCAAGGCCCGTTGGACCGACGGGACGAGCCGCCCCAGGCGCTGCTTCAGAATATAGTCCGTGGCGCCCCGGTGCATGGTATCGATGGCCAGTTCCTCGCCGAGCGTCGCGGACACGAAGAGGAACGGTATCTCCGGCCGCAGTTGACGGGCCAGGGTGAGGGCGGTGATGCCGTCGAAGCCCGGCAGAGAATAGTCGGCCAAAATCATGTCGATCTGGCCTTCTTTCAAAGCCGCGACGAAGGCGCTGCGTTCCTCAACCCGTTGGACGGTGCAGGGGATGCCGCCGTCCGTCAAGGTCGCGGCGATCAGGTCGGCATCAATGGGATTGTCCTCCAAATGAAGGACTCGCAGCGGGGTCGTCACAGACATCCTCGGGGACTATTTGCCGAAGGAGGAGCCCTCGGGAGGGGGTTCGTTGATCACGCCCCAGAATGTCCCCAGCTCTTTGACGGCGGACAGGAACTGATGGAACTCGACCGGTTTCACCACATAGGCGTTGGCGCCCAAGGCATAGCTTTCGGCAAGGTCGCGCTCTTCGCGCGACGACGTGAGCATGACGACGGGAATCGGCCGAAGATTGGCGTCGGCTTTGATCGTTCGCAGGACTTCGAGGCCGTTAACCTTGGGCATCTTGAGGTCGAGGAACACGACCGCGGGGTTGCCCTTCGACCGCGATTTGAACTGGCCGCGGCAGTACAGGTAGTCCAACACTTCGGCGCCGTCGTGGCAGAGCACAACCTGATCCGAAATGCGCTGTTCCTCCATTGCGGCCAAGGCGAGTTCGGCGTCGCGGGGATTGTCTTCGGCGAGGAGAATCGGTTTCGCGGCGGTCATGGTCGCGGCCTCCTGGTCGGGAGCGCGACGTAAAATGTCGCTCCCTTGTCGGGGACGCCTTCGGCCCATGTCCGCCCGCCGTGCCGATGCACGATCCGCCGGACGTTCGCCAGGCCGATACCCGTCCCTTCAAACTCGTCCGCCCGATGGAGGCGTTGAAAGACTCCAAAGAGCTTGTCTCGATATTGCATGTCGAACCCCACGCCGTTATCCCGGACAAACACGACCACCTCCGACGACGTCCGACGGTCGACCCCGACCTCGATCTTAGCGACCGGTCTCGTGCTCGTGAACTTGAGTGCGTTGCTGATCAGGTTCATGAACACCTGTCGGAGCATGGCCGGATCGCCCGGTACCTCGGGCAACGAGTCAATTGTCCAGGATATCTCGCGTCCTTGCAAGTCAAGACGCAAATCGTAAAGGATGGTCTTGATGAGCTGGTCGAGGTTCACGGTTGTGTGGAGCATTTCCTGCCGACCCATGCGGGAGAAAACCAGTAGGTCGTCGATCAGTTGGCCCATCTGTTTGGCCGAATCGGAGATCGTTTGCAGATACCGGGCGGCCTTGTCGTTCAGCGTATCGCCCACCGCCTTGCGCAGGAGCGATGCGTAGCCGTCTATATGGCGCAGCGGCGCGCGCAGGTCGTGGGACACCGAGTAACTGAACGCCTCCAGTTCTTTGTTGGCCGCTTCCAGCAGCTCGCCCCGTCGCTGGAGCTCCGCCGCGACCCGTCGTCGCTCGGTGATGTCGTGCCGGATCAGGTAGTACACGGAGGCCAGAAGGACGAACTGGAGCAGGGCCCCGATGCCGAGCAGCACGATGGTGCTGGTCGTGCTGGCAGCCGACTCCTCCACTCGCCGCCGCAGGGCCTGTCGTTCCGCCGACTCCATTTCGGTGATGATCCGGTGGATCGCGCTCAGCTCACGCTTTGCGGCACCCTCGAGCGCCATTCTCCGAACCGCTTCGAACCCGCCGCCGTCGCGCCGTGCGATGGCCCCCGCTTCGGCGTTGATCTGCTGTTGCATGAATCGATCAAGCAGGTCGACCCGTTGCTGCTGGTCCGGCGAGCCGGCGGTCAGGTCGCGGAGATAGCGGAGGAACGTCGCTTTCTGTTCGACCACCGTCTTGTAGGCCTCCAGGTAGGACGTATCTCCGGTGACCAGGTACCGGCGGTGGCTGTTCTCCGCCTCGTCCATCGTCGCAGCGATGTTGTTCAGGAGCTGAATCAGCTCATGGCTCCGGGTGTCGAGCCGGCTGTTCGCGATGAGCACCTTGGTGTTGCGGTAGGAGACGGCGCTGATGACCAGGATCCCCATAAAAACCAGGCTGAAGCTGACCAGGATCCGACGCTCGATGGTGAGGGTGCGGAACCATACGAGCGGCACGAGCCAAAACCGCTGCGGACGGGGCTGGTCGGGGCTCTGGACAGACGGTCGCTCGGCCGGCTCCTCGGCCCGGAGAGAGGCGAGAGGAATCTGCGGCCGATCGTTCGTGGTTTGGTCCATGGACGGGAACGACTCGCGATCGGAGGTTCGAGGATCTTGTGGAGGCACTGTACTGCGAGGCCCCCCTGCGCTACAAGTTTTAATTCTAGCAGAACCGGCGCGAGCCCACTGTAGGGGGAAGGCCTATCCTCCGAACGGCAGGCTCGGGGGGGCCACGGCGGCGGAGGGAGCGGCCAGATTGGAGAACATGAGGGTGGCGGCCACAACCCAGTCGATGAAGGGCTGCGGGTACACGCCGATCAGGAGGGTTCCGGCCAGGCCGACATAGACCACCGCTTTCATCGGACCGGATACGGATACCGGAGAGGGGTCGATCGGCTCGTTAATGTACATCTTCTTCACGACAACCAGGTAGTAGTACATCGAGATGACGATATTGATCAGCCCGACGGTAATCAGCGTGTAGAGCCCCTCTCTAATGGCGGCGACGAAAATGTAGAGCTTGCCGATGAATCCGGCGAGGGGCGGCACGCCGGCGAGCGACAGCAGGAAGAGCAGCATGGCGAACGCGAGGAACGGCGACCGGCGGTTGAGCCCGCTGTAGTCCTCGATCTCGTCGCTGCCGATGGCGTGGCTGACCGCGATCACGACGGCGAACGCCCCGATATTCGCGAACAGGTAAGTGAGCAGATAGAACAGGATCGCATCGTTGCCCATCTTCGTCCCCGCCGCCAATCCGATGAGCACGTTCCCGATCTGTGCGATGCCGGAATAGGCCAGCAGGCGCTTCATGTTCCGCTGGGCGATCGCCACGATGTTGGCATAGGTCATCGACAGGATCGAGGCGGCGACGAGCAGGAAGACCCACATCGGCTTGAAGGCCGCCAGCGCGACGAAAAACATGCGCAGCAGGATGGCGAACGCCGCGCCCTTTGGGGCGATCGACAAGAATGCGGTCACCGGCGTCGGCGCGCCGTGGTACGTGTCCGGAATCCACGAATGGAACGGGACGGCGCCGATCTTGAATCCGAGTGCGGCGAAAATCAACAGGAAGCCGATGACGAGGGCGGGAGTCGCGGAGGCGCCGGCCATCTCGGAGAACACGAGCTGGCCGGTTTCTCCGTACACCAGGCTGATGCCGTAGGCGAGGAGGCCGGCGGCGAACACGCCGAGGATGAAGAACTTGAGCCCGGCTTCGTTGGATGCGAGGTCATCCCGTAGGTACGCCACCAGCACGTAAAAGCCGAAAGTTGAGAATTCCAGCGTCACGAACACGGAGAGAAGGTCGTTCGCCGAGGCCATGAACATCATTCCGAGCGCCGACATGAGCACGAGGAAGTAATACTCACCCCGGAAAAATGTGAAACGGTGTACGTACTCGATCGACGCGAGAATGACCAGAATCGTGGCGCCCATCACGAACATCTTGAAGAACAACGCCATGCGGTCGAGCACGAACATGTTGCCGAACAGGGCCCCGGATACGTGGGTCAAATCGAGCCAAGCCAGAGAAGCGAGTGTGGCGACGAGCCCGACGACGCTCAGATAAGCCAGTTGCTCTTGGGGCAGGCGGGGGACGACGAAGTCGACCGTCAACACGACGCAGAGCCAGCAGGTCAGAATAATCTCCGGCAACAAGAGCAGGAGATCGGCAACGGACATGGTGAGGGTAAAGGTCACGGTCGACCTCCGGTCACGTGGCTGGAGGCGAGTGGCGTGGGGCCGGTTGTCTCGCCGCCATCGCCTCGTGCGGCTAGCCTCGATCCCGTCCCCTCGGCGGCGATCGGCACGACATGAGTGATCTTCGCAATCAGCGGATCCACTCCCGAACGGACGACGTCGTACAGGTGCATGGGGAAAATGCCGAATCCCACGCTGACGGCGATCATCACTAGCAGGGGGAGTCGATCGACTGCCGCGACGGCGTCGTGCGAGTGGCTATACTTCTGGTCCATCGGGCCGTAAAACAAACCGCGCATCATCTTGAACAAATAGGCCATCGTGAGCACGATACCCAGGACCGCGACGATGACCTGGAAGGGGTACTTGTTCCAACTGCCCACGATGATCATCACTTCGGCTACGAAGTTGACTGTCCCCGGCATTCCAATCGATGCCATGCAGGCCACGACGAAACAGGCGGCGATGAAGGGCATCTTATTGGAGAGGCCGCCCAGCGAAGGGATATCGCGGGAGTGGGTCTGATCGTAGACCCACCCGGCCATGGCGAACAGCATGCCGGTGGCCATGGCATGCGCAAACATATAGATGACCGCGCCGCTCAGGCTGATGTAATCCAGCGCGGCCATTCCCAGAAACACGTAACCCATGTGGCTCGAACTCGAATAGCCGATGACGTACTTGGTGTCCTTGGCGTAGAAGGCCACGAACCCGCCGTAGATGATGCTGAACATGCAGAGCACGGCCGCCAGCGGCATCAGCTCCCTGGTCGTCTCGGGTAGGATCTCGAAGGCCACCCGGATGATCGAGAAATGACCCAGCTTCATCAGCACGCCGGCGTGGAGCATACTCGTGGCGGCTGGCGCGGCGGCATGCCCGACGGGAGACCACGAGTGCAGGGGCCACAGCGGGGCGATCGACGCGAAGCCGAAGAAGATCAAGATCCAGATGATTTTGTCCAGTGTCGTGCCGAGCGCCGGAATATTCATCAACTTGGCCTGCTCGCGCAGGACCAGAATATCGAACGTGTTCAGCGCGGAGTACTGATAGATCAGGAGAATGCCCATTAGGGCGACGACGGCGAAGGCCGAGAGGAACAGCACAAGCTTCATCGCCGCGTACTCTTTGCTGTTCGAGGCGAAATTGAAGATGAAACCGACCGAGTCCCTGAGTTTGAGCCCCTCCGGGTCCGTCATTTCGAGGTACTTCTTCGTATGGCTGCCCCACATCCCGAGCAGCAGGTACATGGGGATGACCGACATTTCGTAGAAGAAGTACAGGAAGAACAGGTCCAGCGACATGAATACGCCGATTGTTGCCGCTGCCAGGATCAGCAGCCAAATGTAGAACTCCTTCGTGCGGTCCTTGATATGCCAGGAGACGAAGATGCCGGCGAATAAAAGGATGGACGACGCCAGGACCAAGGGCGTCCCGATGCCGTCTACGCCGAGGTAGAGCGCGATCCCCAACTGCTTGGACCACTCGAAACGCTGGACGAACTGAAAGCCACCCTTGACCGGATCATAGGCGTAGAAGAGGTAGAGCGATGCGAGCAGGGAGATGCCCGCGGAGCTTGCGGCAATCCCGCGGACGAGGAACGGCTGACGGTTCGACACGAAGATCAGCGCCAATGCGCCAGCAAAGGGGGCGAAGAGGATGTACAGCAGGGTGTATTCGCTCATGCGCGTCA
The DNA here is from genome assembly GCA_964445795.1 of uncultured Nitrospira sp. Taxonomy (GTDB): domain Bacteria; phylum Nitrospirota; class Nitrospiria; order Nitrospirales; family Nitrospiraceae; genus Nitrospira_D. The sequence goes on along the minus strand of CAYULI010000008.1, from coordinate 22,974 downwards.
GCGTCCTTGTCCGTTCTCGGTGCCCGCCAGTGCAGCCACGGCCCCGTGGTTCAGCCGGTCGACGAGGGCCTGTACCGACCCGTTCATGATGCGCAGGAAAGGAGACGGATAAAGGCCGATCCACAGAATCATGATCGAGAGAGCAACGACGATCACCGTTTCGCGCAACTGCAGATCGACCATCGTTTCTTTCACGGCCTTGCCGACCGGACCGAGCATGGCGCGTTCGTAATACCAGAGGAAATAGGCCGCGCCGAAAATCACGCCGAGCACGGCGACCGCTCCGAACCACCACTTCGCCTCAAACGCGCCCAGGAGGATAAGAAACTCACCAACGAACCCGTTCGTGCCGGGCAACCCGATCGAAGCCAACCCGATGATCAGAGAGAATGCCGCCAAGAGCGGCACCTGTTTGGCTAGTCCGCCGAAGGCCGAGAGGTGCGTCGTCTGCTGTCGGGAATAGAGAAACCCGGCGATGAAAAAGAGGCCGGCCGTGCTGAATCCGAGGTTGATCATCGTCAACAAGCTGCCCTGCAGCCCCCGATAGTTGAGCGCAAAGAGCCCCACGACGATGAAGCCGAGATGGCTGATGCTGCTGTAGGCGAGCAATCGCCGGAAGTCCGATTGGATCAGCGCCATCCAGGCTCCGTAGAGAATGGCGCAGAGTCCGAGGATCACGACCACGGTCACGACGGTCTCGCTCTTCGACGCGTCGGGAAGCAATGGGATGCTGAACCGCATGAACCCGAACGTGCCCAGCTTCAGCCCGGCCAACACGACGGCCATGCCGATCGGGCCTTCCAGCAAGGCGTCAGGCAGCCATGTGTGGAAGGGGAACACCGGAGCCTTGAAGGCGAACCCCAAGAACATCAGCCAGAAGACCAAGATCTGCTGGCTGAGCGGAATGGGTACGGTCAAGAGCCCCAACAGGTCGAACGAGTAGACTGAATCGGTGTGGTGCAGCGTGGCCCAGCGGTGGAAATTGATAGTGAGCAGCGCGATGCCCACCAGCATGAAGACGCTGCCCAACAAGGTGTACAGAACGTACTTCAACGCGGCATGGTGACGCTCGGCGCCGCCGCCCCACAGTTTGATCAGGAAGTAGCTCGGGATCAGCATCAGTTCCCAAAAGACGAAGAAGAGAATCAGGTCGAGCGATACGAACACGCCCATGGTCGTGGTTTCGAGGGCCAGGAGGCACATCATGTACAGTTTCACCTGCTGGCGGACGGTGTCCCATGAGTAGATCACGACCAGGACGGTCAGGAACGCGGTCAGTCCGACGAAGAGCACGCTGATGCCGTCTACGCCGAGGTGGTAGCTGATCCCGAGCGCCGGAATCCAGCGGACGTGTTCGACGAATTGCATCGCGGCCGATTCCGGGACGAACCGCAGCAACACGAAGACGGAGAGCGCCAGCTCGACCAAGGCGATGGCCAAGCCAGCGATCCGCACCATGTCCTCGTCGTCCAACAGCCACAAGACCGCCGCGCCGACGACCGGCAGGAACAGGATGCAGGAGAGAATCGGGAAACCCGCTGTGAGTTCTTCTAACATCGTTCGATGTCGTACCCGCTCGGTCCAGGGCTACATCTGAATCACGAGCTGGACCATGAGCGCCAGCAAAAACAGCCCCGCCACGATGATCGCCGCGTAGTGGTGCACCATGCCGCTCTGCAACTGTCGCCAGCGCCGCGCGGCCAGGTGGTTGCCGTAGCCGATCACGTTGATGCTTCCGTAGATGACATACTTCTCGACCCATGTGGACGCCGCAGACCCGACGTCCGCCAACTGTCCGACGCCCCGGACGACGCCGTCGACGACCGTGCGGTCGAACCAGTCGAGTAGCTCACCAAGGCGCTTGGTCGGCTCGACGAACAGCCAGTCGTAGAGCTCGTCCACGTAGTATTTGTTGAGCAAAGTCGTATAGGCACTTGAGAATTTCTCCGCCCACCGATCCGCGGCGCCGGGGCTGATGCTGTACAGATAGTGCGCCATTCCCCAGCCGATAAGCGCGATCCCGGTGGCTCCGATCATCAGCGTCAGCACCAGCCCCGCGCTCGATTCGTGCTCTCCGCCCGTTCCCACGACCGGCGCGAGGAATGTGTGGAGCCAGCCATGCTCCGGGGGAAATCCCAGGGCGCCTCCGATGAGCGAGAGGATCCCCAGAGCCATCAGCGGGCCGATCATGACCATCGGGGATTCGTGCACGTGCTCCTCGGTGTGGTGGTCCATGCGCGAGCGACCGTAGAACGTGAGATAGGTCAGCCGGAACATGTAAAAAGAAGTCAGCAACGCGCCGACGGCCGCCATCCCGTACAAGAGGTATTGGTGGTGCGTAAAGGCGTGCGCCATGATTTCGTCCTTGCTCCAAAATCCCGCCAAGGGCGGAAGGCCGGCGATCGCAATCGTTCCGATCAGAAAGAGCCGATGCGTCCACGGAATTTTGGCGGCGAGGCCTCCCATCTTGCGGATATCCTGTTCGCCGGATAGCGCGTGGATCACTGAGCCGGCCGAGAGGAACAAGAGGGCTTTAAAGAAAGCGTGCGTCATGAGGTGGAAGATCGCGGCGGTGTAGGCGCCGATGCCGGCGCCGAGAAACATATACCCTAACTGACTCACGGTGGAATAGGCCAGCACGCGTTTGATATCGGTCTGGACGAGGCCGATGGTTGCAGCAAACAACGCCGTGCCGCCACCAATGTAGGCGACCGTGTGCATGGCGGCCGGCGACAAGTCGAAGATGACGTGGTTTCGCACGATCATGTAGACGCCGGCCGTCACCATTGTTGCGGCATGGATCAACGCACTGACCGGCGTGGGGCCTTCCATGGCGTCCGGCAACCAGGTGTAGAGCGGCAGTTGGGCCGACTTACCGACGGCACCGATCAAGAGGCAAAGCGCAATCGCGGTGGCCATCTCCGGGGACAGCCGGCCGGCCTGGGCGAAGACGGTGGTGTAGTCGAGCGTCTTGAAATTGACGAACACCAGGAAGATCGCCAGCAGGAAGCCTGCGTCGCCGATCCGGTTGACGACGAACGCCTTGGTGGCCGCCTTCGCCGCCGAGACCTTGTCGTAGTAGTACCCGATCAGGAGATACGAACAGAGGCCGACACCTTCCCACCCGATGAACAGGACGGCGTAGTTGTTTCCCATGACGAGGAGCAGCATGGAGACCATGAACAGGTTCATGTAGGTGAAGAAACGCGTGAAGCCCGCCTCTCCGTGCATGTAGCCGACCGAATAGACGTGGATCAGGAATCCCACACCGGTGACGACGAGCAGCATCACGCAGGTCAGTGGGTCGACCAGGTAGGCCAGATTGATCGTCAGGTCACCGCCGAAGATCCATTGATAGGCCACGACCTCGCGGGCTGCGCCCGTTCGGAGAATGTCCGCGAACACACCGATCGTGCAGAGAAACGAGAGGCCGACGGAGCCCCAAGCCAGCCGGTGCGCGACGTCGTGGGAATACCGGCTTCCCAGCAGACCGTTCGAGATGACGGCCAGCAGTGGGAAGATCGGAATCAGCTTGATGAGCAGGTCGGTTAAGTCGGACACGTTACCACTTGAGCAGATTCATTTCGTCCACATTCGTGGAAATCTTCCCGCGGAAGACGACGATGATAATGGCCAGCCCGACGGCGGCCTCGCCGGCGGCGATGGCGATGATGAAGAGAGCCACCAACTGGCCAGCCATGGACTCCAGATAATGGGAGAACGCGACCAGGTTGATGTTAGCGGCATTCAGCATGATTTCCACGGCCATTAGCACGATGATGAAATTGCGCCGGATCAGGACGCCGAGCAGGCCCGTCATGAACAACACGGCGCTCACGGCGACATAGGCGGACAACGGCACCATGGCTTACTCTTTCCCCGCGTCGATCGGCTTCGGCGTCTTGGCCAGCACGATCGCCCCGATGATGGCGCCGAGTAGGAACACGCCGACGATTTCGAACTGCAACAGATAATCGCTGAACATTGTGATGCCCACCGCGTGGGTATCGCCCTCCTGCAGGACCGCCGCGGGGGGCGTATCGCCCTTCGCTCCGCCGTACGGCGACCGGAGCAGCAGCACGAGCACGTAGAGCGCTCCCACTGCGGCTGGTCCCACGAAATAGAGGACCGACGAGTGGAAGTAGCGTTCATCGGTTTTGAGATTGAGCAGCATCAGGACGAAGAGGTAGAGGACCAGGATCGCACCGGCATAGACGATGACTTGCACCGCCCACAGGAATTCGGCGTTGAGCAGCACGAACAAGCCGGACACATGGAGCAGGAGGGCGAGCAGCGCGAGCCCGCAATGGACGGGGTTCTTGAGCGCGACCGTGAGCACACCCGCGGCAATGCTGATCAGCGCAAAATAGGCGAAGAACACGGCGACCATGTCGTCGACTCAACTCAGATGCTTGGGAGGCGGTTGGGTCGGTTTCAGCACCGACTGTGGGAAATAGTATCGATACTCACGGCTCTCCTCAGCATTCTTCTCCTGGTTGTGGGCGTACAGATATTTTTTCGCGTCCTCGAGGTGACGCTCGCCGATCTCGTAGAGCCGCTTCTTGTCGAACAGCAGGGTCCGCTTGTCGTGGGTCGAGTACTCGTACATCTTGGTCATCGCGAGCGCATTGACCGGGCAGGCTTCGACGCAGTAGCCGCAGAAGACGCACTTGGTCACGTCGATGTAAAACTCGCTGGCATACCGCTGCAACGGGCGGCTTTTGTCCTCTTCGCTGACCACCTTGATGCAGTGGGACGGGCACGCGGCTTCGCAGAGGTCGCACCCCACGCACCGCTCACGTCCGTCGTCGTACCGGAGCAAAGCGAGTGCGCCGCGATGGGTGTCGGGGATGGTCCGCTGCTCGCGCGGGTATTGAAACGTGATCGGACGGTGGAACATATGCCGGAACGTCACCTTCATCGCGTCCCAGATTTCATCGAACAGCGCGGCCTGGAGAATCTTCTTGGTCAGGGCGGCGACGCTCATCGTAATCTCCTGCTCACCGGCGGGCGAGCATACACATTCCCTCAGGCGCGTTCAATGCTCACCCATGCGAGCTTGAACGACGGGACTCCCGTGGTCGCATCGACGGCGACGGTCATCAAGTCCTTGACGGGTGGTTCATTGAAGTGCTCCGGGAAGAAGCAGGTGCCAGGGGCGAGTGACGCATCCGGCTGCACGCCCAACTGGAGAGACCCCCGCTCCGCGGTCAGGCGTACCTTCGTGCCGTCCTGCAATCCTAATCGTTCCATGTCCTGCGGGTTCATGCGCAGCTTGCCCGTGTTCGGCGCGATCTTGAACAAACCAGGGGATTCCGTCGACATCTTGCCGGAGTGCATCAACACCTGGCCCATCATCAGGGCGAAAGGCCGTTTCGGGTCGGCGGTGACCGGGGTCGTACGGTAGCGGGTGCGCACTTCGCCCACGTATCCGTCGGACAGGTACCGATCAGGCGCCGGCGCGACTTTGCGCGGCTGCCCCAGGTTGTAGTAGCCGGGCAGCAGCTTCATGATCTCGGCCTGGATGTCGTTGGCTGATTGGTATTCCCAATGGGCCCCCAACGCGTTCGCCAGGGCCGTCATAATGTGCCAGTCGGGCAAACTTTCACCAATCGGTTCCCTCGCCTGGCGCACGCGAAGAACCCTGCCCTCTAGGTTGGTAAAGGTGCCGTCCTTTTCTGCGTAGGTGCAGGCAGGCAGCACGAAATGGGCCTGCCGTCCGGTGTCGGTCAAGAACGGATCCTGGACGACGAGCAGCTCCAGCCGTTCAAGTGCGGCCCGCACCTCCATCGAGGCCGGCAGTGTCGCGAGCGGGTTTTCTCCGACCACATACAAGGCTTTGACCTGACCGCTCTTACAGCGAGTGAGGATCTCGACGAGATGCGCCCCTCCCGACGATGGGAGAGGGGCGTCCCACGCTTTGGTAAAGCGCTCGCGCGCGGTCGCATCGTCGTACCGCGCCTGGCCCGGAAGGAATTCCGGCGCGACGCCCATGTCCACGGCGCCCTGCTCGTTCGGCTCCTCGGTGACAGTGTTCACGCCGCAGCCGGGTTTGCCGAGCTTGCCCGTGATCCAGGCCAGGTCGATCAATTTGAGGACGTTCTGGTATCCGTTCGGTCGTCGCACGATCCCTTCCGCGCAGAGAATGATCGAGCGCGGCGCCTCCGCGAAAACCGCCGCGACCTCCCGGAATGTCTCTACGGATAGGCCGGTCTGCGCGGCCAGCCGATCCAGTGAGAGTCCCGCTACGGCAGCCTTGAGCGCCTCGAACGAACTCGGATGCCGCTTGGTCGTCTCTTCATCCACCAGATCCTGCTCGATGGTCGCCTTGACCAAGCCGTCGATGACGAGGCCTTCCGTGCCGGGCGTAATCAGGTACGGGTGAGAAGCCAGCTTGGCCATGTTCGTGACGGCGGAGTCGAACGTCACGACCTGGGCCTTGTACACGCGGATCGCCTCTTTGATCCGGACGGCGGTCAAGGGGTTGGTCTCGGTGAGGTTCGACCCGATGAGCAGGATGGCCTTGGCTTTGGTGAAATCCTCCCAGTTGTTCGGGGAGCGTCCGAGCCCCACGGCGCGCTTCGATGCGTGCACGAAATTCAGATGGCCGTAGCGCGCGCTGCTGTCGAGGTGGTTGCTGCCGAGCACGGTGCGCATCAGCTTCTGGAAGAGGTACAACTCTTCGTTCGTGCAGCGGGCCGTGATCAAACCCGCGATCGCATCGCTGCCGTGCTTGCGTCGGACCTCCGTGAACCGGTCCATGAGATGGTGCAGGGTCTCGAGCCAGGGCTTCTCGATCAACTGGTTCCCCTCGCGGACGAGCGGCTGCCTCAGACGCGTCTTGCTGTCGAGGTACTCGAATCCGAACCGGCCGCGCACGCAGAGCCCGCCGTGCCCTTTTGCAGTCTCCGACCGGTCGCCCCATTTATTCTTCCAGGACAGGGGGGAGGTCACCCGAATGACTTCCGTGTCCTTCGTCTCCAGGTACATCTGGCAGCCGTCCCCGCAGTAGTTGCAGGTGGTGGTCGTCTTCTTCATCTGCCAGGGTTTGTAGAGATACTTGGAAAACTTGTTCGTAATGGCGCCGACCGGGCAGACAGCCAGGCAATCGCCGCAGAACTCGCAGGAGAGAGGGAGATCGCCTTTGGCCACGACCTGGTTGAACCCGCTCTTCTTCATGAACTGTAACGCGTCGATCATCAGCACGTCCTTGCAGACGTTGATGCATTCGGCGCAGGCGATGCACCGGTTCATGTTGAAGTCGAGCACGAGGCTCCGCGTGTCCTCCGGAATGAATTTCTGCTTGGCATTCGGCAAATTGGTCACGCCGTGCAGGAAGGCCATGTCTTGCAACTCGCAATGGCCGTCGGCGTCGCACACGGGGCAGTCGAGTGGATGGACCGACAGGTGTTTCTCGACCGCCTTCTTGCGGGCCTGGAACAGATCGTCGCCCTCCGTGCGGATGACCATGCCCGCCGTGGCCTTGGCGGTGCAGGAGCGGACCGGCGCTTTCTTGCCTTCCTGCATGACGAGGCACATGCCACAGGAGCCGAAGGGGTCGAACGTGTAGTGATAGCACATGGCCGGCACGATCTTGCCCGTGCTGGAGATGACGTCATAGAGGGACACGCCGTCCTTGGCGGTTACGGTCTTGCCGTCGATCGTGAGTTCGATCGACGCCGCTTCAACATCGGGATTGGTCGCCGGTTTCAAGGCCATGTACTCACTCCAACTATGAGCCTTCAGCAGTCAGCCCTTTGGCGAAGGCAGATTGCCGAACACTTCCGTGCTATCGATCACACTCCCCCATCACGATATCGTACGTGCCGAAGAGCGTGATGGCGTCCGCGATCATGTAACCCCGGGACATGTAGTCGAAGGCGCCCATGTGAATGAAGGATGGTGCGCGAATCTTCAAGCGGTAGGGCTTCCCTCCGCCGGTGCTGACGATATAAAAGCCCAGTTCGCCCTTGTGCGCTTCCGTGCCGCAATAAATCTCGCCGGGAGGTGCGTTGAAGCCCTGCGAAAACAACTTGAACTGCTGAATCATCGATTCGAGGTTCGTGAAGACGCGTTCTTTCGGGGGAAGCGTGACGCTCGGCACGTCGGCCATGATCGGGCCGGGCTGCATCTGCTCCAAACATTGGCGGATGATCTTCACGCTCTCGTACATTTCCATCACGCGGATCCAATACCGATCGTAGGTGTCGCCGTTCTTCCCCACCGGCACGCTGAACTCACATTTCGGGTAGGCCGCGTAGGGCTCGTACTTGCGCAGGTCGTAGTCGACCCCGGAGCCGCGGAGAGTCGGTCCGCTGAGCCCGAAGTTCACCGCGTCCTCAGCCGAGATGACTCCGATACCTTTCGTGCGGGCCAGCCAGATCCGGTTCTTTTCCAGGAACACGATGTATTCGTCGATCTTCGGAGGGAAATAGTCGAGGAACTGTTTCAGTTTCTCGATCAAGGACGGCGTCAGATCCCGTTCGACCCCGCCGATCCGGTACCAGCTCGTCGTCAGGCGCGCGCCGCAGAGCTCGTCGAACCAGTCGAGCAGGATTTCGCGGTCGCGGAAACAGTAGAAAAAGACGGTCATGGCTCCGATGTCGAGTGCCTGCGTGCCTAGCCAGAACTGATGGCCGATGATGCGCTGGACTTCGGCCACGATGGTCCGCAAGTAATCCGCGCGCTCCGGTACTTGAATATTCATCAGCTTCTCGACTGCGCGGCAGTAGGCGAAGTTGTTGTACATCGCGCACACGTAGTCGAGCCGGTCTGTATGTGGAATGAACTGATGATAGGTTCCTTCCTCCGCCAGCTTTTCGACGCCGCGATGCAGGAAACCCATGACCGGCGTGGACTTCACCAGCCGTTCCCCTTCCAGCTCCAGAATGACCTTGAGCACGCCGTGCGTGCTGGGGTGCTGGGGGCCCATGTTGAGAAGCAATTCCTCGGTCCGCAGCGTCGGTAATGTCTCACTCTCCGGGTGCGCCGGGTCGACTTTGTAGACCGTCGCTCTCTGGTCTTCGAATGCCATCGCGTCCTCGTTCCGTTATCGAGGGACTTCGTCGAGAAAGTCGAAAGTGTCCCGCCACCCTTTGCCCCGGAGCGGGAAGTCCTTCCGCAAGGGATACCCTTCCGTGTAATCGTCCGGCATCAGAATGCGTCGTAGATCAGGATGGTTCCGGAACCGGATGCCCATCATGTCGTAGACCTCGCGCTCCATGAACTCCGCCCCTTTCCAAATGTCGGTCAGGGAATCCACGACGCAGTCCGATTCCGGCACCCTGGTCTTGAGCCGGATCCGGTGCCGCTTGCGGAGCGAATAGAACTCCCACACGACTTCGAACCGTTCTTCGTCGTCGGGCCAATCCACGGAACTCACATGGACGATGTAATCGAAATCCATTCCCGGGTCGTCGTGAAGAAATTGGGCGACCTCGTGAACTTTGTCGCGTGTGACGGTGACCGCCACGTCGCCGCGCCACTCTGTGGCGCCCACGAACCCGCTCGAGAACGTTTCTTGTATCCGATTGACCAGTTGGTGCATGGATCGTCGCTAGACCTTCAGCGCATCCTTGACTTGCTCCGGCTGCTTGACAAAGACCCGCTTCTGCATGATGCGCTCTTGCAGTTTCAGAATGCCGTCGAAGAGCGCTTCCGGCGTCGGCGGACAACCCGGTACATAAATGTCGACGGGGACGAATCGGTCGACGCCCTGCACCACGCTGTAACTGTCGTAGATGTTCCCGGATGTAGCGCAGGAGCCCATGGCAATGACGTACTTGGGTTCGGGCATTTGGTCGTAGATTTTTCGGATGACCGGGGCCATTCGCCGGCAGACGGTCCCGGCGACGATCATCAAATCCGACTGGCGCGGCGATGCGCGGAAGACCCCCGCGCCGTACCGGTCCATATCGTAACGTGAGGATACGGCAGCGATCATCTCGATGGCGCAGCAGGCGAGGCCGAACGTCATCGGCCAGAGCGAGCCCTTCCTGGCCCAGTTCACGGCTTTCTCGACGGTCGTGGTAATGACATCGGGAGCGCCGTCCTTATTGTGACGTCCTAACTGGATCAGTCCCATTCCAATGCCCCTTTGCGCCAGGCATAGACGTAGGCCACCAGAAACAACGCGATGAAGATCATCATTTCGACGAGCCCGATCAAGCCGATCTTATTGAACACGACGGCCCAGGGATAAAGGAAGATGACTTCGATGTCAAAAATGACGAACAACATCGCAAAGATGTAATACCGGACGGGAAACGGCATGCGCGCGTCGGAAAACGGTTCGGAGCCGCACTCGTACGCGGACAATTTCTCCGGCTCAGGATACCTGGGCTGGACGAAATAGCTGATCACCAGCGTCGCCACCCCGAAGGCGAGGGCGATGAAGATAAAGAGCAGGATCGGAAAGTATCTCGTCAAGTAGTCGAGGAGAAGATCCAAGCCGCTCATCGTCTTCGTCTCACAAGGTATTGACCTGGAAAGAAGAGTCGAAATCTTAGTGCCCCGGTCTTGGCGATAGCAAGCGGACAAAGGACCTAATGAAAAAGACCCGAAAGCCCTAGGGGACAAGGGTATGGATTTATCCCACGAGCAGGAGGAGAGTGAAGGGGCCGTGCGGGGTGAAAGCCCGACGGTGTCTCGGACTGAAAGGGGGGATCTGGCCAGGCGAGCAACGGGGGCGAGAGGGTAGAGATCATTCCTCTGTCCGCCGCGTAGACGGTGGACTGGGCGGGCGGGGCATCCGCAATTGAGCCGGAGGCGCTTGCTCTGAAATGTCCCATTCCTGTTCCAGTGGCGACAGAGCTTTGGCCTTACGGCGCCGGTGAATTTGCGTTTCGATGCGACGTTGCTTCTTCGATGGAGAAGATTGCGGCGCGCTGCCCGTTTCCATATCCATGTCGAAGGGCTCCCTCTGAGCGCCAAGAACCCCAACCCTGTTCGGTCGGACCAATCCACCATAGCATTCCAGGAAAACCGAGGTCAAACCGCAGGGAGAACAGCCCAAATCTTGACAATGCATCGCATTTTGCTATCGTTTGGACAGTGGAATCCGCCTCAAACTAAGGAAGAAATCCATGAAGAATCTCACGCCCTTCGCATTCGCCCTGTCCCTCGCTGCCGGACTGATTGTTCAAGAAGCAGGGGCCCAGACGCAGGACGCCAGTTCGGTTCACTTTGGCGAGACCGCGCTGGCCTTTGCAGCCGGCTCCATCCAGAAAGCGACTCCCCGCGACGGGATCGTGAATCTGGTCACGGGCGATAACCAGACGACAGGTGATCGAATGATTCTGGGGCGGTTCGATCAACTCTATCTCAAGCTCGACAATCCGGCCGGAGTGGCGGTCGGAGACCTCTACACCGTCTATCGCCGTGTTCGCAAAGTGTTCCATCCGGTCACCGGCGCCTATCTCGGGTTCACCACCATTCGATCGGCGGTGGTGAGAATCACGCAAGCGGATCATGCACTCTCCACCGCTGAAATCGTTGGGAGCTACGGCGCGGTTGCCTCCGGAGACCCCGTCATGCGCTTCGTCGATCCCGTACCCGTCGGGGATGAGTCAAGCCGACCGGTGAATGTCGACGATATCAGCGGCATGATCGTGGAGATCCAAGCGGATAAGACCATGACCTTGGTGTCCCAGGGGGATGTGGTGTACGTGGATCATGGACGCGAGGACGGGCTCAGGCCGGGCGATCTCATGGACATTCACCGGTATAGCGCCGGCCTCCCTCCCCGCAAGATCGGCCAACTGAAAGTGTTGTCCACCGAAGATCATACGGCCACGGCCAAAATCATAAAAGCCAACACCCGGGTCATGAAGGGGGACCGGTTCAAACTCGCCGGGCATGTGGCTCCGATTATTCAACCAGCTGAGCAGAGGCCCGCTCCATCGCTTTCGCAAGCGGTTCCGGCGCAGGTTGAGCAGAGGGCTGCCGACCCCGTGCCGGCCGATCTGATGGCGAACAAACTCAAAGTCCAGGACGCCTCCGGCCAGAGCCGCGTCAATCTCGGCGACATGGCCAACTTGCTTCGCTACGATTCGGGTGAAGCCGCCATCAAGCCGGAAAGCTACAAGATGCTGGACCAGTTGATCGAATACTTACATGCGAGCGGGGACGAACGGCTGATTCGGGTCGAAGGCCACACCGACAATGTGGAGATCGGCCCGTCGCTGAAATCGCGATATGCGAGCAATTGGGAGTTGTCCAAGGCCCGTGCCAACGGCGTGGTTCGTTATCTCGTAGAGAAAGGCGGGCTGGACTCGGCTCGCCTGACGTCGGTGGGGTACGGAGACAGCCGACCGGCCGCGAGCAACGCCGTGGAAGAGGGGCGGGCCAAGAACCGCCGGGTCGAAATTCTTCTGTACGCGCCGCAGGCGGAACCGTCGGCCTCGAAACCGGAGCTGCCGACTCACGCGCAAAAGCCGGACGCCGCATCATCGAGCTTGAGCGCACGGGAAAGCCAAGATGCGCCGCCGACTGCGTCCGATCCCCTGAATGCGGCCGACTCCGGCACACTGTCGGTACAGGATCCGGCGCAGGTTCCTGCCACAGATGGACCGGGGACGTTGAGTCTGCCTGACGTCAGCGCGAATCCTTCACCGGATTCAGGCATGAGCCAGGATCCGGCCGTGCCGTCCAATCCAGCCGGTCAGTAGCGGCTTCGTCCTGAGCGGGCGGGATCCTCTCCAATAGGATAATTCCCCCGTTCAGAGGGACCCGTTCCCTTCGTCTCTCCACTCGATCCAGCTCCTCCTACCTCGTGAAGCCCATTCGTTGTCCCCCTTTTCCCCAGGCTGCTACAATGGCGCATGCCATCGGACGAACGTGCGCCCTCGCTCAGCCGCTCCAAGGCACTGTACGCCGATGTGATCGTTCCCCGGCACATTACCAAGGCCTTTACCTATCTCGTTCCCCCGGCCCTTACACAGACGTTGGAAGTCGGTCATCGGGTGCTGGTGCCGTTCGGTCGCTCAACGCTCGAAGCGGCCGTCGTCGCGCTCGGCCACCAACCGCCGGCTGGAGTCCAGCGCACGCACCTCAAAGAAATCCGAGCCATTGCGGACGGTTCCGAGAAGAGCGAGCTATCGGCCACATTGTTTGCGCTGTCGCGCAAGGTTGCCGAACACTATGTCGCACCGTGGGGGCAATGCCTTCGGCTCGTCCTGCCCCCGCTCGCCGGCCGACACGAACCGCCAATTCGGTATGTCGCGACCGACCAGGGGTTGGCCGCGCTCGAAAACGGAGACTGCCCGGAGCCGCTCCGGGCTCTGCTCGGCCGGATCGCTCGGCGATCAAGCGGAATCCTCGCCTCCACGCTCCGCTCGTCTCGCATGCGAGGGCTGCGAGAGAAGCTGGGAGCGCTTCAGGCGCGTGCATGGATCGCTGTCGCAGCGAAAGAAAAAGAAGACGAGCGGCGTTCTCGCAAGCACGACACCGGAACGAGATCCTCCGCGCATCCGCTCGGTGGGTCGGCCCTCCCGGTGCCGGGCCCGAGCGAACTGCCCGAGCCGGACGCGGCGTGTATCAGGCTGGTGACCGAGTGCCTGCGAGCCGGGCAGGCTGGAAGACTTGTGGTCCACGCTGCTTGGGAATGCCGAGTGAGCGTGCTCGCTCGCGCGGCACGGGAGGCGCACGCCAGGGACAAGTCCGTGATCGTCCTCTGCGGTGAGGTGGCCAAAGCGCAGTGGCTGGGACATCTGCTTTCGTCGATCACCGGGCTTCCGGTGGAGGTCCTGCATCGGAGCCCGCAGGCAAGGTCCTTGTCCGATGCGTCAAGCCCGACAAGACCCGGCGCTCCGATGATTGTCGTGGGAACACGCTCCGCCCTCTTTACTCCGGTCACCTCGGTCGGTCTGATTTGGGTCGATGGAGAAGATGATCCCGCGCTCAAGGAACCGCAGGAGCCTCGCTACCATGCGCGGGAAGTGGCTTGGATGCGGGCGGAGCTCGATCGCGCCCTGGTCGTGTTGGCCTCCGCGCACCCATCGCTGGAATCGATGTTCGATTCCGGTGCGGACATCTGCACGATCCTCAGGGACACCGCCCATCGGCCGCAGGTCGAACTCGTGGATCTCCGGGGCGAGACCGGTGGGACATTGTTGAGTCCTCGGCTCGTTGCGGCCATGCGAAATGCACTGGAGCAACGAGCCGGAACGCTACTCTTCTTGAATAGAAAAGGTTACGCGGGGGCGTTGGTGTGCCGAGACTGCGGATGGGTGCCGCGATGTCCCGGCTGCGCCGTCGCCCTGACCTACTATCGCAGCCCGGCGAAGCTGTCCTGCCGCTACTGCGGGACAGGGGCGGCCTTGCCGGAATCCTGCCCGGCCTGTCAGTCCGCTCGGCTGAATCCCGTGGGGGAAGGGACGGAACGGGTTGAAGCGGAAGTCAGGCGCCTGTTGCCCGATGCCGACATCGTGCGACTGGACGGCGACACGCTGCGTCCCCCGGCTGCGGCTCGCCTGCTATGGGAACGGGTCCGATCGGGCCGGTGGGATATTCTGGTCGGCACGCAGGCACTGTTTCAGCAGGAGCCGCTTCTCCCCGTGGGACTCGTCGGGATCATCCAAGCAGATTCGGGATTGCATGTGCCGGATTTCCGCGCGGCGGAACGTGCCTATCAGCACTTGGTCGATGCGGTCGCAGTGGCGCGACCTGCTTCCGCCGGGGGGCGGGTCATCCTGCAGACGATGCTGCCGACACACCATGCCGTGGAATCGATACTGCTCGGTCAGCCAAGTCGATTTTACGACCAGGAACTGGCCGCGCGACGATTGCTCGGTTATCCGCCAGCCTGCCGTCTCGCTGCCTTGTCCGTGTCCGGCAAGGAGTTGTCGTTGATCGATACCGCGGCCCGCCGGTGGCGCGAAGCGCTCGAGCGGGCTTCCGAAGGCTCGTGCGCCCTCACCATCCTGGGGCCGGTTCCTGGAACAGGCAGGCGGCCGCGCGGTCGGTACCGCGCCCACATGCTTGTGAAGGGCGACAACGCCAGCGTCCTGAGTCGCGTTCTCCGCGAGACCGTCGAACAGATGGAACGGGCGTATCGCAAGGGGCAACTCAAGTTTGTCGTGGATGTGGACCCGGTGGAGACAACCTAATCTCAACCGACACTGCTTTCGGCATCGGGGAGCCATCTCGACATTACCCCCGGTGTTGAGGTCATTCCCTATCGTTTCCGGCTGGTCGGCTCCGGATCACGGTCCGACGCCGCAGCGGGTGTCGTTGGGGCTTCCGTGCTCCGAGCCCGCCTGAAGAGACCGTAGGAGAACGAGATCCAAAAGACCGACGAAAAGAGCCCCAACACGACGGACGACAGGATCGTGCCCATCTCTTCTTCGGGAGGGATCGCGGAAGCGGATTTGAGTTGAACCATCAGAACGACCGGCCGCGCGAAGCTCTCGATGCCGAGCAGGAGTGTAGTCCACGCCCAGACTTCGGTGACGGTTCGTGTCTGCGCCCAGAGCAATCCCGCCACCGCCATCGCCCAACCCGCGACGATGGTTGGGGAGGTGTTCTCCCAGAGCAGCCAGAATCCGACCGCCGCCACGAGAGTCCCGAGCAGCACGTTGAGGAGTTTCATCGTGGATGAGTCCTGTTCAGCGGACGAGCGGGAGTGTGACGATCGAACGCGAGGATGTCAACGAACGCCGATGAGCGGGATCGGGGGACCGCCTAGTCGTTCAATTCGGCCGCGACGGCTTCGAGCAAGGTCTTCATCTCGAACGGCTTGTGAAGGGTCCGTCGCGCCCCGAGCATCTTGGCGACATCGAGGAAGTTGAGGATCCCGATCATGTCGCTGCCTCCGGTGATGGCGATGACGCGGCAGGTGGGAAATTCCCGACGGAGCGTCATGATGCTCTCCAGGCCGTCCTGGTCCGGCATGAGAATGTCCATGATGATGACATCGGTCGGTTTGGCTCTGTAGCGCGCCAATCCCTCCTTGCCGTCGCGAGCCTCCTGGACCTCGTAACCCGCCTGCTCGAGCGTTTCACGGAGGAGCTGGCGCACCTGATCTTCGTCGTCAACGACGAGCACTGACGACATCAGGTTCCTCGAAGACGTCCCCAGGCATGTCTGCACGCCGACCCGGCTCCGCCGGGGATGGATGCGGAACATCCAAAACCCGCCGAATCGCGTGCGCCAGATCCTGCAGCGTCAGCGGTTTCACCAGGTACTGGTTCACGCCGCAAGCTCTGGCTTCCTGTTCGGAAAGGTTTTGGCCGGAGCCAGTGCATAAGATGATAGGGAGATCGGGTCTCAGGCTCCGACATTTGCGGGCCAGCCCTTCTCCACTCATGTCGGGCATGGTCTGGTCGGTGACCAGCAGATCAAAGCGTTGTGGAGCCATCCGGAAGGTCTCCCAGGCCCGCGTCGCGCTCATACGCACAACCGGAAAATATCCAAGCAACTCTAGCATCTCACCGCCGAACCGGGCAAGGGATTCCTCGTCGTCGACGAATAGCACGCACTCGTGCCCGTGAGGCAGCGGGCGGTCCTGCTGGGAAGCGGTTGGTGTCGGAAGAGGCAGCGCCGGAAGATACACCGAGACGGTTGTGCCAGCTTCCGGCCGGGTTTCCACCAACACCGTGCCGCCGTGGCTTGTCACGATTCCATGAACTACAGAGAGTCCCACGCTCCGTCCTTCACCGGGCGGTTTCGCGGCGAACAAGGGATCGAAGATGCGGCTCGCTATCTCTGGTTCCATGCCTTCCCCGGAATCTCGAACAGTCAAACAGGCGTAGCACCCGGCGGGGACTCGACCGGCCGGCGTCACAAGATCGGCGGTGAGTTCCTGGTCCTGGAGCTCGACCTCGAGCACACCGCCGGTCTGCCTCATGGCGTGCAGAGCGTTTTCCACCAGGCTCAAGATCAATTGGTGCATTTGAGTCGCATCGGCCGTAACGGGTCGTATCGAGCCGGCGGTCCGTTCCCGAAGCTCGATCCAGGAGGGGATGGTCGGGCGAAGGAGTTTCAGCGATTCCTTCACCAAGGAAGAGAGCGAGAGGGGGCGGCGGATCTGATCGCTCGGCCGACTGAAGGTCAGCAACTGGTGCACCAGCTCGCGCGATTTCCGCCCGGCGGCGATGACCTGCTGGATGTGGCGATACGCCTTGCTCTCCGGGGGAATCAACGGAAGCGCCAGCTCGCTGAACCCCAGCACCGCCGTGAGGCTGTTGTTGAATTCATGAGCGATCCCCCCTGCGAGTGTGCCGATCGCTTCCATCTTCGACGTATTCCGGTAATGGGCTTCCGCAAGCTTGTGGTCGGTGATATCGATCACCGCACCGATCGTCCGGACCGGCGCTCGTGCGAACCCCTCGCCCTCGAACCGTGTTGCGGACCGAACGCGCACATAGCGCACACCGCCGTCCGGCCTAGTCAACCGGTGTTCGACACAGAACCGTCCATCTCCGGCCGGGTCGTGGGCTTTTCTGAGCGCCTGGAGAACCGGCTCGCGTTCCTCGCGTGGGATCAATTCCATGTAGCGTTGCAGTGAGCCGGGCTCTTGCTCGCCGACTCCGTAGATCGTCCGGAGCGTCGGCGACCAGTCAAGCCGATCGGTCTGGTGATCGTGCTCGAAGAGGCCGACGTGTGCGGCCTCCACGACGAGGTCCAACCGGTCCTGGTTTTCGCGGAGAGCTTCTTCCGCTTGCCGCCGGTGCGTCACGTCGCTCATGACCCAGATATATTCCGTGACCTGCCCTGCCCGATTCTTGACCGGCGACAGGGTAACCTCGTTCCAGAAGGATGTCCCGTTCTTTCGGTAGTGAAGGATCAGGACGCGGCAAGCGCGGCCGTCCTGGATGGCCAGAGCCAGCTTTTCGATCGTGGCCCGATCTGTGCGGGGACCATTCAGGACCGCAAGCGATTGACCGACCACCTCATCGTCGGCGTAACCCGTCAGCAGTCGGAAAGCGGGATTTGCGTAGAGCACGGGGTGGCGTGGGACCGTGGCGTCCGTCACGACAACGCTGCAGCCGGTGGCGGCCACCACTCTGGATCGAAGAAAATAATCTCGTCGCTGGCGGAACAGGTGCCACAGGGCGACACCTAACAGCAGGAGCGAAACCGCGAGAAGACCGGCGGTCAGTTCGAGCAAGCGGGACAACCTCCAATCTGGTGGCCGGTGTCCATCCCCGTTGCCCAGTTGCGTCAAACCGTTCGGCCGAAACCAAGTGACCACCCCACCGCTGGCCTCTGTGGCCGAACGAGCACCCCTTTCATCCTACTTCACGACGGAGGCGGGGGAGTAGAGGGAAAAGGCGCGCCCTGGGCCGATTTATGTCCCTACGACACTAGAGCCGATTGTCTCAGGCTTATCCGTGGCGTTTGATGAAGAAGGCGGCCGCTTGCGCCCGTCGGGTGATACGCAGTTTTTGAAACACATTCGCCAGGTAGTTCTTCACGGTCTTGTCGCTGAGACTGAGGGCCGCCGCGATTTCCTTGTTAGTCTTCCCGTCGGCCACCAGCGCCAGCACCCGTTCCTCTTGCGCGGAAAGGTGTTCGACGCCGGGGGGGGGCGTCCCGCCGGCAAAGTCACGCAGCCAGCGGAGCGCCCGTTCCGTCACGGTGGGATCGAGAATCGACTGGCCCTCGGCGACAGAACGGATTGCGTGGATCAGGGCGGCGGAATCGATTTCCTTGAGTACGTATCCGTGCGCGCCGGCCAGGACCGCCGCCAGCACGGAATCGTCGTCGGCATACGAAGTCAGAAAAATGACGCGGCTGTTGGGGCTCGCGGCCAAGATCTCCCGGCAGGCATCGACTCCCGATCCGTCCGGCAACCGGACGTCCATGAGGATCACGTGCGGTTTCAGCCGCACCGCGTCTTGGACTGCCACCGCCATCGTGGCCGCCTCGCCGACCACCGTCAAGCCGTCCTGCTGCGACAGCACGGTCTTGAGGCCCAGGCGCACGACTTCGTGGTCATCCACCAGGAACAGACGGATGGGTTTGGCCTTAACGATCGCCATAGGCGTCCTCCTTGGGAAGATCGATCGTGACGCGGGTGCTGCGCCCAGGTTGCGATCGAACGGCGAAGCGCCCGCCCATCCGCCTCGCGCGGGCGTCCATGTTGGCCAGGCCATGTCCGATTCCCGTTGCATGGGCCGGATCAAAGCCCACTCCATTGTCGATGACGGAGAGCCGGACGGAGCGGGTCAGGGATTTCAGTGAAACCGTCGCCTTGGTCGCACGGCCGTGGCGCAGGCTGTTGCTGAGGGCCTCGCGGACGATATTCAGCAGCTGCAGCGCCTGTTCGGTCGAGACCCGGCGCGCCGCCGGGTCGTCGACGACGACTCGACACATGATCGGCTGGGACGCCGTCATGGTTTGCACCAGCGAACGCAACGCTGTTGCGAAGTCTCCTCCCGGGAGTACGCGGGATTCCAGGCCGGCAATGAAATTCCGGATCTCCGCCATGACGTGGTTCAGTTGTCCGATCGCCTGTTCCATCAGAGCCAAGGCCCGCTGGGACTGCCGCTGTTTGATGAACGGTTTGCACGACTCGATGCCGAGCCCGACCGCGTAGAGCGATTGTAAAATGTTGTCATGCAGGTCCTGGCAGATGCGCTCTCGTTCTTCGAGCGCGACCCGCAGGTCGCGCTCGCGTTGCCGTAAGGCCTCCTCGGTTTGCCTCTGGTCCGTGATGTCCTGGATCGTGCCCACCGACCGGAGCGGGCGATCGCCCTGATAGTGCGTTTCGCATCGCTCGCGCACGAATTTGACCTGACCGGACGGCAAGAGAATCCGGTGGACGATTTCGTAGGATGTCCGCTGCGCGAGCGAGTCGAGATAGGCCCGATTGACGGCGTCACGGTCCTCGGGGTGGACCAGATCAAGAAAGGCCTCGTAAGAACCTCTGAAACGGTGGGGCTCGATCTCGAAGATCCGATAGACTTCGTCGGACCAAACCAACTGGTTGCTCACCAGATCCAATTCCCAACTGCCGATGTGCGCGATCCGCTGCGCTTCGTTGAGGCGGGCTTCACTCCTCCTGAGCGCTTCTTCGGCTCGTTTGCGTTGCGTGATGTCGCGCGAGACGCCGATGATCCCGATGATTCTGCCTTCCGGGTCCCGGTACGGTGCTTTGGTCGTGAGGAGCACCGTGGGTCCGCTGTCGAGCGTGGCGGCTTCTTCGACCGTCACAACCTCTCCCGTCTCCAGCACCCGACGGTCGGCAGCCTGACAGGAGGCCGCGAGTTCGGAAGGCCAGAGGGCATAATCGTTCCATCCGACCACGTCCTCCACGGTCATGCCCAGCATCTTGGCTCCGGCGCGATTCATGTGGACATACCGTCCCTGCAAGTCCTTGACGAAGATGATATCGGCGGCGGCATCCATGATCGCCGACAGCAGCGCATGGTTCTGGCGCAGCGCCTGTTCCGCTCGAGCGCGCTCGGTGATGTCCTCGTTCAACACGATGGCGCCCAAAATCGAGCTGGCTTCGTTCCGCACCGGCACGGCCGAGTTCCTGACGGTTTTCCTCAGTCCGTCCGTCGTTTCGATTTCGATCATCTCGTTCAGCGCGGCCCGGCCCCTCGCCAGGGCGGCGCCGATCGACCACCGATGGGGCAACTCGATCGTTTCGACGTTCTCCCAATGGGCCGGTCCGGAGGCCAAGTCCGTGACGGCCACTCGCGCAGCTCCCTCCCAGATCTGTCGGGCGGCGGGGTTGCCGTACTGCACGTGGCCCTGCTGGTCGGTGAACCAGACTCCGATGGGCAACGCATCGAGCACGGTGCGGAGCGTGCGCTCACTCCGGGCCCGCTCCGCCTGGATCCGCTTGCGCTCGGTGATGACTTCCGTGAACATCATGATCCCGCCGATGTCGCCGGTGAGATCGTGCCAGGGCCGCACTTCCCAACGGAGCCAATCTTCCGATCCGTCCGCCCGGACGAAGCGATCCTCTTCGCGCCGCTCCACCGCTCCCGCCAGGCATCGTCGATGGATCTCCTGCCACTCCACCATGGTCTTGATCTCGGGAAAGACATCGTAATGATGTCGGCCGATCAAGGGTTGCTCGCCGAGCCGGTAGTCTTCCAGCCAGCGCCGACTGACCGCCACGTACCGCAGGTCGTTGTCCAGCATGGCGACGGCGGCTGGTGTGTGCTCGACGAACGAGTTCAAGAGATCGTGGCTCCGCATCAAGGCCTCCTCCGCCCGTTTCCGGTCCGAGATGTCGCGGACAAACGCGCAGTGGAATTCTTGTCCCCCATACGCAAGGAAACTGACCCGTATCTCGACTGGAATGAGCTGCCCGTCCTTGGTGCGATGAACGGTTTCGAGGGACATCGTCTTCTGCTGCCGGGTTTTCAGCCAAAAATCGGGCCACAGATTCGTCGCAACGGTCGGATTCAAGTCGAAGACGGTCATGCGGCAAAACTCCTCTCGGGAATATCCGAGCATGGCGGTGGCCGCGTCGTTCACGTAGAGAATGTTGGCTTGGGGATCGATCCAGTAAATGGCGTCCATCGCCTGGTCCATCGCAAACTGCGTGCGACGTAGCCGGTCCTCGGCGAGCCTCCGTTCGGTGATATCGGCCGCCGAGCCGGCCATCCGCACCGGCGTGCCGTCGTCGGCCCACAACGCCGTGCCTCGGTCGAGGATCCACATGTAGGAACCGTCTTTCCGCTGCACCCGGTATTCCTCGCAAAACTCCGGTCGCCGCTTGGCCAAATAGGCGTCGATGCGCTGCAGGACTCGGTCGAGGTCTTCGGGGTGAATGCGGCTTCGCCATTCATCGAGAGCGTTGGCGATCTCATGGTTCTCGAACCCGCGCATGGACTTCCACCGGTCGGAAAAAAAGATCTCTCCTGTCCGGATGTTCCAGTCCCAAATACCATCGTGGCTCCCGTTCACTGCGAGCTGCCACCGTTCTTGGCTGACCCGCAGCGCTTCTTCCGCCTCCTTGCGCTCGGTGATGTCGAGCACAGAGCCGGACATCGCGACGGGCCGACCGCCGGAATCGCGAAGCACTTCACCCCGTGCATGAATAGTGCGGACTTCGCCGGTGGGACGGACGACCCGACACTCCACGTCGTAGGCCGCGTTGCCCGCCAGAGCGGCGTTGATGGCCGCCAGCACCCGGTCGTGATCCTCCGGCAGCAGCGCAGCCAGGAAGGTCTCGTGCGTAACCGGAATCGATTGCGGGGTATGGCCGAATATCCTGAACAGTTCGTCTGACCACTCCATGGCGCCCGAGCCGATGTCCCAATCCCAGCTTCCCAGATGGGCCAGGGCCTGAGCCTCGATTAAATGCTGCCGTTCCTTCCTCAGCGCCTCCTCCGTGCGCCGTTTCTGCGAGAGGTCGCGCCCGACGCCGGCGATACCGATGATGCGGCCGTCGGCATTTTTCAGCACCGCGCCGGTCCAGTGGTATGGGATGACGCGTCCATCCTTCGTCAAAAGATGGCCGTCGAGTTCGGCGCAGCCGTCCATGAAGACGCGTTGGATCGCTGCGGCTGTCTGGTCCTGTTCCTCGGAAGGTACAAACGTCAAGGCCGGTTTGTTCAGCAACTCCTCAGGGGTGTATCCAGTGACGTGCTCGACCCGGCGATTCCAGTCAGTCAGATGGCCGTTGGTATCAAGCGTAAACACCAGGTCGGGTACCGTCTCGATGATGTTCCGAAGATTGCGCACCGTTTGTTCCAGGCGGAGGCGGTGTTCTTGGATCCATCGGTCGCGCTGGGCGAGCTCGCGTGCGAGCTCGCCCACTTGCGACCGCAGCGATTCGAGTTCGGGCAAATGACTGGTGCTGCTCATGGCGACTCTCCTTCCCGCGTACGTACGCGGCAGGGGGCGGCTGGATTGAGACGGCGAAACCGGACGGGCGCCGCCAGACGATGCGCGAGGGATTCAGGGAAGATGGAGCTAGATCGGCCAAGCGAGTACAACGGAGCACTCAGTTATGGTGCCGAAGGCGGGACTTGAACCCGCACGGCTTGCGCCACACGCCCCTCAAAC
>CAYULI010000007.1:0-96079 GCA_964445795.1 uncultured Nitrospira sp. | reverse complement strand
TCAATCTGCAAAGCCGGTATGAGATGGATGTGGTTGAGGACGCACTCGGTAAAAGGATAATGCGAGAAGTCCATCCGTATAAAACCGTCGCGTGAGCATCCATCATACATAGCTCCGTCGTCAGCGCCGGTCTTCCGGCTCGCTTGAGCGGCCGGCACCTTGCGCCGCCGCTGATGCTGAACGTTCGGCGGCTCATGTCATCTCGACTGCAACAATAACTGTGGCCCCACGTCACAGAGTTGGTGACTTGACGATAGTAACGTATTGCGTTCTATAGACGGCGGTGATCAAGAGCTTCACCGACAAGGAAACCGAGATGGTTTTCAATCGCGAGTTCTCACGCAAACTGCCGCGGGATATTCAGCGCCCTACCCGCCGCTAGCTGGAAATCCTGAATGCGGCTGAAACGCTGCAAGAGTAAACAATGGTTCCCGACACCTTAAGTTTGACGCTTTGCGGGACGTGCCGAGCGACGGACGCGCGGACACGGTGCTCATCCGCGTGATGCCGAGCCGGCCACCCGATCTCGCGCCTCCTGCCTATCTGGACCGCTTTCCGCCAGCCGTCCGCAGCGCCCTGGCGACCCAAGGCATCGAGGGGCTCTACTCACATCAAGCCGACGCTATCGACCGCATCCGGGCCGGGAAAGACGTGGTCCTCGAGGCGCCCACGGCAAGCGGTAAGACGCTGTGCTTCAACATTCCTCTGGCCCTGGCGCTCCTGGACAACCCCCAGTCGCACGCCCTGATGGTCCATCCGATGAAGGCTTTGTCGAACGACCAGCGCCGCCAGTTCGAGGCGCTCGCCGGGCCCCTCGAGGGGGCGGCGAGACGGCGGCTGGAGTCCTGGGTGTTCGACGGCGATCTCGACCCCGAGCACCGCAAGCTCATCAAGGCGCGGCCGCCGGCAGTGCTGTTTACGAATCCCGAGATGCTCCACCAGAGCTTCCTCGGATGGCAGGAGCAATGGTTGAAGTTCCTCTCCGGGCTGAGACTGGTGATCCTCGACGAGATTCACGAGTACCGAGGCTACTTCGGCACGAACGTCGCCCTACTCCTGCGACGATTCCTTGCAAGGTTGGGCCAGCTCGGCGTACGTCCGCAGGTAGTTCTGGCGACGGCGACTTGCGGCAACGCGGAGGAACACGCCTATCGGCTTACGGGCAGGCATTGCACGCTGGTGCGTGCAGAAACGGCCATGCGCCCCGAGCGCCATTTCGCCTTCATCAATCCTGACATCCCCGACTTCCGCTTCCACGAGATCTACCGACTGCGGATCGCGCGTGCAGCCCTCGCATGCGTGGCCAACGGCCTCAGCACGTTGATCTTCTGTCCCTCACGGAAGTTCGCTGAGGAGGCCGCCATCCGAGCCAAACGCGATGCAGACGAGCACGGGATCGACCCCGATACGATCGCGCCCTATCGAAGCGGGTACGAGGCGGAGCTGCGTCGGGAGATCGAGGACGGACTCCGCGCCGGCCGCTACAAGGCCGTCTTCAGCACCAACGCCTTGGAGATCGGGGTGGACATCGGGCGGCTCGATGTCTGCATCCTCGCCGGGTTTCCCGACAGCGTCCTCTCGGCCTGGCAGCGCATCGGCCGCGTCGGGCGCAGCTGGGACAAGAAGGCCTATGTCCTCTTCTACGCGTTCAACAACCCCTTCGACCGGTTCTTCGCGAGCAACATCGACGCGTTCCTGGACAAGCCACTCGACGAGATCCGGATCGGGGTGGACAACGAGGAACTGATGGCCAGGCACGTGCCGTACCTGGTGCACGAGTGCGGCGCCGAGTTCCCGCCCGAACTCGCCGAGCACCTGGGGCCCCCGTTCTTCGACTTCGCCCGCAACGCGATGTACGGGAAGAAACCCGTCAAGGGCCATGGACCCAGCTACCAACGGCTGAGCATCCGCGGCGGCTCGGGCACGACCTATCGCCTGGTGTACAAGGACAAAGAGGTCGGTGACATCTCCGACGTCCACCTATTCCGGGAAGCCTACGTCGGCGCGGTCTACAACCACTTCGGGAAGCCGTACCGTGTGACGGCGCACGCCGCAGGCGAAGTGCAGTTGGAGGACGCCGAGCCGCACCTTCGCACCGAGGGCATCTTCTGGACGGTCACGCAGGGCGCCGAGATCCTCTCGGGCATTCGATACGCGGAGAACCTGGCCAGTTGCTACGGCAAGCTCACGGTCTTCGAGAACTTCGGGGGCTTCCGGCTGATCGACACGCGCTCTGGGGAGGTCGTCGACGAACAGCGAATCCAGCTCGCACGCCCGTCGAACGTGAGAGGCTTCTGGCTCGAGCTGGCGGATTCCTCGCTCCTAGGGAGGGGTTCGCAGGTAGGAGACCTGTTCGGCCTTGAGCAGCTCCTGCGAATCGGCGCGCCATTCGTCGTGCCGTGCGACAGGCACGACCTCGGTACGTTGACGAGCCTCAAGCCCCCGGCAACGGTCTACCTCTACGAGACCGTGCCGGGCGGCATCGGGGTAGCGGAAAAGGCCCTTGAGGTGTGGCCGACGGTCATCGAGACGGCGATCGGCATCGCCGAAAGATGTCCATGCAAACACGGGTGCCCGAGCTGCCTGGTGCCGCCACGACTGCCACCCGGCTTCGAGGAACCGAAGAAGGCGCCGGCGAACACGATCGCGCGCCGGTTCCTTGACATCGCCTCGAGTTCCGCGCGCGAACGCTTCGATCCGGAAACCCACGCATGGGTCCCACTACCGTAGAGGAACAAGTGATGGTCCTGGGGCACGAGCGCCGCCCAACAACAGCATGCAGCGGACGCGCCGCTGAACCGGAGCGTTAGAGCGCACCCCTTGCTGCTTCGGAGCATTCCGGCTATGATCTGGCCAGAATGCGTTTTGACATCGTCCTGGCCCCGGAAGCCATTGCAGATCTACGAAAACTAAAGGCGAATCTCCGGACAGCCATACGCGAGGCACTCGAAACCCATCTCCGGCATGAACCAACGAAGTCCAGTCGCAGCCGAATCAAACGGCTTCGTGGCCTTTCGAGGCCACAGTACCGGCTAAGGGTCGAGGAGGTACGTGTGTTCTACGACGTGTCCGGCTCGACCGTAGAAGTATTGGCGATCGTGACCAAATCGGAGGCAGAAACATGGCTAGCCCAATTCGGAAATCCCGGATGAAGGAAGTTCCTCTTTCCGAGGTTAAGGATGACCTGTCGCATTTGCTTCGCGAAGCGGAAAAGCAAGAGATCGTGATCACTCGGCACGGCAAACCTGCCGGGGTTCTGATCGGCTTCAAGTCCGAAGACGACTGGTTCGATTATCGGCTTGAGAACGACCCACGGTTTCTTCGGCGTGTGGAAGCTGCGCGGGAAAGCTTGCGCGCGGGCCGCGGCGTCAAACTCGAAGAAGTAAAGTGACCACACGGTCGAGAGGGACGCGCGCAAGAACGGCGCGCCCCTCACCGTGAGTGTTAGACCGCACTTCACGGTGAGACTGAAGGGGAGGCGAAAGGCGGCACAGATAACACGTCGTCGAAGCGGAGAGTTGGTGCGCGGTGTGTTCAAGCTGCTTTTGTCTCACCCAGAGGGTCTCCAGGCGAAATCCCTCTTGGACAAGCTGCCCGACATCGTGCCGCCGACGGAGTTCGAGAAGACCACATACCCGCGCCGCCCTGACGTGCGCCGCTACGAGAAGATCGTACGCTTCTCCACGATCGGCCCTGTCAAAGCCGGATGGTTGGTGAAGAACAAGGGGCTGTGGACACTGACCGATGCAGGTCGGAAGGCGTACGAACAGTTCGCCGACCCAGAACAGTTTATGAAGGAAGCGGATAAGCTGTACCGGCAGTGGGCAGACGAGCAGACTCACGAGCCCGACGCCCCGTGGACGAGACCTCACCGGATGCCACGACCACGCTCGAAGAAGCAGAAGAAGCAGCGTGGGCTGAGATCGAGGAGCACTTGGAGCAGATGAACCCGTATGACTTTCAGGAGCTCGTCGCCGGCCTTCTGCGGGCAATGGGCTACCACGTGGCGTCGGTGTCGCCGCCTGGGCCGGACAAGGGCATCGACATCATCGCCCACACGGATCCCCTCGGCATTCAGGGCCCCCGGATCAAGGTTCAGGTGAAGCGTCGAAGCGACAAAACGACGATCGACGGCGTGCGGTCCCTGCTCGCTCTCCTCGGCGAAGGCGACGTAGGCCTTTTCATTTCTACCGGAGGGTTTACCCGCGAGGCGGAAGACGAGGCCCGACGGCAGGAGAAGCGCCGCATCATGCTCGTCGATTTAAAGCGCCTATTTGATCTCTGGGTTGAGCACTACGACCGGATTCCGGAGGTACAGCGGCGATTGCTTCCGATTCGACCTGTGTACTTTCTTATCCCAGAGGAGTAGCGAGCGGACTCTGTTCAACGGCCTTGACCCCGCACGGGCAGGCCGGGCTTGCGACCGGCTCACGAAGGAGTCGTCCGCTTTGGTCCAGGAGCCGGTCCGCCGGAGCGGGCGGCCCCCGGCTCCATGCACCTACGTCAAGTGCCTCCGAGATCGGGGGCCGCTCTCGCCCCGCCAGCAGGATCGGATGGCGGCTCGACTGGGCGCGGACGTGCGGGTGGTGGCGCTCGATACGTGTCACTACGCCATGCTCGACCGCCCGCGCGAGGTAGCAGCGGTCTCAACCAGATCGCCGGGGAGGCCATGTTGACCGATGCCGAAGCAGGCGCTACAACAGACGGGGGGCATGATTGGTTTCTGGGACTTCATCGCTTACCGGTGCCCCGCCGCCGCTGATGCCGCGGCGTTGGGCAATGAGCACGTGCCGGTCAAACGACCCGACAGCAGGGTTTATGTTGTCGCAAGGCATGAAGATGACGGTACCGGCGACGCAGGCTGCACCGACCCCGAGGAAGAAGGCCAGCCGTCGCGGGTGGCGATGCACGGAGAGCGAGGACCGTTCGGTGAGCGGCGTGACCACGATCATTCACATCGTCTGAGACCCCGGAAGCCGAAGAACCGGCAGTTCCACCGTGACGCAAGTGGGCAAGACGATGGCCGTGATCGCTGTCGGCCGCAGGGCCGGTGCCTGCGGCCCGTCCAAGCCGACCCTGTCTGTGAGTAAGCGATGAGTCATCGGGGCATTGCGGTGTCATTGCTGCTGCTGGCCCTCACGCTGGCCTTCGATCCGCCGGCCGCAGCGGCCAAGGAGGTTCTTCCATCCGCCGCCTCCGCGCCCGGCGTGGTCATACCCTGGGAGCAGGTCGTGGAGGCCGATGTTCTTGGCGATCCACAAGGTCAATGGGCCAGCGAGGCGAAGGCGAGCACGCAGTACCGGCCCGAGGACTACAGTGCCAGGCAGGCGACCGGCGCGCCGGATGTCCCGACGCCGTCTGATAACAAGCGCGCCTGGAGTCCGAGCGCGGCCGAGCGGCAAAAGGAGTGGCTCGAACTCGGCTTTCCCAAGCCGGTCTATGCGACCGAGGTGCGGGTCCGCCAGACGCTCAATCCCGGTGCCATCGTCGAGGTCGTCGCGATCGAACCCAACGGCCAGTGGCACTACCTTTGGTTGGGGCAAGACCCAAACCGCTACGCGAAGGATCGCATCGCCTGGTTCGTCGTGCGGTTTCCGAAGACCGCGTATCCGGTGCAGCGCGTGAAGATCACACTCGATGCGCCGACGGTCGAGGGCTGGAAGCAGATCGACGCGGTGCAACTGGTGGGTACCGCAAGCCCCGACCCGGAGCCGGGCGGTGCCTCGGTGGCAGTGGTCCCGCCGTCCGCTGCGCCGCCCGCCTTGCCGGCGGCGCCGACCTCCGCCGCCTCCGGCGCGCTTCCGCCCGGCTGGCGCGCGCCTTCGCTGTACGACGAAGAAAAGACCTTCGTCGCGCCGCGCGCGACGACCCGTATCGCCCACGGCGTGCGAGAACTGTCGAGCGATATCAATGACGAGAAGAAATTCAAAGGCGGCGTGATCTCGCCGCGCATTCTGATCGACAACCCGTACCTCGATCCCGCCGATCCGTTCTTCAACGTTCCGCGGCAGATGGCGCGCCTGCCCGACGGCGCCATCGCGGTGTTCTCCACCGCCAAGACGCACGCGGATGGGCGCATGAAGGGCAATCCGTACGCCACCGGCGCCTGGCGCATCGCGCCGGACGGCGCGATCACCGCCATTGGCGAGGCCCGTCACGTCCTGAGCGAAAACCGCCGCCCGTTCTGCGGGGTCGCGATGGGGCAGAGCGGGCTGGATCCGCAAAACGTCGGGCCGGTGAGCACCGCGCCCGACGGCAGCCTGCTGTTCGCCTATGCGCCCCATTGGGCCTTCGGGCGCCATGCGGCCGTCGTGCGGCTGACGGCCGACGGCCGACTCGCGCCGGTGCCCGACGACATTCGCTGGTGCGCCGCCGATCCGCCCGAACAGTTGAGAAAGTTTTTCAAGAACCTGGGCGGCGTCACCCAGGACTCCCACGGCAATGTGTGGGTCATGGACCACGGCGCCTGCACGCTGTACCGGATCGCGCGCGACGGCAGTGTGTCGAGCGTGCTCGAACCGCGCCAGGTCTGCCCGCGCGATGAACCGGAACGCTACGTCCGAGCTGACTACATGGTGTGGGACGCCGCGCGTGGCGAGCTGGTCACCGCAGGCAACCTGCTGTGGCTGAAATCGCCGAAGGCCGACACATACTCGAGCATCTGGCGCATCAAGCCAGACGGCACGTTCCGCCGCGTCTACCTGGCGGGCGGGGTGGCCAAGGCGCTGCCCAAGGTCTCGGGTGGACTCGATCTCGACGCGAACGGGCGCATCGTCTTCGGGGCGGGGATCGTTCGCGGCAGCGGCTTCCAGATCCTGCGGCTCGACGAGGTCAGCGGTCGCACGGAGGTCATCGCCGGCGCACCGGCGCCCAGCCACGTCAATCACGCCGACGGCCCGGCCCGGCAGGCGCACTTCGGCGGCATCAAAGGGGTGTGCTCCGCGCCGGACGGCACGCTGTTCGTGCACGACAGCACCCACCTGATCCGCAAGATCACGCCCGCAGGGCAGGTGACCACATGGGCCTTCTAGGGCGCCGAACACGTTCGCCTCCAGCATCCGGCGCCGACGTTGCTGTGGGGGCGGCGGTGGGCGTGCTCGGCCGACTGCCACATGGACGGCCTTCTCCATACAAGGCATCGCCTCGAAGAGCGACGATCATCGACCGACGCAACGCGGAGGTCGGGTCCCATAGGGCAACAACCGTGTCCAAGAAATCGTGAGCGGTACAGATTCCCTTTGCTTGACACGTTGGCTGATTGAAATCAGGAATCCTTCAGACCTTCCACAGGAGATCAAGACATGGCAACGTTTCCAAGGTTGCAAGTAGTCCAATACGCAGCCGTTCGTGACCAAATACAAAACGGGGACTTGCTCCTCTGTAGTGGTGACTACATGTTCTCGAAGCTCATTCAAAAGGCGACGAACTCCTGCTGGAGTCACGTAGCGTTCGTGCTGAAAGTCACCGACATTGACAGGGTGATGGTATTGGAAAGTATTGAAGGGAAAGGCGTTCGGACAGTGGCGTTGAGCGAGTATGTCCGCAACTTTGAGGGAACCGGATACGGCTATAAAGGTCGCATAGCCATTGCACGCCACGCGGACTTCTCATCAAAAGCCACACCGGAAAACCTTAAGGACATGTCTCAGTTTGCCGTTGATCGGTTCGCGTATCCATACGATGAAGAGGAAATCGCCAGAATTACTGCTCGCATCGTGGCTAGTGCCATAGGATTCAGGAAAGGCGAGATCAAGCGAGATCAGGAATATATATGCTCCGAATACGTGTTCGAATGCTACAAGCGTATTGGCATCGATATTCCTTATGATAAACGTGGCTTCATCGCGCCTGCCGATTTTGCGCGCGCTAAAAAAGTGCGCTTGCTTTGGGAACTCGAAGTCATGCGGGAATCCTAAAGCGGGTAGCCGACTAACCTCCGCTTCCATACCAACGCCCCGCACGCGGCGCGGCGGTTAGCTTTGCGTTCGACGGCAGCACGCTTATCAAATCGGTAAGACCATGAGTTCTGCCCAATCGATGTTCGTCCTCGTGCATGGAGGGCATGCCGACGGCTGGGTGTGAGACGACGTGATCACTTTTCTGGCGCTTCTCGCTTTCGCCGTCGACCTCCCCGGACACGGCTCCTGTCCCGGTGATCTTGCCACGCTCAGCTTCGCCGAGGGCGTTCGCGATATTGTCGCGGAGTCGCCGGTAGCGGAGCGCCTCATCCTGGTCGGCCACTCCCTCAGAGCGGCAGTCATTCTGCCGTTGGCTGATCGGCTTGCCGAGCGGATTGCCGACGATAATGGCGAGATCTTCCTTACGGGGAGCGGGCCCCGCCCATCGGTGAGCAGGAGCGAACGAGGTGGCAGGACGCTACTTCTTGTTCTTGTCGTTATCCGAAAACAACAACCAGCCGAGAACGACAAACCCGACTGCAACGCCGGCAATCGCGAGCCAGGTGGGCCATTTCTCCATGCGGTCACCCTTCGGCTTGATGTTGTAGCGCAGCGAGCGTCGACTTGTCGAGCCGTTTGATTCTGCCATGGCCGTCCGTCGCGACCATGCGCGCCGAGCCCTCGACCACCACCCGCCCGCTGCTTTTGTCTTTGACCACGTGCGCGAAGGTGAGCGACGCCGCGTTGAGGTCGGAGACGATCGTGTCGATCAGCAACGTGTCGCCGTAGCGCGCCGGCGACCGGTATTCCACCTCCACGTGGACGACCACGAATGTCGTCCCTTCGCGCATCAACCCGGCCACCGACAACCCTCGGCGTTCGAGATAATCCGTGCGCGCTCGCTCGAAATATTTGAGATAATTCGCGTAGTACACCACCCCGCCGCAGTCAGTATCCTCATAGTAGATGCGGATGTCCATGAGTGCGGTTGCTAGCTACGAGCCGGCAGTCAATAGCGAACAGCTAACGGCCTTGAGCCCCTGAATGGTCACCTGAGCACCGAACCAGATGATCGTATTCTCCTCCTCTTCCTCCTCCCGTCATGCTTTCATTTAGCCGCTCGCTGCCGGCTGTTCGCTGTTTGCTCATGACAGATCCAGCACCGGAAACTTCGGCAGGGACGAGTCGGACACGCCGGTCAGCTTGACGACCACATCGTAGAGCTGCTGCACGCGCTCGGCTTTGACCGGCTCGAACCCGTGGCCGAGCACGGCGTGGTTCGCCGCGTCGAGCAGCGGCTTCATGGTCGGCCATTCTCGGAGAAACCTCTGCCCCAATGGATCGCCAAGGCCGGCGAGCGCGCGAAACTGGGCCTGCAACGGCAGTTTGTACTTTCCGTCGATGTCTTCGAGATAGCACTTCCGGCAGACTTCCTGGAGCGCCTGCGGCAGGTGTTCGGGTCTGACATCCCAGCTCTTAAGTCGATACGACTTGAACAATTGGCGTTGGACAAAGGCTTCGAGCGAACGAACCAGCACGATCATGGCGCCTTCCGGATCGCGTGTTATATGCAGCCGCCGGCCCGCATGCGCCAGCAGATCGGGCGCGACCGCCTCTTTCACCTCCAACGGATCGAGGACCAGTTGTTCCAGAAATCCCGTGTTCTGCTTGATCGCCGGCAGCACACTCTTCAATCCGGCCGGGCCACCCCAGACCGAGGCCATCTCGAGCGCCTTGTGCGCCGCCTTGAGTTTGTCCCAGGCCTGGCGGTAGTGAAACCGTTCCCAGAGTTCGTAGCCATCGGCAAGATCGGCCAAGGCATGATAGAGCGGCTTCTGTCCGCCGCTGACGCGCGTTTCCACTTCGCGAAAGAGTCTTGCGGCAGCGGCGAAGAGGCCCCGATTGAACAGCTCGCATCCTTCGCGTCGCGACATGGCGGCGGCTTCGTCCCACGGGTTGACCTGGGTCCAGACAAACGATGTTCCGTCCAGCACGATCGGCTCTCTATCGCGCTCACCTTCCGAAAGACCCAACGACACGATTCGAGAAGTCAACGGCAACGTCACCGCCGTCAGAGCGCCGGCCATGGCGGGCGTCGCCCCCGTGAGATCCACGACCAGCTCGCCCGGCTGCACATCCCACGTCCGCAGCAAGTCCGGAAGCGATCGAGCCAGCGTGGCGTAGCACGCGGTGAACTCTCCGGCGCGTTCGATCGCGAGCCAATCCCATCGACGCGGCATCTGTTCGATCTTCGGCTGGACCCCCGATTCCACCAGCGCTTTACTCGATGCCGGCAAAACGAAACAGAGCGCCTCGGGCCGCAGACGATTGATGGAATAGACCGCTGCCGCCGGATCGCCGGTGAACGCGATCACGAGAGCCTTGGTTGACTGTTCGTGTGCCATCGCGCGCGGACTATAGCACCGGCTTCCGCCCCGTTCAATTCGACGGCGGCCGCGGCGCACGGCGCGCGTCTGACCGCGTTTGACATGGTGCGCCGCCTCGCCTAGAATCCCGCGCCATGAAAGACAGCGTTCTCAACGCCTTTGCCGAGAGCGCGCGGGTCAAGCAAGAGTTCGTGCGCGCACACGCCGATCGCATCGTGCAGGTGGCGAACGTGATCGCCCTTGCCTTTCGCGAGGGCCACAAAGTCTTGCTCTTCGGCAACGGCGGGAGCGCCACCGACGCCGCCCATATCGCGGCCGAGTTCGTCGGTCGCTACAAACGCGAGCGCACCCCGCTGCCCGCGATCGCCCTGGCCACGGACATCGCCGCCATCACCTGCATCGCCAACGACTACGGCTATGAGGAACTCTTCGCCCGGCAGGTCCGCGCGCACGGGCAGAAAGGCGACGTGGCCATCGCCATCAGCACCAGTGGAAATTCCCCGAACGTCCTCAACGGTGTCACGGCTGCCCGCGCATGCGGATTGACCACTGTGGGTTGGACCGGGGGCACGGGCGGAAAACTGGCCGGGATGGTGGAGTATCCGTTCGTCGTCCCGTCGCCCGTGACGGCCCGCATCCAGGAATGCCACATTACGCTCGGTCACGTGCTGTGCGAGCTTGCAGAGGAACAGCTCCTTGGCCACGCGTCCTAAGCGGACTCCCTCGACTCCTCCCGTGCGGCCCCTCATCGCCCCGATCGACGTGTCGGACCTGAAGACCTATCCGTTGAAACGGCGCCGCAGCAAGGTGCGGGTTTCCGACTTTGCGCGACCCTGGCGGCGCGGCGGGTCCCTGGCGACGTTTTTCTCCACGCTGCCCGACATCCTGGCGGTCAAGACGCTGCGGGCCGTGGCCCGAGCCATCGTGACGGCACACCGGAAGCGGCGGCCCGTCATCCTGGGACTCGGCGCTCATGTCATCAAGGTCGGCCTCTCACCGATCATCACGGACTTGATGGAGCGAGGCATCGTGACCGCGGTCGCGATGAACGGGGCCGGAATCATCCACGATTTCGAGCTCGCGCTGATGGGCCACACATCCGAAGAGGTCGACGCGGAGATCGACGACGGCCGCTTCGGCATGGCGGAAGAAACGGGACGCATGCTCAACGAAGCGATCAGCCGCGGTGCCATGGACGGCGAAGGGCTCGGGGAATCGGTGGGACATTATATCAACCGTTACAAAGACCGGTTCCCGAACCGAGCCACGAGCATCTTGGCCGCCGGCGCGCGACTCGGCGTGCCGGTGACCGTCCACGTGGCGCTGGGAACGGACATCATTCATATGCACCCCTCGGCCGACGGGGCGGCAATAGGCGCCACATCGCTGCTGGATTTCCGGCGCCTGGCCGCGGTGGTCGCCGGCATGGAAGACGGCGTCTATCTGAACGTCGGGTCGGCGGTGGTCCTGCCCGAAGTCTTTCTCAAGACGGTCTCGCTGGGCCGGAATCTGGGGTATCCGCTCTCGAACATCACGACCGTAAACATGGATTTTCTTTCTCACTACCGTCCGCAGACCAACGTGGTCCGGCGACCCACCCAGAAAGGCGGCCGGGGCTACTCATTGACGGGCCATCACGAGATCATGCTGCCGCTGCTGGTTGCAGCGGTGTTGGAAGAACTCGGGTGAACCGGAAGCCCGCTGCATCGGCCGGCGCGATCGCCCGGTCGACCGATAACCTTCAAGGCTTGTGGCGCGACCTCAACATCCGCTACTTTTCGGGGTCGTTGCCGCCCATCGCCATTGTCTGGAGCCGGCGCTTGACCGCTTCGGTCGGGATGTTCGTGAGTCACGGAGGACCGCGCGCCCATCGGGACGGAGCCGCCCGCTGTTGCCGCCGGGAGATCCGCCTCTCGCTCCCCCTGTTGGAACGCCTGGCCGAACGGACCCCTTACGCGGAACAAGAACTCCGTAACACCCTGGCCCACGAGATGATTCACCAGTGGCAGTTCGACGTCCTGAAGCGGCGGCCGAACCACGGTCTCGATTTCCTGCGGAAGATGACGGAGATGAATCGATCGGGCGAGGTCGCAATTACCACCTATCATTCCTTGCAGAACGAAGTGCTCGCGCTCTCACGCTTTGCGTGGCGCTGCCAGGACTGCGGGCGTGTGTACCGGCGACAACGGAACACGATCGAGCCGACGCGGCACCAATGCGGCGCTTGTCGGGGTTCCTTGCAGGCCTTGCCGCCGGCTGCTATCGAGCGCCGACAGCCGGCTGTTCAGCGCTCGGCTGAATCCTTGCGCCACGGGACCCCTCGTTTCCCCCGAACAGCAACCGCGGCGCACCCGGAACAGCTGACCCTGCCCTTGTCTTGATCCGTTCAAGGACCTGTCCAAGACGAAGCGGGTCATGCCGCACGGTCGCCGCGATCGCGTTCTAGGTAGCGCTCGAGGACGGCGGCCAGGGCCTGGGGCGTGACGGGTTTGGAAATATAGTCGTCCATGCCGGATTCCAGGCATCGTTCTCGGTCGCCCTGCATTGCGTTCGCCGTCATGGCCACGATCGGGACCCGGCGAGAGGCGAGCGGCAAAGGGCCGGAGGCGCCGGATTCCGATCCCGCTTGCCTCGTGCCAGCGGCCTCTCGTCTTCGTATTTCACGCGCGGCCTCGAATCCGTCCATTTCAGGCATTTGACAGTCCATGAAGACCAACCCGTAAGGAATACGCGAGAGGGCTTCGACCGCTTCCTGTCCGTTCGCCACCACATCCACACGGTAGCCCAACCGTTCGATCAGCCGGACTGCGACCTTCTGGTTGATGATGTTGTCTTCCGCCACCAGAACCCGCGGAGCCGTGCGGGTCCGCCTCTCCGCGAGTGTATGCCGGGTGATCAGCCCTTGCGACACAACGGCCGCTGCATCCGCGGCTCTCATGGGCTCCTGCGCCCGCCCCAGCACCGCGAGGAGGCAGTCGTAGAGTTGTCGCTCGCGGATGGGTTTGGTCAGATAGGCGGCCAGACCCGCCGCCCAGGCGGCTTTGGCGTCCCCCCGACGACCGAGCGACGTGAGCAGCACCAGGCGGATCGCGGACCACTCCGGACGGGCTCTGATGGTCCGGGCCAGTTCAAGGCCGTCCAAGGTGCCCATGTCGAGATCGAGCAAGGCAACTTCGTACGGCAGTGCCCCCGGGGAGCTCTCGAGCAGCGCGAGCGCGGCCGGTCCTTCCTCGATCAGCGTGGGATGCATTCCCCATTTCTTCGTCAGCAACTCGAGTATCCGTCGATTGACGGCTTTATCGTCGACGATCAACACCCGCACCCCGGCCAGCGAGCCCGCCGCGACATTCGATTCCTGCGCGACGCCGGCCTGGCGGCCCAGGCGGGCGGTAAACCAGAAGCAACTCCCGCTTCCCGGCTCGCTGGACACCCCGATCTCTCCTCCCATCAACTCCACGAGTCGTTTACAGATGGCGAGTCCCAGCCCGGTCCCCCCGTACTTTCTCGTCGTCGATCCGTCGGCCTGGCTGAAGGCCTGGAAGAGTCGGTCCTGGGCCTCGCGGGAGATGCCGATCCCGGTGTCGGTCACGTCGAACCGGACCACCGCATCTGCCTCGGTGATCGTGCCCGGCTGCACGTGCACGACCACGTCCCCGTGATCGGTGAACTTGATCGCGTTGCCGATGAGATTCATCAACACTTGCCGCAGGCGCCCCGGATCTCCGCGCAGGGCGGTCGGGACGTCGGCGGGAAAGAGACAAGCCAGATTCACCCGCTTGGACGACGCCCGTTCGGCGAACATCTCGAGCGCGTCCTCGACGGCATGTCGGAGATCGAAATCGATGATCTCCAGCTTCAATTTGCCCGCTTCGATCTTGGAAAAGTCGAGAATGTCGTTGATGATCGTGAGCAAGTGCTCGCCGCACGAACGGACCGTGCTGGCGTATTCGCGCTGCTCAGGGGTCAACTTGGTGTCCAGCAGCAGCCCGGTCATCCCGATGATGCCGTTCATCGGCGTGCGGATCTCGTGGCTCATTGTGGCCAAGAAAGAGGACTTGGCCTCCGTGGCTGCCTGCGCCTTCATCAGGGCGGCGTCGAGGTCGCGGTTGATGCGTTCCAACTCTTGCGCGTAGGCCGTTAAAGATTTTTCCGCTTCCTTTCGCGATGTGATGTCGCGGACGAACGCGCTGAAACTCACGGCGCCGTCGATGCGGAGCGGGGCGATCGCGAGCTCGACGGGAAACTCGCTGCCGTCCCGGCGCAATGCGGTGATTTCGATCAGCGTGTTCAACACCGAGGCCGTGCCGGTGGCAAGAAACCGGGCGAGCCCCTCCCGGTGCGCCTTGCGGTGGACCGGTGGAACAATGGTTTCGGCCAGATCTCTCCCGACGGCCTCGTGCTGCGACCACCCGAACATTGTTTCGGCCTGCGCGTTCCATTCGGTGATCCGTCCCTCGGCATCCATCATAATCACCGCGTCGAGCGCCGTGTCGATGATTAAGCGAGTCCGGCTTTCGTGCTCGCGGAGCGTGGCTTCGACCTCCGTCCGCTCGATAAACAGCCCGATCTGGCTGCCGATGGTCCCTAGCGCCGCGAGCGTATCCGGATCGAGCGACTGCGTGTCGCGGCAGAAGAACTCCATCACTCCGAACACGTTCGCTCGGAGCCAGATGGGAAACGCGCACTCCGCACGAAGGCCGCAGACGATCGCCGCTTCCCTCCGTGCAAACTGTTCGTCCCGGAACACATCGCCGATCCATTGGGGCTCGCCCCGAGCCCAGCACCGGCCCGGAAGCCCGGTCCCGGAACAGAACGTGCGCTCGCGGCTCGCCGCCATGAACGGCTCGACGGCGGAGGGAGTTCCCGACCACGCGTGACCGTACGCGAGAACGTTCCGCCCCTCCTGCACGCGCCAGAACAGGCCGAGGTCCCATTCCAGCGCGGTGGTGATCGCCCGCAGCAAATCCGGCACAGCCTGCTCGACGGAGCTGGATTCCGCGAGGACCTTCGCGACCGCGTGCTGCAGCGCCTGCCGGCATTCCGCGCGCATCTGTTCTGTCACGTCCCGCACGACGCTGAGGACCGATGGAGGCGTGCACTCCGCCCCGGGAAGCGGCACGGAGGTGATGTCGATCCAGCGCACGTGTCCGGTCGTCGTGACAAGGCGTCCCTTCCCCGACGAGCTCCGCCCCTCCAAGGCCGACACGTGCGCTCGTTCGAACGCGTGCCGGTCGAGCGGATGCAGGAATTGCGTGAAATCGCGGCCGACCAGTTCTTCCGGAAATCCCACCTCGATCAGCGCGCACCCGGCCGGATTCACTTCGAGGATGCGGCGTTCCGGTCCTGTGACCAACACGCACTCCGGATCGACCTCGATGATGGCGCGCGCACGCCGCTCATTGTCCTGCGAGACAACCCGGTCCCTCTCAGCCCGTTCCCATTCGACCTGCACGCGCCGCATCGCCCAGATCAGCGCGACAAGCAAGGGCGTCACGGCCGCCAGCCCGGCAAGGAAGCCGGACTGGAGCGTCTCCCTGACGGACGTGACCGCCGTCATCGATCCTCCCGGTTCCGGCGACGCGACGAGAAGGCGCTCAACCAGAATGAGACCGGTCCAGGCGACCAGCACCGTGATCACCGTGACGAACGCGATCAGGAGGAGCTGCCGGCGATGGTTGCAACGTAACCATTGCCGGCCTTGTACGAACCGTATGAGCGGAGCCGGGTTCATCTGGGACCACCGGACGAATCGGATCGGTCGCCTCGTCTTTCGAACATAAACAGCAGGTGGGGCCGAATTGATGGAGAAGCCCCCCTTTACCACGTGTATCCCGTTACGGCTTGTATCGGTCCGTTGTTCTCCCGACTTAACCCGCCTGGAAGTCGCCGGGTCGCAACACGTCGGACGACTCTCTGAAGGACACCGTCACGCCGCCCGTGCCCTTTCCCTGGGCGGAGCGGCCAGGTATGATGGGGCCATGACTGAGAAGGTGTTGTCCGAGGAACGGCTGCTCTCCGAACTCGCGCGCGCCCGGGCCCAGGGCCGGCGCATTGTGTTCACCAACGGGTGCTTCGATCTCTTGCACATCGGCCACACGCGCTATTTGCAAGCGGCAAAATCGCTCGGCGATCTCCTGGTCGTGGGCGTGAACACCGACGCCTCTGTCCGGAGCCTCGAGAAAGCACCCGACCGCCCCATCGTGCCCGAGTCGCAACGGGCGGAGGTGCTGGCCGCGTTGAGTTGCGTCGATTTCGTCGTGCTCTTTGCGGACCCCGATCCCGGTCGCCTCATTGCGGCAATCCAGCCCGACGTGCTGGTCAAGGGCGGCGACTGGACTCTCGACCGGATCGTGGGCCGCGACGTCGTCGAAGCCCGCGGCGGCGTGGTGCGCACGATCCCCCTCGTTCCCGGCATGTCCACCACCGCCATCATTCAGCGCATCCGATCAACCCCAG
The DNA here is from genome assembly GCA_964445795.1 of uncultured Nitrospira sp. GTDB lineage: Bacteria > Nitrospirota > Nitrospiria > Nitrospirales > Nitrospiraceae > Nitrospira_D. The sequence continues at coordinate 79,338 of CAYULI010000007.1, read as the reverse complement.
CGTGATTCGTGTCTGAGACCGGCGTCACCTCCGCATCGTGGCTCGCTCCCGCGTACGCGGCACTGAACCGCGACCGGGCGCGCGTCTGTCTGACGGGCCTGCACGGATCGATGCCGGCCTGTGCCCTCGCATTGCTTGCTCAGAAGCAACCATCCGGCGCGGATCGTCCCCGGTCCTGGGTCGTCCTGACGGCGACCGACGAGTCTGCCGAGCGTATCTACAATGACCTGCGCTTCTTCCATGATCTGATGGGCCGGCCTGCGGAGTCCGTCGCCTGGTTTCCCGAGTGGGAGACACTCCCCTACGAATCGACCGCCCCGCACGTCGGGCTGATCGCCCGCCGGATGACGACGCTGCACCGGCTGTGCACGGCCCCGCCGATGTTCCTCGTGACCTCGGTTGCCGCAGCGATGCACCGGCTCATGCCGCGCCAGACGTTCCAGGAAGCCGTCATGCGGTTCACGGCGGGCGGCACCTGCGAACGGGAGCCCCTCACGGCCGGCTTGCTGCGACTGGGCTACAGACGGGTGTCGGTCGTGGAGATTCCGGGCGAGTTCAGCATTCGTGGCGGCATCGTGGACATTTTCTCCACGGCCTATCCGGACCCGGTACGCGTGGAATTTCTCGGTGACACGATCGAGTCGATCAGGCTCTTCGATGCGGCGACGCAAACGTCGATCCGGAAGGTGAGCGAGGCGTGGGTGTTGCCCGCGCGGGAATACCTTCGCCCAACTGATGCGCCGGACTCGGCGGCACCCATTCCGCCCGACGCGGAGTGGTACGCCCCCGACCTCTATCCGCACATGGAGAGCCTGTTCGACTACCTCGCCGGTCCGTCCGTTCTGGCCCTGGACCAACCGGGCTCGTTGGAAAAGGCCTGCGCTACGGCGTGGGAACGGATCGACGACGGCTACCTGCGGCATGCCGACCGCACTGTAGCCCATCCCTATCCGTCACCGGAGCGATTGTTTCTGACTTGGAACGACATCCGGGACCGGGCAGACGGCTTGCCCATGCTGGCCCTCGAGCCGCTCACGGCGCCAGACGACTCCTGGGACTCGGTCTATGCGTGTTCCGGTCGGACGCCGGCCAGCGTCGGGCTGGGCATCCGAGGCACGCCGTTCAGCCAGACGCTCACCCTGCTGGAGCAATTGCGGGACGAGCATCGCGCGGTGCTCGTGGCGCGGAGCCGGGGGCAGGTCGACCGGTTGCTGGCCTTGTTGCGGGAACATGATCTCCCGGCGGACGAATGGAGGCCTTCCGCTTGGGCGCGTCGCACCGCGGGCCGGCCACCGTTTTATGTGGTGCACGGCGAGCTGTCCGCGGGATTCATTTCCGCCGAGCTTCGCCTCGCCATTCTGACGGAGGAAGAGCTCTTTGCAAAGGGCGCCCGCCACAAACCACAGCCCAAGAGCAGGACGGCCACCTTCCTTTCCTCCCTGGAAGACCTGGACGTGGGCGACTACGTCGTTCACGTCCAGCATGGGATCGCCAAGTATCGCGGCCTCAAGCGGCTCTCGGTCCAGGATTTCGAAAGCGACTTTCTGGTCCTCGAATTCGCCGGCGGGGACACGCTGTACGTGCCGCTCGACCGGCTGAATCACGTGCAACGGTACAGCGGAGCCGAAGGTCACGTCCCTCGGCTCGACCGGCTCGGCGGAACGAGTTGGGCGAGAACGACCGCGCGCGTGAAGAAGGACATCGAGGAGATGGCCCAGGAACTCATCGAGCTCTACGCGAACCGTGAGCTCGTGAAGCGGAACGCTTACGGAGCGGCCAGTACCTTGTACCACGAATTCGAGGCCGCCTTCGAGTACGAGGAAACGCCCGACCAGCTCAAGGCCATCGAGGACATCGCACGCGACATGGAGTCCACCAAACCAATGGATCGTCTGGTGTGCGGCGACGTGGGATACGGGAAGACCGAGGTCGCCATGCGCGCGGCCTTCAAGGCGGTCGAGCACGGCCGCCAGGTGGCCGTGCTCGTTCCCACGACCCTGCTGGCACACCAGCACTACGACAACTTCGCCGAGCGGTTCGCCCCGTTTCCGACGCGTGTCGCGCTGCTCTCGCGGTTCCAATCGCCGAAAGAATCCAAGGCCATTCTCAAGGATGTCGCCGCCGGCACGATCGACGTGGTGATCGGAACCCACCGGTTACTTCAGAAAGACGTCGCGTTCCGCGATCTCGGCCTGGTGATCATTGACGAGGAGCAATGGTTCGGTGTGAAGCACAAGGAGCGGCTGAAGCAGCTCCGCACGCAGGTGGACGTGTTGACGCTGACGGCCACGCCCATTCCGCGCACGCTACAAATGGCCATGTCGAGCGTCCGCGATCTCTCCATCATCGACACGCCGCCAGCCGGCCGCCTCGCGATCAAAACCGAGGTGGTCCGGTTCAGCGACAAGATCGTCCGCGATGCCATCCTGCGCGAACTCGGACGGGGCGGACAGGTGTACTTCGTCCACAACCGGGTCGAAACCATGGAACGGACCGGGGCCTGGCTACGCCAGTTGGTCCCGGAGGCGCGCATGGTGATGGCCCACGGGCAGATGAACGCAAAACCTCTCGAAGCGGTGATGCTCAAGTTCGTGAGGCACGAAGCGGACGTGCTGATCGCCTCGGCCATCATCCAGTCGGGGCTCGACGTACCGAAGGCCAATACGATCATCGTGAACCGGGCCGACACGTTCGGCCTCGCGCAACTGTACCAGCTACGCGGACGGGTCGGCCGGTCTGGAGAGCAGGCGTATGCGTATTTTCTGATTCCCGACGAAGGCACGCTGACGGGCGACGCGCAGAAACGGCTGGTCGCAATCCAGCAGTTCACCGAGCTGGGCTCCGGCTTCCGCATTGCAGCGGCAGACCTCGAGATCCGAGGCGCCGGCAATCTCCTCGGAAGGCAGCAGTCCGGGCACATCGCCGCCGTCGGGCTCGATCTGTACCTGCAAATGGTCGAACAGGCAGTGCAACGGTTGAAGGGCCAGGTCGTGGAGGAGGAGCCGGATCCGACGCTCACGTTGCCGGTCTCGGCCTTCATTCCCGAATCCTTCGTGGCGGACCCGCATCAGCGCCTGTCCCTCTACAAACGGCTCACAGCCTGCGGACAGGTCGGCGACCTGGCCCTGCTTCACGGGGAAGTCCAGGACCGCTATGGGCTACCGCCGGAGCCGGTCGAGCGGTTGTTCGAAGTCATGCAGCTACGGATTCACGCTAAGCGGCTCAAGCTGGCGTCCATCGAGGTGCACCCGTCCGCGGCGACGATCACGCTCGGCCCCAAGGCGGTCATCCAGGAGGCGGCCGTCCACCGAATGATGGACCGGCTGAAAAACCGGCTCCGGTTTCTCGGCCCCCTGTCCTTCGAGGTCCGAATGCCGCACGACGACTGGCCTTCCGTTTTTGCGGAACTCAACGCAACCTTGCAAAGCCTCACTCTCTGTGATACCAACAGTCTCGGAAAGGATGTGCAGCTCTCGTGACTCAGACCCGCAACCGCTTATGACGTCGGTGCGTCCCCGCATCGCCGATCGTCTGGCCCCCTCGCTGTTTCTCGCCGGCTTCCTGGCCATCACGGGGATGGGCTTGTCCAACTGCACGCCCCAGCAGGAGGAACCTGTCCTGGCACTGGTAAATGGCCGGGCGATCACGCAGACCGAGTTCGACGCCCGGTGGAGCGAACTCTCCGAAGCCACCCGCGCGCGCTATGACAAGGAAGGCGGTAAGCGCCGGTTCCTCGACGAGTTGATCACGCGCGAGCTGCTGATGCAGGAGGCGCGGCGGCTCGGACTGGATCAGAACGAGAGCATCCGCGACAAGGTCCAACGCTATAAGGAACAGTTGATTCTCGATGAGCTGTTGAAGGACCGGCTGAAGACCAAGGTGGAGCTCACCCAGGCCGAGCTGGACGCCTATTACGAAAAGCACGCGCATGAGCTGCTGGCGCCGCTGAAAGTGCAGGTCTTCCTCATGCTGTTGCCGAGTTTGTCGGCGGCGAAGGATCTCGAAGCACAGATCAACAAGGGCGGCGACTTCGTCAAATTCGCGCAGCGCTACTCGATCGATGCCAGGAGCAAAGCGAAAGGCGGAGATCTGGGCCCCTACCGCAAAGGTCTGGTCGTTCCGGAAGTCGACGTGGTGATCCACCAGTTGAAGCCCGGCCTCGTCAGCGCGCCGATCAAGACGGACGCAGGCTACTACCTCGTCATGACCGCTCCGCTCGACAAGGAAACGATTCAGGCCGATCTGGCCACGCGCGAGCGGTTGCGCCAAGAACTGCTGGCCGAGAAGCGCCGCAAGCGGTTCGAAGAGGTGATTTCCGACATCCGCGCCAAAGCGACGGTCCGTCTCGCCGACGCGTCCCGGTACATCACCGAAGACGTCAGCGCCCGCTAGTTCCCGGTCGCGCTCCCCGCGACCCCTCCGTTTCGTGTACAATTTCCCGATTCCCGGAAGCCGTTTTCGGGATGAATCGGTCCCACTCAACCTATGGCGCCTCTTTCGCGCATGCACGGCCGGCCGGTGTGGTCGGGGTCCGGATTGATCCTCGCCTGGCTGTTGGGCATCGCGCCCGCCCTACTTGCGGCGCAGCTCGAAGACCGCATCGTCGCCGTGGTAAACTCCGATCTCATCATGCTGTCCGACGTGAAGCGCGAGCTGGAGCCGGAGCGGGCGCGCATCGCCCGCCAGCACCGCGGCGAGGAGCTCGCGCAACGGCTGAGAATCGCGGAGTACATGGCGCTGACCAAGATGATCGAACGGCGGCTGCAGTTGCAGGAGGCCAAGGCCCGCGGCATCGAGGTCTCGGATCAGGAGGTTAAACAGGCCATAGCCCAGATGAAGCAGCAGGGGGAGAAGATCGACGAGACCGACCCGCTCAGCATCAGGAACGTCCGGGACCAGCTCACGCTCCTGAAAGTGGTGGACCGCGAGGTGCGCAGCGGCGTCATGGTCGGCGAGTCCGAGATGAAACGGTACTACCAGGAGCATCGCGACCGGTTTGCACTGCCGGAAGAATACACGTTGAGCCAGATTCTCATTCAGCCGCGCTCGCCCGACGACACCGCCGAGGCCTTGGCCAAGGCGCGTAAGGTCATGGCCGAGTTGAAGCGGGGAGAAAAGTTCGAGGACCTCGCGTTGCAGTATTCGGACGGTCCCAATGCGTCGCGCGGCGGGCGGTTGGGCCTCGTCCGGCAGGGCGAGCTGCTGCCGGCGATCGAACGGGCCATTGCGTCGCTCGTCCCCGGCGGGATCTCCGATATCATCGAAACCTCCGAGGGGTTTCACATCATTCGCGTCGACGACAAAAAACCGAAGCAGTTCCGTCCGTTCGAGGAGGTCAAGTTCGAGATTCAGGGGTTGGTCTTCCAACAGAAGAGCGAGGACGTGTTCCAATCCTGGCTGGTCGACCTCAAGAACAAGGCCTACATCGAGATCAAGTTTTGACCATCTCCCGCAAGGCGCCCCACAATCGAGCGCGGCCGTCTCCCGTTTCCGCCGAGAAGGGAATCAGCATCTCTCCGTCGGCCAATCCCAGATCCCGATGCGTGTGGCGGAGCGTCTGCACCCGCTCGCTCGGCGACAGCTTGTCCACTTTCGTCGCCACCACGAGCGGATCTCGACCCGTCGCACGGAGCCAGTCCAGCATCTGCCGGTCCTGCTCCGTCACGACGCGGCTTTCCACGAGCAAAACCACACTGGCAAGCGCCGGCCGGTCCCGCAAGTACGATTCGATCAGCGGCGCCCACTGCGCTCGGACCGTTTTGGATACCTTCGCGAATCCATACCCCGGCAGATCGACGAGATAGAATTGCGCGAGGTCCGGGTCGGTCGTCTTGACCAGAAACAGGTTCACGGCTCTGGTTTTGCCGGGCGTGCGACTGACTTTGGCCAAGTCACGCCTGCCGAGGAGCGCATTGATCAGCGACGACTTCCCGACGTTGGACCGCCCCACAAAGGCGATCTCCGGAAGCTCGCCGGCAGGAAATTGTTCTGGCGAGAGACAACTTTTGATAAACTCCGCGGAGATGATTTTCATCAACGGCTCCAGAGTGACCGGCCGACCGGCAGGGGAGGCGCCGCGCCCCTCCGAATTCCGCAACCGGTCGGCCGGTCCCGATTCATACGTATCCCGCCATGCCTAAGTCAACAAAGCGGCGCACATTCGCACGCATGCTCCTGTGGATCGCGCTGCTCGTCGGGGTTCCGCTCGGATTCCTCGCCTATATCTGGCTGCTCACGCTTCCGGATGTGTCCGTGCTGGCGAATACCAACCCCGCCACCACCGCCTTGATGGAGCAACGTCAAGCCCAGGCCAGGGAACAGGGCCGTCCGTTCGCGCGCCAATGGACGTGGGTCACTCTGTCACGGATCTCCCCCCATCTGCAACGGGCGGTCATCGCCGCTGAAGATGCGTCGTTCTTCGTCCACGAGGGATTCGATTGGGAAGGAATCAAAGACGCGGCCATGCACAATCTCGAGGCGGGGGAACTGAAGCGGGGCGGGAGCACGATCACGCAGCAACTCGCCAAGAATCTTTATCTCTCCGCCGAACGGTCGTGGTTCAGAAAGGCCCGCGAAGCGCTGATCACCAGGTCTCTCGAACACCGGCTCACGAAGGAGCGAATCTTGGAGCTGTACCTGAACGTCGCGGAATGGGGTCGCGGGGTATACGGCGCCGAAGCGGCCGCGCGCCATCATTTCGGTAAATCGGCCTCCGAGTTATCCTCGGACGAAGCCGCCTGGCTGGCTGCCATTCTCCCGTCCCCTCAACGCTATGACCCGATCGAGAAAACCGCCGCCCTCACCCGTCGGCACCAGCGGATTCTCCGGTGGATGTCCAAGGTGTCCACGTCCACCGACCCTCGCGTGCGCCATCCGCGCTAGCATCCTGTCCCATAAGGGCACCGACGTGAACGGCATGGACGTGAGGCCCAGCCGACTTCACCTGGGAAGCGGGGCCCCCGAGCCGATGACTTACTCACCGAAATCGGTCGCCGACCTTCGGCTCTCCACGCCCGTCCCACCAGCCGGCCGCCATCCTGGGCGAGACGTGGGCAATGACGAACCGGCCGCCTGGCGCCAGCACGAGCGCACCCGCCGCTCCCCCGACTCGTTCGACGAGTTTCTCCAAGGCCCGCCGCGCTGCCACCGCCGGGACCGTTCCTTCCGCCAAACGATCGCAAATATCCTTGGCCACGGCCATCCGGATGATGCTTTCGCCCACTCCCGTCATGGAAACCGCTCCGCTCCGATCGTCAGCATACACGCCGCACCCGATTAGGGGCGTGTCCCCCACCCGCCCCGGCAGCATGAGATCGATACCGCCGGTGGAGGCTCCTGCGGCAACCGTGCCGAACCGGTCCAGCGCGACCGCGCCGACCGTTTCTTTTCCCGCCTGTTCCCGCCGCCTCAACTTGCTCATCATCTTCCGGTACAGCTCCAGGGTCGCAGCACTGTGCGGACGCGACAGGCTGGGCGGGCGCGCAGGTTGCCGACGCGGGCGCCTCGCCTGCCGTTCCAATCTGAAGAACCTGGCGAACCTCGTGGCGGGCGAGCCGACCAGCAAGACATGATGGGTTTGTTCCAGCACCAGACGCGCTGCAGTGATGGGATGGAGGATCCCTTCGACCGACGCGACGGCGCCGGCCTGCAGGTCGCGCCCCTCCATGATCGAGGCGTCCATGCGACGCACGCCATCGAGCTGGAGACGCGCGCCTTTCCCGGCGTTGAACAGTCCGCTCCGCTCGAGCACGCGAATCGTCTGCTCCACCGCTGTCAAGGCGGAGAGGCCTCGATCGAGGAGATGATAGCCGACCCGCAGTGCTGCGCGCAGGCCGTCCGCCTGAGCCTCGGTCATGGCGCGAAGGCCGGCGCCGCCGTGAGCGAGAACGATCGGACGTCGAGAGTTCAATTGAGGAGCAGGTCGCGGGCCCGTTGGTAGGCGGGGTTCTGCATGCGATCGAGATCGGACCGCACGAAACCGAGGCCGGTGACGCAGAGTTCGAAATTCTCGGACAGTTTGCGGAAGAGCGGGGGATCGGTCGTCGTATTTTCACGGCCGATCTCGGCCACGATCCTGTAGGACCGTTTGCCGGTTTTCACGTAATCGACGAGAAAATCCTTGTGATAGATCATTCCCGCCGTCTTGAGGCGGCGGAGATACTCGGGAAAGAGCCCGGCCATGAACAAGGTGAAATCACCGATGTGCCGGTGCACGTCCGATTCTCGATCCAGTGATTGCGCCCCAAGCAGCACTTCCGATTCATAGAGCAGATCGACGACCGTGTCGACCGGCTGCTCTTGTCGATTCCGGATCCGATAGAGTTGATCGGTATGGGTAAAGTCGACCAGCAGATTGGAAACGTACGAGGTCACATTTTGGTCGGGCCATCCGAGATGTTCGACGAAACTTTTCTCAGTCAAGGCGCCGAACAGCTCGCGGAGCGGATGTCTTGGAGGTACCGGCGTTCCCATCGCCACCTCACACTACCTTCGATAACACTTACGGTTGTTATTATAGCAGAGTCGCACTGTCACTTCGGAGCCCCCTTCCGGCACGCCTATCGCCCCCAGCCGGAGGCGTGAGCCTGACCGGTCATGGCTGCCCCTCCCGACTGTCGAGCGTGAAGGTCACCGGCCCGTCGTTTACCAGTGTTACTGTCATATGCGCGGCGAAGACCCCGGTCTCGACCGTAACGCCCTGGGCCCGGAGGTCCGCAGCGACCTGCTCATACAGCCGCCTGGCTACATCGGGAGGGGCGGCCTCGTCGAAGCTTGGGCGGCGGCCGTTGGTCGTGCGACCCAAGAGGGTGAATTGCGATATCAGCAACACCGACCCTCCCGCGTCGGCAAGAGACCGGTTCATCTTACCCTGATCATCGGAGAAAATCCGGAGCGTTCGAATCTTGTCGACGAGATACCGCCCGTCCGACTCCCCATCGCCTTTGGCCACGCCCAGCAGGACCACCAAGCCAGACGCGATTCGTCCGACGACCCTGCCTTCGACCTCGACCGACGCGCCGGTCACCCTCTGGATCACGGCCTTCATATCCTCTTCTCCCTTCGGCCCCTTGCCATACGCCGTTTGCCCGGCTTGAGCCATGGCAACGTGCCTTCGAGCTTCAAGAGTCTCCGTTTCGTCGGGAGCCCGCCGGAGAACCCACCCAGCGACGCATCCTGCGCCACGATGCGATGGCAAGGGATGACGATCGGCAGAGGATTCGCGCCGACGGCGCCGCCGACGGCGCGGGCGTACTGGGGACCGCCGACGCGCAGGGCGACCCATCGATAGGACCTCACCTTGCCGTAGGGCACCCGCTGGAGCACGCGCCATACCTGTCGTTGGAACGGAGTTCCGCTCGAGAGGTCGACCGGCAGATCGAACTCTTTTCGTTTCCCGGCAAGGTAAGCGAGCACCTGGCGTCTAGCCGATTCCAAACGTGCCGATCCGTCCGTGTCGACCGGCGCGCGCGCCGACCTGCGCAGACTCGATTCCACGGCCCGCCTCGATCCTCTGGGCAACACGATGGCGTCGATGCCCTTCGACGTTTCGGATAGCCCCATCCACCCCCAGGGCGTCGCGAAGATCACCGCCGCCCGGCGGCGGGCGCGAATTTTCGTTTGACTAGTCCCCATACGACATCCAGTTCCTCGGACCGCATCATCGCGTGCACGCCCAGGTAGCCGCTCACGCTCAGTCCGATGGCCACGAACAGCATGACCGATTTCGCGATCCAGTCGTCGGGATGAGTCCACACTTGGGCTCCCGCGACCCACCAACAGGCGAGGATCAACGGCACGCAGGCGGTCACGACCCGGAACGACGAGCGTCCGACAGTTCCCCACTCGACCCCGCCCAGTCGGCGGTTGAGGACGGCCACGAGAATTCCTCCGTTTACCATAGCCGCCAGCGCCGCCGCCAGCGCCAGACCGGCGGCGCCGAGAGGAGACATCAGCGCAAGTGAAAATACGACGTTGGCGACCACGGCGATCGCAGCCGAAATCGCCGGCGTCTTGGTATCTTGCAGCGAGTAGAACGCGGCCACGATAATGCGCACCCCGCCAAATGCCCACAAACCGATCGCATAGCACAGGACGGCCCGCGCGGTTTCGGCCGTGTCGTGGGCGGTGAACGTGCCGTGCTCGAAGAACAGATGCACAATTGGCGTCCGGAGCAGAATCAGGCCGAGCATCGCCGGCAGGATGATGAACATGATCATGCGTAGGCCGAAACCGAGCGTCGTGCGCAGCTCGTCCAGCGCCCCGCGCGCCGCCTGGGCCGACAGCGTCGGCAGAATCGCCGTCGCCAGCGCCACCCCGAAGATTCCCAGCGGAAACTGAATCAGCCGCATGCCATAGAACAAGTAGGTGGGGCCACCGGCGAAAAATGACCCCAGGATCGTGCTGACCGTGATGTTGATCTGCGTCACCGACAGACCCAGCAGCGAGGGGACCATGAGCCGGCCGATGCGCCGCACGCCCGGATGGCCCGGCTCGAACCGCCAGCCGAACAACAGGCCACGGAGTTTCAACCCGGGCAGTTGCATCGCGAACTGCGCGGCGCCGCCCGCGACCACGCCGATCGCCACGCCCACGATCGGTTCCGGCAGCGCGGGAGCCAGGAAAAGCGAGCACCCGATGATGAACACATTGAAGAACACGGGGGAAAAGGCCGGCGCCGCGAAGGCCCGCACCGAATTGAGGATTCCCATCGCCAGCGCCGCCAGACTGATGAACACCAGATAGGGAAACATCACCCGCGTCAGCACCGTCGTGAGAGCCAGTCGCGGGGGATCGTCGTGAAAACCCCACCCGATCAGCCAGGCAATGGCCGGCGCTGCCGCGACACCCACCAGGGTGATGGCGACGACGACGGTCAGCAGCGTCGTGAACGTGGCGCTGGCGAGCTCCCAGGCGTCACGCTTGCTTTTCAGGGTGTGATACTCGGTGAAAACAGGAATAAAGGCAGAGGACATGGAGCCTTCCGCAAAGAGTTCGCGGAGCAGGTTGGGAATGCGGTAGGCCACGAAAAAGGCGTCGGCGGCCGGCGTGGCTCCGAAGAGCCGCGCGAGGACCATGTCGCGGACGAACCCCAGCACCCGGCTGGAAAAGGTGGCAAGGCCAATTGTTCCGGCCGCCTTCACGACCGAGTGATTCTCGCTCTGAGGATGGTCCGGAGCGGCTGCGGCGGGATCAGACATCGACCCGGATTCTAGCGGATCGCCGGCAGGCAGTCTATCGAACCGCGCCTTACGGTTCTTGCACAAGTCGATCGGGTAATTCGTCCGGATTGTCGCCCGGCGTCGGAGGACAGGCGACAGCCAGGAGACTCCCACATCGTTCGATGCCAGTGCAGAATGCGTCGACGATGCCGCCCGTCTTGAGCACGGCCGCGACGGCTTGGACGACCTCTTCCCATTGCGCCGCCGAGACACGTTGACCGATCCCGCGATCCGGCAACAGATACACCTGCCGCTCCAAGAGCGAGATCATGAGCAGGACGCCGGTGCGCTCGCGGGTCCGGGCAATTCCGTGTTGCGCGAATGCCCGCTCGGCCCGGAGGCGGACTTTCTGATGCAGGCGGTCGACCGACGTCACCGCGCGGATCACGGGCCAGAACCTTCCGAGCCAGGCCCCGATTCCATATGCCAGCACGGTGGCGGCAACGAGCCAGGCGGCATTGGCAGCATGCCAGCCCCAGGGCAGCCAGCGGTTTTCCAGCGTGACGAGACCGGTCAGCACCGCAAGCGCCAGCGCCAGTCCCATCCTGTGTTGGGCATCCCGATAGAGCCCCGACCGCGCGACTAGCATCGGCACGATCTCCGCGCTCGTCCGGCGTTCGGCCGCTCGCACGGCCTCGCTGATCCGGGCTCGATCCTGCTCCGTGAGTTCGATCGCTTTACCAATCGCCACTGGCCCCCCCTCCACCGAAATCGCCACCGCCTCCGCTAAACGCCTGGCCGTCGAAGGACCCTCCGCTCCATCCTCCCTCGCGGCTGCTGTACCACATCCACTCATCGAATCCTCTGCCGGATCGCCGACCGCGTCCGGCGCCGAGCAACGTCCAGAGCAATAGGGCCGTGACTCCTGCGGCCGCAAGGGCAAGCAAAACACCAGCCGCTTGGGCGATCAGAAACGTTAGCGCCGCGCCGAGCATGGCCCGCGTCCGGCGGAGTCCCTGGCTCCAGATGAGCCCCGCCAGCAATCCGACTAGAATGCCGGCGCCGACGGAGTACCCGGCGCCGACATCGAACCCGTTCCCGACGGAAGGCGGCGGGGTCTCTTCCCTATAAGTCCCCTCGATCGTCCGGAGAATGGCTTCGACACCGGCCCGCACGCCCCCCGACCAGTCTCCGGTCCGGAATCGCGGCACGATTTCGTTGCGAATGATATGCGCCGCACGGAGATCGGTCAGTACACCTTCGAGGCCGTAGCCGACTTCGATCCGCAGTTTCCGCTCTTTCAGCGCAATGAGCAGGAGCACGCCGTTATCGACACCCTTCTGCCCCAGCTTCCATGTCGTGGCCACACGGTGGGAATAGTCTTCGAGCGACTCTCCTTCCAACGACGGGAGAATCAGGACGGCCACTTGGTTGCCGGTTCGCTCCTCGTGGGCCCGCAGCGCCTCGGCAATCCGGGCCGCTTCGCTCGCTGGGAGCGCATGAGCCATATCGACGATGCGGCCGGTGAGCGGAGGGATATCCAGGGCTTGGGCTGGCGGCGCGCTCACCAGGACCCCGAGAAAGACGAAGAGCCGCGCCGGCACACGCCAGCCGCGGCTCATGCGGACGGATTTCATCGTTGGCTCTGCTTCAGTTGAACTTGACCTCCGGCGGTTTAGCCACCGCCTTCTCGTCCGCTACCGTGAAGTTCGGCTTTTCCTCCAAGTGCAGGATGAACTTCGCCGTCAGGTTGGTCGGGAAATACCGGACCATCTTGTTGTACTCGGCCACGCGATCGATGTAGCGCTTACGCGCCACCGCAATGCGATTTTCGGTGCCTTCCAACTGATTCTGGAGATCCCGGAAGGTCTGATCGGCCTTGAGATTCGGATAATGTTCGGCGACGGCAATCAGGCGTCCCAGGGCCGCTGTCAGCCCCGCCTGGGCTTTTTGGAATTGCTCGAACGCCGCAGGGTCCTTCAACAGCTCGGGCGTGACCTGGATTCCTGTAGCCTGGGCGCGCGCCTGCACGACACGCTCGAGCGTCTCCCGTTCATGCTCGGCGTACGTTTTCACGATGGCGACGAGATTGGGAATCAGATCGGCCCGTCGTTGGTACTGATTGACGACTTCGCTCCAGGCGGCCTTTGTGTCTTCGTCGAGTCCCTGCAAGTCGTTGTACCCGCATCCCCCAAGACCCGAAACGATCAGGAACCCGACCAACAGAACGCGACTTCTCGCCATAGCTATTCTCCTTCGGATGAGCATCCAGACCCGCTCATAGTATCACCCGAATAATCACAAAGATACGCCGGTCAAGGGAAGCTCACATCGCATGGACCGGTGGGACAGGGTGGCTAGCTGATCACTGTCGGTTCGACGGCTTTGGGAGGCACCGTGGAGGTGGAACCCGAGTTCGATTGGATGAAAGCCAGCAGGCGTTTGTTCTCCTGAGCCTTGCGGAGGAACTTGAAGGCGATGCCGCGCGCGCTGACCGAACGGACTATTGCCGCCACTTCGATCGGCGGTTCACCCTCGGCGATCGCGATCTCGAGGTAGAAAATATCGTCGACGCGCACCTGGGTACCGCTCTTGATGATGCACCCGCCCATCGAGAGATCCATGACCGTGCCCTCGCCTCGCACTTTTCCACCGGAGAACGAGAGAAACAACCGGACGGGAATCCGGAGATGCTCACGGCGATCTACCGCGTGCGCGGGACCGTGTAGCCCGGGACGCCAGGCCAGGAACCGACGGCTACAGTGTGGGCAGTGGAACGACACGATCCCGATCAGCGCGGCGACGTATTCGCGTGGCGATTGCGGCCGCGATCGCAGCACCCCGCCTTTTTGGCAGTGCAGGCAGGTGAGTCGACGATTCATCAGGTCCTCGGCATCCTCGCCGCGCCGAGGCGGCGTGTGTCCTCTCGCGGTTCCACTTTCCGAACTATAATGGGCTTTCGCCGACAGTCAAGTTCAATCACCCTCTTGGGACGTTTCGACGAGATGAAGCGGCCAGACGGGCGAGCGACCAAAAGGACGTCAATCCGATTCGTCGTGAGGGGCATGCACCGGCGCGAGCGATTCCGGATAGGCGATGGTCGCGCGGAGGTATTCGCGATTCAGCATGGCGATGAACCGGACGCTGATGGACTTGGGGCAGACGGCCTCGCACTCGAACTGGTTCCCGCACGCCCCGAACCCTTCCCGCTCCATCGAGTCTATCATCGCCTTCACGCGACGGGCCCGCTCCGGCTCTCCTTGAGGAAGGGATCGCAGGTGTGACACTTTGGCCGCCACGAACAGCGTGGCGGACGCGTTCTTGCAGGCCGCCACGCAGGCTCCGCAGCCGATGCAGGAGGCTGCATCCATAGCGGTCTCGGCCTGATCTTTTCCGATCAGGATTACGTTGCCGTCCACGGCGCCGCCCGTATTGACGGAGATATAGCCTCCGGCCTGCATGATCCGGTCGAGCGCGCGCCGGTCGACGACCAGATCCTTGATGATCGGGAACGCGCGGGCACGCCACGGTTCGATCGTGATGGTCGCACCGTCGGCGAATCGCCGCATATAGAGCTGGCAGGTGGCAATCCCCCGCTCGGGCCCGTGCGGCACCCCGTTGATGACCAGCGAGCAGCTTCCGCAAATTCCTTCCCGGCAGTCGTGTTCGAACGCGATCGGCTCTTCCCCCTTGAGGACCAGGCTTTGATTCACCCCGTCGAGCATTTCCAGAAACGACGCATCGGGACTGACCTCCTGCGTCGGGTACGTGACGAATCGTCCCGGCGCATCGGGTCCCACCTGTCTCCAGATCTTGAGCGTAAACTTCATGATCTCTCCGCCGCCGCGCTCTGCCTCATCCCTGACGCGTCATTGGTAGCTTCTTCTCGCGGGTTTCACAAACTCGAAGGTTAGCGGCTCCTTATGGAGCACGGGCGGTCCGTTCTCCACATACTCCCAGGCCGCCACATGCGCAAAGTGTTCGTCGTCTCGTTCCGGCTCGCCGTCCGGGGTCTGATACTCCTCGCGGAAATGGGCCCCGCACGACTCTCGGCGGTGCAACGCATCGTGGCAGAGGAGTTCCGCAAATTCCAGAAAATCCGCCACCCGGCCCGCATACTCCAGCTCCTGATTGAAGGTCTCGCCCGAACCAGGCACCGCCACGTCGCGCCAGAATTCCTCGCGCATCGCCGGAATCCGCTCGAGCGCCAGGTTCAAGCCCGCCTCGCACCGAGTCATGCCGCAATGATCCCAGAGGATGCGACCCAGCTCCCGATGGAACGACGCCGCGGTCCGTTTTCCCCTCCCGCGAAGCAGTCTGTCGATCCTCGCCGACACCCGCTCCACTGTGCCGCGCGCGTCGGGGTGATCCGCAGGGATCGGCGCGATCTTCGTGGTCGCCAAATAGTGGCCAATCGTATAGGGAAGGATGAAGTAGCCGTCGGCCAGTCCCTGCATGAGGGAACTGGCGCCCAGACGGTTCGCTCCGTGGTCGGCGAAATTCGCCTCGCCGATCACGAAGAGTCCGGGGATCGTGCTCATCAAATTGTAATCCACCCAGAGCCCGCCCATCGTGTAGTGCGGCGCGGGATAGATACGCATGGGCAGGCGATAGGCGTCTTCTCCGGTGATCCTCTGGTACATCTCGAAGAGATTCCCGTACCGCTCCCGCACGGTGTTGAGCCCCAGTTGCGCGATGGCGTCGCTCAGATCCAGGTACACGCCGTGTCCTCCAGGGCCGACTCCCCGGCCCTCGTCGCAGATGGCCTTGACGGCGCGGGAAGCCACATCGCGCGGCACGAGGTTGCCGTACCGCGGGTAACGCCGTTCGAGGAAATAGTCGCGGTCGGAGGGCGGAATCTGATCGGGCGATCGGGGATCCGACGGCGTCTTCGGCACCCACAGTCGTCCGTCATTCCGGAGCGACTCGGACATCAGCGTCAACTTGGCCTGATGCGTCTCAGCCGGCGGGATCGCCGTCGGGTGAATCTGCGTAAAGCAGGGGTTGGCGAACGCCGCGCCCTGCTTCCACGCCCGGTGCGTCGCGGTCACATTGCTGGCGCTCGCGTTCGTCGAGAGAAAATAGACGTTGCTGTACCCGCCGGTCGCCAGGACGACCGCGTGGGCGGTATGCACCTCCAAACGACCCGAGACCAGGTCGCGGACGACGATGCCGCGCGCGTGCCCGTCGATGACGATCAGGTCGAGCATCTCCCTGCGCGGGTGCATCGTCACTTGGCCGCGCTCGATCTGCCGGCACAGCGCCGAGTAGGCACCCAGCAACAACTGCTGTCCGGTCTGTCCGCGGCAATAGAAGGTGCGAGAGACCTGCACGCCGCCGAACGACCGATTGGCCAGCTGGCCGCCGTACTCCCGCGCGAACGGTACGCCGAGCGCCACGCATTGGTCGATAATCTGCGTGCTGACCTGGGCCAGCCTGTACACGTTGGCCTCGCGGGAGCGGAAGTCCCCGCCTTTGATCGTGTCGTAGAAGAGCCGGGCCACGCTATCCCCGTCGTCCTGGTAATTCTTCGCGGCGTTGATCCCACCCTGCGCGGCGATGCTGTGGGCGCGACGCGGGCTGTCGTGGAAACAGAAGCAGTCCACATGATAGCCGAGCTGTCCAAGCGTCGAGGCGGCGCTGGCTCCAGCGAGACCGGTGCCTACCACAATGATCTTGATCCGCCGCTTGTTGTGGGGGCTCACCAGTTTCTCACTGAACCGATGTCGGTCCCACTTGCTTTCCAGCGGCCCGCCGGGCACCTTGGAGTCGAGAACGATCATACGCGCAGGGCTCCCACGAAGATCGCCATGATGATCAGCACGTTGCCCGACACCACGAAGAACGAGACTGCAGGCCCGGCCGCCTTCACCAGGCCGTTGATCGTCGGATGTTCCAGTCCCAAGGTGTGTAAGCTGCTCGACACGGCGTGGCTCAGGTGCAGCCCTAGCACAATCTGCGCCGCCAGGTAGATCACGACGAACAGGGGGTTCTGAAACGCGTGCACCATCTTGGCATACACGTCTCGGTGACCTTGCGGGTCGAGGCGATCGTGGAAGGACGGGTCTATGACTCCCGCCGTCAGATGGAGCAGATGAAAGACGATGAACAGGAGCAGCAGGAATCCCGTGACGGCCATCGTGCGGGATGCGAGGGATGCCTTCCGGTATTTTCGGACCGCATAGCCCACAGGGCGCGCCCGGCGGTTGTTGAGCGCCAACCGGACGGCCAGCCCGATGTGCAGGGCAACCAGGCCCAGTAGACTGAACCGGGCTGTCCAGAGCAACATCGGCATCTCGCGCAGAAACGCCGCGTAGGTATTGAGGGCCTCGGCTCCTTCGAATACTTGCAGATTGCCGAGCATGTGAAACACGACGAAGCCGGCCAAGAGAAGACCCGTCAGCGCCACCACCGCCTTGCTGCCCACCGAGGTCATGAAATGATCGAACAGACGGGTCATTCTCAAACCGTCACATCCGGCGCCGATGAACCTACTCCATCTTATCTACCCCGCTTGCGCCGAGACCACAAGGGCCCTCTTCTCCGGAGTAGCGGCTTGCGGCCCAGCCCGGCTCTGAACGTATTCTGACACCGCCCGTCCGGCCAGATAGCCCGTGACCCAGGCCCACTGGAAGTTGAACCCCCCGATCCGGCCGTCGCAGTCGAGAATCTCACCGACGAGATACAACCCGGAAACCAGCTTCGATTCCATCGTCCGGAAATCGATTTCCCCGAGCGGAACCCCGCCGGCCGTGACCTCGGCATAGTTCCAGCCGCGATGGCGCACGACGGGGAACCGAAATTTCGCCAGGGAAGCGACCAGCCGCTCGCGATCGGTTCGGCGGACCTGCGCGACCGCCTGCTGCGGATCACAGCCGCTGTGACGGCAAAGTGAGTCGGCGAACCGTTCGGGAACCAACCGGGCGAGCGTGTTCGCCAACGACCGCCGAGGAGCGCCGCTCGTCTGGTCAACGAACCACTGTCGTATCCGTTCCTGCGTCCAGCCGGGAAGAAAATTCCCGACGAGCTCCGCTTTCTTCCCCGCCTCCTGAGCCAAGGTCCAGAAGCGGCTGCTGTCCATGACGACCGGGCCGCTGATGCCGAAATGCGTCCAGAGCAAGCTGCCGGTTCGGGAGTCGATGGGCTTCCCGTCGATCATGCTGGTCAGTTCGACCTCCTGCGAGAGGCCGGCAAGGGTCCTGTGAAACATGGAGTCCTCGAGGACGAGCGGGACCAGGGCCGGAACAGTGGGTGTCACCGTGTGGCCGAGCCGACGTGCGAGGACATGGCCGAATCCGTCGCTCCCCGATTTCGGGAGCGACCGGCCTCCCGTCGCCAGCACGACGCTCGTGGCTCGCAATGTCCCGTGGCCGTGGTGCAACAGGAATCCCGATTCGCCGTCTGATCCATGCCGTATCGCGCGCACCCGATGATCCGGCCGAATTTCGACGCCCAGGCGACGGCACCGGTCGAGGAGGGCATCGAGGACGGTCCTGGCTCGGTCGGTGACGGGGAAGAGCTTGCCCGTCTCCTCGCGCTTGAGTTCGACACCCAGCGAGGCGAACCACTCGATCGTCCGCTCGACGGGCCACGCGGCCAGCACGTTCTTGACGATGCGGCGATTGCCGAAGAAGTCCGCCGCTGTCACGGCGACGTGGGTCACGTTGCACCGTCCTCCTCCGGACACGAGGATCTTGGCCCCGATCGTTTTGGCTCCGTCGAGCAGGACGATCCGAGCCGGGCAACCTGCTTTCGCCGATGTGTCCGCCGCGAAGATGGCGGTCGCCAATCCGGCCGCCCCGGCTCCCACGACGGCTACATCGCAATGCGATGCTTCTGTCAGATTAGACACTTTTAACTACCGGTTAACACGGGATTAATCTGTCGATGTTACGTTGACCCCGCCAGGCAAAAGGATCACTTTCGGCGCGGCCATGACCAGGAGGTGGGCACCATGACCTGTCAGAAATGCAAAGGGCTCATGATCGAAGAGCGCCAACCGGAGCTGTCTCCCAATACCATCGTTCATCGGTGTATCAATTGCGGCCTGCTCCTCGATCCGTTGATTCAACAGAATCGCAACAGCCGCTTGCGGGGGAAAGAATCTTTCCTGCATGCGGCGTGAGAGTCGAACGCTGAACAAGTCCCATCCGGTCGTCGCGGACGACTTGCCGCGCGGCCGGATCGGGCGAGGGAGTGGACGTCGCGTGCGCGGTCAGATCGAGAACTCGGCCCAGAGAAACGTATGGTCCGACGGGTCCTTCGCTCGCCGCGGCTCGACGTCCACGTCAACCCTCACGCACTTCTCCGCCAGCGGCGCCGTCGCCAGAATATGATCGATGCGCCAGCCTTTGTTCGATTCGAGCGAGTTCGGCGCGCGATAATCCCAGAACGTATATTGTTGTCGGTCGGGATAGAGCTTCACGAACACGTCCTGAAACCCCCAGGCCGCCGTCTTCTCATAGGCCTTCCGAGCCGCTTCGTGGTAACAGACGTGCGTGAGGTGTTTCTCCGGACTGTGCACGTCCATCGGCCGGGGCGCTACATTCATGTCCCCGCACCAGATCGCAGGCACATCGGGCGAGAGGTGCTTCTCGAAATAATGACGTAACCGCTCGTACCACTGCAGCTTGTACGCATACTTCGGCGAGTCGATTTCGAACCCCTGCGGCACATAGGTGTTCACGATGGGGATGCCGTCGACGACGACACGCACCAGTCGTGCCTCGTCCGGATCGCCACCGTCGTCGAATCCATAATACACCGCCTCGGGCTTTTTCCGGCTGAGCACAGCCACGCCGTTGTACGACTTCGTCCCCCGGAAGGTCGCCTCATACCCGGTCGGAGCCAGGGCGAGCAAAGGAAACTCGCTGTCCTGGACTTTGGTTTCCTGGAGACAAAGCACGTCGGGTTTCTCTCGCTCCAGCCAGCCCAATACGATGGGCAGACGTTTGCGCAGGGAATTGACGTTGAAGGTCGCGATCTTCATCGTGCACGAGAACGGCGATCGCTGGGATGCTAGCAGACGGCGGGCGGAGGAACAAGCGACCGGTCGCCGAAAGTCAGGCACTCGTCATCTCGGTCAAGTAGCGGCGCAGAATCGCCTGTTCCACACGGGACCGGCCCCGATCCGGAGCGGGAAACCGCAGCACGAAATGCATTTTCCCGGGCTCCGGAAGTTGAATAGTGATGCGCGGCTCGGGAGACGGTGCTTCAAGGAGGTTCGTTTGTTCGAGCAACTTCATGTGGCGCACGGCCTCGTCCATGAACGGGGCACACTCGCTCCTGGCCGATTCGAGGAGAATGCGTTCAGCCCGCTGCCAATCCTCGTCGGCTTTAACCGGAATCACCAATGTGTACAGGCCGTAATCTTGTTCGGGATTCTCTTTGACCAGGGCGTTGGTGAAGAGCAGGCTGTTCGGGAAGACTGTGATCCGGCCGGTATACAAATGCGCGGATTGTCCCGGACCGATCTCCAGCAGCTTGGTGGTGAAGACGTCGTGGTCCAGCACGACGCCGCGACATCCGGCGATCTGGATCCGATCGCCCACCGCATACACTTTCCCTCCGACCCGCAGCGCCGCGCCGCTCCAACAGAGGATCAGCTCCTTCGTGGCCAGCACGAGTGCGGCCGCCAGCGCGACGAGGGACACGGCAAAGGCCTGGAGTTCGTGCGCCCAGATCACCACGAGCCCGATCAGAAAGGCGAAGACGATCGAGTTCCGGGTGGTGACCACCCACCGTCGCTTGGCTTCCATCGAGAGCGTTGGATTCCTGGCGATCCATCGGACGATCAACGTCCGTAGGATAACCAGAGATGCCAGGAGGATCAGGGATTTGACCCCGTCCAGCACCACCGAGCTGTCGATCGAGACCCAGCCGCTCTGCATCACAGGTCGCCTCCCCGCCGCTCCACCGCGATTAAGATTCCCCGTCGAACAACCGATACAGGACGCAATCAGCACCAAGGACCCGACATGTCTCCTTCGCCCATTGTGTCCGAGTCGGCCCTGGCCGTCTCGATTCGTCCCCGCCTGCACGGGTCGCTTCAGCCGCTGTTCGATCAGGGTCACCCTTGCTTACCAGCCCTGGAGAAAACCTGCCAGAAAATTCTCGGTCTTGCGGGCGGCATGACGGGGGCCGATCGCCTGGCGCAACTCGTAAGCCGCGATCCTGGCCTGACGTGCAAGGTGCTGCAGGTGGCCAACAGCATCGCCTACAGCCCGCAACACGTCATTACCTCGGTGCCGCACGCCGTGACGTGGCTCGGGCTCGACACCGTCTGCTCGATCGTGACCGCGGCGCAGTTGGTCGAACAGTTGCGCGAGTGGCCAGACAAGCACCAGGTAGTCGGCGGCGTCATTGCGCGTGCGCTCGTCGCGGCGGTTCACGCCAACGAACTCGGCATGGCGATCGAGTATCCGTCGCTCAGTCAGTTGTTCAGTTGTGCCCTGCTTTACTCCATCGGCGACCTGGCCGTGGCCAATCAGTCGCCCGAGTTGTACCATTCGTTGCGAAGCCTCCCGTTGACGGCCCGCACACAAGCCGCACAAGTGATCGAGGAAACGCAGCTGCTCGGCGTGCCCAAGCGCCGGCTGGCTCAAGCCCTCGCGCAACTTTGGGGCCTGCCTCCCTACCTGCAAGAGCTCCTCTCGTCCACCGACGATGCCGCAGAAGGCCGATGGCAAACCGGCCGACAGATTGTAAAGGGGCTAGTCGTCGGATGCACCGCGCTCGTCGAAGCCATCACGGGACCCTGCTCAGCCTCTGCCGTGGAGGCGACGAAACGAGGGTTGCTCACCGGCACCGGCCTTCCTTCGCATTTGTTCGGCGAGATCATGGTGCGGGCTGTCGACCGCGGCAAACAGCTCGTTAAGGCCTCCGGCCTGTCCTTCGACCTCTGGAATGATCCCAAGCCGGACAGCCGTTGTGCCCCGCTGACGATCCAGGCTCCGGAGTCGGAGGCGGTCGTGGCCGCGACTCCTCGAACACGCGGCCCGGCCCCTATCGAAACCGATCCGCTAGAGACGTTGCAGGCGCTCCAGGCGTCGTTGCGCGAAGCGAAAGACCTGAACACGCTGCTCGGCACGCTCGTGCGCGCCCTGTATCGCGACGGGGGGTTCGCCCGTGTGGCCTTGGCCCTGCTCAACCCCCACGACACCGATCAACTGGTAGGACGCCTCCTCCTTGGCATCGATCCGCCGTCACGGCATCTTGACTGTCTCTCCGGCTCGCTCAGCCACGAGCACCCCTGCTTCTTGAATCTGCTGAAGCAGGCGGAACCCATCCTCATCGAGGATTTCACCACCCCGATGAGCGTGCCCATGAATCCCGCGTTCCTGAAAACATGGAACCCAGGGTCGGCGATCATCGCTCCGTTGCGGATCGGTAACCGTCCCATCGGCATGCTCTACTGCGATCGCGGCCCGCTGCCGCAGCGGGTTCGTTCGAAGGACTACCAGGCGTTCCAGCTGTTTTACACGCAGACCGCGTTGAGTATGAATCGCTTGGCGGGCATTTTGTAGGTGTAGGCACACACCGCCCGTCACTTGGCGGTCAGCGTCTCGCGCGTCCCCGGCGTACACTCGTCCCGTTTCCAGCTTTTGAGCACCTTCTCTTCGTTAAACGTCAAGGTATAGCGGTAACAGTAGAGGGTCGGCTTGGGGCCTTCCTGGTTCTTGCTCATCAAGGCGCTGACCGATTGGGAGGCATCGGCGATGAACGTCGGATTCCAGGGATCGAGATCCTTGTCGCTCAGTGGGAAACGATAGGTCCAGACACTGTCCCCGCCGAGCACCGGAGTCTTGGCGGTATGCGGCGGCCCCATTTTTTCGCGGATGTCCTCCTGGGTCAGACGATTGACGCCCTTCTTGAAGTAGGCGTCCCGCCACGGTCCTCCACAAGCGGTCAGCATACCCGCAAGGGCGACTGCCAGGCCACAGAGGACGGGTCGACAGACGGCAACGCGGCGCATCATGACTTGGAATTGAGCTCCTGCATCCTTTTGACGGAGCAGTAGAGGGCATACCCCTGGGCGAGCATTCCGGTAACGAGGAGACCCAGCGCGGTGCGGAGCCAGTGCGAGGCTGGATGATCGAGCCCGTAGATGCCGATGATGAAGCCGAGGGCGATCGCCACAATCCCGACCGACCTCGCGATCAGGGCGTTGGCGCGCCAATTCACCGTCGTGGCCTGGGTGGAAGGCGTCATCTAACTACGCTACACCGGATCAGCCCGTGAGTTCAACTGCGCTTCGCGCGGACCTCGTACGCCCTCGCTTGGAGATCGGCGGCTTCTGCCTCGCGATGCAACTTGCGCAGGACCCCGGCCAGATCTTCCAGGCTCTTCGCAAGATCGGGATGGGCGGGGCCCAACGCCTTCTCGCGAATCGCCAGGGCCCGACGGTAGAGCGGTTCGGCCTTTTCCGGTTGCCCCTGAGACACGAAGAGCAGTCCCAGGTTATGAAGCGTCAAGGCGACATCCGGATGGTCGCCACCGTGCAGGCGCTCCTTAATCGCCAGCGCCCGATTCAGCAATTGCTCCGCTTGCGCGTACTGGCCGTGCATCCGGTGCAAAACACCGAGGTTGTTCAGCGTGGCGGCCACGTCGGCGTGGGTTTCCCCGTGGACGTCCTGAAAAATTTTCAGAGCCTGCAGGTAGACCGGCTCCGCGTCGACGTACTTGCCCTGCGCCGCCAGGGCCTGGGCTTCGTTCGACAGCGCCACGGCGACATGCCGGTGATGGGGTCCCAACTGGGCCTCGGCTTTCTGGGCCGCGGCGAGAAAGATGGCCTCCGCCTCCGCATACCGAGCCCGGCGCATGGCCTCTTGGCCCGCTGCCATGGCGGATTCCCACGTCTGCTGCTCGCAAGCGGCGAGGAGCGCCACCAAACCGACCACGACGATCAAGGCACGCCCCGTTATCATGACGATCTTATCGAGGACGATGGAGTCGGCCGACAGATCGCCGTACGGACCGGCGTCGGGTGATTGCGAGTTCTGGATGCAGCACGGCCGGCGGGTCTCCACCGATTGCGACGACCTGGGACCGGATCGGTTCTGTGTCCATGATGATCGATGATGACACGCCGGGGCGGGCCATTCAAGACGAGACCGGGCGGATCTCCCCTACGGCCTTAAGGATTTTCCTAAGATGCCGATACAGCCGGTGTGGAGTCTTTGCCATGCCGGTCGTGCTGGCTGTAAATGGGATCGTGGAAACCTATCCGACCAACCCAGGAGCCCCTCGTCCACATCGGGTCGAATCGGTGGACTCCCGGGGAACGAGCGGGGACCGCCCCTCTGCGGCGGATCGATCGATTCAGGCCGCCCAGACTGCCTACCAGCAGCAGACCCGCCGCGAACAGCATCCCAGTCCAGCCACGCTGGCTCGCGATCTTATGACCGCTCCGGTGCTCACGCTCCCCTCGGACGGGACGTTGGCCGAAGCCTGGGCCACGATGCAACGGCATGGCTTTCGGCATATTCCGGTGACATCCTTGCACGGGGCGCTCGTCGGAATGGTGTCCGACCGCGATCTGCTCCGCCACGTTCCGGAACTGATCACGCTGGGGAACGCCGGACAGGCAGCCCAACGGCGGCTGGCGGAGATCATGACCACGCGTGTGATCTCGGCGACCCCCACCACCGACATACGGGAAATTGCACGCGTCATGTTGGACGAACGCATCCATGCAGTCCCAATCCTGGACGGCAACCGCCGCCCAATCGGCATTCTGTCCCGGCACGATCTCGTTCGCGGGATCGCCCATCGCGGTCCGCTCGAACTCTGGACGTAACCCCCCCCTCCTTTCGATAGAGCGTTCCCTTCTCTAAGCCACAGAAGTTCGTGTGTCCCACCAACTACTTCGATCTGTCCCCCTCGAAAGATCAGTCCCCATCGGAGGGATAGGCAGGTTGAGGGCCTCGTAATAAGGTGGTCCGAACCGACCCATGACCCACGCATTCCAGCGCACGAATTGAGACCGGGCGAGTATGTCGCTGATCGACGACTTTTTCAGCATGCCGGTCGCAGCCGGCATCTCCAGCCTTGTGCTGTTCGCAATCGCCCTGCTGTTGAAAAAAGGGCGCGGCCGTCGGTGGGTGCTCGGGCTGAGCCTACTCTTGTACGCACGGTACATGTTTTGGCGGCTGTTCTACACGCTCCCGACCGACGATCTGAGCAGCATGGCCGTGGGATGGACCGTGTATCTCGCGGAGCTCTACGGATTTTGCCAATTCTGCTTCTTCGCCTACCAATCGTGGTCCCCGACCGAGCGGGAGCCGGCGCCGATCACGCGCTACCCCACTGTGGATATGATGGTTACGGTTGTGGACGAGCCCCTCTCCATCCTGCGCCAGACGTTGGTCGGATGTCTGGCACAGGAGTATCCCAAGGACCGGTTCAGCGTCTACGTGCTCGACGACGGCCACCGGCCTGAGGTGAAAACGCTCGCCGCGTCCCTTGGATGCCGGTACCTCCGGCGGCCGGACCGTCCCCGCCATGCCAAGGCCGGGAACCTGAATCACGCCCTGCGGCAGACGGACGGCGAACTCGTCGCGGTGTTCGATGTGGATCACGTTCCGGCACGCACGTTCCTCAAGGAGACCGTGGGGTTCTTCGACGACCCCACGGTCGCGATTGTCCAGACACCGCACCACTTCTACAATCCCGACATTTTCCAGCGGAACCTGCGGGTCGGCGAACTCGTCAAGAACGAACAGGCCTTGTTCTTCCGCGCGCTGCAGGCCGGCCGTGACGCGCACAACAGCGCGTTCTTCGCCGGCAGCGGCGGGGTTTTCCGCCGGAGGCCGCTCGAGGAGATCGGCGGGTTCCAAACGCAGACCCTCACGGAAGACATCCACACCAGCATGAATCTTCATGCGCGAGGCTATACGTCCTGCTACCTGAACCGCGTGCTTTCCGCCGGACTCATGCCGGAAACGTTCGAGGGCCACTTGAAACAGCGGAAGCGCTGGGCGATGGGCTGCATCCAGCTCCTCCTGCGAGACAACCCGCTGACGAAACCGGGACTCTCGCTGGCGCAGCGGATCGACTACTTCGGATCGGTGTTCTATTTCTTCTTCGGATTGCCGCGGCTGATTTGTCTGATCGCCCCGCTCTCCAGCCTCCTGTTCGGCACGCCACCGCTCACAGCGGATGTGGCGGAACTTTGCCTCTATTTTTTTTCCTTCTTCTTCGCGTCGGCCCTCGTGATGGCCCCGATTAGCCGCGGCTCGCGCAATCCGTTCTGGTCCGACGTGTATGAGATCGCGATGTGCTTCGCCCTGAGTTTCGTCGCGTTGAAGGCGCTCGCCGCCCCCCGCAAAGAACGGCCCTTCGAAGTGACGCCGAAAGGACAACGCATCAAGAAGAGCACCGCCACCGAACTGTCCCTGGCCTGGCCACACCTGGCGACGTTCGGTCTGCTGATCGGGGGACTCGTGCTGGGCGCCCAACGCCTGTGGCACGGCATGGGCGATCCCGGCCTCCCGGTCAGCCTCTTTTGGGGAAGCGTCAATCTCCTCCTCTTGACCGTCGCCATTTTCGTCGCCCACGAGCAGACGCAGGGACGACATGGATATCGCTTGCATCGCGACTATGCGAGCGAGTTGTGTGCCGACCGGGAATCCGTTCCGGCCCGCATCGTCAACATCAACGAGCGGGGTGCCGCCTTATCGTTGGACCGGCCCGTCTTTACGGCCCAGGACACCCTCGCCCTCTACCTGACGTCGTCTCAGGGCAGCCCGGTCCGGTTGGCTGGCAGGATCGTCCGGCAGGAACGGCGTCCTTCCGGCGAAATCGCCGTTGCTCTTCAATTCGCAGACCTCGACGAGGCCACCAGGCAGGCACTCGTGGAGAAGATCTTCGGAGACCCAGCCCCGTGGGAAGACGGTTATCGTTTCAAGCCCGGGATCTTCAGCAGCCTGCGTTCGCTGCTCTACGCCCTGACCGTTCCCTGGCAGTCCTTCAACTGGGAGCGGCGCCGGATGCTGCGCGTTCCCGGCGGGTCCGTCTGTCGGCTCAGGACGGAGACCTCGCTTCTCATGGGAACACTGAAGAACATGTCCTTCACGGGAGTCAGCGCGGAGTTTCCTTCGAGTCCGAAGGGCTCCCTTGTCGGCAGCCTCCTGGAGTTATCCTGCGTCACGCTCAAGGTCAGCCCCGTCTCGATGGTGCGCCGGCCGGGCAGAACCTGCGTGCGGTTCCGGGTGGAAAGCATCGAAAAGGGAGAGGAACGATGGCGGACCCTTCACTATGCCCGATGGAGGCGATCATGATTGCGGATCGCGAACAGGATGACCGTCCATCGACGGAATCGCGACCGGTCCGCCGGTTGGTTCGTGTGAGCCGGAATTTCCTCTGCGAAGTCTTCGCGGACGGCGTCTCCTTGGAGGGTCGGACGGTCAACCTGAACGAACAAGACCTGAGCGTCCTCCTCTCCGAGCCGCTCTTTGCGCAGCTCGACTCGACCACCGTTGTTTTGACCGGACCGGATGGATCGCTGCTGAAATTGACGGGCCGCGTCATCCGCCAGCAGCGCATCGGCGTCGGAGAGGTTCTGGTCGGGATTCAGCTCGCCGAGCTCCCGGTCGATGCCAGCAGAGCCCTCATCGAAAAATGCGCCCCGGATTCCCCATTCCAGATCGACACCGAGCCGGTCGGCTCTCCGGAGCCGAGAGGCTTGCTCGGGCGGCTCCGCGCCCCAGCCGGTTTCCTAGCAACCCCCGTCCACGACCGGCGCCGCATTCCGAGACTTCCCATCCACACCGTCTGCACGATTCTCGGCGACGAACCGTTCTGCAAGGGATTGGCACACGATCTGTCGTACACCGGATTTTCGGTGTTGTTTCCCGACTTCAATCCGGGCCGGTTGTGGGGAGCGATGTTTCAGATCAAGTTCGTTAAGTTGAAGGCGTTGCCGATCGGCATCGAGCACCGGGGACCGGCCACGCTCGTCCGGTTCCGGGTGGAACACATCCAAGAAGGGGAAGAACGATGGCGCGATTTACACTACTCCTATTGGCGGCACTTGTCCTAACGATCCTCCCCGTTTGCGGAGAGGCAGGGGACGTCTTCACTGGATTCCAGATCGACAACCAACACCAGTACTTCGGCTATCTCGGCGTGCGGACTCCCGTCTTCCAGACCTCTGGAGGCCCCGACCTGTTC
Source organism: uncultured Nitrospira sp. (assembly GCA_964445795.1). Lineage (GTDB taxonomy): Bacteria > Nitrospirota > Nitrospiria > Nitrospirales > Nitrospiraceae > Nitrospira_D. Next base: position 51,007 of record CAYULI010000007.1, on the reverse strand, counting down.
GGGCAGATGATGACGGCCGGGTTGGGCTACAGCTTTAGGGCCACCGGGCGGCTCCTCGACGCGAACGTGCAGTTCATCGTGCCGTCGCTCGGCATCCAACAGACCATGGGCGGCTGGACCGTCTCGGCCCTGGCCGGACCGCAACTGCGGCGAATCGAAGAGGAGCGACTCAACAGCCGCACCTCGATCGACCATCAAATCGGCGCGTTCGGACAAGTGGAAGCGTTGTACTGGCAGGAGAAAGGGAGCGTACACGTGATCGCGTCCTACGCTGACCTCGACAATTTTTTCTGGAGCCGTGTCCGAGGAAAACTCCTGACCCACAAATCCGACAAGGGCTGCTGTACGACGTACATCGGTTGGGACGTTGCGGGCATGGGCAACGCGGATTTCCGAGCGGTGCAAACCGGCCCGCTCGTTGAGGTACCGATCGGCAAGGTCTTCCTGCTCTTGAAAGGCGGTTACCAGCACAGCAACTCGTTCCACAGCGGTGGGTACGGAGGGGCGGAGATATACTTTGCCTTCTGATCATCTCACTCCAGCCGCGTCCACGTGGAGAAGGTCGCGGCCTGTCCGACCCGTCGCCCCTGTCCGTCGAGCACATTCCAGACCGTGGCCGCTTCCACGAGAAACCGGCGCCCGGACGTCGAAATTCTGACGCCCCGATATCGATCCCAGTAGCCCCGTTCCTCAACCGTCCGTAGCAGGCGGGCCCGCTCGTCCTGATTCGTCGGTTCCGCCGTCTGACGCGACACAGTGGCGGTCAGTTGTTCCCAGGTCATCTCCCACAACTCGAGCGCGGCCCGATTGCCATAGTTCAGGATTGGGTCGGTTTCCATGCCGTGCGAGAGCACGACGAACGGGGCCATGTACAAACGCTTGGCCTGGTCGGCGGCGCTGCCCTCGCGGGCTGACAGTTCACTTCCGGTCCAATGCCGAAAACTGTCGAGCAGCCACTGTGACCAGGTGATGATGGAAGGACGCATCCAGATCGGATCGACCACGGTCGTCACCGCTCCTGTCGCCCCGCCATGCGGGAGGGACCCCCTGGTAACACGTCCTTGTAACGGAAGCAAGCCGGGACGGTCAGTGTCTGCCGGAGTTCGCCCTTCGAACATTGGGCCGCGGCAACAGGCGGTACTCGACCAGGCGGCAGCCGCAGAAGGACATCTGCCTGGTGTCGGTCGTCACGCACACGATGATCGAGCGGCAGAACAGGCAGCCGGGCGAGCGTGGGTCGCGCTTGATCGTCCACCGGGGGATGGAACTGGCATCCGGATTGAGCGGCGAATCGTCCATGACCATTCCTATCGGCCGAACCGGCTTAAACTTGATGCCTCGCCAATAAATCTTTCTTTGTGGCGTCGGTCTCTGGCACGGCAGCAAACGCCTATGTATAATGTGGATCCTTTTGCACCGTCGGCGCAGATCGGTCGACGAGGAGCGGGCATGACACCCACTACCCTGTTCGAGAAGATTTGGGACTCCCACGTCGTTCGCGCGGAACCGGACGGCACCACGCTGCTGTATATCGACCGCCAACTCGTCCACGAAGTGACGTCGCCCCAGGCGTTCGAGGGGCTGAAGCTGGCCGGGCGCAAACCCCGCCGTCCCTCGGCTACGCTGGCGGTGCCCGATCACAACGTGCCAACGACCGACCGCCGTCTGGGCATCGCCGATCCGATCAGCGCGAAACAAATCCAGACGCTCGAGGAAAACTGCCGGGAGTTCGGGATCACGCTGTTCGGCATGAACGATGTCCGCCAGGGCATCGTGCACGTCATCGGCCCCGAGCAAGGGTTCACTCTGCCCGGGACGACGATCGTGTGCGGCGACTCGCACACCTCGACGCACGGCGCGTTCGGGGCGCTCGCCTTCGGCATCGGCACCAGCGAAGTGGAGCATGTGTTGGCCACCCAATGTCTGGTGCAGAAACGGCCGAAGACGATGGAGATCCGCGTGGACGGCACGTTGTCGGACCGTTGCTCGGCGAAGGACGTGATTCTCGCCATCATCGGGAAGATCGGCACCGCAGGAGGCACCGGCTACGTGATCGAATACACGGGGTCCACCATCCGCGCGCTGAGCATGGAAGGCCGTATGACGCTCTGCAACATGTCGATCGAGGCCGGAGCGCGCGCTGGGCTCGTCGCGCCGGACGAAAAGACTTTCGCCTACCTCAAGGGGCGGCCCCTGTCTCCGAAGGGAGAGCTCTTCGAGCAGGCCGTCCGCTACTGGCAACAGCTCGCGACCGATCCAGCCGCGCGGTACGACGCCACGGTGACCCTTCGGGCGGAGGACATCGCGCCGCAAGTCAGTTGGGGCACAAGCCCCGGCATGGTCCTCGGCGTCGACCAGAAGGTGCCGGACCCCCGGACCATTGCGGACGAAAAGACGCGGCACGCCACCGAGCGGGCGTTGGAATACATGGGGCTCTCCCCCAACATGCCAATCACCGATATCAAGATCGACCGAGTCTTCATCGGTTCCTGTACCAACTCGCGGATCGAGGACCTCCGGCTGGCTGCCAGCTTCGCCAAAGGAAAGAAAGTGGCGAAGACCGTGCGCGCGATGGTGGTACCGGGCTCGGGACTGGTCAAGCAGCAGGCCGAAGCAGAAGGGCTCGACCGGATCTTCCGTGAGGCAGGCTTCGAGTGGCGCGAACCGGGCTGCAGCATGTGTCTGGCGATGAACGCCGACGTGTTGCAGCCGGGCGAGCGTTGCGCCTCCACTAGCAACCGGAACTTCGAGGGGCGGCAAGGAGCCGGAGGCCGGACCCATCTCGTCTCACCCGCGATGGCCGTCGCCGCAGCGGTCGAAGGACGTTTCGTCGATATCAGGCATTGGTCGTAACAGAATTGATGTGGCGCATCGATTCATTTCACCAATGCACAAAACGGCACTGACTCGATGGATCAATGACAAAATGACCCGATGAACACATAGGTTCGGATATGCAACCTTTCACCAAACTCACCGGCCTTGTCGCTCCCCTGGACCGCGTCAACGTGGACACGGACCAGATCATCCCCAAACAGTTCCTGAAGACGATCAAGCGAACGGGCCTCCGCGAAGGGTTGTTCTTCGACTGGCGGAAGCGGAAAGACGGCTCGCCCGATCCCGACTTCTTCTTGAATCAGCCGCGCTACCAGGGCGCGACGATCTTGCTCACCCGCGACAACTTTGGCTGCGGTTCGTCCCGTGAGCACGCCCCCTGGGCCTTGCTGGATCAGGGGTTCCGGTGCGTGATCGCGCCGAGCTTCGCCGATATTTTCTACAACAACTGCTTCCAAAACGGCATTCTGCCGGTCGTCCTGACATCCCATGAAGTGCTTACGCTCATGCGGGAGGTTCTCGCCACTGAAGGGTACAGGCTCACGGTGGACCTCGCCAGCCAGACGGTGACGACGCCGAGCGGGCAGACGTACCGGTTCGACATCGATCCGTTCCGGAAAGATTGCCTCTATCGCGGGCTCGATCCGATCGGATCGACCTTGCAGCACGAATCGGCCATTGCGGCCTACGAAGCCAGACGAAAAGCCGAGACGCCCTGGTTGTTCACCGATCTGAACCCCCAATCCGGGCCGGTGTAATGAACTGGTCGACCCTCCTGTTCCCGGTCATCTGGCTTTGGCGACCGAAACTGTTCCTCACCCTGGCCTTCTTCCTCGCATCCGCCTACCTGATCATCGCGTTCAACTACAGCTATTCGGAAGGCAATCGCGCCGGCTACATCCAGAAATTCTCCAAGAAGGGGTGGATCTGCAAGACCTACGAGGGCGAGCTCGCGATGACCACGGTGCCCGGCGTGGCGCCCGTCTTGTGGAGTTTCAGCGTATGGGACGATCGGGTGGCCGCCGACCTCGTCCGCGCCATGGGCAAGCGCGTCGTGCTGCATTACAGGGAATACCGCTACCTGCCCGGCACCTGCTTCGGGGGAACGGAGTACTTCGTCGATCGCGTCGACGTCCAGGAATCCCCGTCCTTCTGACGATCATCCCGCCACGGTTTCTACGACGGGAACCGGACCTCAAAGCCCCCTTCCCGTCCGAGATCTGGCGCCGCTCTCGCGGCGCGCTCTCCTTCGGCGCTTTTCTTCCGACGTCGGGCTTGCTACTCTTCCGACATGACGTGGGACCGGGAACTCAGCGCATTGACCGATGCGATCAGGCTCGCGGGCGAGGAAGCGTTGCGGCAGGCGTCGCACGGATTCGAGACCCGCACGAAGACGGACCGGTCGCCGGTCACGTCCGCGGACCTGGCCGTAAACCAGATCCTTCAGGATCGCATGCGGTCCCGCTTCCCCGACGACGGATGGCTCTCCGAGGAGTCGCCCGACACACCGGACCGCCTTCACAAGCGACGTGTTTGGGTCGTCGATCCGATCGACGGCACGAAAGCTTTCATCCGACGGGAGCCGGAATTCTGCATCTCCGCCGCGCTGGTGGAGGACGGACGTCCGGTGGTGGCCGCGATTTTCAATCCCTCCACGGACGAGCTGTTCTTTGCTACGCGCGGCGGAGGGCTCCATTTCAATCACCGGCCGATCTGTCCGTCCGAGGGCGAATCGAGCCGACGGCCGGTCATCGCACTCAGCCCCTGGGAGCAACGCATCGGTCGGTTCAAGAGCGTTGAAGCGCACGCAACAGGCAAGCCGATGCGGTCGATCGCGTGGGCCATGGCTCTGACCGCCAGCGGGCGGATCCAGGCCGTCGCGACCTTCGAGCCGGAGAATGAATGGGACGTGGCCGCGGGCGCGCTCCTGATCGAAGAGGCCAGCGGTCTCGCGCACGACGGAGCCTGGCAGTCGCTGGGATTCAATCGTCCTGAGCCGCGTTATCGCGGGATCATCGCCGTGAGCCGCAATTGCCCGCCCGATCTTTCCTGTCGGCTTCGGTCGCTGGCGGCAGATCAATAAGTAATGGGACCCTGAGCGGCCACAGCGGTTTTCTTGGTGAGATGAAATCGCCCGCCCTTCTCGGGGAGAGCAGAGTCAGTCCCGATTCGGGTGTACCACCACCGGCCTTCGCCTTCTGTGTAATCTGAAGAGAACTCGACCAGGAAGCCGCCTTCGCGATCGTTCTCCGTCTGAAACCATTTTCCGGTCCACGTGCGGCCGCGTAAGTCCGTGGTCTCGATCCGCCCGTCCTTCCACTCATAAGTCCCGTTACCCTGCGCGTCGAGCCGCAGTACCACGACAGCCCCGTCTTCGTAATCCCATTCTCCGGCCAGAACCGAACGCTCGGTCGCATGAGGCTCGGTGACGCTGGTCGGCCGGACAAGGGACGGCTCGGCGCAAGCCGTCAGCGCCAAAGACGCCATAACGATCAGACTTCGGACGAACGAACCAGCCGCTGTCATGGGCTCAGCTCCTAATTAATACGGGGGGCCGTCCTCATATGAGATGACGCTGTGCGAACCGCACCAGGACTTACCACTGCGCCTCCATCAGCCGACGGCAGGCCTCGTCGAGATCGGCATCGGTTTTCGCGTAGCTGAAGCGAATGAAGGCAGCGCCTTCCGGACCGGAGAAGAAGGATTCTCCCGGGACGCCCGCCACGCCGGTTTTCTCCAAGAGATACATCGCACGGGCCTTCCCCGTCGCACCCGGCAGTTTAGATACGTCCGCCAGCACGTAGTACGCCCCGGTGGGGATCGAGGGTGGCAGTCCCGACTTGGCTAGCGCACGACAGAACCGGTCACGTTTCTGCTCGTACGCTCGAGCCAGGTCTCGGTAGAACGTGTCGGGCAGTTCATTAATCCCGTTCGCCACGCCCATTTGGAGCGGAGCCGGCGCGCACACATAGAGCAGGTCGTTCACGGCGCCGATGGCCTCAGCCCACGGCTTGGCCGCCACGCTGTACCCGATTCGCCAGCCAGTCACGCTGAAGGTCTTCGAGTAGCCGCCGACCGTAATCGTTCGTTCGGCCATGCCAGGCAGTGTCGCGAGACTCACGTGGGTGCGACCATCGTACAAGAAATACTCATAGATTTCGTCGGTCATGACGAACAGATCGTGTCGGCGAGCCAGATCGGCGACCCCTTCCAGTTCGTCCCGCGTGAACACTTTCCCAGACGGGTTTCCCGGCGAATTGACGATAATGGCTTTGGTCTTGGACGTAATGGCACGTTCAAGGTCTTCGTCCGAATAGGTCCAATCCGGGGCATGCATCCTAACGATCACCGGGACCGCTTCAACCGCCCGCAATGCGCCGAGGTGGTACTGGTAGTAGGGCTCGAAGAGGATCGCTTCATCGCCCGGGTTCAATAGGGCGGCGCAGGCGCAGTGAAACGCTCCGGTGGCCCCCGCGCTTACCGTGATCTCAGTGTCCGGATCGGCATGGATGCCGTTATGGCGGGCCAGCTTGTTCGCCAGCGCCTGCCGCAGCTCGGGCAATCCATCGAATCGGGTGTAGAGATTGCAGCCGCGCTTCATCGCCTCTTCGGCTCCTTGAATGACCACGGACGGCACGGGCGTATCGCAGACCCCCTGCGCCAAGTTCAAACCTTTCACCTTCGCGCAGGCCTGGGTCATGGCCCGGATCTCCGATTGAACCAGATCCGTCATTCGCCCGCTGATGCCCCGTGCCATGGTGCGATGCCCCCTCCTCGGCCGGTCTTCTTTGTCGCAGACGCGAGGCGACACGTCAAGGGCGACCTTGGGGGTGCCGAGGGAGGACGATGCGGCCGGATCGATCAGCACAACTTGTCGATACCTGTTTCTATTTACTGTAATCCACTGACTCCGTATAATGCGCCGCATGTGTGCCTCGGTCACCTCTTTGCCCTTCATTGGTTTCCATCCCCTTCGGGTTACTTCCATCAGGGAAGGCAAAAACGCGGTCGGCTGGTTATCCTTTTTCTACGAGGGGATCCCGAGGCTCCCATGAACCCGACAGAGAACCCGAAGCCAGAAAAGTCCGGCCCACCCTCCATCAAGGACCGCCGGGGGCGCCGCCTCAATCTTTCCTGCCGCCTCTTCTTCTTCGGCGACGACGAGTTTGAAGGAGAAGGGACGTTGCTAGACATTTCCACGAACGGCTGCCGCGCTTCCTCGCTCATCGCGGTCAAGCCGGGAACGAGCCTCAAGCTCTCTATTTTCCTCCCCGATCACCAATGGCCCCTACGAATCGATCAGGGGATTGTGCGGTGGATCGACGGCCAACAATTCGGCGTCGAGTTCACCAGCATTCGCCTCGCCCAGCGCGAGCGCCTTCGCGCACTGATTATGAAGGCACGGCCCTAACGGCGTGTTCTGGCTGGCACCTTTAGGCCGTGCCTCGAAGCCCGAAAGGCCTTGTAGTACCACAAGACCTTCCTCACATAGGACCGGGTTTCGCGGATTCGGGGAATCTTCCCCCTCCTTGACGCGATGCACGCCAGCATTGTAGGCGGCAAGCGCTAGCGGCACGTCGCCCTCATAGAGGCGCAACAAATGACGGAGTTGCTTGGCGCCACCGCGGATATTTTGAATCGGATCGTTGATGTCCACGACACGCAACGTGGCCGCCGTCTCGGGCATCAATTGCATTAACCCAACCGCCCCCTTGCGCGACACAACGTCAAGCCGAAAATCGGACTCGACCTTGATCACCGCCCTCAAGAGTGCGGGATCGAGACGGTACCGCTTCGCGTAGAAGACGATGGCGCGTCTGATCTCCTGCTCGCTGTATCGAGGACGGCCTTCAACATCGGAGTGAGTCCGAAACGGCGTCGCGGCGACGATGAGTCCCGCCGCCAGCAGAACCGCGACGACGCGGAGCGGCGACGCTCCGGAACCGGTTGGCCATGGAGGTGATGTGGCGTGCATGGAGCAACCCGATCGGCCCCTCTGTCAGGATCGTTCCCGGGTCACCGCCGATGTTGCTCAAGAGCCGTGCCGCCTCTGCCGGTCGTAACTCGCTGAAGAAGTGACTGAAGCCCGCCCCTCTCATGTGCTGGGGATGCCTCAAACGGACACTTTGGCCAATTTTTGCCAGGCTGGGAGAACGGGGGATTCCGTGACCTGAAGCGTCTGGAAAGGTGAAGACCACTACGGTTTTCCCCAAAGCGCCTCCAGGCGCTCGGCGCGACCGCAGTTGAATTTGTAGAACTTGTACCGGATGGGATTCTTCTTGTAGAAGTCCTGGTGGTACTCTTCGGCCGGATAAAAGGTCGTGGCCATGACAATCTGCGTCACAACCGGCTCGGTGAACCGCTTTGATCGTTCGAGGACGCTTTTGGACTCCTCGGCCAGCCGCTTTTCTTCTTCGTTTCCGTAAAACACCGCAGACCGGTATTGACTGCCGTGATCGCAGAACTGCGCGTTCGGTGTCAGTGGGTCCACATTGCGCCAGAAGACATCGAGCAATTGTTGATAGCTGATCTTCGCCGGATCGTACGTGACCTCCACCGATTCGGCGTGGCCGGTTTGGCCGGTGGACACCTGCTCGTAGGTCGGACTGGCGACCGTTCCTCCCATATAGCCGGACACGACCGTGATGACGCCCTCTACCTTCTCGAACGCCTCTTCCATGCACCAGAAGCAACCACCGGCAAAATACGCCTTGGCCGTCGTCGCCGAGGCCACGGTCAAGGGAACAATCCAGAACAGCAGGCCACTGAGCAGGAAGCCGACACTCGTACGAGCGGCACGGGAACGGACGGATCTCATCGCAGCACCTTCCTCGATGGCGTCGAACGGGCAACCGAGTTCTTACGGTTTGCTTATAATACCAAATCCTCGTACCCGTCTGATCCGGGCGGTCGCGAGCGTCGGTGCCGGCCGTCTACGTGTTTCATAATGAGCTCGATGGCTTCTTCCGGGGAAGAGGCGGCGGACACCAATCGCTTTCCCAACTTCCGGAAGAACGCCACTTCGGCGGGGCTTGCCTCGACCAGAATGACGGGCTTGCCTGCCTTTACGGCTAGCGCCACCTCGGAGACGGTCCCGGATCCGCTCAGCCCGCACGCGACGACGACGTGGCTCGTGAGCACGTTGATGTTATTCCGGCCACTACCCATTTCGGTGATGATCGGTACATCCACATGGCGGGAGACCTTGTCTTTCGCCGTGGGCAGTACACCGATGGTCAGGCTCCCTCCGACCCGCTTGGCACCTTCGCACGCCGCATCCATCACGCCCACATCGCGCCCGCCGGTCAGAACCACCCATCCCCGACGGGCGATCAATTCTCCGAGCAGTCGCGCATTAGCCAGATCCTTCTTTTTCGCTTTGGCCGGCCCCATCACACCCACGACAAATCGCATCATCCCTCCGCTCTCCGTTTTCGGATCAGAACCGCGACGCGGCCAATGTCACATCGGCATACGTCCAGGCGGCCTTGAAGGCCTGTTCGGCGGCCTCTGCTTCGCCGTCTTTCCGTTGGGCGCGAAGGCTCTGTGCCAAGCCGAGGAGCGCCCATCCGTTGTTGGGATGTTTCGCCAGATCGGCGCGGTAGACCGCTTCCGCCTCCGCTGGTCTGCCAGCCATCAGGAGCACGGCTCCGAGATAATGGCGCACCGGAAGGGGCCAATACGGCGGCTCGGTATAGGGCAACGCCTCCTCGATCTTGACCGCGTCCTTGAGAATCGCGATGGCGTCATCGTATTTCCGGCGCCGAGCCGCAATATCTCCCGCCAGGAGCCGTTCCGCAATGTTCAGGAGAGACCGCTCGACCTTGTCTTCCGTCGTCCGGTCTCGCCCGATACGTTTCGCCAGGCCGGCCAGTACGAGGTGTTCTCCTTCGGCTCCGGGCAGACGGCCCGTCGCCGCCAATGCCAGCCCCCGGCCCAGACGCCACATACCCTGCTGCAGCCGCAGCGGCTTCCGAGGAACCGGTTCCCGCAACAGCTCGTCCCATTGCCCGAACCGGATCAGGGACCAGAGGGGCGCCGGGAGATAGAACTCCTTCCACTTTTCCGCATGGGCTTCTTCTTCGGTGATCGTGGCTGTCAAGTCGCGCGCCACCTTCATCGCCTCCCCTTGTCGTCCCTCCATAATCAATGAGGCCCAGAGGAAATGGAGATTGTGCGAGTAGTATCCGTCGGCGTACTCTCCGGACGATGCGCCTCCGGCTAGGTATTCCCTGTCCACGTGCGCCGCGTGGGCATTGCGCTCGGCTGATTCGTGATACCGTCCCAGACGCAGATAGATATGGGCCGGCATATGCACCAAATGGCCGGCCCCTGGCATGAGGCCCGGCAATCGCTCCGCGCAGGGGAGCGCCCGTTCTGGCGCCGGCGACGCTTCGACCGAATGGATGTAGTAATGGCACGCGCCGGGGTGGTCCGGGTGGCGGGCCAGGACCGATTCCAGCGTGGCGACGATTTCCTCCGTTCCGGGCTTTGGCCGGCCGTCGGCGGTCCAGAGGTCCCATGGCCGCAGGTCCATCAAAGCCTCGGCGTACAACGTGCCGGCGTCCGGATCGTCCGGGAACCGGAACCACAGGGCGCGCATGGCGTCCGCGTAGGCCCGGTCGAGGGAGGCGCGGGAGGCGCCCTTCAGGCTGTATCGTTTGCTCAAGGCTTCGATATAGCCGCGCTCCCCCACACTCACATGGGCGCTCCTCGCACGGGCCTTCTGCAATGCCTCCCAGGCGCGGCGTTCGCGCCGCTTGTCCATCGCCGTATTGATGTTCGGACCGAGCGCGAGTGCAATACCCCAATGCGCCATCGCCGCCGACGGATCCAGGCGGACAGCTTCTTCGAATGCACGGATCGCTTCCTCGTGATTGAAGGCGTACACGAGACGCAGACCCTGATCGAAATACCGTTGCGCCTGCTCGGAAGTCGTTGTGATAGCGTGATGGAGAGTGCCCAGATTGTCGAAGAGCGGAACGGACGATGAAGCGCCCGGCTGAGCCGAGGCTGTAGGAGGGTTCGGCCACAACGTCGCCGATCCGGCCAGGATACAGAGCAGCAAACCCGCAACCCGGCGCGGAATCGGGGGCCGTCGGCCTCTAGAGTTGGACGGACGCTTGCGATAGAAGCGGATCGACGTCGTCGTGATCAAAGTCTCGCACGGGAACGGCGTGAGGCCGGTTGGGGATGAACCCTATCAAGACGAATTCTACAGGTTGAGCGACGGCTTCTGCACGCCCTTGCGCGGCATCGTCTTGTCTTTCCCTTTCACGATCGGTTTTTCGCGAGTCACGCGGCTTTGCTTGCCAGGAGCTAACGCCGCCGCGAGGGATGGAGCGTGAGTTGCTTCCAGCTCCTTGCCGAGGTACAGCAGCACTTGCTGCTGGGACAGGACCATCGCTTTGAGTTCCTGAACCTGGGCCGAGAGATGGGCGATGTCCTGCTGTTGGCTCAAAATCAGCGTCCTGAGTTCGCCCGTGTCCTCCCGCCGGGAAAGCTCGGCCGACTTTACCGGCGCCGACTTGGGCGCCGTCTCGACTCCCGGAGCGACGGTCGGCTGAATGGGCTGTACCGAGACATCCAGGTGCGCGATCCACTCGGCCAGTCGATCATAGGCGCGCGAGCAGACGGCGGCCGCCGTCCGGACCCCGTCGGCGACCCGCGCCGCCATGCGGCCCAGCGAAGCATCCCTCGACACGGCATCCCCTCGGACAGCGGCCCGCACCATCCGCCCCATGCGACGGACTTGCGCGAACAGTTCGGCCAACCCGCGCACGCAGGCCGCTCCGGTCTCCAGGATCGCCTGGCCGAGGGACCGGCGCGAGGGACGTACCGCGGAGATTTGTTCCGGGGAGGGAATCCGGTGGATCAGGTTGACGGGTTCATCGCTGTAACGGCGGGACATGACGGACCTCCATACTGGCGGATCGCTACCCGGATCGCGTGAACACCTGTGAAGCCATTTCACCGATCCGACGAGGCGGGTTCGATTGCGACGTTCGCGCGGCGCGCACGGATCAAGGATGTCGCCGGGACGAGCAAACCGTTCGAAACACCTAGTTGTCTACTCCTGCGGGAGGGAAGAGTCAACGGTTTTCCTCCATGGATAAATGGAATGGATAGAGGAGCGGTAACAGGGGACGCGACCCGGTCCTCGAGGAACCTCCGGACCGATTCAAAACCGCGTCACGCTGGAGAACGTGAACTCAGGCAGCGCCATGGCCGGGACCAGCATCTTGCCGGTTTCCGCCGTCACGGCTTCCAGCGGGGACGTGCCGGCCTCCACCCGCCGAAACACGTGCAGCGGACTGTCGTGAAACCGGAGATTCTTGATTGCGGAGACGACCTCTCCCTTTTCCACTAGAAACGTGCCGTCGCGTGTCATGCCGGTCAGCGTGAGATCGGTCTGGTTGACGGGCCGGATGTACCAGAAGTTAGACACGAGAACGGCGCGATCGCTCCGCTTGATCAAATCTTGCACGCTCCCGCTCGCCGCCCCTGCGAGCGAGAGAACCGGCGCGTCCAACGTCGGGATAGTTTTGACGCCCCGGGTATGGGCGGTGAACCGGTCGTAGGCCAGTTGCCTCAACTGCCCGTGTTCGATCCAGACCGACGGTTCGCTCGGCAAACCCTCCTGGGTGAACCCTACACCCAGCAGGTCCGCGTGGCCGGGCTGATTCTCGAGCGTCAGCCGCCCATCCACAATCTGTTTCCCCAGCTTGTTCGCCACGGGGCTCGTCCCCTTCTCGTAGGACTTCGCGTCGAGACTCCACAGGAGCCATGCCCAGAGCCCGGCCACCGCCGGCGGTTCCAGAATCACGGGGTAGCGTCCCGGCGGCAGCTCGACCACATCCCGGCCGCGTTTGGCCTTGAGGATCGCCGCCAAGGTCCGGTCCTGGATTTTCAGATGATCGAGCGAGCGATGCGCGGCGGCGCTCCACCCCGTCGCCTCGCCCGCTTGCACGGTCAGGCTGAATCGCGCCTCCGTCCGTTCCTCGAAACCGGACAATCCGTTGCTGGCGGCGATTCCCACCGACGATATCGACGAGGATACGATGCCGGCCGCCATGAGATTCTCCATGCGGCAGTGGCCGATGGCCTCGTTGGCATACTCCAGTCGCCGGGCCGGCCCGGCCGCAGCGGTTTCGGGCCGCAGGGTGGGGCGTGCCGCAAACACGCGGGCCTCCGGCGGCGGCAGGTATTCCGGGTCTTCGGGGGAGACGCGGGCGATGCGCTCGGCCCGGGCCAGCGCGTCCTGAATCGCGCCGGCGGTGAAATCGGTCGTGCTCGCGCTGCCGCGGCGCTTCCCGAAGGCGACGGTCACCGTCAGCGTCCCCCGACGCGTATCGACGTTCTGCACGATCTGGTTGTTGGCGAACCGCGTCGTGCCGGCGTGCTGATCGTGGAGCGAGACGGTCGTGTCGTCTCCGGATGACCGGGCGAGGACCAGATCGGCCAGGAAGCGGAACTCTTCGCGGCCGGTCATCTTGGGCCAGGCCTTCGGGTTCCCGAGGCTCATGACTGGCCTTCTCCCCGGATGACCTGGACGTTCCGGAAGCGCGCCGGCGACGCCGCGTGTGTCATCCATCCTGTCTGACCCGGTTGTCCTTTGCCGCACGTTATGAACCCGTACCGCCGCCGGTGGGTCCGGTCGGCCACGCCGTCGCAACTGTTCCAGAACTCCGGCGTAATGCCGTGATAAATTACGTCCCGGATCATATGGGTCCGCCGTCCCCGCTCGATCAGCCAGAACGCGTCGCCGCCGAACTGGAAGTTGTAGCGACGCTGGTCGATACTGTACGACCCGTGGCCCTCGATGTAGATGCCGCGCTCCACGCCGGCGATCAGGTGATCCAACGTCGCCGAACCCGGTTCGAGGCCAATGTTCGCGATGCGCACGATCGGGACGCTCCCCCAACTGTCGGCCCGATTGCAACCGCGTGAGCGAGCTTCGCCGATCTTCGGCGCCACCTCGCGGTTCGTGCAATAGCCGACAAAGATGCCCTCGCGCACGATGTCCCACCGTTGACAGGCCACGCCGTCGTCATCATAGCCGGTGGCCGCCAATGTTTCCGGTTCCGTGTTGTCGGCCACGAGATTCACGTGGGGAGAGCCGTAGCGATACGTTCCCCGTTTGTCCGGCGTGAGAAAACTCGTGCCGGCGTAATTGGCCTCGTACCCGAGCGCGCGGTCGAGCTCGCTGGGATGCCCGCAAGATTCGTGGATCGTCAGCGACAGATGTTCCGCATCGAGCACGAGGTCGTAGGTCCCCGGGGCGACCGCCGGGGCGCGCACCTTTTCGACGGCCTGGGACGCAACCCGCGGGGCCTCCGCGTAAAAATTCGCGTCCTCGATCAACTCGTAGCCGGTCCGCAGATGCGGCGTGCTGAAACTGCGCGATGCAAACCGATCCTCGTGCCGTGCGGTGGCGGTGAACTCGCCCTGTGCCGCGAGCAGATCGAATCCCAGATGCGCGCCCTCCGTCGAGACGAAGAGCTTCCGATCCCTCCGGGCCCAGAGTCCGGCGGAGCTGCGGACGACCTCCGGCTGGCGCTGGACGTAGTCCATGACGTCGAGGAGCAGCGCCGTTTTCTTCTCGAGCGGCACCGCGAAGGGATCCACGTGAAACGGTGTCGTCACGCGATCTCGATGGACCGGCTCTTCAGCTAAGCGGATTTTTTCGATCGCCACGGAGGCTGAGCCCTTGGCAATCTCGACGGCCAGGTCGGCGACCCGCGGGACCTCTTCGCGCGAGAGAATCGAGCTGGCCGCGAATCCCCAGGCTCCGTGGTACAGGACCCGGACCCCGAATCCGGTTTCTTCGACGTCGCGGATAGACGCGATGCGGCGGTCTTCGCCGGTAATCGTCTGGATGGTGCTGTGCAGGATGCGGATGTCCCCGTATTCGGCGCCTGAGGCGGTCACGCGCTTCAGCGCGAGTTCGGCGAATTCATCCCAAGTTGGACCGGACATGCTGTCATCCTGTCAAACTCTCGGTCACTGTGCAAGACGACTCCGAAACAAATCCGGTCGTGACTTGGTTTTCCAATGCGGCTCTTTTAGGATGCGCGGGTGATGCCGCCCGAGCGTACCATCCGCCAGCGCCTCATTGAGCTTCTGACCGGCACTCGCTTATCGTCGTACCAACTGGCGCAGATGCTGGGGATTCCCGAGCGCCGGGTCGAGGAGCATCTCGTTCACGTGGTAAAGACCATCGCGCGAGATCGCGCTCGGACATTCGTCCTGGAGCCCTCCACGTGCCCGGACTGCGGGTTCGCCTTTCGGGATCGAACGAAATTGACCAGGCCCAGCCGCTGTCCTGCATGCCGGAGCGAAAACGTGACGGCCCCACGCTACGGGATTGATCCCGGCAAGGATGTATGAGTCGATCGCGCCAAGCCGGTCGGATGATGAGAGCCAGCGCAGGAGGCCCTTTTATGTGGAGTCGTGGAGTGCATGGCGTCGCCCTTTCCTGTGTTTTACTGCTCGGGTTTGGTTGCACGGGCGACAAGGCCAAAGAGATGCTGGAGACGGCCGAGTTCGAAGAGCGCCAAATGAACCTGCCCTACGCGAAGCAACTGTACGAGGATCTCATCCGCCTCTATCCATCCAGCCAAGAGGCCGAGACAGCCAGAGCCCGCCTCGACACCCTTATTCGACAGGAGTCGAGCGCTTCGCCGGGAACCAAGGAATGAACGCGCTCGTCGTCTCTTGATACCGCCGGTATTCGTCGCCGCGGCTCGCCAGGGCTTGGGTCTCCGCCGGAGGAATCCCCATCACTTTTACGAGCGCCACACCCATCGCCACCGGCCCGATCCAGGTGAGTGGCCAGCCGGGCGCGCCGACGGCCATGATCACGTAGCTCCACCAATGGACCCATTCGAAAAAGTAGTTTGGATGGCGCGAGACATACCAGAGCCCCCTCCGACAGACGCGATCGCGGTTCCATGGCTTGGCGCGAAATTGCGCGAGCTGCCAGTCCGCCGCCGCCTCGCCCGACACACCCACGATCCAGACCGTGACCCCTACGAATTCGATCAACCCGAAGGGCGGCCGCGGATTTTGAATGACGACGAGAAACGGCAGCGAAAACAGCGCAACGGCGATCGCCTGCAGTTGGAAGTAGCCGAACATGTAGAGGCCGGCCGATGCGCCCCACCGCTCTCGAAGGCGGCGGTACCGAGGATCCTCTGGCTTGCCGACGACGCGATCAAGGAGAATGTACGTGCCCAAGCGACCTGAATAGATCCCGGCCATCATGGCGACGAGGATTTTGCGCTCGAGTTCGCCGGAGGCCTGTCCGGTGTACCAGAGCACCGCGGCCAAGAGCCCCGCGCACCAGCCGACGTCCGCCAGGGACGCATTGCCCAGGCGAAGGTGCAGCACCCAGAGCCCCGCCATGAGCAGAACCATCGCCAGGTAGGCGGACACCACGAGCATGAGCGGGTCGGCCGTCATGGATTCGCATAGTCCCAAAGATCGGCCCCACGGTGCGCACGCGCCTGGAGCCATGCACGAAACCCTGGGATGGGAAACGACAGGAGGCGCTGGATCTTGTCGCACCGGAGCGAGAGGTCCGGCGGACGCGGCGCGCCCGGATGGTCGCGGGCTGAGCCGGTGACGAGGCGGCCTCGCAGGTCCGGATACCAAGGCAGGAGCGCCTCTCCGATTTCCCACCGAGACAGCCGTTCTCGCCCACCAAGATGATAGAGACCGGGCCGGTCCTGTTCCAGTAATTCCCACACGGCCCGGGCGATCACGCCCGCCGGCAGCGGACAGCGGAATTCGTCGGCATAGAGCGTCACGTCCTTGCCGGCCCGAGCTGCACGGCACATAGCCTCGATAAAACTCCGGTCGCCATGCAGTGACGTGCCGGCCGTCAGCACGATGCGGAGCACCGTGTGGCGCGCGTTCTGCAGCACGATCCGTTCCGCTTCCAGCTTCGTTCGGCCATAGATGTTGATGGGACTCGGCCGATCTTCTTCGGTATACCAGCCCCGCCGCCCGTCGAAGACTTCGCCGCTGGAGAGAAAGACGAACGGGATATCGACCGCAAGCGCCGCCAGGTGCATGGTGGCGGTCACGTTACTGAGCCGCGCACGGTCCGGATCGACCTCACAGTCGCGCGTCCGGCTGAGGGCCGCACAGTGAATGACCGCATTCGGTCGGATGGCCTTCCATAGGGCTTCGACTCCTGCCGAATCGGTCAGATCGAGATCGGCGCGGGTGAGACCTCGTACAGCCCAGCGGGGCGCCCACCGCGGTGCGGTATTCACCAGATACTGACCGATCAATCCGGCGGCGCCGGTGATCAGAACGCGGCGTGTCATGCCTTCCGGCTCGTTCAGGGTCCGGTGCGCCAGCTCGCCCGCCTCGCGGCGAGATTTCGGCCGGAGAATACGACGGGCGCGTGACGCGAGCTAAAGCGCTTCAACTGCGGGTGAGCTTGCGATACCGGATGCGATGAGGCTGTTCGGCCTCTTTGCCCAGCCGTCTCTTCCGGTCTGCTTCGTAGTCCGAGTAGTTGCCCTCGAACCAGACGACCTTGCTGTCGCCTTCGAAAGCCAGGATGTGAGTGGCGATACGATCGAGGAACCAGCGGTCGTGGCTGCTGATCACCGCGCAACCCGCGAAGTTCTCGAGCCCTTCTTCCAAGGCCCGCAGCGTGTTCACATCGAGGTCGTTCGTCGGCTCGTCGAGGAGAATCAGGTTGGCACCCTCTTTGAGCATCCGCGCGAGGTGCACCCGGTTACGCTCACCCCCGGAGAGGTCTTTGACCCTCTTCTGCTGGTCGGTGCCGGCGAAGTTGAAACGGGCGCAGTAGCCGCGCGCGTTCACTTCGACCTTGCCGAGCTTGATCGTGTCCTGCCCGTCGGAAATCACTTCGTAGACCGTCTTGTTGCCGTCCAGACTGCGGTCTTGATCCACATAGCCCAGCTTGACCGTCTCGCCGATTCGGATCGTCCCGCTGTCGGGTTTCTCCTTGCCGACGATCATCTTGAACAGGGTGGTCTTGCCGGCGCCGTTCGGTCCGATCACGCCGACGATACCACCCTTCGGCAGATCGAAGCTAAGATTTTCGTAGAGCACCTTGTCGCCGAAAGCCTTGCTGATTCCCCTGGCCTCCACGACGACATCGCCCAGGCGCGGACCGGGTGGAATGTAGATTTCAAGTTCTTCCGCCCGGCTCTCCTGTTTCTGATTGACCAGTTCTTCATACCGGTTGAGGCGCGCCTTACCCTTCGACTGGCGAGCCTTCGGCGACATCCGGATCCATTCCAGCTCATGTTCAAGGGTCTTCTTTCGCTTGGTTTCCGCCTTCTCTTCTTTCTCGAGCCGCTCTTTTTTCTGCTCCAGCCAGGAGGAGTAGTTGCCCTGGAATGGGATGCCGTGACCGCGGTCCAATTCCAGAATCCACCCCGCCACGTTGTCGAGGAAGTACCGATCGTGCGTGACCGCGATGACCGTCCCCTTGTACTGCCGCAGATGCTGCTCCAGCCATTGCACCGATTCGGCGTCCAGATGGTTCGTCGGCTCGTCGAGCAGGAGAATGTCCGGCTCTTGAATCAGAAGACGGCAGAGAGCGACCCGCCGTTTCTCGCCGCCGGAGAGCGTCCCGATCTTCTGATCCGACGGAGGGCAGCGGAGCGCGTCCATAGCGACTTCCAGTTCGTTTTCGAGTTCCCACCCGTTCGCCGCTTCGATCTTCTCCTGTAGCTGGGCCTGCTTGTCGAGCAGCTTCTCCATCGTATCGGGATCGGCTTCGCCGATCCGGTTGCTGACGTCCTCATACTCCTTGATCAGTGCCACCAGCTCACGCTTGCCCTCCTCGACCGCTTCTTTCACCGTCTTGTTGGGATCGAGCTGGGGCTCCTGTTCGAGCAACCCGACCGAGTAGCCCTTGGATCTCGTAATCTCCCCCGTGTAGTTTTGATCGACTCCCGCGATAATTCGTAGGAGCGAACTCTTGCCGGACCCGTTCAGGCCCAATACGCCGATCTTGGCGCCGTAGTAGAAGCCGAGGTAGATCTCGCGCAGCACTTGCTTCTTCGGGGGATACACCTTGCCGACATTGACGAGGGAGAAGATGACTTGCTTGTCGTTCGTGGATGCCATGCATTCCTTCCTGTAAGAATGGTTTGTGGTCGGGCGGCTCACGATAACAAAAGCGGCGGACGATCCACAACCAGTGGAGCGTTACCGCGGTCATCACCATGGTCAATGTCCCGTCGGCGCCCTTCGGTCGAACGGGAGCCGGGCAATCATGGTTTTGCCAGCACCGTCTTCAGAAAGAGGCCGAGCTGCCGAAGGACCGGTTCCGGAATTTCATGTCCCCCGCGGAAACTGTGCCACTCGACGGTTAGGCCGGCCTTGGTCAATTCGTCGCGGAGCCGTTCGGCTCCGACGTACGGAAGTATTTCATCCCGCGTGCCGTGGCTCAGGAAGACCGGCAGCCCCTTTCTCTTCGGCATCAGCGGTCCCCATACAGCCTGGGCCAAGAGATTGCCGGACAGTTGCACCAGCCCCGCGAAGGGGTAGTCGGTGTGCAACACCGCATCGCACGTCAGCATCGCTCCTTGCGAGAAACCGCCGATGACAGTCTGCTTGTAATCAACCGGCAGGTGGCGCGGCAGTTCCTTCAAGAAGGTCCCCACGCGTTCGCGGGCTAAGACCAGGCCCTTCGGAATGTCGCCGGAGAGGTCGCGCGCACGACCGGCGGCGCGATCGGCTTGAATCCGCGCCAAGTCGATGATCCACCAGGCGCGCGAGTCGTTGAAACCTAGGTTCAGCGACAACGGCGCTTCCGGGAACAGCCAGCGCGTACCCTCCGGAGCGTTCAGCTCCTCCGCCAACGGCACCAGGTCATCGCCTGGCGCGCCGAACCCGTGCAGGAGAATCACGACCGGACCGTTTCCCCCTCCTGCGCCGTCGGTGCCGCCCGTGAGGCGAGTGGTCAGGCCGCCGATGTTGTCGATCCGCATACGCAGCCACTGTACATCAGGTCGGACGGGGGAAGGCAAGGCATATCGCCCGCGAAAGGCGGGCGGCATACCGGCTCGCTACATGATTCCAGACGGTGCGTCTCCGCAGACGCCGGTCGCCGTCACAGCCGGAACGACAGGTCGGCGCTACTCGCTGTTGGCTGTCAGCTATGCGCACTCCCGCGAGTGCACAATGCGGGCTAAGACGAGCAACTCACTGGCACATGCCGACCCCAGTTGGGAGGAGCTGCCGCATACCCGTCCATACCCGGCTGCTCGGTGTAGGGATCTTGGAGCAGGGTCAGAAGCCGGTCGATCTCTGAAAAGTCCTTCTGTTTGGCCTTTTCGATCGCCGTCTGCGCGAGGTAGTTACGCAGCACGTATTTCGGGTTGACGCGATTCATACGGCACTGTCGTTCCTCGTCACGGCTCCCTTCGCTCCGTAATCGATCGCGATACCGCATGGCCCACTCGTCGAACCGTTCCCGGTTCAGGAAATGCTCGCGCAACCGCTCGTTCGTGGCACCCGGCTCGGAAGAAAATGTCCCCAGTTCGCGGAACAGGATCGTATAATCCGCCTGGCTCTCCTGAAGCAATCTCAGGAAGTCCCGGATGAGTTCGCCGTCCTCTGCTCTCCCCTCCACCAATCCCAGTTTCGCTCGCATCAGCGACCGGTACTCCCGCTCGAAGATTGGGGTATAGCTGTCCAAGGCCGCTTTCAGGGATTCCTTCTCCGCCAGCGGGAGCAACGCCTGCGCAAGGCAGCTCAGATTCCACAGTCCGATATAGGGTTGTTGGTCGAAGGCATAGCGGCCGTTGTGATCGGAGTGGTTGCAGATGAAACCAGGATCGTAGTCGTCCATGAACCCGAACGGCCCATAGTCGAGCGTGATCCCATGGATCGACATGTTGTCGGTATTCATGACCCCATGCGCCCACCCGACGGCCTGCCAGTGGGCGATCAGGTTGGCCGTGCGCTCGACCACCTCGGCGAAGAAACGGTCGTATCTGTCGGTGGCCCCGCGCAGGTGCGGGAACTGTTGATCGATCACGTAGTCGGCCAACACCCGCAGAAGATCGTGCTGCTTTCGGTAATAGAAAATTTCGAAGGTGCCGAAGCGCACGTGCGACGGCGCCATCCGCACCAGCGTCGCACCGGTTTCGATCTGTTCGCGATAGACCTTGTCGTCGCTGCCGACGAGGCAGAGCGCCCTCGTGGTGGGAATGCCAAGCCCATGCATCGCTTCGCTGCAGAGATATTCGCGGATCGTCGATCGCAGGACCGCGCGCCCATCACCGTCGCGCGAGAACGGCGTCATCCCGGCTCCTTTCAGATGCAGATCCCACTTCTCGCCCCGACCGTTCCGCACCTCCCCCAGCAGGATCGCCCGACCATCACCGAGTTGAGGCACGTAGACCCCGAATTGATGGCCCGCATAGATCATCGCCAGCGGCTCCATGCCGGGGACGAGCAGGCTCCCGCCGAAGACCCCGGCGAACTCAGGCCTCGTGAATTGGTCCGGATCAAGATCGAGTAATTCGGCCGCGGCGCGATTGGCGTGGATCAGATAGGGAGGGGACTCGAAGGGCGTCGGGTTCAGCTTCGCGTAGAAGGCTCCAGGGAGTCGAGCGTAGGTGTTGTCGAACGAAAGGCTTTCGAGGGTGCGACCGGCCATGACCCCAGCATGCCAGGGCGGGCGCGCGCCTTTCAAGCGAGGCCCGGTCTCCTCTAGCCACCGTTCCCGACTGCCGCACCGCGCACTAACGACCACAGTTCTGCAACTCGCGATCCATCGTAAACACGAAGACCCGCTCGCCGAGTTGCACGTCGATGTCTGTAAACACGCCCAGGACCTTGGCGCCCGTGATCGCGCCAATCTGCTCGCAGAGCTTTTCACGGCCTTGCGCGATCAGCGTCTGACGCAGACGCTTGACCATGTCCACACCCTCCGCGGTTTTCGCCAGTTGGCGCTCGGCTGGAGTGAGCACCCCTTTCAACCGGATGACGACCAGGTCCCGGACAATGAAGGCGCGCACGTCGTCCGGACCCCGGCCCATGAACTCTTGCTCGAACTTGATGATGGCGTTGCGGATCGCGCTCTCCATAACACACAGCTCCGTCCGCGCAGGATTATAGGAGCGCGTGAAGGCGCGAACAAGCGCGACCCCGGACCAGTGGTCTCACCCGGCCGATCTGGCATGGGTCTTTCGGACCCGGTTGAGCGGATGAGCGACCCGCACGTCGATTTGCGGCTTGACGATTCGCTCCGGCCCGTATTATTGATGGACCCGCGTCGATCAGACGGCGATGTTGCTTCTCCTCACGATTTCGCGAGGACGGGCAGGACGCCGAGTGTTCAGTATCGCTAGGCCGTAGGGTGACCGGCAGTTCGTGCGAGCGGCCGGTCGCAGTACAAGCCAACCGAGATGTGTCGAGCATCTCGGTTGGCTTGCGTGTTTTTGTGGCCAGGAGATGGTGATGTCGCCCGTGCTGCTCGTCCCGCTGCTCCCCCTGTTGACCGCGCTTATCGTGACTGCCGGCAGCGATGCGACCCGCCACTTCCGAGCCCGGCTTGCCGTCTGGCCGATCGGTGCGGCGTTCTTCGGCTCTCTCGCCACGCTCTACGCCGTCGCCACACAGGGCCCGATCACGGCCCGGTTGTATGATCCTGCCTTGGCCGCGGCGCACGCCTTGCCGTTCGGGCTCTATGTCGATCGGTTGAGCGCGGTCATGATGGTGCTCATCTCCTCGGTGAGCATCGTCATCTATGCCTATTCGGTCGGCTACCTGTATCAGGACCCCCATGAGCGGCGGTACCTGGCTCTCATCGGGGTCACGACCTCCGTGCTGCTCTGCATGGTCGCCAGCGCGAATCTCCTCATGCTCTTCGTGTTCTGGCAGTTCCTGAGCTACCTGCTCTATCTCCTGGCCCACAACCATGTCCACGTGGCGACGCTGGCTGGGGCTTTCAGAACCTTCACACTGCTGCGGGTCGGCGATATCGCGTTCCTAGGCGGCGTCGTGCTCGCCCATTCGCTCTATGGCACCCTGGAATTCCCGGACCTGTTCGGGACGACCACGGCCGTCTCCGCCTCGCTCCTTCCCGGTTTGACGATCGACGGCGCGACGGCCGTGACGCTGCTTCTCTTTATCGGCGTCATGAGCAAGTCGGCGCAGGTGCCGCTGCACGTCTGGCTGCCGCGCTCGCTCTACGCGCCGACTCCGGTCCATGCGTTGCTGCACGCAGGCATCATCAATGCGGGTGGGTTTCTCATCAACCGCCTGGCTCCGCTCTTCGGGATGAGCTCGATCACCCTGCACGTCGCCTTCGTGGTCGGCACCATGACAGCGATGCTGGGCGCCTCCATGATGCTGGCGCAGAGCGACATCAAGAAGACCCTGGGCTTCTCCACCATCGGCCAGATGGGGTACATGATCATGGAGTGCGGCTTGGGCGCGTTCTCGCTCGCCGTATTCCACCTGATCGCGCACGGCCTTTTCAAGGCCACAGTGTTTCTCAACTGTGGGAACGTGATCCACAAGGCGCGGTCGGAGCCGCATTTCCCCCCTCTCGACCACCAGGCGGACGAAGAAGGGTTTTCACGCCTGACGTGGTTGACCGGATTCGTGACCACGCTCCTGATCCCGCTGCTGATCCTGCTTGTGACACACGGCATCCTGCGCATCTCCTTGCTGGAATCCCAGGGCACGGTCATCCTTCTGTTCTTCACGTGGATCACCTCGTCCCAGGCGATCCTGACCCTCACGCGCCTGCGGGCCGTGGCCTCCTGGAAGGTGTCGGCGGCCATGTTGGTGACGCTGCTCTTCGTCGTCTTCGTCTACCTATTCGCGGTCGAGTCCTTCACCGCCTTCTTGTATCCCGATCCGGCAGAAGTGGCCTTCTATTTCCAGGCCGCCGCCCTTCCGAACTGGCTCTTCGACCTGCTCATCATCACGGCTACGGTCCTGACAGTGGCGAGCTGGTCCTACCTGTACATGCACGCCCACGGACGGGCCATGTGGATGCCGGCGTGGATTGAGGGGGTTCGCATCCGCCTGTACGTGCTGTTCATGAATCGGCTCTACGCGGACGAGCTCTATCAGCTCCTCGGCCAGGCCACGATGCGGCTGATCCACCTCATCGACAAACGGGACCAGGGATGGTCGCGATGAAGGACGGCACGTCCATCCCTTGGTTGCTGGCCGGCATCCCCTTGTTGGGCGCTGTCGCAAGCCTGGCCCTCTGGCCGCACGCCGGCCGCGTCAAGCTGTCGTCCCTCCTCTGGTCTCTGGCCAGCCTGGGAGCGACGATCGGATTCTCCGCCCGGCTCGCGGCTCCGCCCGAAGGCCACTTGGCGTTGTACCTCGTGCCGTTGGCCGCCGCGGTGTCGGTGTTGGGACAGCCGGTCCACAAGGACCATCGGCTCTCCTGGATCATGACCCTTGTCTGCCTTGGATTGGGCCTCGGCGCACTGACCGGCCGGGGTCCGTTTGCTCAGCTCCCTCTGACGGCTCTTTTCGTGTCCATGGGACTGCTGCTCTATCGCCATCACTCCGCCCTCTGGCCGATTTCTTGGTGGGCTATCGGCTTGTTCGGCCTCGGCGTCGTCTGTACCGGTCTCTCGTTTCTGGCCATCCCGCCGTTGTCCTCATTGGCGACTCTGCTGACCTGTGCGATCCTGCTCCCCCTGGTGCCCGTTCATGAGGGCTACCTCACGGCGCTGACCAGGCTGCCCGGGGGTCTGCCGTCTTTCATCGTGGTGGTGCTCCCCGCCGTCGGTCTGCACGGACTTGCGACGGCCCTGCCGACGATGCCGGACGTCGTGTCGCGGACCGTGAGCTTTTTCGCTGCGACGGGAGCGCTGTACGGCGCGATCAAGGCGCTGGCGCAGTCGCGCGTGCGGCTCGTACTGGCCTATGGAAGCCTCTCGTTCTTCTCGGCGCTGTGGTGGCTGGCCTGCGCCGCGAACACGGTGACGCCCAAGACCGCCCTCCTGGCCAGCGCCATCGGCCTGGCAACGAGCGGACTCCTGCTCTCCTGGCAGGTCATCCGGACGAGGTACGGCGACGACGTGGACCCACAGGCCATCAGCGGCCTGGCTTGGCCGATGCCGCGCTACGCCGTGCTGGTGTCTCTGCTGGCCCTCGCCGCTATGGGGCTGCCGCCGTTCGGCGTGTACGCCGGATTCATGGCGCTCCTGCTGACCTCTCCGCTCACTTCAGCGGTGGGTCTCGTCACGGTCCTCATCGCCTGGCTTGCTGCCTCCTGGTACATCATGCAGACGGTGCAACAGTTGCTGTTCGGCGCTCGACGGTCCGAGCTGCGGTATACCGATGCGCTTCCGACAGAATTGGCTTCACTGATGATCCTCGTGCTGGCCCTGCTGGCACTGGGCTTGGCGCCGGCCGGCTTGCTCGCGTCCGACCCGACCGCGCAGGCCGCCGGCTTATTCACGGGTTTGCGCACATGGAACAGATAGATCCCTCGCCCGACATCGAGTCGAGACGGATGGAGCTGCGCGGGGTGGTCCGCCTCGCCGGCGAGGTGATTGCCCAGTACTGGCCCATGCGCACCTTCGTCCATCACAACCCGCTCCATAGCCTCGAGTATCTCCCGTTCGAAGAGGCCGTCAGGCGCGGCACACAATTCATGGGCGGCAACGGCTATCTACCCAGCCGCCTATACCGCGCCTATCTCCGGTCCGGCCGTATTCGACCCCAGCATCTCGATGAAGCCCTGAAGCCGCTGGTATGCGACAAGCATCTCGTCGTTGGGTCGCGGACGGTGACGCATGGGGATGTCCTGCGCGCCTGCCTGACGGAAGGGCTTTGCACGCCCGTCGTCGAGCCGCTCGATGACCAGCTACCGGATCCTTTCCGCGAACTGATCGATCGCATCGCGACCCGGCTCGAGCCCGCCATGGCTTTTCCGCACCTCCGCGAGCGGATCCGCGCGATCGTGGCCGGCGACACGGCGGCGCTCGGGCGGTGGTTGACGCTGTCTCACTGGTGCGACGACACCCTGGGCACCCAGATTGTTCGCCAGATCAACGAGCAGTTGATCAAGTGGTGCGAGGCGTTCCTGGACGAGGGCCATGCCACGTGGTCCATGCCGGAGCGGGAGAAAGGACTGTACGGAGCTTGGAAGCGGCTCGCGTCGGAGGAATGGCCGCTGTTCGGCATCGGAGACGGCCCCAGAAAGATCGCGCGGCTCCCCGACTACCCGGAGGACGCCCTGCTTGAGAGTCTGGACGCGCTCGGGATTCCGTCCGAGCTGCGACAGGACTATTTGTCCCTCCAACTGACCGCGCTGCCGGGCTGGGCCGGGTTCATCAAGTGGCGCGGTGAAGAACGCGACTATCCCTGGCAGCGTGCCTGCCCGGCCAGCCTGCTGAAGTTCCTCGCCATCCGCCTGTGGTATGCGCAAGCCCTGGTGCGGCAGACGTGCCGGGACCATCTCGGGATCGAGGGGCGCTACGATGCGGTCACCGCCTACATGCAGAGCCGACCCGAGGAGTATTACCTGAGACGGCAGCGCGTGGCGGGACGCCTGCCCGCCCTCTACGCGGAGGAAGTCGACCGGCTGGCGCATCGCAAGGGCAACGCCTGGAAGGCTGTGCTCGAGCGTTACTGCACCGAGGTAGTCCCCTGCCAGGAGGCGGCCGCGCGTCGCGGAGCGGCCAGAAAACTGATCGCGCTCGCCCGCTCACTGGAAATCGACGCGACCCAGCTCACCGAGAGCACGCCGGCGGACCTGAAGCAACTGGTGGAGTGGATGGAGGCCTTCCCCGAATCGGACCATGGACCGGTCTGGCTCAAGGCGTTCGAGGCCGGTTACCACGAGCCTCTGTTGGAGCGGCTGCGGACGCGCGCGAACGAGGCCGATCAACCTTCCCCGACCCGTCCCTATTCGCAATCGGTCTATTGCATCGACGTACGCTCCGAACCGTTCCGACGGCATCTGGAGACTATCGGTCCCCACGAGACCTACGGCTTCGCCGGCTTTTTCGCCGCCTTCATCCGCTACCGGGCCTGGGGTAAGGAGCACGAGACCGACCAGTTCCCGGTGATCATGCGGGCCAAGAACGAGGTGCGGGAACTCCCCCGGAGCTATCTCGACCACAAGGTGTCGAAGCACGAGGCACGCGCCGGGTGGGTCCACGCGGGCCACACTCTCTTGCACGACTTGAAAGAAAACGTGGTGACGCCCTATGTGATGGTGGAATCGCTGGGCTGGTTCTACAGCCTACCCATCTTCGGCAAGACGCTCTGGCCGTCGTTCTACCGGCGCTGGACCACCTGGTTGCGGCGGCTGTTCGTGCCGTCGCTGACCACCACCCTCACCGTGGACAAGCTAGCCCCGGCCGAAACGGCGGAGATGGTCGACGCGGAGCAGCAGGCCCTCGTCCGGAAGGCGCTGCGCGAACGGCTCGGGCTGCGCGGCTCCCGCCTCACACCCGCGCTCGTCGAAGCGCTGCGGCAATGCGCCCTCACAGGGCAAGGAGACCGGGAGCCGCCGCTCGTGGGCGAAGCCGCGCGCGCTGGCCTTTCGCCCGAGACCGTGAACGTCTTCGTCGAAACACTGCGGCGGCAGTACGATCTCAACGCACGGGCCGCTTCCCGCCACAGAGAACGGATCACCAGGACGGGCTTTACCCTGGACGAACAGACCCTCACGCTCGACACGGCGCTCCGCATGATGGGGCTGACGAAGAACTTCGCACGGCTGGTTCTCTTCTGTGCGCACGGCAGCACCTCAGAGAACAATCCCTACGAGTCGGCCCTCGACTGCGGTGCCTGCGGCGGCAACGAAGGGAAGCCGAATGCCCGCGTCCTGGCGATGATGGCGAACAATCCACGCGTGCGGGAACGGCTGACGCGGACAGGCATCGAGATTCCATCCGATACGCATTTCCTCGCGGGCCAGATGGACACGACCACCGACGAGGTGCAACTGTTCGACCTGGAAGACGTCCCGCCGACGCATCGGGCGGATTTGGCACGACTCCAGGAAGATCTGAAGGAAGCGGCCGAACTCACGAGCCAAGAACGGTGCGGGCGGTTCCCCGATGTGCAACGGCGGCTCGATGGAGAGCGGGCGAAGGCGCACGTGCATCGCCGGAGCGCGGACTGGAGCCAAGTGCGTCCTGAGTGGGGCCTCTCGGGCAACGCGGCCTTCGTGATTGCGCGGCGGGACCTGACGAAAGGGCTGGACCTGGGAGGGCGCGTCTTTCTCCACTCGTACGACTATCGCGAAGATCCGACCGATCGGCTGCTCGAAGTGCTCCTGACCGCGCCCCAGGTCGTGGCGCAGTGGATCACCATGGAGCATTACTTTTCGACGGTCGACAACGAGGTGTACGGGAGCGGCAGCAAGATCTATCACAACGTCGTCGGCCGGCTCGGCATCATGTCCGGCCCTTGGAGCGATCTCCGCCTGGGGCTTGCCCGGCAGACCGTGATGAACGGCGACATGCCCTATCATGAACCGATGCGGCTGTTGACGATCGTCGAAGCGCCGCGGCCACGCATCGACAAGCTGATCGCGCGGCATGAAGTCCTGCAGCATTTCTACCACAATGAATGGGTCCATCTCGTCGCGCTCGACCCTGACGAACAGGTATGGTATCGGTACCGTCCGACAGGCGAATGGCACTCGATCCCGTACTATCGAGGGGAGGGAATCGAATGATCATGTTCATCGCCGGCCGTTCGAAAAGGCCGCTGGGCAGTCCTTCGAGCGATGTGACGAGCAGCGGGCAGACTGTTTCAACAACCTGACACAGGCCGGGAAAGGAGCGTGGGCATGGGCGCGCTGACGTTGCATCCGATGAAGGAAATTCGCGTGATCGTGGCGGGCGAACACCGGGCGTTCGTGACCGACCTGCTGGACCGCGTGAAAGCCACCGGCTACACGATCATCGGCAACCTGTCCGGAAAGGGTCACCATGGCATCCGTGAAGCTCACTTCATGTTCAGCGAGCAGGAAAGCCTGGAGATGATCATGACCGTCGTGCCGGAGGAGAAGGTCGAACCGATTCTGGCCGGGCTTCGGCCGCTGTTCGAGCGGCACTCCGGCGTCATGTTCGTGGCCGACGTCGCCGTGAGCCGGCAAGAATATTTCGGGAAGACAGGCGCCGGGTCGTAACGCACGGGATCGATCCGTTTCGGCCGTGCCTCGCTTGCCCTTGTCTTCCCGGCAGGAAGTTGTCTAGAATGGGCCGCGCTCGAAAGGGGAAAGTGTGAAAGGATTGCGGTTCGAACGCATCGGGAACGGGCGGTACTACAACGTGGTGTTCCACATCGGAAGCACCTACGTCCCCGTGAGTGACGAAACCGTCGAGGAGCTCAAAGCCCAAAGCTTGCTCCCGGCTGAGCGGTTTCTCGACCTCTTAGTCGACCGTGTCGGCTACTCGTCCTACCTCAAAGATCAAATCCGCACCGAGCTAAAAAGTTCCGGTGACCCCGTGACGCAGATCACCGTATTACAGGGGGCGATCCGAGACTTGTAGCCGGTCGCTGAAACACGTGGGAGAGCCCTCGGCAGCGTCCATGCCAAGGCAGCGTTCTCTCGCTCGCACAGAGCGAGCGAAGCGTTGTTCTCCGAGACTGTGCGACTTTCCTTTCATGCTCATCACAGGGGAGGTGGACCCGTTCCTTCTACCCTGCACATTGAGCGACCACTATCCATATTTTGAAATTCGATCGATCTTGCGCACGCTCATCCAGCGAGGAACGAACAGGGTCCTAGCCCTCAATCCCCTACCTGGCCTTCCTGAAACAATTGGTTCATGAGCTGGTTCCGTTTCTCCGGATCGCGGTAATACTTAAGAGCCTTGGCGTAGTTGTCCATCGCGCTCTGGCGCTTCCCCCGTATGGCGTAGATCTCGGCGATCCCGTGATAAGCGCGGGGATCCTCGGCGTTACACTTGAGCGCCCGGTTGAATGCCTCGTAAGCTTCGTGGAGTTGGTGCTTCCCTAACGCCAGCCAGCCCAACGCCGAGTAGGCGGGGCCGAATTCGGGGTTGGCGGCCAGCGCATCGCGATAACTCTTCTGCGCTAGATCGAGGCGCCCCCTGGTCTCGTACAATCCCCCGAGCGCGAAATGGACCTCTGCGTCTTTCGGATTGAGCCGGAGCGCCTCCTTGTAGGACTGCAGGGCCGGCTCGAACTTCCCTTGTTCCGCGAGCGCGCACGCTAAGTTCGCGTGCGCCACCGCATCGGTCGGCCGTAGCTTGATGACCTCCCGGTACTCCTTAATGGCCATTTCCAGCCGCCCCTGTTCCTGATAGGCCACGCCGAGATTGGTGCGTGCCGGGACATAGTCGGGCGCGAGCCGCACCGCCTCTCGGTATTCCTTGATCGCCAGTTCCAGATGCGCGGCCCGTTCGTGAATCTGCGCCAGGAAATAGTGTGGGTAGGCGGACTGCGGGTCCAGCCGCGCCGCCTCCTTGTACGCTTGGATCGATTGTTCGGACTGCCCGGACTGCGCCAGGAAGAGGCCTAGGATCAAATGCGCGTGGCTGCTCTCCCTGTTCCGTGCGAGCAGATCCTCCACCCAAGTCCTCACCGCTGCGATATCCTGCTCGGCTTCCAGACAGAGCGCGTGGCTTCTCCATGCATCGGCGAACTGGCCGCGCAAGAGGTACACGATATTTTGGGCGAAGTATGGACGGGGATCCTTGGCGTCGCCCGTCCCCGTCTCGCCGACCCAGGCGGAGGCCTCCGCCAGGAGCTGTTCCCACGATCCAGCCAGGATGGCGGCTTCGCTCTGCGCTTGATGACTGCTCATAGGGGTTGCGTGATGCTATCGCATCAGGGTGTCTTCCACGTCGGGAGGTGTCGCTTCTATGCGTTCGCCCAGGAGGGGAAACCGTCCGGCCAGTTGTCGTTTGATCCGCCAGGCGACCTGCCGGTAGGACCAGTGTCCTTTGACGCCGGAGCGCAGCTTGGCGATATAGTCCGCTTCGGCATAGTCCATTTTGAAGAGGCAGCGCACCTTGAACCCGAACGGAATGGCGTACAGCGAGGCTTCCTGATCGTTCTTCTTCAATCGTTCGATGTCGCTCTGCACGGCGTCCATGGCCTGCCGGTACTCCCGATCCAGTCCGGCCTGGACCAACGGCGGCGGGACATCGTACCCGTGAACGGTCGTGAAGTTCTGCTGGACCTGCTGACAGCGCCGATGACGGTGCATGTCGCGCCAGGCGCCGATGTCCATCAGGATATCGAAGTTGAAGGCATACCCGCTCCGGAATTCCTTGATCAGTTCGTCGTACGGTCCTCGTCGCCGCGTGGCCACCTCGATCGTGTCCTGTTTCTGCTTTTCGGACCAGTCGCGGACGACGTTCAGGATCCGCCGGTATGGTGCGTGCGACACCCGGTAAAGCAACGTCGTGACCACTTCGTCGAGCGGATCGTGCGGCTCAATGAGATCGACCGCCTCAGGATTCCCCCAGCCCGCCGGCTGATCGAGGCCCGTCCCGCGCAAGACTTCGTTCGCATGGCGCGCGAGGTCCCCGTACACCGTTTCTTGGTACGGATTGGGTCGGGCGTGACGCGCGAGGGTTGGTGCCAAGGGGTCGCTGAGGCCGGCGCTCTGCCCGCATAGCTCGCCCCACAGGTTGACCGGCGGACGCTGGCAGGCGTCCTTCAAGTCTTCGCCGATGGCGCGGAGCTCCGGCAATTGCGACGACAAGAGGCGCGTGATCTGCTTTTCCAGGGTCCGGATGCTCACGACCTGCCCGACGTTGGTCTTAGCGGCAAGCGGCAAGAGATAGCGGGTGATGTCGAACGCGCGGGCGGCGATCGTCCGCTGATAGTCGGCCGGTTTCATGGATTCGGGTCGCGGTTCTCGTTCGGCCAAAAATCTAGTCAGCGGCTCATGCAACAGCCGATAGATCTCGGACAGGCTGCGCAAAATCCCCTCGTAGACGGCTTCTGTCTCGGTCCCGCGAATCTGGCCCGGGACGAACCAGCGGCTCGAGGCGAAGTTCTGATACCGGCTCGATTTGGCCTGGCCGTCCCAGAGCGGCTCGTCTTCGAGGCGAATGGCCGCGAGTTCGGACACATTCTCGAAGCACACGATGACGTGGCCCAGGTCCGCGATCGAAGCATGTCCATAGTCGAAGTAAAACTGCTCCCAGAACTTTTCCGACGAATGGCTGTGCACCCAGCGGATGCTCTCCTCGATGGAATCCGGAGACCGGCTGTACCGGGCCAGGGCATAGGCGGACTTCTCCGGCGGCATGGGAGCGATAGCAACGACGCGGCGGGCGGATTGTTCTTGGCTCATAGAGGCGTTGGCGAACAGCGCTGGCGCCTCCGGAGGAGGCGTGCGAGCCGTCGGGGGCGCACTATACGCCCGCCGGCAGGCCGGTTCAAGGCTGGAAAGGCGATGAGGAATGTCATCCTCTTCTCAGTGAGCGACTGTCCACATATTGAGGGACGGCGTCGTGCCCGCGTTGACTTGATTGCGAGCGCGCCGCTATAGTCCGCCGAATTCGTTCCTCCTTTACCCATATAGTGATTTTCGGACATGATCAAGAGCATCAAAGGCGTCAAAGACCTGCTGCCGGAAGAAACCCCGCGCTGGCGACTGGTTGAAGAAACCGTCCGGCGCTGGGCTACCGTTTACGGATTCCAGGAAATCCGCATCCCCATCTTCGAAGTCACGACGCTGTTTGCCCGAAGCATCGGTGCCTCGACCGATATCGTGGAAAAGGAGATGTATACGTTCCAGGACCGGGATGGCACGTCGTTGACGCTGCGACCGGAAGGCACCGCCGGAACCGTCCGGGCCTATATCGAACACAACCGGGCGGCCGACCCGTTGCCTCAGAAGTATTTCTATCTCGGTCCCATGTTCCGTCACGAACGGCCCCAAGCGGGTCGGCTCCGCCAGTTTCACCAGTTTGGCGTGGAATCATTCGGTGCGGCGGATCCGCGTGCCGACGTGGAAGTGATCGCACTCCTGTGGCGCGTGCTTGCGGAACTGGGCCTTCCCGACCTCACGTTGGAGGTGAACAACCTCGGGTACAGCACCGATCGCGAGGCATACCGACCTCACCTCATCGCCTATCTCCGCCGGCACGAAGAGAGCCTCTGCGGGAACTGCCGTAGGCGGATCGACGCCAACCCGTTGCGGGTTCTTGATTGCAAGGTGCCTGAATGCCGCACCGTAACCGAGGCGGCGCCCCGCCTCGCCGCCTCGCTCTCGGAACCGGCCCAGTCGTTCTTTTCGCAGGTCCTGGCTGGTCTGGATGCGCTCGGCATCCCGTATCAGGTGAATCCCCGGCTCGTCCGGGGGCTTGACTACTACTGTCTGACGACGTTTGAGATCACGACCACGCATCTGGGCGCTCAGAATGCGGTAGGAGCAGGCGGCCGGTATGACGGTCTCGTGGAGGTGCTCGGGGGGCCGGCGACTCCTGCGGTCGGCTTCGCTGTAGGACTCGAACGGATAGTGATGATGTTGCCGGACGCCGCCGGTCCTCCACACTCCGATCGGGACACCATCTATGTGGCTGCGTTTGGCAACCAGGGTGCCGCTGCGGGACTCGTCGCCCTCGAGCAACTCCGGCGCGCTGGTCATCGGGCTGTCTCAGACTTCCGGGCGCGAACTCTCAAGGCTCATCTCCGCCAGGCTGATCGCCTGGGCTGCCGTCACACGCTTATCTTGGGAGACGCCGAAGTGGCCAAGGGAACTGCGGTCGTTCGCAATATGGAGACGAAGCTCCAGACAGATGTTACCCTCGCTTCTCTTGCCCGAGACGTGGGAAAGCTGGTTTTGCCTTCTTGAACCGTTCCTTCCTCATTGACTTTCTTCGTGGAAGTTCGTAGTCTGTTTTTACATGAATATATAACTATTTGATTATTTAAGGTAAAAATCTGTGGATTGGTTGTTATGAAGCGGAAAGTTGGGATTCTCTTAGCTCTTCCTCCGTCTCACCCTAGTACGGCAACTGTTCATGGCTTGAGCAGGGCTGCTCTTCACGCGGGTCACGAGGTGTATCTGTACCTCATTGATGAGGGTGTAAAAAACATCCATCATGATGGGTACACGGCTCTTCTCCTGGATGGTCTGAAGCTCTTCGTCTGCGCGTACGGATGCCAGCAACATCATGTTGCGACGGATTGCATCGACTCTCGCGTCTCTCTCTGTGGCCTCGTCGTACTCTCAGGAATGATTGATGCGTGCGATCCGTTTCTGTCGTTCACGTAGATCTATTTATGGCGAAGAAGATTGCCGTTGTGATTCAAGATGATCCTCGGAAGACCCATCGTCCGGTCGAGGCACTCCGGATCGCTTTGGGTCTTGCAGCGGGTTCACATGAGACCACCGTCGTGCTTCTCGGGCCTGCATTCCGCCTTCTGAGTGACGACACGGACGAGGTCGTCGATCTCGATATTCTCGAAAAATATCTCCCCTCGATCCAACAGTTGGAAATCCCGTTCCTCCTTCCAATAACGGCCGACCGATCTCTTATTCGCTCGGAATTCTCCATTCAGTACTCAGACGACGCTGGTATTCGGTCGTTTCTCCGCTCCGTTGATCGCACGCTGGTGTTTTAAGGGAGATATTTATGACTTCTCTTGTGTATCTGCTCCGGAACCCGGTGAGCAGAGTGTCTTCGGCGCTCTATTCTCCTGAGGACTGTCAAGGCGTCGTTATAGGGCTCGAGGCTGCATTGGAGGATCCTGCTTCTTCGGCTGCGTGCGTTCTCGACAGTGGCATGTCACGGACTCTCGTAAGGAAACAATGTTTGCAGTACGACGAGTTGCTCATGGAAGTCATGAAATACGCAAAGATCATCGTGCTCTGACTTCCTAATTTCTCGTCTAGAGAGAAAATACAGGAGTCGTAGGATAGGGAGTAACAGAGAGGTGGATTGTGTGGATGTATGGGATGTCGTTGAATTGAAGTGTAAAAGCGGAAGGCGTCCTTGGGTATGGGGATGGGGATTTGTTCTGGAGAAGGCTCTGGTGAGATGGGGATTGCCTGGGGGAACCCACTGTGTCAGAGAATGTGGCTCGACAAGAACTATCACACCATGGTAAGCAGTTTCTTTCTCCAAGTCGAACAAGACCCTGGAAGGCCCTCATCTCACACTCTGTTATCCACAGGTGTGAATTAGCCTGTGTATAGTAATTTTCGTGAGTTATGAGCGTCGACACCGTCTGGCAGGAAGCCCTGCACTACATTCAAAATAAAGTACCGAAACAAGTGTACGATACATGGTTTACACCCGTGCGTCTGGACCGGATCGAGAATAAAATCGCGCACATCGGAGTGCCGAATAAGTTCTTCGGCGACTGGCTGCATACGCATTACGGTTCGCTCCTGGCCGAAGCGGTAGCTACTGCACGAGGAGGAGGAGATCTCGCCGTCAATTTTGTCATCCTTCAGAAACCGGCCGGGCGCCAGGTTGACACTCACACTCTGTTGAATGCCGCCCGTGCCGCGGGCCAGGGCAGGTCTCGCCGAGGCGCGCAACTCAATCCCAAGTATACGTTCAAGAGTTTTGTCGTCGGTGCGGGGAACCAGTTCGCCCATGCAGCCTGTATGGCGGTCGCCGAACAGCCGGGAAAGGCCTATAACCCGCTGTTCATCTACGGCGGCGTCGGGTTAGGGAAGACTCACCTCTTGAATGCCATCGGCAATCACGTGGCCGAGGAGACGGACCTCCGGATCGCGTACCTCACGACGGAGCAATTCACCAACGAGGTCATCAATTCCATCCGCTACGACAAGATGATGGACCTCCGGAAGCGATATCGCCACATCGATATGCTGATGATCGACGACATTCAGTTTCTCGCGGGGAAGGAGCGGACTCAGGAGGAGTTCTTCCACACTTTCAATGCGCTGTACGAAGCGCATAAACAGATCGTCCTGTCGAGCGACCGCTTCCCGAAGGACATGCCGGATATTGAAGAGCGCCTGCGTTCGCGGTTCGAGTGGGGACTCATCGCCGACCTGCAGCCTCCTGACGTAGAGACCCGCATCGCGATCTTGCGGAAGAAATCCGAGGATGAGGGCGTTCAACTTCCGGAGGACGTGATCCAATTTCTTTCCACAACGATGAAGAGCAACATCCGCGAGCTTGAAGGCAGCCTCGTGCGCCTGGGCGCCTATGCCTCTTTGACGGGTCAGGTCATCACGCTGGACATGGCGAAGAACGTGTTGCGCGATTTGATTGGGGATAAGAAAAAGATCGTCTCCATGGAGGATATCCAGGAGGCCGTCTGCGCACAGTTCCACGTCAAGCTGACCGACCTGAAATCCCGGCGCCGGAGCAAGACCCTCGTGCATCCGCGGCAGATTGCGATGTATCTCTGTCGCGAACTCACCGACGCGTCGTATCCCGAAATCGGCCGCCACTTCGGGGGCAAGGACCACACCACCATCATCCATGCCTGCCGCCAGGTGGCTAAAGCCAAGGATGCCGACAGCGCGTTGAACGCGACCCTGGAGAGTTTGAAAGAGCACATTTTACGTAGCTAAACGCCTTCCACGGAGACCGCACCATGAAAGTACGCATCGGACGCGACGAGCTGTTGACCGGGCTCCAACGTGTGCAAGGAGTCGTCGAGAAGCGCAACACAATGCCGATTCTGTCGAACATTCTCCTCGAAGCCAAGCCGGAGGGCGCGGAGATCGTCGCGACGGACCTCGAGATCGGCATGCGCGGACTGTACAAAGCCACCGTCCTCAAGCCGGGCGGCGTCACCCTGTCGGCCCGAAAACTCTACGAGATCATCAAGGAGTTGCCAGAAGGCGAGATCGAGCTGACGTCGGGCGACAACAACTGGACGACGATCCAGGCGGGGAAGAGCCAGTTTAAAGTGGTCGGACTGCCGAGTTCTGACTATCCGGCCTTGCCGGCCATCGATCGTGAAGGGTTGACGCCACTGGCGGGAGCCGGACTTCTCGATCTGATCCGCAAAACCCTCTTTGCCGCCGGCGACAACGATGCCCGGTACATCCTGAACGGATTGCTCGTGACTCTGGTCGTGACCGACAAAAAGACGTCCCTCCGGCTGGTGGGGACCGACGGCCATCGCCTGGCGGTGGCGGAACAAGAGGTGGGGAATGCGGGCAGCAAGACGGGTCCCCAGGAAATCAAGGCGATCATTCCCAAGAAAGCTGCGCACGAAATGCGGCACCTCTTGGAAGAGGGCAGCGACGGCGAGCCGCTCATTGGCTTCACGAAGAATCTCATGATCTTCCGCAAGAGCGGCCTGCTACTGACCTCACGCTTGATGGAGGGCAACTACCCCAATTACCAGCAGGTGATCCCCAAGGACGGCGGCAGGAAAATCAGCGTGAACCGCGTCGAGCTGGAAGGTGCGTTGCGGCGCGTGTCGGTGCTGTCGAAGGACAAGGCCAACGCCGTCAAGGTGTCGTTCGCGCCAGGCAAGATGACGCTGTTCTCCAGCAATCCGGATTACGGGGAGGCGACCGAGGAATTGGCCGCCCGCTACGACGGCGAGGCGCTCAACACCGGATTCAACGCCCGCTATCTGCTCGACGTC
This sequence comes from uncultured Nitrospira sp., assembly GCA_964445795.1. Lineage (GTDB taxonomy): Bacteria > Nitrospirota > Nitrospiria > Nitrospirales > Nitrospiraceae > Nitrospira_D. Next base: position 13,645 of record CAYULI010000007.1, on the reverse strand, counting down.
TGCGGCGTGATGGATGGCGAAACGATCTCCCTCCAGATGGAGACCCCGCTGAGTCCGTGCCTGATCCAGGAGCCCGAGAGTCCGGGGTTCAAGTGCGTCGTGATGCCGATTAAGATATAGGCATGGGATGAGGGGCGGGAGGAGGACAAATCTTCTCCGAATCCCTTGCCTCTCACCCGTAGTCTCGCACCGTTGAAGCATAGGAGACGGATGGCCACCGACGAATCCATCACCAAGCCGAAGTCCGACAGCTATAGCGCCGACCAGATCAAAGTCCTGGAAGGGCTCGACGCAGTCCGGAAACGCCCGGCCATGTACATCGGCAGCACGGGCATCGACGGGCTTCACCATCTCGTCTACGAAGTGGTCGACAACAGTGTTGACGAGCACATGGCCGGCTTTGGGGAGACGATCGAGGTCACCATCCATATCGACGGCAGCGTGACCGTGACGGACAACGGGCGCGGGATCCCTACCGGGATGCACCCCACGCAAAAGAAGTCGGCCGCCGAAGTGGCGCTCACGGTCCTCCATGCGGGCGGCAAGTTCGAGCAGGGTGCGTATACCGTTTCCGGCGGACTCCACGGTGTCGGTATTTCGGTCGTGAACGCTCTCTCCGAGTGGCTCGAGCTGGAAATCTGGCAGGATGGGCAAGTCTTCGAACAGCGCTACGAACGCGGGAAGCCGGTCGCGCCCCTCAAAGTAACCGGCAAGACGAAGCGGCGCGGCACCAAGGTCCGGTTCAAACCGGACGGCCAGATTTTTGAAACGCTCGACTTCAGCTTCGACGTGCTGGCGCAACGGCTGCGCGAGCTTGCGTTCTTGAACAAAGGTCTGTCCATCACGCTGAAGGACGAGCGGAAAGAGCCGCCGAAAGAGCAGGTTTTCCTCTACAAAGGCGGCATCGTCTCCTTCGTCGAGCATCTGAACGAAGCGAAAACACCGCTGCATAAGCCGATCTACGTGAAAGTCGAGAAGCCCGAGATGATTCTGGAGGTTGCCCTCCAGTACAACGACGGCTACGCGGAGAACCTGTTTTCGTTCGCGAACAACATCAACACGAAAGAAGGTGGCACGCACCTAATCGGGTTCAAGGCCGCGCTCACCAGGACCATCAACAACTATGCGAACGCCCACGACCTGCTCAAGAAGGAGACCGAGTCTCTCACCGGCGACGACGTCCGGGAGGGGCTGACGGCCGTCGTGAGCGTCAAACTACGCAACCCGCAATTCGAGGGGCAGACGAAGGCGAAGCTCGGCAACAGCGAGGTAAAGGGCGTCGTCGAGGCCGCGGTCAACGAGGCTCTGGGGACCTACTTCGAGGAGAATCCGTCCGTCGCCAGAAAGATCATCGGGAAAGCGATCGACGCGGCCCGCGCCCGCGAAGCCGCCCGCAAGGCCAAAGAACTCATCCGCCGCAAGAGCGCACTCGACGGGGCCTCGCTCCCTGGCAAGCTGGCCGATTGTTCGGAAAAGGATCCGGCGCTAAGCGAACTCTACATCGTGGAAGGCGATTCGGCCGGCGGGTCCGCGAAGCAGGGGCGCGACCGGAAGTTCCAGGCGATTCTCCCGCTCAAGGGCAAGATCCTCAACGTCGAAAAAGCCCGGTTCGACAAGATGCTCACGAGCGACGAAATCCGCACCCTGATCATGGCGTTGGGCACCGGCATCGGGCGTAAGCGCGAAGAAGGTGACAAGTCCGACAAGGATGCCTTCGACATCTCGAAGGCGCGGTACCACAAGATCATCCTCATGACCGACGCTGACGTCGACGGCAGCCACATTCGCACCCTGCTCTTGACCTTCTTCTTCCGGCAGGTGCCCGAACTGATCGAGTGCGGGTACGTCTACATTGCACAGCCCCCGTTGTTCAAAGTGAAAAAAGGGAAGACCGAGCGGTATCTGAAGGACGAGGCGCAGTTGAATGAGTACTTGGCCGACCTGGCTGTCGAGGAGGTCGAACTCTACACGGAAGGGGCGCAGGGTTACGTCACGGGGCGTCGCCTCCTGCCGATACTGAAGAAGATGATCGCGTTCGAGACGCTGCTCGGGCGGCTCAATAAGAAGCCGTACGAAGCCGCGATGGTACGGGCCTTTGTGGATGAGCCGGGACTGGATCGCGAGCTGCTCAAGGATCAGGCCGCTCTCACGACCGCAGTGGCCAACGTCAAGAAGGCGTTGCCGATGGTCTTCCCGAAACTCACGCCGACGCTCGAGATCGTCGACGACGAAGAGCACCAGTCCAGTAAGGTGATCTGCCAGCTCCACGCCAATGGCATGACCCACAGTCTGGAGGTCAACCACGATCTGGTGGGTTCCGCCGATTTCCGCGAATTGCAGAAGCTGGCCCCGTCCGCGATCGGAGTAGGCCGGGCTCCGTACAAGCTCAAGGCGAAGGGACAGGAACATCAGCATTACTCGGCCGATGAGCTGGTCAAGGCGATTCTAGACATAGGGAAGCAGGGGCTGAACATCCAACGCTACAAGGGTCTCGGCGAGATGAACCCCTCCCAATTGTGGGAAACGACGATGAATCCCGAGGCCCGCACGCTGTTACGAGTGACGCTAGAGGACCTGACGGGCGTGGACGAGATCTTCACCATTCTGATGGGCGACGAAGTCGAGCCCCGGCGCAATTTCATCCAAACGCACGCACTCGAAGTCAGAAATCTCGATGTTTAGCGAACAGCCAATAGCGAGCAGCGCGTAGCTCAGAGCTATTCGCTATCAGCTATTTGAGGCTGGCTTGGGAGAAGCAATGCCGCCCGATGAAAGATTAGGCCAGATCGCGATCGAAGACGAAATGAAGTCGTCCTACCTGGACTACGCCATGAGCGTGATCGTGGGACGGGCGCTTCCCGACGTCCGCGACGGGCTCAAGCCGGTCCACCGCCGTATCCTCTTCGGCATGAACGAAATGGGCCTGACGCACAACCGGCCCTACCGGAAGTCCGCCAAGATCGTCGGTGAGATCATGGGGAACTATCACCCCCACGGCGACTCGGCCATCTACGACACGCTGGTCCGGATGGCGCAAGACTTCAACATGCGGTATCCGCTCGTGGACGGCCAGGGCAACTACGGGTCCATGGACGGCGACTCCCCGGCCGCCATGCGTTACACGGAAGCGCGCATGACGAAGCTGGCCGAAGAGATGCTGGCCGACATTGACAAGGAGACGGTCGATTTCGGCCCCAACTACGACGAGTCGCGACAGGAGCCCCTCGTCCTTCCGACGAAAGTGCCCAACCTCCTCATCAACGGCGCGGGCGGCATCGCCGTCGGGTACGCCACCAACATCCCCACGCACAACCTCGCGGAAGTGATCGACGGGTTGTTGTTGCTGCTGGAGAACCCGGACGTCATGGTTGCCCAGTTGATGAAGAAGATTCCGGGCCCGGACTTCCCCACGGCCGGCTTCATCTATGGCGTGAGCGGGATCAAAGAGGCCTATGAGACGGGGCGCGGCCTGCTCAAGCTGCGGGCCAAGGTCGTGATCGAAACCGAAGAGCGCACCGAGCGCGAGCGGCTCATCGTCACGGAGATTCCGTATCAGGTCAATAAGGCCAAGCTCATCGAGAAAATCGCCGAGTTGATCCAGGAGGACCGGATCAAGGGCATCTCCGACCTGCGGGACGAATCTTCTGATCGGGAAGGCGTGCGGATCGTGATCGAGTTGAAGCGTAACGAAATCCCGCAGGTCGTGTTGAATAACCTCTACAAGAACACGCAGCTGGAAACGACCTTCGGCGTCATCATGCTTGCACTGGTCAACAATCGCCCCGAGGTCCTGAATCTCAAGCAGATCCTGCACTACTTTATCGAACACCGGCGCGAAGTTGTGGTGCGGCGCACCGCGTTCGAGCTGCGCAAGGCCGAAGAGCGCGCGCACATTCTCGAAGGACTCAAAATCGCGCTCGACAACCTCGACGCCGTCATCGCGCTGATCCGCCGGTCGCAGTCACCCGACGAAGCCCGAGCCGGCCTCATCCGGCAGTTTACCCTCAGCGAGATCCAGGCGAACGCCATCCTCGACATGCGCCTCCAGCGGCTGACGCAGCTCGAGCGGACGAAACTGGTCGAGGAATACCAGGAAGTCTTAAAACAGATCGAATATCTCAAGTCCGTCTTGGCCAGCGAGGCGCTGGTTCGGACAATCATCAAGAACGAGTTGATGGAGATCCGCGAAGCCTACAAGGACGATCGCCGGACGCAGATCGTCAAAGAAGAGGCGGAGATCAGCTTGGAGGACCTGATTGCGGAGGAGGAGGTCATCGTCACCATCTCCCACGCGGGCTACATTAAGCGCAACGCGGTCTCGCTCTATCGCGCGCAGCGGCGCGGGGGAAAGGGGAAGATCGGGATGGGCATCAAGGACGAGGATTTCGTGGAGACGCTTTTCACGGCCTCGACCCACGACACCCTTCTTTTTTTCACGGACGCCGGCAAGGTCTACTGGCTCAAGGTGCATGAGATCCCAGAAGCCGGGCGGGCCGCCAAGGGCAAGGCTCTTGTGAACCTCCTGGCGTTGTCGGGCAACGAAAAGGTGACCGCCACCCTGCCGGTGAAAGAATACCGAGAGGACCTGTACGTCGTCATGGCGACCAAGAACGGCCTGATCAAGAAGACCGAGCTGTCGGCCTACAGCAATCCGCGGCAGGGTGGCATCATCGCTCTGGGGCTCGAAGAAGGCGACCGGCTGATCAGCGTGCACCTGACCGACGGCCGGCGCGAGATTCTGCTGGGCACGAAACAGGGCATCACGATTCGGTTCAAGGAAGACGAAGTCAGGCCGATGGGTCGCACGGCGTACGGTGTGAAAGGGATCACCTTGGAGGAGGGGAACGAAGTCATTGGGATGGAGACAATCACGCCCGACTCGACCACCGCCATCCTCACCGTTACGGAAGGAGGCTACGGCAAGCGGACGCCAGTCGGCGAATATCGCGTCCAAGGCCGGGGCGGCAAGGGCATCATCAGCATCAAGACGACCGAGCGGAATGGATTGGCCGTCGGATTCCTGCAGGTCCGGGAGGGCGATGAGATCATGCTGATGGCTGCGAAGGGCAAAGTCCTTCGCTGCAGAGTGGACGACATTCGCGAAGTCGGCCGCAATACGCAGGGCGTACGGGTGATCGAACTCGAGGGTGAGGACGACCGGGTGGTGGGCGTCGCCCGCCTCGCCGAATCGAGTGAGCGGGAGGAGACCGCCGATTCCGATGAGAACGGTGGCGCCTAGGCTACGGCGTGCTCATCGCGTTACCGCCTCGATCAACCCTCCATGAACGACCCGATTCCCCAAGGGGCCTGCCCTCCCAAGAAAAAGCCGCTCGACACGGTTGTCAAACTGGCCCTGGCGGTCTTCTTCGGATCGTTCGGGCTGATCTGGGGCGGCATGTATCTCAGCCGTCCGGACCGCACAATTCCTCCTTACAGCATCGGGTCCCAGGAAGGAACGAGCGTCGCCGTCCATGTCCCGCCGTGGACCAGCGATTCGGAGATCGAAGCCCTCATTGAACGGTTTCGGAAAGTCGGTCATGAGTCCCGCAACTTCGGTCCGATGAAGATCAGGCCTACGACGCCCGACGATCCGGGCGGCCGTTACCGCCGGATCACGATCTACATTTTCACTCACGATGCCTGGACGGAAGCCGACATCCTGCACAAATTCTTGACCGGAGAGGATCACGCCGTGCGCGAAGGATTCCGGAAGGCATTGCGCGGACTGTATCGTCTGTCAGAGTTCGAGGAAGAAGGCCGGATTGGCCCACTGGTCGATGGCGCGGATTCGGCGGCGACGGCCGCCTATTCACGGCAGTTGTTTAAGGAATCGGTGCGCGCTAGACCTTAGCGTTGGATCGGGAAATGGCTTCGGCCATGACGCGGATCAGCCGCGCGCGAAGCTCGGGGTCCTGGATGGTGGTGGTGTGGGCGGCCGCTTCGGTCAGCACGGGCTCGCCCACTGCAGGCGGAACGGCGGTCCGGCATCCTGGATCGAGCGGTGCCTGCGCGGGCACATCGCCGACCCGCATGACGATCTCCGTGATCAAGTCCGGTCCGGTCGCCGCCCGCAGTTTTTCGAGCAGAACCGGCTTCAGGAACGTCAGTTGGTGGAGCCACACGGAGTTCTCCACGACGAGGTACAGTTTCTTGAAGCGAATTTGCACCGGCCAGGTATGGGACGCGATCGGCTCGCCGATTATCTCGCGCCATTCGCGCTGAACGCGCAGCTCAGCCAGCCGGGATTCAAGTCCCAGGCGTTTGGCCAGGCCGGACAGAATGGCGCCGAAGGAATCGACCCGATGCGATCTTGTCATGACGGCATCTTAGGCTCCGGTCAGCGGACGGTCAAGGCGGCGGGGTGCAAGGCAGCATGAAGAAGGAACAAGCCGGGAAAGCCGTCGTCACGAATCGGAAGGCGTATCACGACTACTTTATCGAAGAGAAGTTCGAGGCCGGGATCGTCCTGCGGGGAACCGAAGTGAAGTCCTTGCGCGAGGGGCGCGCCAACCTCCAGGACAGCTACGCGAGCGTGAAGGACGGCGAGGTGTTTCTGCACCACTGCCATATCAGCCCGTACAGTCACGGCAACATCGCGAATCATGACCCAATGCGGGTGCGGAAGCTGCTCCTACATCGAAAGGAGATCAATAAGCTGATCGGCAGGACGCAGCAGAAGGGTCTCACGCTCATTCCCCTCCGGATTTATTTCACGAAACGCGGCCACGCCAAAGTCGAGTTGGCGCTCGCCAAGGGCAAGAAACAGTACGACCGTCGCGAGTCGATCAAAGCCCGCGAAGCCGGCCGCGAAGTCGAGCGGGCGACGAAGACTCAACGCTGACGATCACGTCCTGTCCCGGCGCGCGGTTGCGCCCCAGGTCTGCGGGCGTGGAGCAGCCCGGGCGCCGTTCATCTAACCGGTCGAATCGGCATGGAAAGCGGGACCAGAAATCCACCAGGCATTTCCCTCTTGACATTAGTTCTAGCTAGAATTAACTTCATTGGGTCCCGTAACGGCGCTTTCTTACCGAGAGGAGGCGGAGTTGACGCGGTTTTCCGCCGCCGGCCTGGCCGTCATCATGCTGGGCGCCATCACGACGGTGCAGTTGCCGTACGGCTTCTTCATCAACTAGTTCGGACAGCAACAGGATGAGGGGTATGAGTACCACCTTGCTAAGGAGACCACCCATGTCCACGCAAACGGTTGTGACGACAAAAGAGATCTTCGGCATCTATCAGCCGGGTTCGACCCATATGGTCGGCGACGGGTTCCCCGTGCGGAACCTCTTTCCGAGCAACGATCTCGATCGAGCGGTGGATCCCTTCCTCATGTTGGATTATGCGGGGCCTGAGTATTTTCCGCCGACGGACCATCCACGCGGGGTCGGCGAACATCCGCACCGGGGGTTTGAAACCGTCACGATCGTCTACGAAGGCGTGCTCGCCCATCGGGACTCCGCCGGCAACGCGGGCATCATTGGTTCGGGCGACGTGCAATGGATGACAGCGGCGTCTGGAGTGGTGCATGAAGAGATGCACGAGCGCGAGTTTGCGCGCAAAGGTGGCACGCTGCAGGCAATCCAACTCTGGGTGAATCTGCCGCGTGCGTTCAAAATGTCGGCGCCTCGCTACCAGTCCATCCTCGATGCCGAGATCCCGGCTGTGCCGTTGGACCGGGATGCCGGCGTGCTGCGCGTCATCGCGGGAAGTTTCCAAGGTCGCAAGGGACCGGCCCGCACCTTCACGCCCGTCGAGCTGTACGATATCCGCCTGCAGGCCGGCGCTCGCGTGACGCTGAGCGTGCCGGAGGGGCAGAACACCGCGCTCTTCGTCCTCCAAGGCCGGGTGACCGTCAACGGCACGCGGGAAGCCGGCGAAGCCGAGCTGGTGGTGTATCAGCGACAGGGGACGGACCTCGGCATCGAGGCGCGGGACGAGAGCCGACTGTTGCTCATGAGCGGCGAGCCGATCATTGAACCGATCGCCCGGTACGGCCCATTCGTCATGAACACGAAGGCGGAGCTGATGCAGGCTGTGCAGGACTATCAGGCCGGCAAGATGGGGCGTCTGTCGTAACCGGTTCGAGCGCGGCGGTATGAGAGCGCACTACCTCGGCCACGTCGTGTTCTACGTGAAGGACCTCGAACGGTCGCTCGCGTTCTATCGCGACCTGTTGGGCTTTAAAGAAGTCGGCCGGATCTTCAACGGCGCGGCCGCCGCGCTCACGTCGGGCCGGACGCATCACGAGCTGCTCCTCATTCAGGTGGGCGATGCGCCGGGACCGGCGCAAGGCCGGCGCCGAGGCCTCTATCATATCGGCATCAAAGTAGGCGACAGTCTGGATGAGCTGCGGGCCGCGAAACGAGAATTGGAACAAGCCGGCGTGACGATCGACGGGATGAGCGACCACACGGTGAGCCAGAGTCTCTACGTGCGCGATCCCGACGGTAACGAAGTGGAGCTGTACGTCGACGCCGACCCGGCAATCTGGAAGAGCCAGCCCGAGGCCGTGGTGTCGCCGATCAAACCCTTATATCTGTAACGAAAAGGAGGAAAGCCCATATGGAGAAGCCACTCATTGCCGCCAAACAGCCGGCCGTGCTCGACCTCGAACCGGGCACCTACTACTGGTGTCGGTGCGGCCGCTCGAAGACCCAACCGTTCTGCGATGGGTCGCACACGGGAACCGGCTTTGCCCCCGTGGAGTTTACGATGACCGAGAAGAAACAGGTTGCGCTGTGTCAGTGCAAGCACACGAAGACGCCACCGTTCTGCGACGGCACGCATACGACGTTGTAAAACTCATCAATGGGGAGTACCGTGCCGACACGAACGGCCGTCGATGCGATGTGGTGCGCCCGTGCGGGCGATCGTGCGGTTGAGAACCGGACGAAGGATCACGTACACTGCAACCGAATGGTACGTTCGACCACGACGGGTCCCGTATTGCGATCGATTCTTTCCGCGGTACTGTCAGCTCTGGTGCTGAGTTCAGTTGCCTGCAAACCCGATGCGGGTTCCACCCCGGCCCCCCCGGTTCCGCAAGTCGAAGTTATCTCGGTGACCACCCAGACCGTTCCGGACGAACCGGAGTTCATCGGTCAGGCCGAGGCCTCGCGTCCCGTCGAAATCCGTTCGCAGGTCACCGGGCTGTTGAAAGCGGTGCTGTACCCGGAGGGCCGCGATGTCAAGAAAGGCGACCGTCTCTACCAGATCGATCCTGTTCCCTTCCAGGCCGCGGTCGCCAGCGCGAAGGCGAAGATTGCGCAGGCCGAGGCGCGGGTCGTCCAGGCCCGGCAGGATTTGGCCCGCGTGAAGCCGCTGCTCGCCGAACAAGCCGTGAGCCAGAAAGACGTGGACGACGCGATCGCCGAGGAACTGTCGGCCAAGGCGGCGCTCCAGGGGGCCAAGGCCGATCTCATCAAGGCCCAGTTCGACCTCGACAACACGTTGATCACCGCCCCGATCGACGGGCTCATCGAACGGAGCCGCTACTACGAAGGCCGGCTGGTGTCGGCGCAAACCGACCTGTTGACCGTCATCCACCGAGTCGATCCCATGTATGTCGTCGTGAGCATTCCGGAGACGTTCATCCTGAAGCGGCGGCGCGACATCGAAGAAAAGAAAATTACCCACCCGGGCCTGTATCAGCTGCGGGGCGCCCTCGGCCTACTGGACGGCACAACCTATCCCCATGAAGGCGTGCTCGATCTGATGGAGCCGGGGCTCCGAACCGAAACGGGGGCGCGCGTCGTGCGCATGACAGTGCCCAATCCCCAGTGGACGCTGTTGCCCGGGCAGTTCGTCAAGGTCAAGTTCAAAGGCGACGCTAAGCCCAACGTGGTGCTGGTTCCGCAGCGGGCCGTCCTCCAGGGTCCGCAAGGACCGTTCGTGTACGTCGTCGGTCCCGATGAGCGGGTCGAGGCGCGCAGCGTCGAGGCGTCGGCCTGGCAAGGCAACCAATGGCTCATCGAGTCAGGCCTGAAGGCCGGCGAGCGCGTCGTGGTCAACGGACTGATGAAGATCGGACCCGGGGTGCCGGTAAAAGCCGTGCCGCTCGGGGAGGCGCCTCCGGCGGATGCCGTTCCTCCCGGCCCGCCCAATCAGGGATAATCCGTGGGAGCGCACGTGTTCATCGATCGGCCGATTCTGGCGTCGGTCGTTTCCATCGTCATCGTCGTCATGGGACTGTTGTCGGTGCAGTTCCTGCCCGTCGCACAGTTTCCGGAGATCACTCCCCCGGTCGTGCAGATCGACGCGGATTATCCCGGTGCGAGCGCCGAGATCGTGGCCGATTCGGTCGCGCGCCCGATCGAAGTGCAGCTCCCGGGGATCGACAATCTGGTCTACTTCGATTCCACTAGCAGCAACGACGGGCACGTCACGATCAAGCTGACATTCGAGATCGGGACCGACCCGGACATCGCCCAGGTCCAAACCCAGAACCGGGAAAAGCTCGCCGAGCCGCAACTGCCGCCGGAGGTGATCCGCCAGGGCGTCTCGGTCCGCAAGATCTCGCCCGATCTCGTGGCGGTCATCGCGCTGAAGTCCACCGATGCGAAGCACGATGCCGTGTTCCTCTCGAACTACGCGATTCTCCGCCTCGTCGACAACTTGCGCCGTGTCAAAGGCATCGGCGACGCCATGGTATTCGGCCAGCAGAACTACAGCATGCGGATCATCCTCAACCCGCTGTTGATGGCCCGGCTCAGCCTGACGCCGACCGACATCGCGGCGGTCATCCGCGAGCAGAACCGCGACTACCCGGCCGGGACGATCGGGCGGGAGCCGGCCTTGAAGGGCACCGAGCTGACGATCCCCGTCATCACCAAGGGGCGGCTGACGGAGGTGAAGGACTTCGAGGAGCTGATCGTGCGGGCCCTGCCGGACGGGTCGCTCGTGCGGCTGAAGGATGTGGCCCGAGTCGAGCTGGGCGCGCAATCCTATTCGCTCGAGGGGCGCTGGAACAGCAGCCCGACGACCTTCATCCTGACGTTCCTCGCACCGGGGGCCAACGCGCTCGACACCGTCCGGCGGACCCGCGCCGAAATGGATGAGCTGGCCAAGAACTTTCCCCCGGGCGTTTCCTACGACATTCCCTACGACACGACGCGATTCATTGAAGTCTCGATCAAAGAGGTCGTCAAGACCCTGCTGGAGGCGATGGTGCTGGTCGTGCTCGTAGTCTACCTGTTCCTCCAGAGCTGGCGCGCCACCATCATCCCTATGGCGGCCGTCCCGGTCTCGCTGATCGGGACGTTCGTCGGCCTCTATGTCCTGGGCTTCTCGATCAATACAATCACGCTGTTCGGAATGGTGCTCGCCATCGGCATCGTCGTGGATGACGCGATCGTCGTGGTCGAGAACGTCGAGCGACACATGCGCGAAGATCGCCTCTCTCCGAGAGAAGCCGCGAAACGGGCGATGGCCGAGGTGACCGCGCCGATTATCGCGATCGTGCTGGTGCTGGTCTCCGTATTCGTCCCCGTGGGATTCATCGGCGGGATCACGGGCGCGCTCTACAAACAGTTTGCGGCGACGATCGCCATCTCGGTGACGGTATCCGGCTTTGTCGCCCTCACGCTGAGCCCGGCGCTATGCGCGATCGTGCTCGTACCGCGGCATGAAACGCGGGGGGGGTTCTGGGCCTGGTTCGACCGCCTGTTCGGGCAGACGCAACGGGGATACACGAGCCTGGTCGCGAAGCTGGTCGTGCGACCTGTGCGGGTGATGCTGGTGTTCGGCCTCGTGGTGTTGCTGTCGATCGGGATGTTCCATGCGTTGCCGCGCAGTTTTCTCCCCGAAGAAGATCAGGGGTACTTCATCGTGGTGGCACAACTCCCGGACGGGGCATCGAAACAGCGGACCGATGCCGTCCTGGAGCGGATCGAACGGTTCTTCCAGGCGAACCCCGCCGTGCACTCGACCGACGCGCTGTCGGGCCAGAATTTTGTCTTCGGGACCAGAGGCCCGAACGCGGCGACCATGTTCGTGCCGCTGAAGCTCTGGGATGAGCGGACAGCCCCGCACATGCACGTGCAGGCGCTGATCGGCATGGCGTACGGCGAGTTCGCGAAGATTCCGGAGGCCCTGTTGCTGGCCTTCAATGCGCCGTCGCTCCGGGGCGTCGGCGCGGTCGGGGGGTTCTCCGCTCAGTTGCAGGACCCGAGCGGGGGCGACTTCAAGAAGTTCGCGGCGGTGGCGCAGCAGTTCGTCGAGCTGGCCAAGAAAGAACCGGCCATCGGTCAGATTGGGACGAATTTCCGGGTGTCCGCGCCGCGCCTCTACGCGCACGTGAACCGCGAGCGGGCCAAGGCGCTCGGGGTCCCGATCTCGGACATCTTCGACACGCTGCAGGCCTATTTCGGCACGTTCTACATCAACGATTTTCTGAAGTTCGGGCGCATCTATCACGTGCAGACGGAGGCGGATGCGGAGTATCGCTCGTCGCCGGCGGACATCTCAAAAATCTATGTGCGGGCGCAGACGCCACAGGGCAGCAACATGATTCCGCTCGACACGGTCGTGACGACGGAATTCCAGAGCGGGCCCGATCCGGTGAATCACTTCAACGGGTACAACACGGCGCTCGTGCTCGGGGCCGCCGCACCGGGGTACAGTTCCGGCCAGGCGCTGGAGGCCCTGGACCGTGTCGCGAAAGAAGTGCTGGTCCCCCAGGGTTACGCGATCGATTGGAGCAACATCTCGTTCCAGGAGCGGCGCGTGGGAGGACAATCCAACGTCGTGTTCGTGATCGGATTGCTGATGGTCTTTCTGGTCCTGGCCGCGCAGTTTGAAAGTTGGGCTGTGCCGTTCGCCGTGATCCTCGCGGTGCCGTTCGCCATCTTCGGCGCCCTGTCCGCGGTATGGGTGCGGGGATTAACGAACGATGTCTACTTCCAGATCGGCCTCGTGACGCTGATCGGCCTCTCGGCGAAGAACGCGATCCTGATCGTGGAGTTCGCCAACACGCGCTATGAAGCCGGGCGCCCGCTGATCGAGGCGGCTGTGGAAGCCGCCCGGCTCCGGTTCCGCCCCATTATCATGACCTCCATGGCCTTCATCTTCGGCATGTTCCCGCTGGTGGTGGCCACGGGCGCCGGCGCGGCCAGCCGGCAATCCATCGGTACCGGGGTGTTGGGCGGCATGCTGGCGGCGACGTTCTTAGCCATCTTCTTCGTGCCGTTGTTCTATGTGGTGATCCGTCGAGTGACGCAACGGCGACCTGTCCCGGTGTCCGTCCACGACCACGGTCCCATGATTGCGGAGGGTAAAACCTGATATGCGGACGTACACGCTGATTCTGGTCTCGTTCCTCATGGCCGCCTGCGTGCTGGGGCCGGACTACGAACGGCCGAAGGGCGATGCGGCGAACCGATTCCGTATGGCGGCCGGGGCCGCGGATGCGCCTTCGCTGGCTAACCTGCCCTGGTGGGAGCTGTTGCGGGACGAACAACTGCAAGGGCTGATCCGGATCGCGCTGGAGGAAAACAAAGACCTGCAACGAGCGGTGGCGGCGGTCGAGGAGTTTCAGGCGCGGGCCTTGATCGCGAAATCGGATTTCATCCCGGGCGCGACGGTGTCCGGTAGCGCGCCGTCGTTCGGTCGCAAGACCATCTTCCTGTTTCCGGGGTTTGCCAGCCCC
>CAYULI010000006.1:78787-102097 GCA_964445795.1 uncultured Nitrospira sp. | reverse complement strand
GCCGAATCCGGTGTGGCCCTTCTGTTAATCGTGCTGGGCGGGTCGCTGGCACGCAAGCTGTATCGCGAACGTTGGCATGTCCACAGCCACCATCATGACGGGGAGCGACATGTCCATCTGCACAGTCACTGGCGACAGAAGGATCATCGCCATCCTCACTGGATGACCGACTCTCTCCGCCCGCTCTGTATCGGGATGGCGCATGGGCTGGCGGGATCCGCGGCCTTGATGCTGATTGTGTTGTCGACGAACCAGGATGTGGGGCCGGGGTTGTTGTCGATCGCTGTCTTCGGTATCGGGTCGATTGCGGGGATGATGGTGATCGGACTCACGATCAGCGTGCCTCTGATCTACTCGCTCACGGTCAGCCGCAGCCTCTTCGTCGCGCTTCAGGGGATGGCCAGCATCGCGAGTGTGGGCGTGGGAGTCTGGATGCTGGTCAAGCTCACCTCCTCGTTCGCTGGCTAGGGTCCGTAGCCGGCAAGGGCCGGGCCTCCGGCGGTTTGAACGTGCGTCGCATAGGAGGCTGTGGTATTCTGCGCGCGCCGAGTCGGGGTTGTGCCGGCGCTGCTCATCTGAGGGAATCCAATATGGCTTGGTTCAAAAAGGAAAAGTCGTCCGAGGCCGCGGCGCCCCAACGGTCCAAGAGCAGCGAGGGGATGTGGCTCAAGTGTAACCACTGTCGCGAGATCGTGTACCGGAAAGAAGTGGACCGCAATAACAAGGTTTGTCCGAAGTGCGATTATCATTTCCCCATTTCCGTCATGGAACGAATCGGGTTGCTGGTGGACCTCGGCACGTTCAAGGAGTGGGACGCCGAATTGGAGCCCCAGGATCCGCTGAACTTCCACGACACGAAATCCTACAAGGATCGCGTGAAAGCGCAGCAGGCGAAAACGGGACGCAAGGACGCGCTGGTCATCGGCGAAGGCATGATTGACGGGCGCCGCGTGGTGCTCTGCGTGTTCGACTTCAATTTCATGGGGGGCAGCATGGGGTCGGTTGTCGGCGAGAAGCTGTGCCGGGCGATCGATCGGGCCCTGGAAATGAAACTGCCGGTGATTCTGGTCACGGCGTCCGGTGGGGCGCGCATGCAAGAGGGGATTCTGTCGTTGATGCAGATGGCCAAAACGTCGGCCGCGGTCGCGAAGCTCGGTGAGGCGAGGTTGCCCTTCATTTCGATTCTGGCCGATCCGACATTCGGGGGAGTGACGGCCAGCGTGGCGATGTTGGGAGATGTCATCATCGCCGAGCCGAAGGCGCTGATCGGGTTTGCCGGACCGCGTGTCATCGAGCAGACGATCAAGCAGCAGTTGCCCGATCAATTCCAGCGGGCCGAGTTTCTGCTGGAGCACGGCATGATCGACATGATTGTCGAGCGTAAGCAACTCAAGGACACGCTGAGCACCCTCGTCAATCACTTCTGATCCAGTCTCCTGCCGGGCTTGCCGATGACCTACTCCGCCGCCATTGACTACCTCTATGGGCTCCAGAAGCACGGGATTAAACTCGGGCTGGAGACGATGCAGGCCCTCCTGGCCCGAGTGAGACATCCCGAGCGACGGTTCCGCTCGCTCCATATCGCCGGTACCAACGGCAAAGGATCGACGGCGGCGATGGTCGCGGCGATTCTGCAGGCATCCGGCTTGCGCGTCGGTCTCTATACCTCTCCGCATCTCGTCGACTTCCGCGAGCGAATTCGCGTCAACGGAGCGATGATTCCGGAAGCGGCGGTGGCGGACTTCACCGATCGGCTCCGGGCCGCCACCCCGCCGGACCTTGTTCCGACGTTCTTTGAAACGACGACGGCGATGGCATTCTTGCACTTCGCGGAGGCGCACGTCGATCTTGCCGTGCTCGAGGTCGGGCTCGGCGGCCGGTTCGACGCGACTAACGTGGTGACGCCAGTCGCCTGCGCGATTACGACGATCGCGTTGGACCATCAGGAGTATCTCGGACGGACAGCAGCGGCCATCGCGTTCGAGAAGGCGGGCATCATCAAACCCTCCGTGCCGGTTGTCATCGGCCGGATCGGGGACGAGGCGGCCAGCGTGATCAAAGGGATCGCGCAGGAACGGACGGCGCCGCTCCGACAGTTGGGTCAGGATTTCTTCGTGGATGGCGAGAACCCCGACTGCTTCGCCTATCGTAGTGGAAGCCGGGAGTTCGACGGGCTGAGTTGCGCATTGGCCGGCCGGCACCAAATGGACAACGCCGCCTGCGCGCTGGCCTTGCTGGATGCCGCCACTCCCGCCGGCGTCACGGTCGATGAGGCGGCGGTCCGGCAGGGCCTGCGGTCTGTGCGGTGGGAAGGCCGGCTGGAGCCGATCGAGCGCGATCCGCTGCTCCTGCTCGACGGGGCGCACAATCCCGCCGCGGCCGAGGTGGTGGCCCGGTATCTCGATGCATTCCGCCAGCGCCATCCGGAATCCCGAGTCATCCTCGTGCTGGGGATGATGCGCGACAAGGACCATCGCGGGTTCGTGGCTCCTCTGCGGCAGGTTGTGTCCGAGGTGATTCTGACGGAGGCCAGCTTGGCACGATCCGCAACGGTTCATGAATTGCGTCCCTCCTTCGCGGATTGGTGGCAGCCGATTCATGAAGCGTCTTCACCGACCGATGCGTTGCTGTTGGCGAAGACGCGGGCGTCGCGGCAGGATCTGATCTGTGTGACGGGGTCGCTGATGTTGCTGGGCGACATCAAGGCGACCCTGCGTGGCTGTGGGCTGTCGCCGCTTCGGGGTTAGCATGGCGGGTCCGTCGGGCTGGATCCGCCGCTGCGCCCGGTTCACATTGCCGCTTCTGCTGGCGTCCTGTTTCAGCGGGTCTTTGTCGTGGGCGGCCTCGAAACAGGCGACGCCGGGAGGCTCCTCTTCGGGGGTGCTGCCTCTGGACCTCACCGCGGACCGGATCGTCTATCGACAGGATCAGCAAGTATACGAAGCCGACGGATCCGTGGTGATTCGGCAGGGGGATGTGCGGTTGACGGCGGATCATGTCACGCTTCAGGTCTTGCCGGGACTTCTCACGGCCACCGGTCACGTGCATTTGACGGATCCGAAAGCAGATCTCACCAGCGAGCGTCTGGAACTGAACATCAACACGGAAGCCGGGGTCGTGACTCACGGGCAGTTATATATCCCGGCGAGCAATACGACGGTGACGGGCCGGGTGTTGCAGCGGTTTTCCGAGTACCACTACCGCATCAAGGAGGGCAGCTTTACGAACTGCGATGCGCAGGAGGGGGAAGTTCCGGCCTGGCGGTTTCGATTCGACGATCTCGATCTTGAGATGGGGAATGCTCTCGGGATGAAGGGGGCTTGGCTCTGTGTCACCGACGTTCCGGTTGTCCCTATCCCGACGATTACGTATCCGCTCACCACCCGCCGCAGCGGGCTCCTCGTTCCGCTCGTCGGATACGACAACCGGTTCGGTTTCCATGCTCAACCGAGTTTTTACTGGGCGATCAATCCCAGTCAAGACCTGACGATAGCGCCGTCTTATTACAGCAATTTGGGGTATGGATCCGATTTGGAGTATCGATACGTACTGGATCGCCGGTCGCGCGGCCAGTGGTACGTGAGTTATCTGCAGCAAACGCAACTGCCGAACGTCACGGGCATCAGCGGTGCGGGAGAAGAGGTCAAGCGGGCGCGGGCGCTCATCACGGGAACTCACACCCAGCAGTTTTCCGACACGCTCCTGTTCCGGGCGAACGTCAGCGTGGTCACGGATCCCAACTATCTGCAACAGCTCAGCAATTTGGGTACGCAGCGGGCCCTGCCCAGTAATGAGTCTAATCTTTTGGCCTCCCAGCGCCTACCCTACGGGACCCTGTATTTGTTGGGGCAGTATCTGCAGCCTTTGCAAGCGGGCGGGAAAGACACGTTCCAGCGGCTTCCGGAGACCGGCTACAGCCTCCCCAATGTGTCGTTGTTTAATTCTCCGCTCCTGTTCGGTATGGAAGGCAACTTCGTCAACTTCTTCCGGGAAAAAGGGTTCACGCTGAATCGGGTGGATATGGTGCCGGGGATCGCCACCGACGTCATCGACTTCGGCCACGTGGTCGGCATCACACCGCAAGCGAAATTCCGCGAGGTCTACTACACGAGAGGGGCGCAATCGGTCGAGACGCTGCATCGCGAGACATTCTGGGCAGGGGTCGAGGCGGCGTCCAAGTTGACCCGTCGTTTCGGGCTGGACGATGGAGACAGCCTGCTCCACACGATCGAGCCCAGTGTCGTCTACGAGTACGTGCCGGGGTCCGACCAGTCGAAGTTGGCCCAGATCGATCAGGTGGACGATCTCCCGAAGAAGAACCTGCTCACGTACGCTCTCCGCAGCCGGCTGCTCGAACAAGGGAAGGATAGCGTTTTCAACTGGCTAGACCTGACGCTGGCCCAGAGCTACCATGCGGGCGCCGTGCAGACCCGGGCGCGCGATTTCACGCCGGGCGTCAATCCGTTGCTGGGTTCGCTGACTCAACCCCTTCAACCGGCGACCGTGGCTATTCAAGGCCGGAAATTCTCCGATGTCTGGATGCGGGCGGTGATCGGCAATACCACGCCGCAAGTCACCCAGGCTCAGATGGCGGCCCAGGCGCTCGGGCGGGGAGTCGGCGGTAGAGCGCTCCAGCGGCCGCCCATCAATCAGTATGTGACGATCGACGCCTTTTTCGATCCCTATCGCGGGGAGTTGAGCCAGTGGAACACGGACCTGCGCGTGCAGGAGTCCACCAATTGGTATCTCGAAGTCGGGCAGCGGTATTCCCGCGAAGGCAATCGGGTGCGGCGAGGGGACGTGTGGAACCCGATTTCGTTCAACGAGGTCTATGCGCCCACGGAGGAGATTCAGTTCGTCACGGCCGGCGGGGGATTCCGGACTCCCTGGGGATGGACGATCGGTGCGAAGGGCTACTACGATGTAAAGAACGGCAAGAGCCCGGAGTACGATGTGGTCGCGCTGTACCAGAACCCGTGCAAGTGCTGGTCGCTCGGTTTGTATTACTTGCAGTTTCCGGATCGGGCCCAGTACAACTTTATGTTGAGCCTCACGGGCATCGGTTGGACGGAAAGCGTCGGGACAGACGTGGTGCGTTCCATCCTCAGTCCTTTGCTGTGGGGTGAGCGGGGACTCCCCTGGGCGGCGCCCGGAGGGCCCTACGGCGTGCCGCAGCAGGGGAGCCAGAATGCCGGGGGGGCCACGGTCAACAGGTGATGATGCGATCGAGCGGGAGGGAACGTACATGAGGCCGGAGTCGTCCTTGGGGCTGGCCGGCTTCCTGTGCCTCGCCGTTAGCCTCGGCGGTCCGCTTGCCGCTTGCAGCCCGGTGGGGGCACAGAGGGCTCAGGACGCGCCGTCCAATCTGCAGCGCGCGAAGGTGTTCATGGCAGCCGCGGACTACCGCCGTGCGATCGAAGCCTGTCAGCAGGAGATTGCCGAGCGTCCGTCCGTCAGCAGTTATGTGTATCTGGTCTATGTGTATCAGGCGCTGGACGCGTACATCGAATCGCTGACCAAGGCGGATCGTTGGGTCCAAGTCGAACAGTTAGCCCGCAGCCTGTTTCCGGGACGGCCGGAGGAATTGGTCGATTCGCCCGATGTGCTCGCGAGGATCGCCAAGGAATTGATTCAGGATGCCGCGAGACGGCAGGCCGATGTCGCGGCGGCGATGGCTGCGCGGTTGGACGAGCCGGCAGTAGCGGCATTGTGGGTGCACCAGACACGCTGGCGGGAAGTCAGGCCGGACGCTTGGTGGTTCGGCGCGCCGCCGGAGTGGGGATGGTAGGAGACGCGCGTTATTTGACACTCAAAACGGGCGTGGGGTACGATGCCCACTCCGTCCATTCTGCTTTTGTCCCACACTGTTTAAGGAGGGCGACGACGTGGCTGGTGATGTGATGAAGGTCGAGGATACCACCTGGGATACGGAAGTGTTGAAGGCGCCAGGACTCGTGATGGTCGACTTCTGGGCTGTCTGGTGCGGTCCTTGCCAGATGGTCGCGCCCATCGTCGATGAGTTGGCCAAGGACTATGCGGGAAAGCTCAAGGTTCTCAAACTGAATACCGACGAAAATCCCGAAGTCGCGGGTCGCTACCAAGTCATGAGCATTCCGACGATCATCTTTTTCAAAAACGGACAACCGGTCGAGAAGCTGGTCGGAGCGAGGCCGAAGCGGCAATTTAAGGAAGTGATCGATTCGCTCCTGGCCCAGCATGCAGGGACTGCCTGACCACCGCCGCAGCGATGCTCACTGAGCTGCGCATCGTCAACTTCGCCGTCATCGAACAGCTCGAACTGAGCCTGGACCCTGGTTTCACAGTCCTCACCGGAGAAACGGGGGCGGGTAAGTCGCTTCTTATCGACGCGATCGCGCTCCTGGTTGGCGGGCGGGCGTCCGCCGACCAGATTCGCTTTGGCGCCGACGAGGCCCATCTCGAAGCCTCCTTCGAACTGCCGGACGACCATCCGCTGATCCAACGCCTGCGTGCCCAGGAGGTCCTCGCCCCGCAAGAGTCGCAACTCATTGTCCGGCGTCTCATCGCACGATCGGGGCGAAACCGGATCTATGTGAACGGGAATCTCTGCCCGGTTCACTTCCTGGAAAAGTTCGGCGGGACACTGGTCGACATCCATGGACAGCATGACCAGCAATCCCTGCTTTCGTCGTCGACTCAATTGGAGGTCCTGGACTCGTTCGGATCTCTCCTGAAATTAAAAAGCCAGTATCAGGCGGCCTTTGCGGACTGGAAGCAGGCTTGCCGGCAGAGAGATGAGCTGGTGGCGGAGGTCCGGCGGGCGAGGGAGCGCGAAGACGTGTTGAGGTTTCAGTGCCAGGAGCTGGGCGACGCAGCGTTGCAGCCTGGTGAAGAGGAAACCCTACAGCAGGAGCGCAAGCGGTTGGGCGCCTCCCAACGGTTGGGAGAGCTGGCAGCCGAGGTTCAGGAACGGATGCACGTCGACAGGCAGGGGGTGCTGCCGAATCTGGCGCTGATTGAGCGGGCGCTGGGAGAACTGGTTCAAATCGATCCCGATCTCGAGGAGGCCGGCCGCCTGGTGTCCGATGCCAAAGTGCTCCTTAAAGAAGCGGCGGGACGGGTGCGCGACTATGCGGACCGACTGGATGCCGATCCGTCGGGGTTAACGGCCATCGAAGACCGGATCGCGCTTATCCAGAAACTCAAGAAGAAATATGGTGGGACCGTGGAGGCCGCCATGGATGCCCATCGCCGGATTCGCGAGGAATTGGAACGCGTGGATCATGGCGAGGCGGAGCTCGATCGTTGTGACGCGCGGATTCGCGAGCACAAGAAACAAGTGGCCCAACTTGCCGGACAATTGTCCGGCAAGCGAAGCGAGGTGGCCAAACGAATGACGAAGGTGGTGCGGCAGGAACTTGACGCGCTCAAGATGGGACAGACCCGATTCTCGATTCGGATCGTGACCGGAGAAGACGACGATGCCTACGGGACGGACGGAGCCGATCGCGTGGAGTTCCTGCTCTCGGCTAACCCCGGAGAACCGCTGATGCCGATCTCTCGGGTCGCGTCGGGCGGCGAGCTGTCTCGGGTGATGCTCGCGCTCAAATCGGTGCTGGCCGAGGCCGACCGGGTGCCGGTGCTGATTTTCGACGAGATCGACACGGGGGTGGGAGGGGCCGTGGCCGCCGCGATCGGGAAGCGGCTGCGGGCGCTTGGGCGCTTCCATCAGGTGTTCTGCATCACGCATCTGCCGCAGGTGGCGTCGCAGGCCGACCATCACATCTGTGTCGAAAAATCGCAGGTCAAGGACCGTACGGTGACAACCGCACGGCTGCTGACCGGGATACAGCGCGAGGGAGAAATTGCGCGCATGCTCGGCGGAGAAACAGTCACGAAGAAGGTCCGAGAGACGGCGGCGGAGCTTATCGCGGGGAGCCAGGACTAGCCTGTAACGGGCGGGAGGGGGTGTTACGGTTCATGGATGGCGCTGGGCGATGCGGCGAGGACCATAGCGGGCAACGAGGCCTTGCATTCGCTGATCACTCGCGTGAAGAGATCGGCCATCATCGGGTCGAAGTGCGTATGAGCCTGCAGTGCGATCTGATGGATCGCATTGTCGATCGACATCGGCGACCGCCCCGGAGTCTCGGCCGTCAGATGATCGAAAACTTGGGCGATGCAGACGATCCGTGCCAGGAGGGGGATGCCTTCCCCTTGCAGCCCGTGAGGATATCCCTGCCCATCCCACCGCTCATGGTGGTAGGACACGATCTGGCCGACTTCTGCCGGTAACCCCAGGGGGAGAATCATCCGGGCTCCGATGTCCGGATGTTCCCGGCACGATGCGGCCTCTCCCGATGGAAGAATCTGGTCCTCGGAAAACTTGTATGATGGTAAGCTGACTTTACCGAAGTCATGTAAGAAGGCTCCCATGGACAGTGACTTCTGTTCCGCCATCGTCAGGTTGAGCCGGTTGGCAACCAGCGTGGCGTAGAAGCTGACCCGGCTGGAGTGGTTCAGCAACTGCCGGTCCTTTGCCTCCAGAATGTCGGACAGCAACGGAAGCAGATCCGGAGCGTCCTGAGATTCAGCCGAGTCGTCCTGCGTTTTCCTCCCGATCGAATAATAACCGGTCTTCAGCGACTGCCAGGCGCGGGCGCAGTCCTGCTCGGATCCCCATAGCCCCGACGAAGTATTAAGAAACGTTCTGATGAAGTCCAAGCGCTGCTTCTTCTCCAACGTCTGGTTGATGAGGGTAATGAGTTCGGTGACGTTGAACGGTTTCAGCAAGTAGCCGGCCGCACCGTGGCGGATGCCTTCCATCGCCGATTTCAGGCTGCCATACCCCGTGATGATGATGACCTCGACGTCGGCATGGTTGTGCTTGATGTCCTGAAGCAGGTCGATACCCTGTCTGTCCGGAAGTTTCTGATCGAGGGTGATGAGGTCGACGGGCTGTTCGTTGAGGATGTCGATGGCGGCTTGGGCATTTTCAGCGGAGCGAATATTGAAGAACGGGCGCAAAATGACTTTAAGGGCGTCGCGGGGACCCGCTTCATCGTCGACGACGAGGACGGTCGGTTTGGCTTTGCTCGCTTCGTCTGCCGTGACAGTGCCCATGGTGCTCATGTACCCCTAACTACGTATTCTGTCAAGCAATTCCTATTCCTTTTCGATAAGTTACAGCCTGATTGTCTACAGGCAGTGGGGTGGGTACGTAGAGAGCCTATATGTAGTTTTCTTCAATAGTTTTCTACGTATCCGACCGAATCGAGAAAGTGGACGCGGAGTGGGATAAATCACGCAATCGCGCCCAATGCTGTGTTATTCCTGCACTATCGGTTCCGGTTCGGGAGCGCTGTTGCGGCCGTTGTCGGGACGTCCAATTCCCAAGGTATCCATGCGATATTTGAGCATGCGCCGGCTGATACCCAGGAGATTGGCGGCGTGGGTCTGCACGTAGTTGGTTCGTTTCAATGCGTCGAGGATAATCTCGCGCTCGAATTCCATGACCGCCTTTTCGAGGGATATCCGTCCGGCCAGGGTGTCGTCACGAAGCGAAGACGATCGCGAATCGCTCTTGAAAATGGAAGGCAGATGTTCCTGCGTGATCTGCGAGGCATTTTGCGACCAGAGGAAGGCCTGTTCGATCACGTTCTCCATTTCGCGGACGTTACCCGGCCAGGGGTATCGGGTCAGCAACTCGAGCGCCTCTCGAGAAAATTCGATATGCGGGCGCTTCTCCTCCTCGAGTCGCTTGGAGAGGAAATGCTTGGCGAGCAGGGGGATATCCTCGCCACGTTCACGCAGCGGAGGTAGGTAGAGGGCGATCACGTTGATGCGGTAGTACAGGTCTTCCCGGAACTGCCCTTTTCGCACCAACTCGTCGAGGTTTTTATTGGTCGCCGCCACGATCCTCACGTCGACCTTGATGGGCTGCACGCCGCCGATACGGGTAAACTCCCGCTCTTGCAGGACGCGGAGCAGCTTGGCCTGGGTCATCGGGCTGAGATCGCCGATTTCATCAAGGAACAGGGTCCCGCTGTTGGCCAGCTCGAACTGCCCCACGCGGCGTGCGGTGGCGTCGGTAAAGGAGCCCTTTTCATGGCCGAACAGTTCGCTTTCGATCAATGTCTCCGGAAGCGCCGCGCAGTTCAGCGCCACAAACGGCCGCTCGCGCCGGGAGCTGTTGTAATGCAGGGCCTTCGCCACGAGCTCTTTGCCCGTTCCGCTCTCGCCCGTAATGAGCACGGTGGTCCGGCTGTCGGCGACCTGTTCGATCTTGGCATAGATTTCCTGCATGGCGGGGCTTTTCCCGATCAAGTTGTGGAAGGCGTAGCGCTGCAGCACCTGGGCGCGCAGCTGTTTGACCTCGCGCTCCAGTTCTTGCGAGTTGAGCGCCCGGTCGACGACGATGCGGAGTTCCTCGACGTCGAAGGGTTTTGAGAGGTAGTCGGCCGCGCCGAGCTTCATCGCGTCGACTGCGGTCTTGACGGACTTGGTTCCGGTGAGCATGATCACCGGCGTCATCCTGTTTTCGGAGCGGAGCGTTTGCAGCACCGCCAGTCCGTCGGTCCCGGGAAGAATCACATCCAGCAGGACGAGGTCCGGCCCCTCTTTCCTAAATACGTCGAGCCCTTCCTCGGCGTCCGCGGCCTGGAGGATGTCATAGGAGGGTTCGAGGACCGCCTTCAACGATTGACGAACTCGCGATTCGTCGTCGATTAACAACACCCGCTTCTTGGCTGGCGATGGTTCCACAGTGCTCCTATCCTGCGATCAGACCAGGGAGGGTAATTCGATACGGAAAGTCGTGCCGACCCCTTCCGTGCTCTGAACTTGAATTTCTCCCCGATGTTCCTGAACGATCTGATGGGCGATCGTCAGGCCCAATCCGGTTCCTTCGTTCTCTCCGCTGGTGTGCTTGGTGGTAAAAAAAGGGTCGAAGATGTGATCGAGATTGGCGGCCGAAATGCCGTGGCCGGTGTCCTCAATGTGGATCTGGACCCAGTTCTGGCCGTCGGATTTCATTAGTTTGTCGGTTTTGACCCGCAACAAGCCGCCCCGCTCTCCCATGGCATCCATCGCGTTCAGCAGGAGGTTGAGCAGGACCTGTTTGATTTGCTGACGGTCCAGCATGACACGAGGGAGCTCGGACGCCAACTCTTTTTCAATCTTGATCCCCCGGCTGTCCGCCTTGACCTCGATGAAATAAAGACACGACGACACGATGTCGTTGAGGTCCTCTTCGGTCAGCTTCGGCTCCATGTATCGGGCGTAATCCAGAATTTCCTGGATCAATCGCTCGATTCGATGGACATCGTCGAGGACGACCTTACTGAAATCCCGAATGAATTCGGCGTCGTCTTTACGTTCCGGAGCGAGCTGAATGAACGTCTTGATCGAGGTCAGGGGATTCCGGATCTCATGGGCAAACCCGCCTGCGATGATCTCCAGCGAGCGCAGACGGTCGGTTCGGCGCATGAGTGTCTGCGATTGGCGGAGATCTTCGTATACGAGAATGAAATCCAACGCGTTGGCGGCATTCTGGGCTATGGCCGTCAGGAGCACTAAGCTGTCTGCGTCGGGTCGATGAATGTCGGCCGGTACGGATAGTAAGGCAAACGCAACCAGCCTTCCCTTGTTCACCAAGGGAATGGCCAGGTTAGCCGACAGACTGTCCAATGCACTGGAGATGTCTTCCCGGGCCGGGGTGCGAGAGGCCGTCCGGTCCAAGGTTGCTTTGCCGGAAATGTGTTGAACCTCGGCAAGGTGGCGAACGAGAGGGTGAGGAAACGGGATCGTAGGAGGAGCCGACACAAGATGAATCGCTCCTTGGGTAGTCAGGCGTCGATAGAGCTCCCGTTCACGGTCGACGAGGTAGAGCGACCCCTCCTCGCATTGGGCAACCGTGGCCAACTCCGAAAGAATGCGCTCGGCCATGATGGAAGGATTGGTGAGCCGTCCCATGTCCTGAGCGAATCGGATCAGGCGTTGGAGCGATGCCGATCCGGAGGGAGAGGATATCGTCTGGCGTGCGTGGTCTATCATGGAGCTATGAGGGCGTCGATCGATCGCCTCATACGACTGCGTAGCACTGGGTGTCAGAGATAGCGGCTCTGGGTGCGGCTGTCACCAGGGGCGAGTATACACGGCAAACGATTTTTCAGCCAGCGGTATCCCTCTTCATAGCGACGGCCAGGAGGAGTTGGCCATCCAGCACCGGCAGGATCCGGAGGGGAGGCGCGCCCGCATGCGTCAGCAATTGAGCCAGTTCGACGGGTTCATAGCTGTGGATCAGGCCGTGCCGAATGGCTTCTCGCAAGCGACCGAGATAGTGCAGTGTCACTTGATGAGGCGGGCCGAATTCGATTTGCCCCAATTCCCGTAGATGCCACCGGAGCAATGGAGAGAGATCGGTATGCGGTCGGAAACAGGTCACGACAAGGATCCCTTTTGCGCTCAGCAATGTGAGCGCCTGCCGTACGCAGTGGAGCGGTGACGCAGAGAAGCAGAGGGATAGCTGGAACAGAACTCTAGCGAAGGACTCCTGTTCGAACGGAAACTGAGCTTCCCACTCGGATTGGACCCATTGCGTGTCGATAAGCGCGGTGGCCGGCAGTCTCGTTCCGAACGCGGCCGTGAGTTCCCGAAAGTAGGATTGTACGTTTTGATCGGCCTGATCGAGCAATTCTCGGGATCGATCGAGCCCCACATAACGCAGGGGAGCAGTCGGAGGACCGCTCAGGTGCGCCAGCTGGTAGGCGCGATTGGTGAGGATGGTGCGAGCCAGATCGCCGTGACCGCAGCCGATGTTCAGGATAGACATGCCCGGCTCCAGAGGGAGGATTCGACGGTATAGCTCTTCATGCAACAGCCAGTACTCGTGCAGACTGGCCAGTTGGGGCAATTGCGCCAAGTGCGCAACCCACAGGGCGTCACGCGTCGCTTGAGACACATGGTGGCGAAGTCGAAGCCGTTCATGTTCCAGCTCCCGCTGGCGATGGATATCGCGCGGGGGAGCCTCGCGAATGTCCGGCGGTCGGCCTTCGCCGTGAAGTACGGTCGAAATCTGCTTCAGGATCGTGAGAAAAGTCTCGGCATGGCGGTTGTCGCCCGTTCCGTACGCGAGTGCCACGTCGGTCCGCAGCGGGATGACCGCGGGAGTCTGACCCAGCGCATTGAGGGAGGGTTCAAAGGAGCCGAAAAGACTGATGGCCGTCCGATCCTTGCTGTCGACGCGAAAGAGCACGGGGGGGATGGAACAGGCTGCCCAGTCGGCCGCCACGCTGAAGACATCGGCATAGGTGCCGGCGGTCGCGTCGCTCAAAAACTGATCCAGATTGACGTTTAGCCCCCAAAGATTTGCGATGCCCCGTCGAAGCCCGCGCTCGTGATCCGCGAAGACATCGCGGCCATAGGTAGTTGACAGGGCCAGCCGTAGGTCTAGGACCGGGTTGAGGAGGAGGAGGCGATCGTGGCCTGAGCCCTGGGCCAGGACCTTCAACGCGACCCGTGCCGCAATGTCCTCGGCGAGGATGATCAACGGCGCCGTCGGCCAGGTGGTGCGAACGAATTCCAGTACATGCTGCAAATCGACCTGCATGCCGCGCAAGGTGACTTGGAGGACGTCGCCATCGCTCTGTCCCACATGGTTGGTGTGGTCGTACCGAAGGACCCGCAGCCGATTGGCGGCCAGGAAATAGGCGAGCGGCAGGTAATCGGTTTGCGTCCGTCCGAATCCGGGGACGATTACCACAATCGGTGTACTCGGCGAAATCTGGTGACGGGCGTGATCGTCCGTGGCCGCGATCAGTTGTTGCCTGGCATTCCGGCATTCCCGTCTTGCGCTGACGATCGAGGAACGGCTGGCGATGCCCTCAAGGTCCATCGAGGACCCGACATGCTGCATGACGACGCGGTTGATCTCTCGTTCGGCGAAGGGTGTCAGGTGCACGAACCGAAGGCCGACGCGCTGTCCTGGCTCTGCCGCGGCCGGCCGTAATTCTGACGGAACGGTCGGATCCGGCGCAGTCCAGATAATCCTGGCCGTCAGCGTGGCTTCAGGGGCCTCGGGTTCATGGACCCGTGGCCGGTCGTGCGGCCCCGTGGCCGAAAAATGGAGCACGACAAGTTCGCCGGGGATGCCTGGAAGCCGCTTCGTCTGCAGACAGGCCCCGCCGCGGCTGAAGTTGACGACGAGACCGATCGGACGCTGGGCGACATCGTGGGCGGAGGTTTCGATGCGGACAGGCAATGCCACGCGGACCCTGACAGCCTCGCGATGGTCGGTGCCCCGAAGATCCTTCTCGACACCGAGATGGCGCCAGTCGACAGCTTGGTCGGGCACAGGGAGCAGCGCTTCGATGCTCAATGAGAATGAGCGGTCACTGGCTTCCTGGATCAGCGAGGTGAGGACCTTTTGTTCGGCCTCGCTCGGGAAGGTAAACCGGAAGGCGATCAGCGATCGAACAGGGTCTGTCCGTTTGTGTCTTGGATACTCGCCGCGGTCGTGCGCCACCGCCTGCACTTCCAACATTCCGACGGCCGTCTTGAACACGACGTAGGCCGGCTGACCTTCCAGAGAAGGGAGTGGGCCTTCCGCCATGACGGTTGCTCCGCCCAGGCTGAGATGCGTGACCGTTCCATCGTGTACTGTGTTTCCGATGGTGAGCCGCGCCGGGATATGGACGGCGAGCCGCTGAATGGTGCGCCGGTCGAGAAGAGCGGACCCAGGCGGGGGCGGCGTCGGCGCCGGCTTCATTGACGGAGCCGGAGTTGAGGGAGTGAGCGCTGGCTCGACAGGAAGAGTCGCTGGGGATATGGGGCTGGCCGGAGGCGTGGCCACCGGTATCTCTTCCACGGGAGGACGGACGGGCAGCCGGCATTTGATGGAGAGAGATCGATCGGCGGGGACCAGGAAATCCAGACGCCCGCCCAACTGTCTCGCCAGGGCATACGTCTCGACGAGGTCGGGTGCTTCCTGCGACTCCAACGCCGGTCCTGTGGCAACGACGTCGGTCTCTTCGATGGCGATTTCAATTTCGGTCGGCAGTGCCGGTGGAAACAGGGTTGGCGACGAGTCCCATGGCATGCCGTCTGGACCGAGGGGGGTCGTGGTGAGGCGAAGTCGATGACGGGTGCCGATGGTATCGATGTAGCGCAGGGCCTGGAGCAACAGGATGCACAAGAATCGCTGCGTCAGCTCACGGGGCCCGGTCAAGGGTGGCAGATTGGGCGCGTAGCGCCGTTCGATTCGGTCTGTGTTGAGTAACGGCGGTGTGGTGGCGGCGAGGATGCCGTCAAGCACATCGTTCAGCGTCTCCTGCCGAATGCCGGTTTCCTGTATGGTCAGGGCCAGTTCTTCCCCCCGGCGGGCGGCTTCGGCGGCATGATGAACGAGCGATTCGATCTGTTGGTCGAGTCGGACTTCACGTACCGCGCTGAGTAACTGTTGTGCGTGGGAGAGCACCGCGGCCAGGGGGGCCTGGAGATTGCTCGACAGCGTGGAGAGATGCTGAGCCATGGCGACAAGACGATCGGTTTCGTGGATCCGTCGTTCGAGGGCGCGGATGGCGTCTTCCCGCTGTTGAAACTGAGAGAGATCCCGCAGGAGGCCCAACGTCCCCCAAAATCGCCGACGGGAATCGTACAAACCTTTGGCGCTGAGTGCTATGCGGACGGGCGTGACGGGCACCCCTTCTCGGGGAGATTTCGGAACGAGTTCGAGCTCGATCTGGCGGGCCGCACGCGCGCTTGTGCGGCGGTCATCGAATCGGTGACGGGCCCGATCCAGACACTCGGGATGTACGATTGTTGAGTAGTGGGCTCCGACCAACTCTTCCGGCGCATAGCCCAGGAGTGCCGTGACGGGCGGGCTGACGTACACGAACCGGCCTTCCGCATCGAGCTCATAGATCACGTCACTAATCGTATCAACCAAGCGGTTGTAGCGTTCCCGGACTTGTTCGAGCGAGGCGCGCAGATCCTGCTTCTCCAGGGCATCTTTCGCGTACAGCACCAGTTCGGTGAGGAACGCGGGCGACCTCTTGTAGAGCAGGAAATCCGCGCCGGCCTGCAGTGCGGTCAACGCAGCGGTGGTGTCGCTCCGGTCGGTCTGCAGCACGATCGTGGCGAGCGGAGCCAGACGCTTCAGGTCGGGAATGAAGGGCGTCTCGCGTTGGGCGAGAAGCCGTTCGTCCATCAGAACGAGCCGCCACGGTGCGCGCGGCGCCCACTGGAGCGCTTCGTCGAGCGAATAGACGGCGTCGACGCGACAACCCTGGAAGAATCCGCGAAAGGTGAGCGTGACGAGCTTGATCTCCTCGGCGACGTCGCTGACGAGGAGAATCGTGACAGGCTCGCTCTGCGGCATGGAGAAATCCCGAAGCCTCTGGGTAAGCCGAGTAAGTCCAGCCCCAGAGGTCCAGCCGTGCAGTGTCTCCTCTGTGCGCGTTGGTTCGCGTTCCCTTGCACCGAACCCCAAGACAAAGGAACAGGAGGCGCGCCGGCGTTGGGTCCTTGAATACCACAACGTCCGGAGAGAAACCCAGACTGCGAAAGGAGAACCGAACGCTTCTTTTGTAGGGGGAGACGAGGAATGTGCACGGATTTGAACGAACAAATTTGGACGGCGCGCCTAGCGAGCAATTCGGGCGACGCCCGGCGGTCCCACAGTTCCGCCCGGACGGCTCGTCAAGTCGCTATGGTGCCTGGGCGGTTTTCGGAGCAGGACAAGATCCGGGCGTCATGTAGAGAAGATAGTTGCCCATGCCGTGCTGGAGTTCCCGCTTGTGAAGCGGATGGTGATGCACCATGACCATTTGGTATTCGTCGCCCTTCGTCACTTGGAATCCCTGGCTGTCCTTGTAAACATGATGTGGAAGGAATTCGCGGAAGCTCCCGTCCCCGTTGACGTCGGGGACGGTGCGGAGCAGCGTTTCGCTGCGGGTCTTGTTTTCAAGGGCGATCATCAGCAGCTCGTCGTGGCCGTGCGGATAGGCGAACTTGACGCAGCCGTCCATCAGGAACTTGAGCGGCGCCGTGTGCACCTGAACGCCGGGCCGGATTTCGATGCCTTCATCGGTCTGGTCGGGACCGCGCTGCCCGAACTTGCTGTAGCAGACGATATTGACGCCGACCTGATAGACATCGAGTTCCTTCACCGGCGCAGACTCCGGTGCCATATACATGGTGAATCTTGCCATGACGTCCTTGGTCGGGGGAGCCTTGTGGTAGAAGGCGACAACGGACATCAAATGATCGTCTTTGGCGAGCTTGACGCCGTAGCCATCTGGAAAGCGCGCTTCGGTCATCTCCAACCCTGCGCCTGCGAAAAAGAGCGGTTCGCCCGGGCAAGAAACGCTCGGTTTCGAGTTGTTCAACATCAAGATGTGGTGGAGATAATTCCTGGGAAGTTCTTTGCCGTCCTTGGTGAACACTTCCGCCTTATATCCGATCATGTACATGTCCTTGGGAAGCTGGAAATTGTGTTTTGGCATTGACGCCGCCAGTTCTCCATCGTGGCTCGACGGGAGATCGATCGGTCCGAAGGTGAGGACAACCGCACCGTCTTTAACGGTGACGGTGGTTGTGGTCTGATTCTTGAGGGTCGGAACGGCGTGGTGGTCGTGACCTCCAGAGGCGAAAACCGGCGAGGTCCACAACATGATCAGTACGGCGGCAATCATCCGGCGCATAAGCCCTCCCTCAGTATGTGGAGTCCACGAAATCGAGAACTCACAGGCAATCTCATGTCCCGGCGGCGCGATTTCTCTTGAGCCGTGGTGCCCCTTCACGGCGACGCGGGAGGCGGCGTGACTCGTTTCCACAAATACGTGCCGCCATGCTCGCGCGGGGGGATGTTGTTGTGGGTGCCCACCCGCGTGTACCACCACACGCCTTTGGCCTGTGTTCCATCCTCCGACAGCAGCAACTCGAACCCTCCCTCGCGATCGTTCCCCGGCTGGTGCCAGGAACCCTGCCAGATCCGATCCGCAAATTTCGTTGTGACGAACCGTCCGCCGTGCTGCGTGTAGGGCCCGTTCCCATTCTTGTCTAATGTGGCCTTGTACCGCTTGTCGTCTTCGACTTCAAGAATGTCCCACTCACCGCTGAGATCCGGCATCGTGGACGAGGCATTGCTGACAAGAAGTTGGGAAAAACCCGAGGCGGGCCGTTGGGGAAAGGATGCGCCCATCTGAACCGTGCGAAACGATTCGTGCCACGACAACAGCGTCCACTGTCCCCCGCGCCGCTCGAGCACGCCGCTCTCCCGCAGGGGCAGGACGGTGCGTTTCTGATCGGCGCCGTCCCCGACATAGCGGATGTAGTCCATTTCCATCGTGAACCAGGCCAGATCGCCCTTCGTCCAAACCTTCAACTCGAGGATAGGCAGATCGAGCTTCTGGACGGAGGCGAATTCCTCCCGCATGTCGCGTTCGAACTCCGGCCACCCCACATACTTGCGGCCGCCGATCGTGTAACTGACGATGTCGGTGTCGTGGGCCATGAATCGGGAGAGGGTCTGGAGATCCTTGTCGGCGTTGGCGCGGACGAGGGTGCGAATTGCCGCTTCCGCGTCGGTAGAGTCGGAAGCGTGGCTGACGGGTGCGGACGTCCCCCACCCGAGAAGAGCGGCGGCGATTAAAACGAGTCTCATTTGTCCGACCATGAACAAGCTCCGTGCCATGCGTGAATGAAACAGCGGGTGTGACGGTGGCTGGAGCCTCAGGCTACACGGGCGCTCCGACCTTGTCAACGACGATCGGACGCTCGCCTATGGATGAGCAATCACCACGACGGTTACGTTATCTTCGCCGCCGCGCCGGAGCGACTCGTCGATCAGTTGATCGCAGATGCGGATCGGGTCGCTTTTCCCCTTCGCAAAAACGGCCGCGATCTCGCGGTCCTCCAGCATCTTGGTCAGTCCGTCTGAACAGAGCAGAAACAGATCGCTCTGGGTGAGGTCATGGGAACCGATGTCCGGCTGAACCGGTCCCGGCATTCCGAGTGCGCGGGTGAGGACGTGACGTTCGGGATGACGGCGGGCGGTTTCCTCCGTGAGAATCCCATGGCGAAGGTATTTCTCGATCATCGTGTGGTCCCGAGTCAGAGCGGTCAGCGCTCCGGACCGGTATCGATAAGCCCGGCTGTCTCCGAGATGCGCGACATGAGCGGACGGGACCGGGGCGGTTGCGATCAGGAGCATTGCGATGGTGGTGCCCATCCCCCGAAGACGCGGTTCCAACTGGGCTCGTTGATCGAGGGCCCGTTGGGCCGTGTCAATGAAGTGCCGCAGTAGCGCCGATGGGGCGGGGTGTCCCTGTTGGAGAACCTGGGCGTAGGCTTCAGCCTGCGCTTTCAAGCTGGCGATGGCGGTATAGGCGGCGATGTCGCCTCCTGGATGCCCACCCATTCCGTCGGCGACTGCCCAAAATCCCACATGATCGATCGCGAGAAAAGCGTCCTGGTTGGAAGGACGGACTAGCCCGACGTCGCTGCGCCCGATGCCCACCCATGCGCTCATTGCACTTCGTCTACACAGACCGGTGCAGCGGCGGCATCGCACCGAACGGAGGCCGGTCCGTACCGGCTCAACAGCTCGGCGTAGACGTGATCGGCGAGCGGCTCGAGATTCCGCGTGTCGGCGGTATTGTAGGCCAGCAGCAGATCGAGAGCGTCTCGGTCCCCGTTGCACCAGCGACCCCAGAGTCGGACTGCATCCCAGCCGTCGAGGCCGTGGAGTGCAGGATCGCGCTCGATGCCGACCGCCCGCTCGATGTGCTTCAGCCCTCCACGCAGACCAAGCCTGCGGGCGGCGACACAGAGGTCGAAATGCGGTATGGCGAAGGTGAGCTGGGGAAATTTCGCCCGCAGAAAGGGGATATCGAATCCCGTTCCGAAAAACGTGACCAGCAGTTCACTCTGATCCAACTCCTCTTGCAGCCGGTTCGTCGTCAGATTCTCTCCGCGGATGAGGCAGGTAGTCTGTCCGTTCCGGTGGATTCCCACGACGGTGATCTCTCCGTCTTTGGGTCCCCCGCCCGTGGTTTCGATATCCAGATAGAGAATCCGAGACCGGCAGAGATCGTAGAAACGCCAATGGTCGCGGCTTTTCAGGCGGGAGGCGAAATAATTCCAGGATCGAGCCTCAAACGCGGACTGAGCGGCAGCCAGTTCGCGGTCGTACCATGTCTTCCGTGCCGGAGAGAGGCCGCTTACGCGCGGGCGTTGCAGGAAGCGTTGCCAGTCGAGCACGCCTTCCTGCCACAAACGGCGCTCTGTGGCGGGGCCGATCCCTTGAAGCAGGACAAACGTGGAGGTTAACATCCGGCAGGATTGTAGCCTTGATTTCGCATTGTAGACAAGCTACAGTCCGAACGTGAATGCAAGGTTTTCCCACAAAACCGATTGCACGCGCCACGTTAAACCAGCACATGACTGAGCCGGCCAAGCGGATCCGCATCACTGTCGGAGGTGTACAACTCGAAGCGGAGCTGAAGGGGACGAAGACCGCGGCCGAAGTCTATGCGGCGTTACCCGTCGAAGCGACGGTGAACACCTGGGGCGAGGAGTTCTATTTCAAGCTGCCGGGCGTCAAGGATTATCGGGAGACCGCGACTAATCAGGTCAAGGTCGGCGACGTGGCTTATTGGGGGGCAGGACAGGTCCTGGCGATATTTTTCGGACGGACTCCCATGAGCCTGGGTCCCGACCCGGTTCCAGCCGACCGGGTGAACGTCGTCGGGCGAATCGTCGGGGACGCGACCCAGTTGCGCCGAGCCATGGAGGCTTCCATCATTCGGGTGGAGCGGGTTTAGAGCGATGCGTTTGTCAAAAGAACGTGTGCACCACATGGCGGAAAGCTTGGCAGCGCGGCTGCAGCAGGAGGGGCATGTCGAACTGGTCGGCGACCGCAAGGCTTTCGTCGAATCGCTTGACCATGCGATCACGGACGAGTTGTCCGTGGAGGACCGGCTGAACGCGGAGGTCCGCCAGTTGCTCAAGGCCTACGAACGGCAGATCGAACAAGGGCAGGTCGATTACCAGAAAATGTTCACGATGATCAAACAGAAGCTGGTCCGTGAGCGGGGCATCATCCTCTAATTGGTCAGGGGATAAGGCGTAATTGGTTCAGTCATGTTGAGCGAGGACAAGGCGAACCATCTGTCGCATGTCATCGTACAAGCCGTGAAGCAATGCCCAGCGGTTAAAGTGATGAGTGAAGAAGCGAAACTGCTCAAAGAGGTCAAACGAGTCCTCGCGGTGGAGCTGGCGCAAGAGGAAGAAGTCGACCGAAAAGTGAGGGCCAGGCTGGCCTCCTACTCGCGCGGCATTGTTGAGGGCAGTTCCGAGTGGGACGTCCTCTATCGCAAGACGTTCGAAGAGGAAATGCGCAGACGCGTAAAAGGGTGAGAGCCCGCTCATGGAGGGACGATGAAAATTCTTGCGACTCTGACTCTGGTCGTCACGCTCCTGTTGGTCGGAGCCGTGGCCTGTTCTTCGAAACCGAAGGCCAAGCCGTTGGTGCCGCTGGCGTTGATGGACGGCGGGGTGAAGCCGCAGGCGATCACTCTGACCGAACAGGGCACACAGGCCTACCAAGCGAGACAGTTCGATGACGCCAAGAAATACTTCGAGCAGGCGGTCGCTGTAGCTCCACAGTCCGGACAGGCCCATTATAACTACGCATTGGCCCTCAACGCCCTGGGGGATGCGGAGGCCGCCCGGCAGCATTTCCTCGAAGCGGCCAATCTGGCACCGGGAGACAAGATCATTTGGGATTCGCCGGCCCTGTCCCCCTACGGCAATCCTGCATCGACCAAAACTGTCAAGGAACATCCGTATGGGACCACTCGACCGACTCTCGGAGGCGGACCGCGATAGGGGTGGTACGAAGGGAAAGGATTATGGCCAAAGAACTCTCGGTAGGAGATAAGGCTCCGGACTTCTCGATTCCCGATCAGGACGGGAAAAACGTCGGTTTGAAGGACTTCAAGGGGAAGCAGGTCGTGCTCTACTTCTACCCGAAGGACGACACGCCCGGATGCACCAAGGAGGCCTGCGACTTTCGCGATTCCGAGGCCCAGATTTTGCGGACGGGCGCCGTGATCCTCGGAGTGAGTCTGGACGGAAAAGAGTCTCATCAGAAGTTCAGCAAGAAGTACGGGTTGCCCTTCCCGTTGCTGAGCGATGAAGATGCCACTGTGTCCAAGGCCTATGGCGTTTACAAGGAAAAAAACATGTACGGGAAGAAACACTGGGGCATCGAGCGCAGCACATTCGTAATCGATACGACAGGGAAAGTGAAAGCGGTCTTCCGGAAAGTCAAAGTCGACGGGCACGTCGACGAAGTACTGACCGCCTTGCGGGCCTGATCGGCCGCTTGCCGTACCCGAAGCCACACTGCCTCTGTCTATCCGCTATACGTGGGCGATGCGGTCCATGATCCCCGGTCTCCGCGGAGCCGGTCTCTTCTCGCTGATTATCCTGTTCTGGGCAGTCGGGGCGGCCCCAGCGGGAGACAAGACTGCGGCGACGCTTCTGGTCAAAGACGCCCTGACCTCGCCCAATGAACCTGCCAGAGTGGAAGCGCAGTTGACGACCAACGGGTTGCTCAGCCGCGTGGGCCTCGGGGGGGAACCGCTGGAACTGGTGGTCGACGGAAAAGCGGTCGCGACGGCAATGACCGGCGGGGACGGGAGAGCCGTCTTGTCGTACATCCCGAACAGACGCGGAGTGGTGCCGGTCACGGTTCGTGTCGGCAACAGCCCCCGTGTCGAGCCGACGGAGGGGACCGCCGACCTGGTGGTGTGGGAGCGGCGCAATCCCATTGTGGCGGTGGAGATGGCGGCGCTGATCGATGAGCCATCGTCACAGCGTGTGTTGCCCGGCGTACCTCTTATTAAGACCGGATCGGAACAGCAGCCGATGCCGGATGCCGCGGATGAGCTTGGCAAGCTGACCCGCTTCTATTATCGGCTCATCTATGTGGTTTCTGTCCCAGACGGGAGCGACGGGTTTCAGACGGCGGCCAAGGCGAGGGAATGGCTCAGGACGCACAAGTTTCCATCGGGATACGTCCTCGTGCTTCCGCCGGGCGGATCGGCCTGGGGGGAAAAGCTGGACGAGCTGCACGCCGGAGGTTGGAAAACGCTTAAGATCGGCATCGGGCGCTCGAAAGCCTTTGCCGAAGCGTTTCTCCAACGGCGCCTGGAAGTGGTCATCGTGCCCGAACCGGCGAAAGGGGAAGTGCCGCGCAAAGCCAAAGTGGCGAAAGAGTGGAAGGAGGTGAGAAAGAAACTGTAGCGGACGATCGGGGCACCT
>CAYULI010000006.1:0-78777 GCA_964445795.1 uncultured Nitrospira sp. | reverse complement strand
CGCAGTGAGCGCCATTCCTTCAGATGGAATGACTCGCAACGTCTCGCCAACAAGTCGATATTCATGCCACAGCCCATTTCTGCGTCTGGCCGTTGCGTAATATTGACAGAAACCGAGGATGCAAGCAGCGAACAAGAAAGCGAACAAGAGGGACAGGCTACTTTTCCCCTTTTGCGGCAGGTCAGGGCCAGGCACGAGAGTATTGACTGTTCGGCAGGCCTCGAGAACGTCTGAGTCAGCGGCATCTCGGTTCTGGAGTTGCCACTGTGCTTCGCGAGTTTCGTCAGCAGCGTAGGCCTCAGGGGGCTTGCGTGACGTGATGCGTCGACCTTCTGCTCCTTCCTTTTAGCCTGGCTCTTCTTTAAGATAGGCCTTAGATTTCTTCCTGTTTGTGAGGATCTCCACGATGCGGGCCAAGACAAGTTTTTCCTGCCAAGCCTGTGGGCACCAAGCGCCGCGCTGGCTCGGCCGTTGTCCGGACTGCGGGGGCTGGAATACCATGAAAGAAGAGCGGCAGGCGGCAACCGGCAAGGGCCGTCCCGTGGCGATAAGGACCGCCCAGGCCGAGGCCACGCCGATCGGGGATATCGAAGTCGTCGGCGAGGACCGTCGGCTCACGCGCATCGGCGAGTTCGATCGGGTATTGGGCGGAGGAGTGATCCCCGGCGCGGTGATCCTCATCGGCGGCGATCCGGGGATCGGCAAAACCACGCTGCTGCTCCAAGCTCTGCCGCGGCTGGCGTCCATGGAGACGCCGGTGCTGTATGTCTCCGGGGAAGAGTCGCCTCGCCAGATCAAGATGCGAGGGCAACGGCTGGGTATCGAGCATCCCAATCTGCTGATCCTCGCCGAGACTTCCCTGGAACAGATCCTGAAAACCGTTCAGGAGGTACAGCCCGCCGCGCTCGTCGTCGATTCGATTCAAACGGTTTACACGGAACAGATGACGTCGGCGCCGGGCAGCATCAGCCAAGTGCAGGAAGTGGCCGGACAGCTCATGTGGTTTGCGAAACGGGCCAGCGTCCCGGTGTTCATCATCGGTCACGTCACGAAAGAGGGGGCGATTGCAGGGCCGCGGCTTCTCGAACATATCGTCGATACGGTGCTCTACTTCGAGGGCGATAAGGGCCACAGCTACCGGATCCTGCGCGCCGTCAAAAACCGCTTCGGGTCCACGAACGAGATCGGCGTATTCGAGATGAAGGATTCCGGTCTGGAGGAAGTCAGCAATCCATCGGAACTGTTCCTGGCCGAGCGCCCACAGCGCAGCACCGGGTCGGTCGTCGTCTCGAGTCTTGAAGGCACGCGGCCCATTCTCGTGGAACTGCAGGCGCTCGTGTCGTCGACCAGCTACGCGATGCCGAAACGGATGGCTAACGGCGTGGAGCTGAACCGGGTTTCGCTCCTGCTCGCCGTGATGGAAAAGCGGCTGGGCATGCATCTGTCCGGGCAGGATGTGTATGTGAACGTGGTCGGCGGCATGCATATCGATGAGCCGGCCATCGATCTGGGGATCGTGGCGGCGGTGACGTCGAGCTTGCGCGAGATGCCGGTCGAGCCGGGGCTGCTCGTGCTGGGCGAAGTCGGCTTGGGCGGCGAGGTGCGCGCGGTCAGCCAGGCGGAGCTGCGGATTCGCGAAGCGGCGAAGATGGGGTTCAAGCGCTGTCTGCTACCCGAACGGAATGTGGCCAAAGTCGATCCGATCGACGGCATGGAATTGATCGGGATCCACGAAGTTAGGGAGGCCTTGGATGTGGTGTTGGCGTAAGCGTCAGGAAAGGCGTGGAGACGCGGAACAATCTCGTTGCTCGCCCGACCGCGGTCTTGGAAAACCATCGCCCGGCGCTGGTATTAAAGAGTTCCTTTTGCCCCGCCATCCCCTATAGGGGAAAGAACAGGATGTCGCGATTCACTCATCGAGGGGCAGCACTCGTCATAATCGTTTCCTTCCTGTTGGCTGGATGCGCCTTGTTGCGGCCAGAGGAAGGACCGCCGCTCAAGCGGGCGACGGCGGAAGAGTTAACGACGCTGCTTCGGCAGCGGGAGGCCGCGATCCACTCGATGAAGGGACTGTTCAGCGCCAAGGTACGGGGCGGGTTCATTCCCATCGCATCGCGCGTGGAGGGTGCACTGTACTATCGCCGTCCGAACGCGTTGCGCCTGAGAGGGTTCACCCCGGTCGGGAGCGAGTTGTTCGAGTTCGTGCAGGCGGACGATCTGTACAAGCTGCGCCTGCCGACGATAGGGCGGGTACTGGCGGGCCGGCAGTCGGACATGGGCGAGATGGGAAAACTCGCTCGTCCGTTTCAATTGAGCGTGTGGGCGATGGGCGGTATCCTGGGGACCGGGACGATCGCCAAGGGTGAAACGGTCAAGTTGACGGAGGAAGGCGATCGGTACCGGCTGGATGTTTACGCGCCGCCGGACGGGTCGGCGAAAGGATCGGTGGTGGCTCGCCGGATGTGGTTCGACCGCCGAACTCTGCTGGTCGTGCGCGAGGACCGGCTGGCCCCGAACGGCGAAGTGGATGCCACGATCCAATATGAAGACTTCAGGCCCCTCGACGAGACGTCGCAGGGAACGGCGGAGGCGAGAACGATCGGGGACCCTCGGCTGCTCAGGCCGTTCAAGGTTTCGCTCGAAGATGGTCACGGGCAGGGGAGTGTCCAGGTGACGTTCCACGAGATTCTGCCCAATCAAGTATTGAAGGCGGAAGACCTGGGCCAGGTGTCCTAGGAATCGATGAAGATTCTAGCGGTTGAAACGGCGACCTCCTGGCAGAGTGTCGCGGTGCTCGATGACAGCCGGGTTCTGGCCAGGTGCGATCAGGATGCGGCCGGTTCGCACGGCACGGTCCTCCTGCCGGCCATCGATCATGTGTTGAAAGAGGCAGGCCTCCGACTCACCGAGCTTGACGCCCTGGCCTGTTCGGTCGGTCCCGGCTCGTTTACGGGTATCCGGGTGGGGATTTCGACCTGTCTGGGACTGCGAGCGGCGACCGATCTTCCGCTGGCGCTGGTCCCCACGTTGGAAGCCATGGCCTGGAATGCCAAGGAGGCCATGTTTCCTCTCTGTCCCGTCTTGGTCAGCCGCAAGGGAGAATTGTACTGGGCGATTTTTCGCTGGACCGGCGAAGGGCGGCTTGAGCGGATGTTGCCCGAACGCGTCGGGTCGCCGGAGGCTCTCGGCCGAAGCCTCACAGCGAAGACGATGTTGTTCGGCGAAGGTTGGACTGCGATGGAATCCGACATTCGGGCGTCGCTGGCGGCATCCGTCACGATCGCGGTTGGTTCGGAGGCTGCCGCCAAGCCGTCGGCGTTTGCGGTCGGGATGATCGGTGTTCAGCGGCTGCGACAAGGCGAGATTGCCGGTCTCCAGGTGGCGCCACTCTATGTCCAGCGGGCCGAAGCTGAAATCCGATTTGAGCAGGCAGGGGGCGTCTCGCCCGTGGCGCGTCGGCAGGAACGGGTAACGAAGAAGGTGGCCGAGCGGATGGCCAGAAGCCGCCAACGGAAGCGCCAGTCGGTCTGTGAGGGGAACGGCAATGGCTAGCGAGTTCCTGATTGTCCCGGCCACGGTCGAAATGCTTCCAGATATTCTTCGCTTGGAAGAGGCTTGCTTCTCTGCCCCCTGGACGCGCAAAATGTTGGAGGCGGAACTGACCGGGAACCAGTTTGCCCACTTCCTCGCGGCCAGAATAGCCGGGGAAAAGGGAGGAGCTGCCGGAAAAATCGTCGGGTATCACTGTTACTGGATCGTCTTTGGAGAACTGCGCCTCATGAATCTAGCCGTGGAGGAGTCGGTGCGGCGGCGTGGCGTCGGGCGGGCGCTCGTGAACGAGGCCATCCGCGCGGCGCTCTCCCAGCAGGCGACCCGGGCTGTGCTCGAAGTCCGGGCCTCGAACCTAGCCGCCCAGAGCCTCTATGGCCGGATGGGTTTCTTGCCGGTCAGCGTACGCCCGAAGTATTACGCCAACCCAGTGGAAGACGCCATTCTGATGGAAATGGAACCGATCGTCGCGGTGACCGGGCGCTGTGGAACCGCGGGCCGGTCGCCGGAGGTGACTCACTCACAGCGTACGAACCTTAGCCAGGAGGTGTAGCATGCTGACGGAAGAAGCGATCGTGGAACGGCTTCGCCAATCCAGCGCGGAATTCCGAGAATTGGAGGAAGCCCACCATCGCCTGGATCTCGAACTGAACGAACTGCAAAAACGCCACGTCTTGACCCCTGCTGAAGAACTCGAGAAGAAACGGATGCAAAAGGAAAAGCTCGCGAAGAAAGACAAAATGGCCGAGTTGATTCGCGCGCACCGCGAGCAAGGGCTGCAACCGGCAGCCCATTAGTAGGAGTAGAAGGAATCACCCGGTCGCCGGGGTCAACGGCGGCCGGATCCATCGCCATGGCTCAGCCGATCCATCCGCTTGCCGCCCATATTCGCACTGTCAAGCGGCGGTTGATCATCATCGGCGTTACCGTGCTGGGCGCCTTGGTCCTGACGTTCGCGTTTTCAGCCGAGATGATTGCCTGGTTGAACCGGCCGTTCCCGAATCAGCTCGTTTTCTACGGCCCTACGGAGGCGCTGTTTGCCTCGATCAAAGTATCGTTCCTGGCCGCGGTAATCCTGAGCCTACCGGTGATCTTTTATCAATGCTGGAAGTTCGTCGAGCCGGCTCTGTTGCCCGCAGAGCAGCGGTGGGCTATTCCGCTGTTCCTGCTGGCGGGTGGCCTCTTCGGGTTGGGCCTGGTATTCTGCAACCTGGTGATTCTCCCGCTCGTCATTGACTTCTTCGTCAGCTTTGGGATGGATCGGGACATCACCCCGGTGCTGAGCGTCGGGACCTACATCGACTTCAATGTGAAGTTTCTGCTGATTTTCGGCTGTGCCTTCGAGCTGCCGCTGGCCATGACCCTGCTGGCGATGGGGGGGGTAGTGCCGGCGCAGAAGTTCGCGTACTATCGCAAACATGCGATTCTCCTGTGTCTCGTGGTATCGGCGATCGTCACGCCTGATGCCACGCTCTTTACCATGCTGCTGATGGCGGTGCCGATGATGGTACTGTATGAGATCGGGATTGTCGGCGCTCGGCTGTTCGGACGTAGAGCGGATCGTGGCGGGGTCGACCTGCCGCTAGACCCGGATCTCCCCATCGGCACGGCCGGAACGAGGATGCGATGAACAACAACCAGCACAACCTGACGATCGCAGGTGCCATCAAAACCTGGGTCTATGCCTGGTTTTTGTGGGGATGGGTCGTGTCGATGGTCGGAGCGGAGGGCCCGCCCTCCGGCGGCATTCCCCGACCCCACGCGCAAGCGACGGTGTCGGGCGAGGAGGCTGTGGCCGATCCGTCCGGCCGGTCGATCGCCAGCGTACAGGCGCTGACGATGGTGGGAACGGACATCGTGTACGCGGGGTCGTTCGGCCACGGGATCTTTCGCAGCGGAGATCGGGGCGGATCCTGGACGCCAGCGGGGTCTGGGGTGACGGACCCCTTCATTCTGAGCCTGGCCACCGGCAGGGACGGGGCGGTGTATGCCGGCACGTTTCGCGGTGGGGTCTTTCGCTCCCGCGACGACGGCAAGACCTGGCAGGCGGTCAACGCCGGCTTGAAGCGGTATGAAATCAAATCGCTGCTCGTTGTGGGGGACGACGTCTATGCGGGGACCGGCGACGGCGTCTACCGGCTGAATCAGGCGGGCGATCGTTGGTCGGTGGTGACGACCGGTCTGGATGAAGTTCTGGTGCATGCCCTGGCGCGATCCGCCGACGGGACGCTGTTCGCGGGCACTTCGGGCAAGGGCGTCTTGCGTTTCAAGCAGAACGGAGACGGTTGGGTGCGCCTGCGCCACGGGCTGAAAGACCACGAAGGGATGATCGAGAATTTCATTCGCGTCCTCGTCATCGATCAGGAACAAGGCATCTTCGCGGGCACGTTTGACGGCGGCGTGTTCCGCAGCGCAGACGGCGGCACGACGTGGCGGCCGATCAGCCGGGCCTTGCCGAACGATTCCATTCGTGGGATCCTGACGCT
Organism: uncultured Nitrospira sp.; assembly: GCA_964445795.1. GTDB lineage: Bacteria > Nitrospirota > Nitrospiria > Nitrospirales > Nitrospiraceae > Nitrospira_D. The sequence goes on along the minus strand of CAYULI010000006.1, from coordinate 72,742 downwards.
GGATCAGGGGCTGATCGTCGCGACGGGGAACGGGATTTTCAAGACGGTCGACAAAGGGCGGCAGTGGACGCCCTTGAATAAAGGGTTGACCAATTTGTCCATTCAGGTCCTGATCGGGTCGTCTGACGGCACCCTCTACGCGGGTACCAGTTCAGGCGTGTTCCGGAGCGACGACGGAGCGACATGGACTGCGGTGAATCGCGGGCTGGAAGGAGGCGTGGCGCCTCCGCCGTTTTTATTCCGCTAAGAAGGTGAAAGGATCGTACGAGCATGTCTGAACCGACCGAGAAGACGAGAGCCACGTTGTCGATCGCCAGCAAGGGCCAGCAATTGGGAGAGATCGTGTTGAAGTTCTTTCCCGACGTGGCTCCTGGCCACGTGAAGAATTTCGTGAAGCTGGCGCGTGAAGGATTCTACAACGGGACGACGTTCCACCGCGTCATCCCGGGCTTCATGATTCAGGGGGGCGACCCCAACAGCAAGAGCCCTGACCGTTCGTCCCACGGGATGGGAGGGCCTGGGTACAAGGTCAAAGCAGAGTTCAACAGCAGGCCACACAAACGGGGCACGCTGTCGATGGCCAGGGCCAACGATCCGGACAGCGCCGGCTCCCAGTTCTTCATCTGTGTGGCGGATGCACATTTTCTGGACTGGCAGTACACCGTTTTCGGCGAGGTCGTCAGCGGCATGGAGGTCGCCGACAAGATTGTGAACATGAAGCGCGACGGCCGAGACAACCCTCTGGAACGTGTGGAGATGACGGTGACGGTATCGGAGGGCTGAGGGTCAGCTTGCGGTCGAGATGACGAGGCGTTCGCAACCTGTTTGCCGGGTCTTGACCGTAGCCTTGACCGCAGCCTTGCTTCTGTCCGCCTGCGCCATTCCCCAGGTGCCTTCCCGCACGGTGTACGAAGACCCCGTCAACTATGTGCGGCTAGAGGAAGACCCGGCGGTTCTGCCGGAGTGGCCGCCGAGCCACCACACCCATCCCGCCGCCATCGGGCCGGAAAAGATCAGGACGATCCTGTCCGGATTGAAGGCCCGGGAGCACCGGGACCCGATCCAACGATGGTGGCGGGGGGAGACGCCGCTCGTTCCGGTGTTCCGCGATGAGGAAGTGGCTTTGCTATCCGTGCAGTTGGCGGAAGCTCTGGCAGAGGCCAAGCCGAACGAACGGGTGACGTTTTACTTGAGTCTACCGCAAACGTCGACGAAACGGATCATCACATCAGGCGGGTTATATGTCCAAGATTCGGAGCTGCACCTCGTTCTCGGAAACTGGCAGATCGTCTATGGGATTCCGGCCTACGGCATGATCTACGATCGACGCTATCCTATGCGCCCGACCGCGGCCAAGGGGTTCGATCTCTTCTTTTTCCCCGAGGAGGCAGTGATTCCCGTGAAGAGCAGCTGGCTGGACGATCTGCTCGCGAACGGCAAGGACGAAATGGTCCTCGACCTGAACAAGATCCAAGTCTCCCCTCCGACTCCTGTCATGGCGCCGGCTGGCTAGCGCATCGTCGGGTCGACGACGAGCTGTGCGCTGCCGCCGGCGGCATAAGCCAGGGTCACCTCCGCGATTTTGTAATCATACTGCGCTTCCGCGAGCTTTGTTTGCGCGGCGGTGAGCCCCACTTCGGCCTGCGTTACTTCCACCACCGTCCCCAGGCCCAGCTTGTACCGCTGCTTGGCGAGGCTCAGCGCCTCCTGAGCGGTTTTCACCAGTTCCTCTCCCAGTTTGATCTGCTGGGCGAAAGTCAGGGTGTCCAGATAGGCAGTCGTCACCTGTTGCGTCAGTGCCTGTTCGATATTGGCGCTCTGGGCCATGGCGGCAGCCTGCTGGGCGCTCGCTTCTTTGATCTGATTTTCGATCAATCCGCCCGTGAAGATGGGCATCGACACCAGCCCTCCGGCCGCCCACCAGCCTCCGGTCGTGACGTCGCGGTTCGGATCGAACGTGTCATAGTACCCGCCGCTCGCGATCGCCGAGACCGTGGGCAGATACTGGCTTTTCATCGCACGCTTTTTCGCTTCGGCCGCAGCAGTCTGTTCCTTGGCCCGTTTCAATTCCGGATGGGCCAGACTATCCGCGAGGAGATCGCCGAGCGCCCGCTGGGCCCGCACATCGATGGCGACATCTTCCAGCGTGTAATCCTCCGCACCCGTGATGCCCATCGCGCGGTTCAGGTCCGCGAAACTCGATTTGAGATCGTTGCGGCTGCGCACCAGGAGGGATTCCGCGTTCACCAGCTCGACCCGAACGAGATCCAGATCCAGCTTCGATTTCAGTTGCTGGCGATAGAACGTTTCGATTTGACCGACGATGAGGCCGCGCTCCCTGACCGTTTCTTCTGCGATGCGGACGAGCCGCTGCCGTTTCAGGCTGTTCAGGTAGCTTCGCTGCACGTTGACGATCACCAGTGCCCGCCGCGCGTTCACGTCCTGCTCCTGCGCGCGTTCCCCGTATTGCGAGGACTCCACCAGGTTCCTGGTGAACCCGAAATCGTAGATGCGCTGGCTCGCGAGGACGCCGGCCGTGTAGGCGCTCAGGTTGGGCTGGAGCAACCCTCCGGCCGGCGTAATGAACCGGGCATTGATGCGAGCCGAGCCGGCAGCGCTGTCCGCGTTGGCATAGATTTGCGGATAGTAGAGCGACTTCGTCTGTTCCGTTCGCGCGGCTGAGGCAATAAGCCCGGCATTGGCTTCTTGCACGATCGGGTGGTTCTGGAGGCCTGTTTCGATGGCCTGCTGCAGGCTGAGAAACCGGCCTTTGGCCGTATTGTCGATCAAATCGGCAGGCTGTCCGCTTACGAGTCCGGGCAGTGCCAATGCAAGTGTGAACTGAACCAGCGTCCATCGGAACTTTCTCATGGCTTTGCTCCTTCCTCGTTCGACATTGAAGACATGGACGGCAGGCCAGGCGACCTCCGTTCGAATTTCTGTTGGGAGGGCTTGGTGTCCGGCAACTCGAAGGGCGAGGTGTGAACCTGACTGCCGTCCAAGAGTTTGCGTTTGCCCACCACCACGACTTCTTCTTCGCCGTGCAGACCGCCGGCAATTTCGATCCATTTCCCATCCGTGATACCAGTTTGCACCGGCACCGATTTGGCTTTGCCCTGTTCGATCACGAACACGGATTTGCCATTTGGTCCGCTGACGACCGCTTGCGGCGGCAGAACCATCGCGTTGGGAATCTCGCGCAGGGCGATGGACATTTCGGCGAATGTGCCGGGGCGGAGCGCATGGTCCGGATTGGGCAGATCCATTTCGACGAGCAGGCTGCGGGTCGAGGGATCGAGCGCCAGGGTCGATCGGGTGATCGTCCCTGTGAACGACCGATCCGGCAGCTCTCGGACCTTGACCGACGCCTTGGTCTTGCCCGGGACGATCCACGGAGAGTCGTCTTGCGGCACGTTGGCATATATGCGGACTGTGTGGAGGTCCATGACCGTGAAGAGCGGGATGGCAGTGGTCGCCGAAGAAGTGGCGATCTGAATCAGTGCGCCCGGATCGGCGAAGCGTGCGGTCACGACGCCGTCGTACGGCGCACGTACCTTCGTGTAGTCGCGTAGGGCGGCCCGCTGCCGCATGAGGTTTGTCGCGCTTTCGTAGGCCGCCGCCGCCACGTCCACGTCCTGTTTGGCGATGACGTCAGGGGATTCTTTCCACACGTTCGCCAGCCGCTCATAGGTGAGTTTCTTGATTTTGTAATCGGCTACAGCCTGCTGATACTGCTCCTCGACTTCTGGCGCGTCGATGATCGCGACGACCTGATCTTTTTTCACCGCATCACCTTTGTCCGGACCGATCCATTTCAGATAACCGGAGACCTTCGCGTACAACGTGGTCTGGTAGAAGGGCGAGATATTGGCAGGGAGGGTGATCGTATAGGTCAAGTCTTGTCGCGTCGGCTTGGTCACCTGCACATCGACCGGATGCGTCGGGTCGATGGCCAGCGGAGCCCCGTTGGGACCGCCGTTCTCATAGGGGACGGCTAGTGCCGTCGTGGGGCCCGTCGCTTGTTTGGGGCGATCCTCCCGCTGGCACCCGGCCAGCGGCCACAGGATCAAGAGTAAAAAGGCAAGCGCGTGATGTCGCATGCTGTTTTAGATCTCCTCCGACGACGCAGGCGGCGTCTCGGACATTCGGGCGGGCGCGCGGCGCGCGAGCACGACGCAATGCATCACCGGCACGACCAGCAATGTCATCAACGTGGACACGGCAAGGCCGCCGACGACCGCGCGGGCCAGCGGCACCATGGTCTCGTTGCCTTCTCCGAATCCCAGCGCAAGCGGCAGGAGTCCCAGAATCGTCGCCAGCGCCGTCATAAGAATCGGCCGGATGCGCCGCCGGCCCGCCTCTAGCACCGCGCGTTCTGCCGGTGCGCCGGCATCTGCCATGCGGTTGGCGAAATCGACGAGCAGAATGCTGTTCGATACGACGATGCCCATCATCATCAGCGTGCCGATCATCGATTCCACGTTCACCGATGTGTCGGTCACGTGCAGCATCAGCACGGTGCCGATCCAGCCGAGCGGTACGGCGACCAGGATGATGAGCGGATCGACCAGCGAGCGGAATAATCCCACCATCACAAGGTAGATCAGGAGAACCGCCAGCGGCAGAGCCAGGGCGAAGTTGTTGAAGGCGGACCGCATGTTGGCCACCTCGCCCTTGATGTCGATCGTCACGTCCTTGGGGAGGCGAATCGTGGCCAACGCCTTCTCGATATCGGCTGCGACACGGCCCAGATCGTTGCCGACCGGCGTGACGAGCACGTCGATCAGCCGCGAGAGATCATAGTGGTCCACCGAATCCGGTCCCGTCCTCATGTCGAGCGTGGCCACCTCCCGGAGCAACACCGGAGGACCGCGCCGTTCGTCACCGGCACCGTAGAAGCCGTTCGACAGGTCGAGGTTGCGGCCGGCGAAGGGCGTGTTCTGCAGAGCGAGCGTCGTGCCGGCCGTACCAAGCGAGGCGGTGGGATTGAGCGGTGTCCGCACCCCGACCACGGGAATGTTCAACAGATCCTCGGTCTTGGTGAGAGACTGTTCCGGGTATTGCGCGAGCAGATAGTAGCCGTTGGCGGTCTTCGGGTCGAGCCAATAGTTGGGGCTGAGCGCGATGTTTGAGCTGATGCCGGTGATCACGTCCACGATAACGCGATCCTGGGCGATGCCGTAATAGGCTGCCTTGGTCCGGTCCACGTTCACGTGCAGCTCCGGGTAGTTTTTCCCCTGCTTGATCCGGACGTCCACGGTGTTGGGCACCTGAGCGATCTTTTGTTGAATGGTTTCCGCGACGGGACGGATGAGATCGAGCGAGGGACCTTTGACCTGAATGTCGATCGGTGCGCGCAGCCCGAAGTTCAGCACGTCGCTGACGATCCCGCCGGTGTGAAAGCTCACTTCCACGCCCGGAAGGACCTGACGGAACTTGGTCCGCAGCGCCGCGATATAATCCTCCGTCCGCCCTGCATGGCCGGTGACCAGATTGACGAGCACAAAGGCGGTGTGATTGCCGGTGTTCGGCGCGAACCGCGCGGCATCGCCGTAATAAAGGCCGGTGTTCGACACCGCCTCCTCCAATTCGTGGTTTGGGATCGTGTCCTGCACCAGCCGCTCGATCTGCGACACGATGGCGGTGGTCTTTTCGATCCGCGAGCCTTCCGGCGCGCTGACGATCATCGTGAAGTTGCCGGCGTCGACTTTGGGGAAGAATTCGGTGTGGAGACGCGGCAGGAGCAGAACGCCGGTGGCGATCAGCGCGAGCAAAGCCAGGGAGATGACGGCCGGTTTGAATCGCACGCCGAATCGAAGCAGCGGTTCGTACAGAGCAAGTACGAATCGAAACCAGTCCTTGACCTGATGCCCATCGTCTCCCGACGACTCACCATGACTGCCTCGATACAGTTTAGCCAGGATAACCGGCGTCACCGACATCGAGACCGCATAATCGGCCAGCATGGCGAAGGCCACGGTCATAGCCAACGGCACGAAGAGATACTTGATGATGCCGGAAAAGAACATGATCGGCAGATAGACGATCAGAATACAGATAGTGGCGACGAAGATCGGGAGTGTGAGTTCGGTCGCGCTATCCTCTGCGGCTGACCGTCCGTCTTTCCCCATTTCGAGATGTCGGTGCAGGTTCTCCTGCACGACGATATTGTTATCCAGCAGTGTGCCGATGACGAGCGCCAGTCCGCCGAGGGTCATGATGTTCACGGTCTGGCCGGTGAGATAGAGAGCGACGAGCGCCACGGTCAAGGAAAGCGGAATCGCCAGGCCGACGACGAGCGCGGCCTTCACGCTTCGGAGGAACAGGAAGATCATCAGGCCCGCGAGCCCCGCGCCCAATAACCCTTCCTTCTGCAGATTCGCGATGGCCTGCCGGATGTAGAGCGATTGGTCGTAGATGAACTTCACGGTCGCGCCGGCCGGGATCTCTTTGAGTTTTGGCAGCTTCTCCCGGATGCCGTCCGTCACTTCCAGCGTGTTGGCCCCCTCCTGCCGCGTGATGGGAAGGTACGTCGCCTCGCGACCGTTCACCCGCACGATCGACGTTTGGATCGCCGAGCTGTCCGCCGCCGTTCCGATGTCGCGCACGAGGATCGGCGTACCGTTCGCCACCTTGATGGGGATGTCGTTGATCTTCTCTACGACGTCGATAAGGCTGTTGGAATAGACGTAATAATCCAGGTCGCCGATCTTGACGTTGCCAGCCGGGATGATCGCGCTCTGCGAATTGATCGCCTTGACGACGTCGGACGGAGAGATACCGCGCGCCAGCATCCTTTGTTGGTCCATGAAGACCGTGATCTGCCGGACCTTTCCACCCAGCGGCGGACCGAACGAGATACCGGGGATCGTGGCGATCTGCTGGCGGACGGTGAAGTAGGCGAGGTCGCGGATTTCTTTCGGTCCTAAGGTGTCGCTGCTCACCGACAGCAGGCCGATCGGGAGGCTCGAAACTCCGAACTTGTAGACCGAGGGCGGATAGACGCCAGGCGGCAGGAGCCGAATGATACTGTAAGCCAAGCTCGTCAACTCCGACTGCGCCGCATCGATACTGTATTCGGGCTGAAAGAACACCTTGATGTAGCTCATGCCCGCGAGCGATTGGGATTCGATGTGTTCCACGTAGCTCGCTTCGACAAAACGCTGTTCCATCCGAAGCGTGATGGCACCTTCCATCTCACTGGGGCTCAGGCCGCGATAGAAGGTGGTGACGAGGATGGTCGGGATTTTGATCTCGGGAAAGATGTCCACTCGCATCTTCTTGTAGGACACGGCGCCGAGAATCAGGGCGATCATGCACATCGCGAAGACGGCATACGGATTCTTGAGGGCTGCGCGTGTCAGCATCGGGTTCTCACCACATAGGGCGTCCGGTTCCTCGCCAGCCAATAGCGGCAGAGGTCTCCGATACAGCGCACCAAGTCGTCGAAGGTGCCGGGCTTCACCACATAGCCGTTCGCGCCGGACGCATAGCCGGTGGCGATGTCGGACACGTGGTCCGAGGTAGTGAAGATGACGATGGGAATCGCTGCGAGGCGAGCGTCGCTACGGAGATGAGCGAGTAACTCATTGCCAAGGCAATTCCGGAGGTGCCAATCCAAGAGCACAACAGAAGGGAGCAGCGGTTCATTTCGCAAAAAGTGCAAGGCCGCACCCGGGTCCTGTTCGACATAAAGAGCGACATCGAGTCCAGTCTTCCCGAGTGCCAGGCGGAAGAGTTCGCACTCATCAGGGCTGTCGTCGATCAACAGAATGGATGAGGCAATCTGCATCAAGCTGCCACCACAGCAGAGATTGTGCCGGGTCATAGGGTGAGAAGTGAAAAACGGAAAAGTTCTGGAGGAACTGAGAGTTAGGATGGGGCGGCCAAGTCAATGACAGAGGGCACGGGCCGATGACCAAGCTTTGATTGGGGAAAAACTCCAGTGTGAGATGGAATTACGCCAGAACGGAATGGAGGGCCCCATACCGATGAGCCCAGCCGCCCGACTCATGTGCGATTGCACGACGCCTGTCGAGGGAGCGGTTGAGAGTCTCGGGGGCGGTTCTGGCGTCGAGACGGTCTGGGTGGAATGGTCTTGGTGTATCGTTGGCCGGCGATCGTCACGCACTTCGTTGAGAGAGTCTGTTTGCGCGAAGCTCCTCGTGTTGTTCACCACAAGAGGAGCCGTGTTGTTCTCGACCGTGCATCAGAAGCAAGCGAGGCCGGCGACTGTGACTCCGGCATCGGCGTCACAAGAGGCAGGGGTATGATGTAGCCGTCGTCAGGTCCATCACGCGTGCTGTGCACATGCTGATCGTTCCGCTATTTCTGGCGTCGTCCACCGTCGTTCTGGCGCTGACCCAAATTCTTCCCGAGGCGGTCGTCGAAGCGCACACGACAGTGTGTGCATGACCTGATCGGCATGCGCATTATCGGTAATCTTGGCGGCGACCAGGCAATCCGGCGAGTCGGCAGGGTACCGCATCCGTTGTTCCGGCGAGGGCTCATGTACGACCTGTCGTCGATGAGCCGTGCCGTGACCGTGCGACAGTGCGCGGTCCCGCGGATCATCCACGGCGAACTATGGGGTCAGGTGGAGTGGGGGAAAGAAGAGCGACAGATAGGATATGTTGTGCTCCCAGAACCAGAAACTGATCAGCAGCACCAGGCTCAGCGTGGGGAGAACCAGGAGTCCCAGCATCAGCAGATCCACCGGTGTCAGGTGGAAGGCCTGAAGCGGGCATCGCCCTCCCTCTCCGGCTCTGACCGTTCGCAAGAGGAGGGCGGCGTTGATGGCATTGCTCTTGAAGCCGATGGAATACACATCACCGAGGAACGGAATCGCACCGATCACTCCGTTCTTGAACTGGTTATAGGCCATGCGGGTCACGATGTGCCAGGGCGCACGCAGTTGCCGGGCGATCACCAAGATGGCGGCTCCCCAGACCGTGGCCAAGGCATCGCCCACGACGGGTATGAACCCAAGGAGCGGGTCCGCGCCGATTCTGGTTCTTGTGCCTGGGATGCGGAAGAAATCGTCGAGCAGGTGAGCGATCGTTTCTGCCTGCAATTCCTTGAGGGCGACGGTCGCCATGTCTTCATGTTATCGCGTCGTCCTGGAAAAATGAAGCCAATTCTCGAGTAGCCGCAACCCGTGCTCGGCTTTCCTTGTCCGCATTGTACGGGAAGCCCCGATGAGCCAGAGCCGTGATATTCGGGTCGGACCTTTCTAGGATGATGTGGTTGGTTCGACGACCCGGAACCGCACTTCATCGACCTGCGTGTCGGCCGTGGCACGCTCGCCCGCGAACAGCCCGCAGCGATAGAGACCTGGTTTCCATCCCGATTCAGGCGGCGATAATCTGAAATATCCGGACTGATCGCTCATGGACGTGGTGACCTCGTCGTGGGCTGCGGGCAGCGGCTTTCCCGTCAGTTCGTCGGATTCCAGGAAACAGTGGGCGGCGAGGGGCACGGCGTCGTAGGAGGAGGAGACGAGCCCAAACACGAGGTAGATATCTCGTTGGGTTCGGGGAAACGTATCGGTGGGTTGAATCGGAATAAACTGATGGTCTCCCGTGGGGAAATCGTCCCGCATGACCTTGGCCGCCGAGATGACATAACGAAACCAGCTGAAATCGGCGTCCCGGCCCATAAGCGACGCGCGTGTTTCCAACGGCGCATGGGGTGTCAGTGGTGCTGCTGCGACTTTCGCGTAGATCTCGTTTTCGGTGGGGCCCGAAGCCTGAGCGGCCTCGGTTGCCACCATCCGATCTGCATCGGGAACGTGGGGACGAATCCGGTCGAGCCAGCGCGCGAGCTTGTCTTTATCCGGTACTCGCATGCCGGCAGGAAGAACGGCGCTTTTAGTGCTAGCCTCGAATTCGACGGCGGCGTCATACAGAATTTGAAAATGTACGAAGGCTTCTTCCCACCGTCCCAATTCGACCAGACATTGCCCTTTGCGGAAGATGATGTCCGTATGTTCTTCCTCGCTGAGATCGAGGTTGGAGGCGGCCCGGAGCGCCTCCAAGGCCTCGTGACATTTGCCGAGCTGCATGAGCGTCAACGCGTAGTGGTAAGCAGCGGTCGAATCGCTGGGATTGAGCGCCAGCAGGTGCCGATAGACGGGCTCGGCTTCCTGGTACCGTCCGGCTGAGAACAACCGCCAAGCTTCTCCGCGGATCGCCGCCCATTCTTGCCGCGTGGCCGCCGAGATCTCTTCATGGGTGTCGACCGTGGCGCGACGGCCCCGATCGGTTGCGCTGTTTTCTCCGGTGATGACGGTGAGCAGATTACGGGCCGGGACTTCGAGCGGAGAATCGGGCGGCACGCGCTCCAATATCTGCCGCACCTCCTTGATGGCGCCAATGTAGTCCAGGACATCGAACCGCGCCCGCGCCAAGCCCAGACGCCAGCTCAGCAGGTCCGGCGCGAGGTCCACGGCCTTTTGGTACGGTTCGAGCGAGGCCTCCAGACGGTCGAGTTTACGGAGTTCCTGCACCAGCCGGAGCTGGATGAGGGGGTTGCGGGCATCGACCTGCGCCAGGCGCTGCAATTCGGCTACGGCGTCCTCGTCCTGCCCCCACCGGACGAGCACGCTCCACTTGGCCCAGCGGATATCTATCGCATCGGGCCGCGCGGCGAGAGCCTTGTCGTAGGCCTGTACCGCTTCAGCGTTCCGGCGGGCGGTCGCGAGAATGTCCCCGCGGAGCTTATGGAGCGCGAACGAGGCGGGATGGTCCTCCAGCCATTCGTCCAAGACATCGATCGCCAGCGTGAGCGCGCCATTCTCCCACGCGTCCTTCGCCCGTTCCGCCACCTGTTTCTCAGACGGCTGCTGCGGGATCTCCGCGAAAGCGACCCGCTCCGTCGAGACCGCGGTCACCATCGACAGGATGATCAGCAGAGCGGCCGGAGCATGAAACGGTATCAAAACTCGTTGCATAAGCATGATAGGTAACCGTGCCTCGATCGACATCATATCACGGGTCGGCGTCAATTACCCGCTTCGGCCATGGCAGGGATACGGGGCCGGAGGGGCGATCACGTTCTTGGAGACCCCGATGCGATCCAACTGCCTGAGAGACACCGGAGACGGAAGGGATTCGCGTAAGGCAATTCGGAACCAGTGGTGACTGATGCCGAAATGCCGTGGTGGTTGTTCCTGGTGGGCTTCCGGAGAGAAGGACATCTTTCCGGAAGCCCACTCGTTCTTAAGCGGGAGGAAGCAACAGGTAGGCGGCCACTGCCAGGATAGGGGCTCCGATCATCATCGCCTTCTTGCCGAAGGTGTCGTACAACCCGTAACAGAGCACCACCCAAATCAGGGTGTAATACATGGAACCGATGCCTCGATAGCTACCGCCCGCTCCTTCCGCCAACGCTAATGCGGGGAGTGAGACAGCCAGCCCGGCCAATAGACCCGATACGGATCTTCTCATCTTCTCCTCCTTTTTAAAGCGAAGCGATCACGTCCAAGCGAGTGAGCTGCCGAAGACGCAGATGCCCTCACGACGCGGGGGCGCCGTGAGGGCATCGTCTTGTACCGGAACGACCGAGCCTCGTAGGATTCTGTCGAGCTACCCCGATTCCATCAGGGACCTCGCTGTCGGTGGGTGAAAAATGGTGCTCCTACTGCCGCCCGGTTGTCAAGAAGCCACCGCAGGCACGCTTTGGAGGCCAACCGGATCGTGTCGGGCCAGGGGAACGTGTTAGACTACGCCCCAGATGTTCAGCGTCGTCCTCTACCGACCGGAAATTCCGTCCAACACCGGTAACATCATCCGTCTGTGCGCCAATACTGGTGCAGCGCTGCACCTTGTGAAGCCGCTCGGATTCTCGCTGGAAGACCGACTCTTGCGACGCGCGGGGCTGGATTACCACCAATTCGCCAGCCTCACAGTGCACGATGGCTGGGATGCCTGTGCGGCGCATCTCGCCGGCCGGCGCGTGTTCGCGCTGTCCTCCAGAAGTCGGCAGCGCTACGATCTGGTGCGGTATGTCGAAGGGGATGTCTTCGTGTTCGGCCCGGAGAGCGCGGGACTCCCGAAAGGGATCCTTGAAAGTGTGCCTGAGTCGCGGCGTCTCCGCCTGCCGATGAAGCCGGACAGCCGCAGCCTCAATCTTTCCAATGCCACTGCGGTGGTCGTCTACGAAGCCTGGCGGCGGCTTGAGTTCGAACATGGCGCCTAGTCCGACGCGGGAAAAACCAGGCGGAACACGACACCGTGGTCACGTCGACAAGGCGCGGGCGTCGGTCATCTGGCAAAGCCCTCGCGCCACGACGGGAAAGACGGAAAAGATCGGCGTGTTGGCAGGAACGGTTGCCGAGTCGACGCCGGGGAGCAACTGCAGATGCATGTTGACGAAGTTGAAGCTGAGCCCCTGTTGCCAGGGCCGAGCGCCGGCTCCGGCGTAGGCCGCAATCTTCTCTGAAGCGTACGTCCTCGTCAGGAGCCCCGCGCCGCCCTCCAACCCGTACTCGTGCAGATCAGGCGCGCCTTGGACGAGCAGGCTCACGGCCGTCGCATCGAACCAGACTTTGATATTGCAACTGACCTGCACGTACGGGCCTAAGGTATTAGTTCCTTCCAGGAACGACCGAGGCAGGCCGATGTCGAACGGAACATCCGGCGCCACGGCCCGGTCCACTGTACCGAGGTGCCGTTCTCTCAAAGGCGAGACGGACACGAACAAGAGGTGGGGATCGGCCATGTCGAGATCGAGCACCTGGTCGTCGTAATAGCTGCAGAGCCGGCCCAGTTCGTACCGGACGGGAAACGAATAGCCGATCTTCGCATACCAGATGCGCAGCCCGGCATCCAGCGGCTCGTCCGGTTTCCGGCTGATCTTGAGGTCGAACGGCAGCATCACGTGCCACGCTCCGGTGCGCGAGGCCATGAACGGCGCGCAGGCGCCCGGGAATTCCTTATGCACCGCCGTCGTCTCGGGCTCGAAGCGGCGGGTCGGTGCCGTAAAGTGCTGGGCGATCTTGGCTTCCTTGGTGAGGCGGTATTTCTGCTGATAGTAAGCCGCCGCGCGTTCTTGCGCGATCGACAGGTAATAATCCGGCATATCGGTTTCGATGATGATCCGTTGGGTCGGGAGGGTCGGTTCGGACGCGGTCCGTGCCGGCCTCATGGCCGCCGAATAGAGATCCAACTCCACCTTGAGCCGCTCGATCTCCTGTTGGATCTGCCGCGCCAGCTCCTTATTGAAAAAACTGGTTGACGGCAATAGGGCGGCGGCCTTCTGCAGGCAGTCCAGTTTGTGGCTGTATCGTTTGGGTTCGTCGGCGAAGGCTTCAGCGATCGCGAGCAGGAGATTGAATTGTTCCTCTGAGGTCAAACCGAGCGTCGCAAAGCTGGGATCCTTCACGAAGGTGAAGGCCATGGGGCCGAAGGATTCGGCCTTGCGGATACAGAGGGTGAGGAGAAAGTTATAGTGCGCTCGCGCTTCTTCGGGTGTCATGGTCCCGCCACGCGGACCCATTCTAACGACGGTGCAATCGCAGGGGCAAGAGTAGGCCTGGTACGATCCGATGGGCAAGAGGGGAAGGCAGGACGCACTGCCTCATGCGAGGCAACAACCGATACTGTGACCGGCTCGCGGAGATCGAGCTAGAAGGAACTAGGATTTTTTGGTTGCCTTCACGTGGAAGAAGTCCCCGCCTTTGATCGTTTCGTCGTCGGTTCCCCAAACAATCTGCTTGTCGAGATGCTTCATTAACGGGACACGCTTGGAACAGTGTACGTAGGCTTCCTCGACCGTCACCAACATTCAGGCTTCTGGGCGTTGTTCTCCCTTCACCTGCATAGCCTCGAGCAAAGAGGCCGGAAAATCTGCCAGAGTCTCCATTTCCCCACGCGAAATCAGCCTGGCCGAGAGGGGTGCCAAACTGCATCGAAACATTGCTGAAGCGGCTCGCTTCGGGGCGTGTGCGGGGATCATCCCCCAAGCATCTCCCATTCCGCTGGGGCCGGCGGCCACCGAGTTGTTCGGTATCCGACCATGCTGTTCGCGACGTCCGCCTTCTGGCGACAGAAGGTGTCCATTCCCACCTCGTTATCCTCGTTCCGCTGGTTCTCCCGCAATCCAACAGTTGCCTCCATCTCCTCATTGCCCGCCAAGCCGCACTGTGCTTTAATCCGCGGACTCGTGCCGTCGCATCGAACCATGTATCACAGCCCTCTAGGGAAGCTTCCAGCCTTCCTCCTCCTGTTTCTGATCGTGCTCTCCTTCGCGCAGGCTGAGGCCCGACTGTCCACCTCATCCAGCGATCGATACATTCGGCAACTGGACGACCTTTCCGCCCTCTGGAGCTTCTATAAGCAGGCGTATATCCGCGAGGGGAGAGTAGTCAGTCTCGATGAGCAGGGGATTACGACCTCGGAGGGACAGGGCTATGCCATGCTGCGGGCCGTCTGGTCGAACGATCGGAGGACGTTCGAGGACGTCTGGCGGTGGACGCAACGGAACCTGCAAGTTCGGGAAGACAAGCTCTTCGCTTGGAGATGGAAAGGAAAGGTGTTGTCCTTCAATGCGGCGTCGGATGCCGACACCGACATCGCCTTGGCCTTGATTCTGGCGTCCCGGCGGTTCGATCAGCCGGCTTTCGAGCGGGACGCCTTGGCCATTCTGGATTCTATTTGGAACCAAGAAATCGTGCATGTGAATGACCGCTCCTACGTGACAGGGGGAAACTGGGCGATCGCCGAGGACTATCCCACGATTCATGTGGCCTACCTGGCTCCCTACGCCTACGCAGTATTTGCGTCCATCGATCGCGCCCATGATTGGCGGCGTGTCATCGATGGATCGTACGCCTTATTGCACTGGCTGTATGATGAGGAACGTGTCGCGGTGCCTCCTGAGCTCGTCTATCTCGATCGCGCCACCGGTCGTCTGACCATCGCGCATCCACGCACGGGACAGATCGCCCCGTTCAGTTACGATGCTTTTCCGATCTTCTGGCGCGTGGCGCTAGATGCCCGATGGTTTGGACGGGCCGAATCGGAGTTGCGGGAAAAGATGCTGCGCTTCTTCTGGACGGAATGGCAGGCACGCGGCAAATTCGTCGATCGCTATACGCCGGCGGGAGAGCCCCATTCGTCGATCGAAGCGCTGCCGCTCTACGCCACCGTCCATGCGCTGGCGGCTCAGGATCATCCGGAGCTAGCCCGTCGTCTGGAGGTCAAGCTTGCGGCCCTGTATGCCCAGGCGCTGGCTGGGAAAGGCACGCCGTACTATCTGCACAACTGGCTCTGGTTCTCTCGTGCGGTGGAATTGGAGCAAGCGCGGCGCTACGACGAATATTTTGCGTTCCTGCGCCCGTTCGATTTCGTCGGGTTCTCCGCCCACGTTCCGTGGGAGCTCTGTGCCGTTACGCTGCTGTTGTATGTGGCGGCCCGATGGCACTGGGTGCTCAAAGCGACGTTTCTGGCCTGCGTGTTCGCCCTCTGCGCGCGCTATCTTTCTTGGAGGCTGACCGACACCATCAACTGGGTAGAGCCGGCAGGCCCGTTCATTAGCCTGTCACTCTGGATGGCCGAGGTCTATGCCTGCTCGACGGTGATGCTGCTCCTCGTGCAGGTTGGGTTGGGACGCAGACGTGTGTCAGACGAACCTGCTTCGCTTCCGGCCGAGTTCTCGCCTTCGGTCGATATCTTCATTCCGATCTATTCCGAGCCGTGCGAGATTCTCGAAAAGACGCTAATCGCCTCCGATGCGATCGCCTACGCTAACAAGCGAGTGTATGTACTGGACGACGGTCATCGAGAAGCAGTCCGGCTGTTGGCCGAGCGCTATGGCGCTGTCTGTATCAAGGGGCCGAAGCGGCACGCGAAGGCGGGGAACCTCAATAACGCGTTGGCGCAGACCGACGGCGAACTGGTCGCCGTGTTCGATACCGATCATATTCCGGTGTCTTCTTTCTTGAGTGAGACGGTGCCGTTCTTCGCCGACCCGCGAGTGGGATTCGTGCAGACCCCGCATCATTTTTACAATCAAGATATTTTCCAGCGAGCGTTCGGCACCGGATCCCGAATTCCCAACGAACAGGATCTGTTCAATCATGCGATTCAGAGCGGACGCCACCGATGGGGCGGGGCTTTCTTCGTGGGCAGCGGAGCGGTGTTCCGCCGATCGGCCATCCAGGAGGTCGGCGGCTTCAACCTGATGAGCATCACGGAGGACATCCATACCAGCCAGCTCCTTCATGCCAAGGGCTGGAAGTCTGCCTTTGTGGACAAGGATCTGGCGGTCGGGCTGACGGCGGAGAACCTGTCCTCCTACATCGTGCAGCGCCGCCGGTGGATGCTGGGATGTTTGCAGATCTTTCTGAAGGATAATCCGCTGTTCTGCCGGGGGTTGGCGCTCAGACACCGGGTTGGCTATTTCGCTTCGCTGTACTATTTTCTGTTTCCCCTGGCCCGGGTCGTCTTCTGGGTGACTCCGCTCTACTTTCTCCTTTTCCATCTGCACCCAATTTTTTCCGAGGTGTCGGTCTTGGTCGCGTACCTCTTGCCGTTCATGCTGGCGCTGCCCATGGCGTCGTCGACGCTCCTGCCAGGCTGGCCGCGCCTGTTCTGGTCGTCGACCTACGAAGCGACCGTTGCATTCCCTCTCTTTCGGTCCATGTTCGATTTGTTTCTGCCGAGCCGTATGGGGTTCAAAGTCACGCCGAAAGGACTCGTGTCGCAGCATCGGTCGTTCGACTGGCGCACGTCGATGAGCCTGCTCGCGGCCACCGGCGTTACCATCGCTGCGATGGCCAAAGGAATCTGGGAATTCTGGTTTTTCGGGATCGAGAAGGACGCCTATTTCTTTAACCTGAGTTGGGCTGGGTTCAACCTCCTTACGCTCCTCGTCAGTCTCAGCATGGCCTGGGAGCGGCCGCAACGACGCGGTGCCGAGCGCATACGGAAGCCGATGCGGCTGGACGTTCGCGGGGAAGGGATCGCGCATCACGGAATCACCCGCGATGTCAGCCTGTCGGGCCTGGCGTTTGCGACCGGCTCGACCGAACTGATTCCGGACGAGATCGACGTGACGTTGCACGGGTCGACGCCGATGTCCTGGCGCGCGCGCGTTGTCTACCACGAGGCGCTGCCGAGCGGAGAGATCAGATGCGGCGCGGTGTTTGTGTCCTCCGATGAACGGCGGCGACGGTGGCTCGTCCTGAATCTCTTTGCCGACCCTTCGACGTGGCACGGAGCTCATGAGGGGCGCGTACGGAATCCGTTCTTGATGGCCGCGCATCTGTTCGTGGGGCTGTGGCGATCGATGAGACCGACCGTCCCCCGACGCCGACGGACCCTGCGCCGTCGCTGCCTGCGACCGGTGACCCTCACGTGCGGGGGACAATCTCGCCTGGCGATTCTCCGGGATCGATCGCCTTACGGCTTGGGGCTCATTCTGTTTGGGAATCCCCTTCCATCCGACCCAAGCTGGGTTGTCGGCGGGAGCGGAAGCCCGTTCGGCCCCCAGTATCACCGGCGCCGGCTGCCCGGGGTTTGGCGCGTGGGCATGCGGACACCGGCCGCTTCGGCGCTCCAGCAGCAGGCCGTTTCCGCCATCGAGAGGCGTCGTGGTCTCCACGATAGATAGAAGGGGATTTTATGATGGGTCGCATCAGTTTTCTTAGGCTGGCTCTGGTGTGTGCCGGACATCTCTTGGTTGCGGTACCCGGACAGGGCGAAGACTTTGTCGAGTCCTGGTACATGTCGCGGGGGCGGGCCAATATGGAGATCGAAAATTACAAGACGGCCATCGAAGCCTTCGAGAAGGTGGTCGAGCGCAATCCGGACAATCGCGAAGCCATGCGCAGTCTCGGTATTGCGTACGACAAACAGGGCTTGAAGGACAAGGCGATCGAGCAGTTCGACCGGTATCTGGCTCGATGGGATGACGATGCCGAAATTGCTTTTGCCCAAGCCCAGGCACTCGAATGGTCGCGGTACGCGTACCGCGAAAAAGATAAGTTGAAGTATTACCGCATGGGACTGAAGCGGAAGAACGATCCCGCCATGCGGCTGAAGTACGCCGCACATCTGGCCCGGCGCAAGGAAACCAGCCAGGAGGCGGTCGCTCAGTACGAACGGGTCTTGGAGGCGCAGCCGCGCAACGCCGAGGCGCACCGAGGGCTGGCAAAGGCCTATGCCTGGTTGGGCCAAAACGACCTGGCGCTGCATCATGCCAACCTGGCACGGGACTATGCGAAACGAGAGCCGGGCGATATGACGGCCTTGCGCCGGGATATGGCGAAGGGCCGTGAACCGGCTGTGGAAGCGGTGCTGGGCGTGCTCGCGCAGCCGGAACAACCGTTCGAGCTCTACGGGCTGCGGATGGGCTCGCGGGTCAAACTCGATGCGACGGCGTTTACGACGACGCACCTGGAGGTCGGCGCCGAACATTTCTGGAACGCAGCGGAAAACCGTTCAGGCGGGTATCTGTCGCTCGGGAATCAATTGCGATTCGGCCCGTCTAACCGATTCGATGCCTTGCTGGAGTACCACGGCGCACCGCGCGGCGATGGGCTGGCCTACAAGTTTGAATACGTCCACGAAGGAGCGGCGTTGTCGATCCGTCCCGGTGTGAAACGCGAATTCCGCTACGATTCGTTCGCTGCGTTGATCGGCGCGCGCAGCTCGGGCCAGCTGGTAGGCCTGGCGCGGTCGACCCAGTTCTACAGTGAGCTGGCCTTTAACCTCGATCACGTCAACGTGACGGTCACTCCGTTCGTCGGGTGGGTGACAGCCGAAGAGGTTGGGACGAATGAACAGGTCGGGCTCGATACGAAGCTGGCTCTGCCGATCTGGCAGAAAGACAACTGGGAGATCGCGGGGGAGTATTTGCTGTACCTGACGCACTACGGCGAGAATCAAAGTGGATTTCAGCCGACCCCGCGGGAGCCGTTCGCGGGCGGGTACTTCAGCCCGCAGGTATTCATCAATCAGATCCCGAGACTGGCCGCGACCTGCAGTTGGGATAACAAGGACGAGCTCTACCTCGCCGCCGGTCCCGCCCTACAGTATATAGATGAAGCGACGCAGGTCTCGGTCTTTCGCGTGGGAGGGGATGCGCACGGGGCCTATACAAAGCGTTTTTCGAAGTTCTGGCTTTTCAAAGTCGCGGCTGACTACACGCAGATCGCCAGTGTGTACATGAGAATCCAGGTGAACGGTCTGCTGGTGTATACGTTCTATTGACGCAAACCACGACCGCGGCTGGTTCGACTCGTGAGAAACGGAACGGTAGCGTGCCGTTGAGGGAACAAGAGCGCTCAGCCGGCGAGTTCGTATTTCTTCAGCTTGCTGAGCAGAGTCTTGTAGTCGATCTGGAGCGTTTTTGCAGCCTGGCTTTTATTACCTCCAGTAGAGGCGAGGACGCGCTCGATATGGCGGCGTTCGATTTCGTCGAGAGTGAGTTGTACGGGATCTTGTGTCCGGCCTGCTCCGGGACGGCTCGGCAGCGCACCTGCCATCTCTTCTTCGGTAATCGGCCCAGTAGCCGCCCCCATGAGGACGAGGCGCTCCAGCACGTTCCGTAGTTCCCGAATGTTCCCCGGCCAGCCGTAAGCGGTCAACTGCCGAAGCGCGGCGGGCGTCAGGGTGCGGCGCGCGGTCGTTGCCGGTCGAAGCGCGGTGAGAATGTGTTCGGCCAAAGCCGGAATGTCCTCGATCCGTTCGCGCAGCGGCGGCACGTTCAACGTGACGGTGTTGATCCGGTAGAACAGGTCCTCGCGGAATCGGCCGGCTGTGACCGCTTGTTGGAGATCCTGATTCGTCGCGCCGACGATCCGGACATCCGCGTGCAACGTTCGCGTGCTGCCGACGGGCCGGTATTCGCCATGATCGAGGAACCGCAGCAGACTCACCTGCATGGGAGCCGGCATCTCCCCCAGCTCGTCCAGAAACAATGTCCCGCCTTCGGCCGCAGCGATGAGTCCCTGTTTTGAGGCCGCCGCGCCGGTGAAGGCCCCTTTCTCATGGCCGAACAATTCGCTTTCGAGCAGTTCGCGGCTCAATGCGCCGCTGTTGATCGCGATGAACGGTCCGGTCGAGCGGGGGCTGAGTTCATGGAGGAGTCGAGCGACGACTTCTTTGCCGGACCCCGTTTCGCCTTGAATGAGCACAGGGGCCCGCGAAGGGGCAATCTTGACAACCTGGGCTTTCAGAGACCGCCACGCCGCACTGGATCCGTCCACGATCGCCTTGTGTTGATAGCCGCCGTGACGGGCCGCCAGATTCTCCCGCCGGAGGCGGCGCACCGTCCGCAACTTTGCGAGCGTCGCTTTCACCGCTGTACCGTCGAACGGTGTGTCCTTGACGAGAAAATCCCAGGCGCCCTGTTTCATCGCCTCTACAGCGTCCTTCACGTCGCCATGGCCCGTCAGCATGACGACATCCACGTCCGGCTGATGGTCGTTCACCCACTGCAGAACGCCCAGCCCGTCGAGGCCGGGCATCCGCAGATCGGTGATGACACAGTCGAACGTGCCGCTTTGGAGCGCCTCGATACCGGCCTGCCCGTTTCCGGCCGCCGTCACGGCGCAACCTTCATCTCGGAGCGCCCGCTCCAGCACCAGTCGGACATATTCTTCGTCGTCAATGATCAACGTGCGCATGCTGTTGGGTGTCAGCCCTTGACTCTCAGCCTTCAGCTTCGAGTGTTGGATGATTGCTGAAAGCTGGCGGCTTCCGGACTATTAGGAAATGCGAGAAAGAATGTGCTCCCTTTGCCGGGGGTGGAATCCGCCCAGGCCCGCCCCCCGTGCTTGTCCATCACCACCTTGACGATGGCCAGTCCTACGCCGGTGCCTTCATAGTCCTGCGGTCCGTGTAACCGCTCGAACAGACCGAAGATTCGTTCCTTCTGAGCGGCGTCGAATCCGATCCCATTGTCCTGAACCCAGAGAATACGCTCGGTCGGAGTTTGCCTGCCGCCGATCCGGATATCGGGAGTCGCTTGGCCCCGAGAAAATTTCGCAGCGTTGTCCAGAAGATTGGCGATGGCTTGGCGGATGCTGACGGGTTCGCCGTAGAGATCGGCGAATGGCAGGTCGACGTGAATCGTCGGTTTCTGTCCTTGCGAGGAGCTGAACCGGTCCACGACGAGGCTGCCGATCATTTCCAGGACGTTGAATCGCTGCTTCGGGAGATCCTGTTGTTCCAATCGAGAATACTTGAGTAACGCGTCGATCATGTGGGTGAGGCGCAGGGTGGATCGCCGGATGATGTCGATGTGGTGCTTCACGGTCTCGTCGCCGCTTTCCTCAAACCGTTTTTCCAGGAGCGACGAGAAGCCCTCGATTTCCCGCAACGGCCCTTTGAGATCATGCGCAACGGAGTAGGTGAAGGCCTCCAGCTCCTCGGTCTTGCGCATGAGCGCCGAGCCGCGCTCCCGGAGATTCGCGAGCATCGTCGTCAGGGAGTGCGCCAAGATGCCGACCTCATCGTGGGTCGGCCACGGCTCGAATTGCGCGGCCAGGTCATGATGCGCCACGCGATCAGCGGTGGCGGCAAGTCGGCGGAGCGGGGTGGCGACGAAGCGCTTCATCATCAGATACACCGCAGCAATCAGGAGCGCGAGCAGGCCAACGATGCCGATGACGATCAGACGTGCCTGATCCACCAGGCGATCTCCCTCGATCTTCATTTCCACGTCGATCTTGCGATGCACCTCGATCAGCGCCGCGAGGGCGTCCTCGACTTTCAACGCCGTCTGTTCGTAGAGCGGTTCAGAATCGGCGCGCACCTTGCCCCCGCGGCGCAGCGCGTCTTCGATGTCTTCCCGCTGAGCGCGCAAAGCGCTCAGGCCATCGGCGATCGCGACGATTGTCCGGCTTTCCTCTTCGGCCAGCTCACCGCGTCTGTGCTGTTGCAACATGGCGTACAGAACAGGGTGCGTGCGGGCGGCATGGGTTGTCTGGTAGGTGTCGAGCGCCGTCAGTGTGCGGCGCTCGATGTCTGCGATGGATTGAAAAGCGGCGCTCCGGTCCGCCGCGGCATGATGTTCAAGCGCGTGATGCATTTGTCTTTGCAGATCGGCAAGGTTGCGGAGCATTTCGGATGCGGTCACGACGCCCGGAATGGTGATGCGCTGGTGGCGGTCGATGTAGCTGTTGACCCGGGATAGATAGAAGAGCGAGGCACCGAGGCTGCCGATCAGCAAGAGGAGCATAATGCTGAACGACAGGGCCAGTTTCTTTCCGATGGAGAGGTGACTGAGCCAACCGTCTGGCATGGCGGTAGGGTAGCACAGGGGGTGTAATCGCTCCAAGCCAGTAGCCGGTCGTACCGGCCGGCTATCGCATGATGACTTTACCGGTCTTGTTCCAGTACCACTGGAAGGCGAAATTGGGATAAATCGCGTCGCGGGCGTTCTGCCCGGCTAACGTGAAGAGCACACCAGCCGCGCCCACGATCGAATCGCTCAACTTGAATTGAATCGCCGGTTCGACACCGATGACGGTGGAACCGTTGATCTGGCCGCGGTTGATCGCATGCCCGTCCGCTCGCCATGTTGTGGTGTGTACACTGATGAACTCGATGTTGTAGGCCAAGCCTTTCTTATCGTCGAGGAAATGCTCAAAGATGAAGCGGGTATTGATGATGTCGCCGACGTAAGTCGTCTGGCCTACATCGCTTCCCGGCGCCGAATAGGTGTAATACACGCCGCCGCTGAAGCGGAACGGGTTCGCGTTTTTCCGGAAAGTCATGCCTTCCGTGAACCCCAATTCTCCAAATCGGGTTGCCGGGAGTCGGCCGAGTGGCGCGAACCCTCCAGGCGGTCGCTCCGTGCCGGTCCACCGGCTGGTGGGCAGCACAATCTGCTGATAGAGGGTTACAGAAGGTTGCGCGCTGTCGGGGTCCTGCACGATGGGACGATATTTTATCACGAGCGAGAGATCGCCCATGCCCGTATCTGTGGTCCAAGGACCGCCTTTGCCCGCGTTGGCAGTGGCCGTGTCCTTCGACCAAAAGGAGTTGAGCGAAGAAGCCACCCCCAGCTCAACGTGGTTGGTCACTCCATAGGTGACGGTCATGAGCGGCGATATGGCGTAGGTGTGCGCCGGGCCGTTGCGCCTTTCCGTGGGAAAGGACAATTGGTTGCCGTAACTCTTTTCGGAAATCGATGAGAAGAAGAACGGTCGTACTGACAATTGCCCTTCCGGGTGAATGTCAACCGCCTGGATAAGCAGCGGGCCTTCCGAAAACGGGTTCCAACTCTGGCGATACTTCTTAATCGCTTCGTCGGTGGGAACCCAGTCGAATGTGAGCGCAGGCACAGGAAATCCCGCGATTGAGATGAGTACGAATGCCACCAGGGAAGGAACCGTGAAGGTTTGTTTGAGTTGGCTCATTTTGATCTCATCATTTTCCTGTAAAGTTGGTTATTTTAAATACTATAAATCCGATCATGATTTATGATTTACTTATATCTAAACTGAATCTAAATAATCAACTTTATGTGTTAATTTTTTATATTACTGTAATATGAACAAGTTATTATACACATCATCACGCCGTTGTACCTTGATAATCATTAATACAGCCACCAACTGTAAATTTAGTATTGATAGAATACTTGACATTTAGACAGTATACATGTTAGTTGTTAAAACCAATGCTTACAAAAACCCATATCGATTCCGCTAGCCATTTTCAAAACCATCTTCGAGACTTCCGCCTAAGGCGGGGCATCTCTCAGACCGAGTTGGCGCAGAAGGCCAACATCACCCGTCAGGCCATATCGTCGATCGAATCCAATCTGTATCTGCCGACAACAGGCGTCGCTCTTCGCCTTGCTGCCGCTCTCTCCTGTCGCGTCGAAGATCTTTTTCGACTGGCCGACTCACATGAAGAGATCGAAGGTATGTTGGTAGGTCCCTTGCCTCAACAGGCCTCGAAGATTTCGCCGGTTCGCGTAAAGGTCGCAACGGTGGGAACCCGTACGGTGGTCAGGCCTGTGGCTGGACTCGGGGAGGTACTCTCGTACACCGTGCCTGCCGATGGCTATCTGGTAGACCAGCCCAGTCAGCAGACAGGTGGAAAAGTTCGGGTCCGCCTCTCCCGCGACCGTCAGGCCATTGAACAGGAAATCTCAGTGGCCGGTTGTGATCCGGCTATTTTTCTTGCTGGCGAGCACTTGCGCCGGCAGAAGGATCAAACTTCGGTCGTCGGTTGGACGATGGGCAGCATGGCGGCACTTCGCGCGTTGCAGCAGGGCGAAGTCCACGTGGCGGGACTGCATCTCTTTGATGCCTCAACCGGCGAATCCAATCTGCCCTTTCTGCGACGAGCCTTGAAAGGGGCGGGGTATGAGGTCGTGACGTTCGCCACATGGGAGGAGGGGTTTCTCGTGCGCCAGGGCAACCCGAAATCTATCCGGACCGTGACCGATCTCGCGGAGCCGACTGTCAGGCTTGTGAATCGGGAAGAAGGGGCTGGGGCGCGCGTGCTGCTGGATCAGCGATTACGTGCGGCGGGGATCGAGCCTGTCCGGGTGAAAGGCTACGACCGGATCGTGTACTCGCATTTCGAGGTGGCGCGGGCCGTGGCAGGGCATCAAGCCGATGCCGGAATCGGGATCCGGTCAGCCGCGCAATTGTTCGGACTCGATTTCGTGCCGCTGCAAACGGCCCGGTATGACTTGGTCGTGCCGAAAAGGTATCTGAAGTCTCATCCGACGCTGTCGAACCTGTTTGACACCATCGTCAGCCGGCCGTTCCGTAACGAAATCGAGGCCCTCGGTGGATACGATACGCGAGATACCGGTAAACATCAGGCGTTGTGACTCGCTCTTTGGAGCGATGGATCGTTGCGCACGGTACGCCCTGCTTGTCTCGCTCATGCTCACACTCGTTGTCGGTCTGCCCGCCGGTTCCAGCGCCTCGCGTCCCCTCCTGATCGTCGCGTCCCCGGCCGTCAAAGATGTCGTCGAGGCGCTCGGGCGGGCGTTCGAACGGATGAATCCGGCCGTTCGCGTACAGGTAGCCGTCGATACTTCCCTCGATCTGCGTCGGACCATTGCCGCCATGGAGAGTCGGGGCACGTTTTTTATCGAATCGGGTCCCATTCATCTTGTCGCCCCGGGTGGCGATGAGCTCATTACGAGGTTGGAGCAGAAATACTATGTGCTGCCGGATACGACGGTCACATATGCCACGGAGCACTTGGTGCTAATCGCTCCGGAGGCGCTGGTCGACGCGCCCTCGTCGTTCGAGTCCCTGACTGTCTCAGGGAATGTTCGCATCGCGATTGCCGACCGGACCACGCGCTTGGGGGTGGAAACCGAACGGGTCCTCCGCGCATTGCGCCTTGCCGGGTCGCCGACTGTTCGATTCGATCGGGCCAACGGCACCGCGGGGGTTCTGGATCATGTGCTGAGGGGGCAGGCCGACGTGGGAATTGTGTTCGGCCAGGATGGGGTGCGCATGCAAGACCGGGTTCGCATTCTCGCGAGGGCCCCGGCCGACCTCTACCAGCCGATTCCCCATTCGATGGCGATGGAGCGCTATTGTCCAGATCGCGCCCTCTGCGCGGAGTTCCTGCGTTTTGTGACCAGCCCCGAAGCGCAAGCGATCGTGAAACGACTGGGGTACGGGCCGGGAACGGTGTCAGATGTTCGGCCTGATCCCGTGCGTCGATAGTCGGTCTTCATAAATTGTTCGTTCATCCCGGAGCCTCGTGCATGAAATTTCGATCCATCGCAACCTCGTCGCTCGGCTGCGCCCTGGCGGGATTGCTCGCTGCCGAACTCTTTACGTCCTGCGCCCGCGTGCCGTACGAGACGCGGGTTGTACTCGAAGATCAACGCGTGAAGATTTCGCTTCAGCATGAGCTGGGCTCTCCCGCCTACTCCCATCCGGCGAAGCTCGACCGGGAAGATCTCCTCGCCATTCTCCATGGCTTTTCGTTCAGGCCGATGCAACGTCTGCCGCTCCGTTGGTTTGCAGAGGACAATCCTCCCAAGCCGGTCTTTCGCGCGGACGAATCGGAGGTGCTGGCCGGCCCGTTGGCGGAGGGATTGGTCTCGGCCAGGCCGGACGAGCGCGTCCATTTCGAGTTGTCGGCTCCGGGCTTCAATCCCGCGACTCACCGCGACGTCACGGCCGGATGGGTGGCCGTGCGTGACGTCTATCTCTATTTCACGCTCGAATATGTACATGTCCAGGTTCCCACCCACAGGTCCGATCCGTACGATTACAACTACCCTACCCCGCCACCGACTCCCGGAGACTACCTGCTTTACTTCGAGCCGGGCCGGTTTTGGACGGCCGACTTGATGGGAAGATCGGCTCTGGAGTACCGAGAATTCTTGAAGACGCCACGGCTCGGTCCGCCCGTGGGCCGATAGCGCGGCCTCCGACCATCGACTGCCGGATTATGAAAGGCATAGCTCGGAAAACGAGAGACGACGAGGCGACCGACGGGATAGCAACGGGCAAAAGCCGCCCAGCCTGGGTTCTGGGAGGGTTGTACTTGGCGATGGTGCTCTGGGGCGGATCGTTGTGGGCTGCGGACATTGGTCGCCTGGTGGAGAAGGACGGCAAGTACGTGTTCGTCGAGAGCATGGATCCCGCGACGAAACTGCTGTTGGAGCGGGCCGTGAAGCAGGGAACGATCACGCAGGAGGAGTACGACAACGTGGCGAAAGCCTCGCAGGAACGGGCGTATCTGCTCCAGCCAAGCTTCAAAGCCTGGTACGACCTGGGGTTCAATCTGTCCATGAACGACAACGATTTCTTTCTGAAGATTCGAGCTCGGTTCGCGGGCCGCTTTACTCAACGGTACCGCAACGAGGCCTACCGGAATTCTGGTGATTCGAAGAACTATCCTGAGCTCCTCGGCGTCTTCGGCGACTACCGAGCGAATCGATCCATCGATGAATCTTCCACGTTCAACCTCCGAATCGCGCGCCTGTACTTCATGGGCCATCTGTTCAATCCGGACTTCAAGTACTACATCCAGCTTGCCGGCGAGACGGCGGAAAATGCCCAAGTATCAGGGGCACTGTCCGTGCTGGATATGAATGTCACCACCACGCACATCCCCTGGCTGAACGCCCAGTTCGGGCAGTACAAGGTTTATTTCAACCGCTCGCAGATCAATTCAACCGCCGCGATGCAGTTCGCGAACCGCGCGCTGGCGATGGATGCGTTCACCGCGAGCGGGATCAATCGGCGAGATGTCGGATTGACGATCATGAACGACGAAGAGGTGTATCCCGTCAACTATTACTTCGGTGTCTTCAATGGGGTCGGTCCGCTGGTTAACCGCTTCGCCCAGTTCACGAGCGAAGAGCCAACGGCGGGCTGTCCCGGCGGCCAAACCGGAGGCAATCCGTACCCCTCTCCCACCGGGTGTCCAGCCAATCAGCGCAATCTCAACGCCAACCTGCGGAACCACATCAACCAGCTCATGTACGTGGCTAGACTGCAGGCGAACCTCTTGGGGCGGGCCGGGTACGGAGAGGGGGATATCGCCTATTCGGAAACCCCGCAGGTGGTGATCGGCGGCGCGTACGCCTATAACCCGGCGATTGACACGAGTACCAACAACGCGTTTGTGGGTATCGATCTGGCGAATCTGCATGTCCGGCGGTCGTTGGCGACCCTTGGAAACGGACGAATTCTCGGACAAGGCGTAGTGGATTTTTCAACCTGGACGCTCGACGCCGCGTTCAAGTACCGCGGTTTTTCGATGCAGGCGGAGTACTGGTTCAGGACGGTGACGCGACATGCGAAAGGATTGCCGTGTGTGCAGACCTCCACATCAGGAGGGCCGTGTACCCAGTTTGCGCCCGGGGAGTTCGGCAATACCACGGGCTGGTACGTGCAGTCCGGCTACTATTTGATCCCGCGCAAGCTGGAATTTGCCGGACGGTATGCCTGGTGGGACCCCGATACCCACTCAGGCGGCGACCTCATTAAAGAAGTAGACATTTCGTTGAACTGGTATCTGAACGGGACCTACGACCATCAGATCATGGTGACTTACAGCAATATCGCGATGGGGCAGGGCGGCTTCGCGATCGGGCGGAGCGCACCGCTCCCCGCAGTGGGAGGAACGTTCCCGTCCGGCTCAGTCCCGCTCGATGCGCGGGCGGGGACGTTGATCGAGAATGCCGTCCGTATTCAGTACCAATTATTCTTCTGAGGAGTTGTGACCATGATTCGCGCATTCATCGCATGGATCGTGCTGTTGTCGTCGCCCGGTCTTGTTCTGGCTGCAGAGGAGATCACCATCGCGGCAGCGTCCGACCTCAATTATGCGTTCAAGGAACTGATCGCGCAGTACGAAAAGACGACAGGGAATCGTGTGAAGTTGACCTTGGGGTCGTCCGGAAACTTGTATGCGCAGATCCAGAACGGGGCTCCGTTCGATCTCTACTTTTCAGCCGACATCGGCTATCCGAAGAAATTGGAAGAGGCAGGATGGGCGGTGCCGGGATCAGTCTACCGATATGCGGTGGGACGGATCGTGCTCTGGACCAACCGTTCGACCGGCCTCGATGTCTCAAGAGGACTGCCACTGCTTACGGATCCCTCAATAAAGAAAATCGCCATTGCGAATCCCAAGCACGCTCCCTACGGCCGGGCGGCCGTTGCCGTAATGGAACATCACAAAATCTATGAGGCAGTCAAAGATAAATTGATCCTTGGAGAGAACATTTCCCAGGCGGCGCAATTCATCGAATCCGGTGCGTGCGAGGTCGGCATCATCGCGTTGTCGTTGGCACTTGCACCGCCGATGAAAACGGCTGGAACCTATTGGGAAGTGCCTGCGCTGGCCCATCCGCCGATCGAGCAAGGCGCGGTGATTCTCAAATCATCTAAGCACCTGAAGGCGGCGAGACAATTTCTTGAACTTATGCAGAGTGAGCCGGGACAGGAGGTCATGACCCGCTATGGGTTCACCTTACCGAACTAATCTATGGTTGGTCGGCGCGATGGTGGCCAGCGGACTGGCTGGTTGTTCCGATGCGGTGACACTCTTGCGAGAAACGGAGAACGGCGGCGTCGCGACCTATTTGTTCAAAGAGGATCGCGGCGGACCGATGGGCTCGCCGTACCGAAGAGAGGCGGTGAAGATCTTAGAGAGAAAGTGTCCCTCGGGGTACATCGTTATCAATGACGGAGAGGTACGAGGCCATGGAGGGCTGTCGGGTGTAGAAGGCCGGGAAGGGGAGGCGACGGGACGGCGGTGGGGAATACAATTTCGCTGCAAGTAGCCTTAGGAATATCGGATGGCTAACGCGTTGCACCAGATGAACCAGATAGACCAGTCATGAATTGGGCGGCGATCTGGGTCACGTTCA
This sequence comes from uncultured Nitrospira sp., assembly GCA_964445795.1. GTDB lineage: Bacteria > Nitrospirota > Nitrospiria > Nitrospirales > Nitrospiraceae > Nitrospira_D. The sequence continues at coordinate 43,411 of CAYULI010000006.1, read as the reverse complement.
AGCTGGCGAGCCTGACGGCGACGGCGTTGCTCCTGATAGGTGTGCCGATCGCCTACTGGCTGACCTATTCAAGGTGGCGTTGGAAGTTCATCGTCGAGTCGATCATCGCGCTGCCGCTGGTTCTCCCCCCCACTGTACTGGGGTTCTACGTCCTGGTCGCCATCGGCCCGCACAGCCCGTTCGGGCGGCTCTACAACGACGTGGTCGGACATCCGTTGCCGTTCACCTTCGAAGGATTGCTCGTTGCGTCGATACTCTACAGCCTGCCTTTTGCCGTCCAGCCGTTCGCGACGGCGTTCGAGCAAGTCGATCCGAAGTTGATCGAATCGTCCTGGACCCTGGGCGCGTCCCGGCTGAAGACGTTTTTCAAGCTCATTATCCCTTTATCGACAGCCGGGCTCGTGACCGGGGCGGTCCTGAGCTTCGCCCATACGTTGGGCGAGTTCGGCGTCGTGCTGATGGTCGGAGGTAATATCGAAGGCGTGACGCGCACCGTATCGATCGACATTTATGACGACGTACAGGCGCTCAACTATGCCGGTGCGGCCAAAACCGCGGCGTTTCTCCTCGCTGTGTCCTACCTGGTGTTGCTGCTCGTCTATGCCATGAATCGGCGCGTGTGGTCGGTATGGCCGCAGAAGTAACGATCCACATCCGTAAGACGTTTCCCGGACGCGCGCCCATTGTCGCGCAGATCCGGTATCCGGTCGAGGCATCGACGGCCCTGATTCTGTTCGGCCCGTCCGGGTCCGGGAAGACGACGATTCTCCGGTGCATCGCGGGCCTCGAATGGCCTGAGGAGGGAACGATTCGGTTTGTGTCCAGGACATGGCTGGATACCGCATCGAAGATTCGCGTCGCCCCGCAGGATCGACGGATCGGATACATGCCGCAGGACTACGCGCTCTTTCCTACCCATACGGTGGCCGGGAACATTGCCTATGGACTAAGCGAACTCAGCGCGGCCGACCGGAAGAAACGAGTCGAAGAAATGGTGGAGCTGTTTCAATTGCGGGGCCTAGAGCAGGCGAAGCCGCGCGACCTGTCCGGCGGCCAGCAGCAACGCGTAGCGCTTGCTCGGGCGGTGGCGCCGCGGCCGCAGTTGCTACTCCTGGACGAGCCCTTATCGGCGTTGGATGCCCCGACCCGGCAGCAACTGAGGGGCGAATTGCGCAGTCTTCTCAAACACCTGGCGCTGCCCTCCCTCATCGTGACCCATGACTGGACCGAGGCGCTGATGTTGGGCGATTGTATGGCGGTAGTGAGCGAAGGGCGCACGCTGCAAGTGGGGGCGCCGCAGGAGGTGTTCAGCCGTCCGGCCAATGTGGAGGTGGCGCGAGTCGTCGGAGTTGAAACCGTGGTGCAGGGGAAAGTGGTCGAGATACGGGAAGGCCTGGCGACTGTCCAGGTGGGCGCTCTCTCGTTGACGGCGGTGGCGTCGGATGCAATCGGTCCCGACGTCTTTGTCTGTCTCCGTGCAGAGGATGTCACCGTCGAACTCGCCGGCACTGGAAGCACGAGTGCCAGAAACCACCTCAACGGCCGGGTGAGCGCCATTGCGTCGCTTGGCGCGCTGGCCCGGGTCACCATCGAGTGCGGATTTCCACTCGTCGCCGTGATCACGCGGTCAGCGTTGAGTGAGTTGTGTCTGACCATTGGCTCGTCCGTCCGCGCCGCGTTCAAAGCCGGTTCAGTGCACCTGATTCCGCGCCATTAAGTCTCTTCTAATTGCTCCCTTATGCCGGGTTTGGTTCTTTCCCCAATTTCTGTGGATAACCCTGTGAATAAGTCATCGTTTGTTGCATAGATGGCCGAAATCATCATGATCTTCACCTTTTTGCCTAGTTTTTAGTCATTGAGGAGGGGAACGGAAAAGCCACCATATCTGGTGGTATTTTCTCGATTTGGAGGTAAAAACCTGCAATGTCAGATTAAAGCGGAGCCTTCGTACTTCGGTCAACGAAACAAATCCGAATCGCTGCTCCAGTCGTGTGAGTTATACACAGGCTCGGGCTGTTTCAGTGGAATTCCAGCCACAAATACCGCTTGACAGCGGCAGAAAAATATTGTAACCATTGGCTACAATATGAAATCGCACGATCTTAAGCGCATCCGAGAAAGTTTGGGCATGACTCAGCAGCAGTTGGCCGATGCGTTGCACACGACTCGTGTGTCGGTGGCGCGTTACGAGGCGGGGATGCGGCGGATTCCTGGCATGGTGCGCGTCGCGTTGGATCAATTGCAGCGCAAGACGGACATTCCATTGGTCGGTGTGGTTGCAGCCGGTTCGCCGATCGATCCGGTGCCGCAATCGGAACTGATCGACGTGCCGCCGAGCATGTTGCGGGGCGGCCATACATTCGCCCTGCGCGTAAAAGGCGAGTCGATGAAGGACGAGGGCATTCTTCCCGGCGATCTGATCGTGGTGCGCAAGCAAGAGACGGCGCGCAACGGCCAAACCGTGGTTGCGCTGGTGAATCGCGAGGCGACAGTCAAGACCTATGTCAAGAAAGAGGCGCACATCGAGTTGCATCCGGCCAATACAGCGATGCAGCCGATCATAGTACGGCCGGAAGACGAATTTCACATCGAAGGGATCGTTGTCGGGGTGGTTCGACATTGTGCAGTCTAATCGGGAGGGATGTATGGCGATCACAAGAAGGGGGTTGGCAGACGAACGATTGATGGACCTGGAGCGGATGGTGGCTCGATTGACCGGGCGGCTGCGGGAACTGCAATGGGAGTTGCAGCAAGCCAAGGGAAGTTGGGTCACGGAACGGCTGTGGAAAAACTTCATGGGTTCCCGGCAAGCCACGCTCATATCGACGGTCTGCAACCGACGGATTCGTCCGAATACCAAGGTAGTGTCCGATGTTGGCGCAACGACTAAACACTGAACATCCGATAGCGGGGCCTTGCGCCGATTGCGGATTGATCGTCCCGCAGCGCATCGCCTGTGTCGACGGGGTGGCGCATTCCAGGATGGAGTTGTGTGAGACGTGCTGGCGGATGTTCCAGCAGCGTCAGGTTTTCGCTGGTGGATGTTGCGGCTAGGCGAGGCCTGTGATGCGACGGTTCGTATTGCCACGATCGGCAGAACTGCCATTTCCCGACAGCCGGCACGAACTACATAACCTACCCGAGCGGGTGCATAGCGTCAAGGAATGGCTGCTGCCGCTGTGGCATGCGCAAGTGCCGTTTCAGGCAAGCAACTGTCTCATAGTCCTGCACGGGCATCCCTTAGTGTTTCGGGTGGGACTCCATGCGGCGACGGATCGGGCGCTGGCCGGGGAACCGGTGCTGTATCTCGACGGCGCACATGCGTTCGATCCGTTCGTGATCGGACGGCTGGCTCGCGCTCATCGGCAGCTGCCGCGTCGAATTCTCTCGTCAATCCACGTGGCGCGCACGTTCACCTGCCACCAGATGGAACGGCTGGTGTCGGACTGTCTCGGCGATGCGCTGGCCCGGTATCAGGCAGGCGTCGCGGTCGTCGCGGGACCGTTCGAAACATTTTATGACGAAGCCGTTCCGGCTCAGGAGCGGCTGCGGTTGGCCGAGCGCATGGTTGCGAGCCTGCGGCGCCTGGCGCGGCAGGGTTATGCGGTGCTGTGTCTCTGCCCCCCTCCGCCATCCGGTCCGGTCTGTCGTCGGTTTCTGGACCGGTTATGCAGTCATGCCGATCGCGTCATCCGCATGGGAGAAGATCGGGGAGCGGTCAGGCTTGAGGAGGAGGGGCGGGAGCACGGCCAGTCCTGGAAAATCGCCCGTACGGTGCTGGCGGGGCGCTGAGAAGGTCCGCCGGAATGTCGCACGCAAGCGAAGGTGCGATCAAGGGTGCCGCATCGTCGCTCGAGCATAAGGTGACCGCGACGCGCGCTGTTTGCCATCGTGATCTCGATCCGATTGTTTGTGCGCCCGGGGAGCGTCGAATCATGGGACGGACACTTGCCACATTTACGCAGCTCGTTCAGCAGGAGATCGCCCGTTGGCGGCGGTATCGGCGCGCGTTGCGCGCGGAGGATCAGCAGGCGCTGGATGAATTGTTCGCGGCGGCCCGGCGGCATTCGGCTGCGGGGGCGTATCTGGCGCGCGATGCGCCGTTCGAGGTGATGTTGCTTTCGATGGTATTGGAACAGCACAAACAGCTTCAACGTCTGGCCCGTGCGGTGGCCGATCATGATGCCCGGTCTTCCCTCCCGCCGTCTCACAGGGTGGCTCCTTGATGCGTATCCTGTTCAAGCCGGCATGGCAGTGTGGGGGATCGACGACGAAGGCGGCCGGCACCGCCTGATCGATCCCTATGTCCCCGCGTTCTATCTCGCCGGTTCGCCGGCCGATCTCTCGCTCGCCGTTCGTCTGCTCCGACGCCACGCGATCGCCTGTCGGACCCGCACGGTGCATCGCCGGGAGTTGTGGGAGACCGATCAGATGCCGGTGCTGGAGGTCGCGATCTGCGAGCCGACGCGCTTTCGATCGGCCGTCGGGCTCGTGATGCAACACGCTCCGGTGCTCCGCGCTTATCACGTCGATGTCGCACTCCCGCAACTGTATTTCTACGATCGCGGGTTGTTTCCCCTCTGCCGGTACGAAGCTGACGTCACGGACGAGGGACTCGTGCAGGCAATCCGGGCCGGCGATTCCCCGTGGGACACCGGATATGCCTTGCCGCCGTTGCGCGTGATGGAGCTGACGCTGGAGGGGGACTCGCCGAATCCTAATCATGGGGGAACGTTTCGCCTGCTAGTACGGATCGATGATGCCGAACGGATCGTAGAGGGGGAGCAGGCCGCCGAATGTCTGCAGACTCTCGATGGGTTGTTGCGCCGGCACGATCCTGATGTGCTCTTGACCGACTGGGGCGATTCGTACATTCTGCCGCGTCTTCTCTATTGGGCGGCTCGTACCCGCCTGCCGCTCGCGCTCAATCGGGATCCCTCTCAGCGCATCGGCATCCGCCCGGCGAGATCGTACATGTCCTATGGGCGGGTGCTCGCTCAGGCCGGCGCCCACACGCTCTCCGGCCGGCTGCATCTGGACCGGCAGAACTCGTTTGCGTTGGCCGAGACGGGCTTGGCCGGCCTTTTCGAGCAGGCGCGGGTCACGAAGGTCCCGATTCAACAGATGGCCCGGACCACGGCCGGCACTGGGATCACATCGATGCAACTGGAGCAGGCGCATCACGCCGGTATCCTCATTCCGTACCGCAAACAACGGACGGAGGAGTTCAAGACTGCGTGCGACCTCCTGGAGACCGATCAAGGCGGCCTGACCTACGCACCGCTCTCGGGCTACCACGAGGAGGTCGGAGAACTGGACTTTGCGTCGATGTATCCGACGATCATGACGCGGTTCAACGTGTCACCGGAAACCATGAACTGCCGTTGTTGCCGGGACAATCCGGAGGCGCGCGTGCCGGAGATCCGCCATCATACCTGCCGGCATCGCGAAGGGCTGGTCCCGAAAACTCTGGCGCCGTTGCTCGACAAGCGGGCCCGCTACAAGCGGCAGCTCGTCGGGCTGACGAGCGCGGGCGTCCGCCGCACGATCGATCAGCGTCAGACGGCTCTGAAGTGGTTGCTGGTCGTCTCCTTCGGCTATCTCGGATACAAAAACGCCCGATTTGGCCGGATCGAAGCGCACGAGGCCGTGACCGCCTATAGCCGCGACGTGTTGTTGCGGGCGAAGGAGATAGCAGAGGCCGCTGGCTTCCGGCTGCTGCATGCCATCGTGGATTCGCTGTGGCTCCAGAAGCCGGGTGCGAGTCGGGAGGATTATGAGCGGCTGGCTGCCGCCATCAGCGTACAGACGAGTCTGCCCATCGCGGTCGAAGGGTTGTATCGATGGATCGGGTTTCTGCCGTCGCGGGTCAACCCGATCATGCCAGTGCACAATCAGTTCGTCGGTCTTTTCGACGACAGCCGGATGAAGATACGCGGGATCGAGGTCCGCCGCTCCGATGCGCCGCTCGTGGTGAAGCGGGCGCAGGCCGAAATCTTACGGCGGTTGAGCCATGGACGGACCATTGCGGAACTCCAGGCTCTTGTTCCGGAGGCGCTGAACGTCGTGCGGGACTATTGCCGGTATCTCCGCGGAGGGCGGGCGCATGTCGAGGAGGTGGCCATCGGTAGGACCTTGACGCAAGCGTCGGAACGCTATCGCCGTGCGACACACACGAGCATCGCTGCGAAGGAGTTGCAACGTCGGGGCGTCACCGTGCAGCCCGGCGACACGATTCACTATGTTGTCGGTGACGGTCGGGCAAAATGTCCGGACGACCGTGTTTGCGCAGTGGCTGGATGCGACGGGACGATCACGTACGACGCCGAGGCGTACGTTCGGCTCGTGCAAAAAGCGGCACTCGCGGTGCTGGCGCCGCTCGGCGTGACCCCCGAGGATCTTGAAAGGGAAGATCCCCCGATAAGCGATTGAATGTGGTCACCGCCTTCCGTGCCGTGTGGCTGTCTATTGAACGAAGCCAGTGATGCAACGGCCGATATCGTCATAATCGCCGTGCTGCCGTGGTGGGTTAAGTTGGCGTCCCGGCATCCGATAGAGGGAATGCTCCTGTCTGCATACGCGAGGGAATTGTGAGAACAGTGCTCCTAGTCGATGACGCGCCGGAAGTCCTCGCCATGCTGAAACGCACGATGGCGTCGATGAAGCCTGAGTGGGAAGTGACGTTCGCAGGGGATGCGACGGAGGCCTTGCAGGCTCTTGAACGGTCCTCATTCGACGTCCTAGTTACCGACATGGTGATGCCGGGCATGGATGGCGTGGAACTGCTCAAAGTGGCGATGGCGCGTTATCCGGAGATGGTCAGAATCGCTTTTTCCGATGAGCCTGCGAGAGGATTCGGGATCCGAGCGGCCGGGCTGGCACATCAGTTTCTGGAAAAACCGCTCGATCCCGCCAGATTGCAGACGATCATGACGCGGGCCTGCGCGTTGCGCGAATCTCTGGCGAACGAACAGCTCCGCGGTGTCGTGGTGAACCTCCGGAACCTGCCCAGCCTTCCCTCGATTTATCGAGAGCTGATGGAGGAAATTCGCTCGCGTGATTCGTCGCTGAAGAAGATTGCCAAGATCATCTCCCGCGATCTTGCGATGGCCACCAAAGTCCTGCAACTTGTGAACTCGCCTTTTTTCGGGCTGCGCACGACAGTGTCCAGTCCCGAACAGGCCGTGGCGCTGCTCGGCGGTGACACCATCAAGTCACTGGCGTTGTCGATGCAGGTGTTCTCGCAGTTTGAGGCCGCGGGGCTTCCTGGGTTATCGTTGGAGAGGCTCTGGCAACATGGGCTGGCGACGAGTTCCTTTGCCAGGGCCATCGCGAGGAATGAGCGGGCGGGGCAAACCGTCATCGACGACGCGTTTGCGGCTGGGCTGTTGCACGATGTGGGCATCTTACTCTTGGCTACGAATAGGCAGGACGAGTACGCGAAGGTACTCGCCCTGCAACAGGAACAGCAGGTATCGGATTGGCAGGCGGAGCTCGAAGTTTTCGGAACCACGCATGCGGAGGTCGGCGCGCATTTGCTCAGCCTGTGGGGACTGGGGGAGGCCATCGTCGAGGCCGTGGCGTTTCATCATCGTCCGTCAGCGTGCGGTGCGACGGAGTTTAGCCCGCTTACCGCCGTGCATGTGGGCAATGCCATGCATGAGCAAGCCCAGGCAGCGGATACGAGCCAGTCAATTGTCCGACTCGATAGGGAATACCTTGCGAAAACAGGGCTCCAGGAACATCTGTCCGCATGGCAACAGGTCTGCCAGACGGGAAACAACTAGTCGAGTCCCTCAGACAAACGAGATTCTCAGACCATGCAGTCCCTCCCATCGGTCTCTTGACAGGTGACAGATCGCCAAGTAGGATGAGGCTGCCTTTAACGCTCATCCGGTGAGGTGAGCAAGGAGCCCAAGATGAGCTGTGCTCCGGCCTGCGCCGGTCGAAACAATCGAACCTTCTTGTCGGATTACGGCAAGAGGGTTTTTTTATGTCCGAAAGCCGGATCGACGCCGCCGGCCCTCTGCACTCGGTTGGGTTTTCGGGGTCGCCGGCTGAAGACTGAGCGCCCGCAGCAAGGCCGTTGACGATCATGACCAGTGGTGACCGGAAAGAGCAACGGGAAGAAAAACTTGTGATGGACGCCGGCGATATCGCCAGGGCGCTGACCCGCATCGCCCATGAGATCTTGGAACGGAACAAGGGGGTGAACAATCTGGCCTTGGTCGGGATTCGAACCGGAGGCGTGCATCTGGCTCATCGTTTGGCGAAGCGCATCCAGGACATCGAAGGCGTGCCGGTGCCGATCGGCGAGCTCGACATCACGCTCTATCGAGACGACTTGTCGTTGAGAAAAGACCAGCCGGTCCTCCGGAAGACCTCCGTTCCGTTCGATGTGTCGGATAAAATCGTGGTCCTCGTGGACGATGTTCTCTTCACCGGGCGGACAATTCGGGCTGCGATGGACGGGTTGATCGACCTCGGGCGCCCGGAAGAAATTCAACTGGCCGTGCTGGTCGACCGCGGGCACCGTCAATTGCCGATCAAGGCCAACTATATCGGAAAGAATCTGCCGACGTCGCGGGACGAAAGCGTCCAAGTGTTGTTGGAGGAGCAGGGAGAGGAGGATCGGGTCCTTATTCTGAAGGCCTGACGCGGAGGATGCCATGAGTCTCAAACGTAAAGACCTGCTGAGTCTGGCGCCCCTGTCGGTCGACGAGATCAAGCTGATTCTCGACACCGCGGACAGCTTCAAGGAAGTGACGGGCCGTGAGATCAAGAAAGTGCCTGCCCTGCGCGGTAAGACCGTGGTCAATCTGTTCTTTGAGCCGAGCACCAGAACGCGGACTTCTTTCGAGCTGGCGGCCAAGCGGCTGAGCGCTGACGTGATCAACTTTTCTCCCTCTTCGAGTAGTGTGGTCAAAGGCGAGACGTTGCTGGACACGGCACGGAATATCGAGGCGATGCAGGCCGACATCATCGTGTTGCGTCATTCCTCGGCCGGCGCGGCGGAAACTCTGGCGCGCGGCGTCAAGTCGTCCGTCATCAACGCCGGCGATGGATGGCACGAGCACCCGACGCAGGCCCTGCTCGATCTCTACACCATTCGCGAACGGGGCATCGACTTCGAGGGGGTGCGCGTCGCGATCGTGGGCGATGTGGCGCACAGCCGCGTGGCGCGCTCGAATATCTATGCCTTGACGAAACTGGGAGCAGAGGTGCGGGTGGTCGGACCTCCGACGATGATTCCCGCGCAGATCGACAAGCTCGGTGCCAAGGTCTTTCACAGCTTGGACGACGCCCTTCGCGGTGTCCACGTCATCATGATGCTGCGCCTTCAACTGGAACGGCAGGGGCGGGCACTATTTCCAACCATTCGCGAGTATACGCGTCTCTACGGACTTACGGCCGAGCGGGTCAAGCTGGCTGAGCCGGGCGCGATCGTCATGCATCCGGGACCGATCAATCGGGGAGTGGAAATCGCACCCGATGTGGCCGACAGTCTCTCGTCCGTGATTCTGGACCAGGTGGCCAACGGCGTCGCCGTACGCATGGGCATTCTGTATTTGATGTCGGGAGCCAACTAGCGGCGCGTCGCGTATTCCGTGAAGTGGGCGGTGTTCCGGACGCCTCGCTTGTGGGTAGTACGGGAATTGGTACAACGGTAAGGAGATTCATGTGGTGCTTCTGATCAAGGACGGACATGTGGTCGATCCGGGACGTGTGAATGGAATCGCCGATGTGTTAATCGATCAGGGCCGAATCGCCGCGGTCGGACCGAATCTCGCCGCACCGGCCGGAGCCACCACCATTCGGGCCGACGGGCTGCTGGTACTCCCGGGTTTTGTGGATCTGCATGTGCACTTCCGGGAGCCGGGCTTCGAGTACAAGGAAACGATTCAGACGGGGAGCACGGCGGCCGTCGCCGGCGGGTTTACGACCGTCTGCTGCATGCCCAACACCAACCCGGTGAACGACAATCAGGCGGTCACTGAGTTCATTCTGGAGCGGGCTCGCATCGCCGGATTGGCGAATGTCCTTCCGATCGGTGCTATCACGAAAGGATCGGAAGGCAAGGAGTTGGCGGAGATCGGCGACTTGCGCCGTTCAGGCTGTGTGGCGATTTCCGACGACGGGCGGCCTGTCATGAACAGCCTGGTCATGCGTCGCGCGATGGAATATGCCCTGGCCTTCGAGCTGACGGTCGTCGATCACTGCGAGGATCTGCATCTCGCCGAAGGCGGCTGCATGAACGAAGGGCTGGTATCGACTGAGCTCGGGTTGCCCGGCATTCCCGCTGCGGCGGAAGACGTTATGGTGGCCCGTAATCTGTCCTTGTCCGAACTTACCGGCGCGCGGCTGCATCTGGCCCACATTAGCACGGCGGGGTCTGTGCGAATGGTACGTGAAGCGAAGGCACGCGGCATCCATGTGACGGCAGAAGCATGCCCCCATCACTTTACGCTGACGGAGGAAGTGGTCCGCGGGTACAACACCCATGCCAAGATGAACCCTCCTTTGCGGACATGGGAAGACGTCCAGGCCATTAAAGAAGGGCTTCGCGACGGCACAATCGATGTGATCGCCACCGACCACGCACCCCATGCGACACAGGAAAAACAGCAGGATTTCACCGAAGCGCCATTCGGCATTGTTGGCTTGGAGACGGCGCTTCCGCTGACCCTGGGACTGGTGGAAGAGGGCGTCCTCTCTCTGGAACAGGCAGTCACGAAACTCACGGCGGCTCCGGCGCGAGCCTTCGGATTGAATAAGGGAACGCTGGCGGTCGGCGCCGATGCCGATGTCGTGCTGGTCGATGCGCACGAACGATGGGAAGTGGATCCAAATCGGTTCAAATCGAAAAGCCGGAATACCCCATTTGCGGGATGGAAGGTCAAGGGACGAGTCAAGACCACGATCGTGGGTGGGCGGATCGTGTTCGAATCCAACGGGGTTGGACGGTGACGCCGTGGGGCGAGGAATTCGATGGGGATTGGTGATCAGTCTATCGAGCGAGTGGGTCGCGCTGGCTGTGTGGATTGGAGGCTTGATCGTGCTGGTGGCGTCGGTGCTTCCCGCAGTGTTCAATACGTTCGGTGGCCAGGATGCGGGCGGTTTCTTTCTCACCCGTGCATTCGAAGGGTACAATCGCCTGGTGCTGGTTTCCGCGGTTGTCTTGGCCGGCGGGATGGCCTGGCGGTGGCGGTTCGCTCCCGCTCAGTATGCCGTGACGCCCGTCGAAGCGCTCCTCTTCGGCGTGATGGTGTGCATTGCAGGGGTCATTGTCTTCTACCTGCATCCGCTGGCGGCAGCGCGTCAGGCGGAAGCATTTGCGTTAAAACCGGGAGAAAGTCGCAAGGAAGCGTTTGACGCGTTCTTCAAGCTTCATAGGCCTGTTCGCACTCTCTATATGATCAATCTTAGCCTGGGTTTGGGCCTGGTCGGTCTTCGAGTCAGGACATGGATCAACCGCATGGAGCGGTCAGTATGAAACCAGCAATGCTCGCTCTGGCAGATGGCACCGTTTTCAACGGCCGAGCACTCGGTTGTGAAGGAGAAACGGTCGGCGAAGTGGTGTTCAACACCGCGATGACTGGCTATCAGGAGGTGTTGACCGACCCATCCTATAAAGGGCAAATCATTACCATGACCTGTCCGCACATAGGAAACTATGGTGTGACTCCAGAGGATGCCGAATCTCGCCGGATCTGGGCCGAGGGATTTGTCGTACTCGAGGCGAGCCGTCTTGCGAGCAACTGGCGGAGCCGGCAGACGATCCAGGAATATCTCCGGCAGGCCAATGTGGTGGCCATCGAAGGGCTCGATACCAGAGCGCTTACCCGGCATCTGCGCGAGCACGGATCGCAGCAAGCCGTCATCACGCACATCGACTTGGATCCCGAGCGCGCGGTACAGAAGGCTCGACAGGCCCCCGGCATTGTCGGCCGGAACTTGGTAGCCGAGGTGACGTGCCGACGGCCCTATGAATGGAATGAAGGGTCGGGAGACTGGATTCCCCATTCTAGCGGAATGAAATCGAAATCCGCCGCGCGCCGTCCCTGGCGGGTGGTTGCCTACGATTTCGGTGTGAAGCAGAATATCCTTAGGCGGTTGGTGGATGTGGGCTGCCAGGTGACGGTGGTGCCGGCATCGACATCGGCGAAGGATGTCGAGGCGCTGAAGCCGGAGGGGATCTTTCTCTCGAACGGTCCCGGTGATCCGGAAGGCGTGCCCGACGCGATGGAGGCGGTACGGGGGCTAATCGGTCGTTTTCCGATCTTCGGAATTTGCCTAGGCCATCAGATTCTGGGATTGGCGTTCGGCCTGCGGACCTATAAGCTGAAATTCGGCCATCATGGCGCGAACCATCCCGTGATGGATCTTCGGTCGAGGAAAGTGGAGATCACCTCACAGAATCATAACTTTGCGGTCCAAGTTCCAGAGCGCTCCGGTGGTGGGCCAGCGCAGCCGACCGTAGTCGATACCAAGTACGGAAGACTCGCGATGACCCATGTAAGCCTGAACGACCATTCCATCGAGGGGATGGTCTGCCTTGATCACCCCGTTTTTTCCGTGCAGTATCATCCGGAGGCCTCACCGGGCCCCCATGATTCCGCCTATCTGTTCGAAGAGTTCGTCAAACTGATGGAGAAGCATTATGCATAGGCATCTCGGTCTCGGGCTGGCTACGGTCCTGCTGGCGTCGGGCTGTACCTTCAATTTCCCACTCTTTCCCGGCCCTGGACCCCTGCAGGAAACCCAGGTCGGCGGAACAGGAAAAGCCAAGATTCTCTTACTGGAAGTCTCCGGGGTGATCAGCGCGCAGGAAGGGGATGGCCTTACACCTACTCCCAGCCTGATTGCCAACGTGAAAGAGCAACTGACCAGGGCCGCTCAGGACGAGGCGGTGAAAGCGGTTGTGCTCCGTATCAACACTCCGGGTGGGACGGTGACGGCCTCGGACATCATTCACCATGAACTCAAGGTGTTCAAGGCCAACCGCAAGGTTCCCGTGGTCGCCTCCATTATGGATGTGGGTGCATCGGGAGGGTACTACATTGCATCGGCGGCGGACAGTGTGCTGGCGCATCCATCTTCGGTGACCGGAAGTATCGGGGTCATCATGCTGACCATGAATGCGCGAGGCTTGCTCGAAAAAGTCGGAGTGGAAGCTACCGCGGTGACGTCGGGACCACGGAAAGACATGGGGTCGCCCTTCCGAGCGATGACCCCGGAGGAGCGTGCGATTTTTCAGGGATTGATCGACGCGTTTTACCAACGGTTTTTGAGTGTCGTGCAGGAAGGCCGGCCCAATCTGCAGATGGATCAAATCAAGAAACTGGCCGACGGGCGCATCTATACGGGGGAACAGGCGAAGGCTTCGGGGTTGGTCGATGACATCGGATATCTCGAGGATGCGGTTGAACTCGCGAAGAAGAAAGCGGGGCTGACCGAGGCCCGGGTCATCATGTACCGCCGTCCAGGGGAATACTCGAATAACGTGTACTCGAAGCTGGTGGCGCCGAGCCCATTGGCGAGTCTGGCTGCTCTTGACCTGCAATCGCTCGTGCGGGGCGGGACGCCGCAGTTCATGTATCTCTGGATGCCGTGACCGAACAAACGCGTAATGTGAGAATGGAGCGATTTGACGGTGGATTGTCCTCGATGTCGCACTCAACCCATCAGAGAAGCACTGGATTCTTGAATGTACCAGTCAGCCGGCGCACCGTGCTCTCTCTCGGAGTGCGGGGGATTGCCGGGTTCTATGCCGCGTGCGGAACCGGCGTTGCGGCTGCATTGGTTTCGGCATTGGCCGGTTGTTATCGGGCGCCGGGGACGGCACGCGACCAGCTCATATTCTTTTCTGAAGAAAAAGAATTGCAGTTCGGGTTGCAGGCCTATCGCGAGGTGCTACGCGGAGCCCGTCTCAGCGAGAATCCGGAGATCACCGAAATGGTCCAGCGGGTTGGCCAGCGGATCGCCAAAGCGGCCAACAAACCGGAGTATCAGTGGGAATTTGCCGTCATCGAGGATGACCGTATGATCAATGCCTTTTGCCTTCCCGGAGGGAAGGTGGCGGTGTTCACCGGTATTCTCAAGGTAACGAAAGGGGAACCGGGGCTAGCGACGGTCATGGGGCATGAGGTGGCCCATGCGCTCCAGCGGCATGGCGTAGAACGCATGAGCCGCAGCATCATTGATCAGATCGCCCAATTAGGGGCGTTAGGGGCGGCGGCGAGCGGTCATGCGGGAGGCGGTGCCATTCAAGGACTACTGGGCGCCTATGGAGTGAACGTGTCGCTGCCATTCAACCGAAAGCAGGAGTCAGAAGCCGACTATATCGGCCTGCAGCTAATGGCGAAGGCGGGTTACGATCCGCGCGAAGCTATTCCGTTCTGGGAGCGGATGAGTGGCTGTCCACGGCAGATGATCGGCAAACTCTGCTTCCGGTCTCAGCAGGCGATCCCAGAATTCCTCTCGACACATCCGTCGGACGTCACGCGTATCAATCAGATCGAAGCATGGCTTCCCGAGGTCTTGCAGCATTACCACGGGTCCGGCGGAGGGGTGCAGCCGACGCCGGTGCCGTATCGGCCGCTTATCGGTCCCATGCCCCAGTCCAGTTAATCCTTCAAGGATCGTCATGCCCAAACGCACAGATATCCGTTCCATCCTTCTGATCGGTTCCGGGCCCATAGTGATCGGCCAGGCCTGCGAATTCGATTATTCCGGCACGCAGGCCTGCAAGGCGCTGAAGGAAGAAGGCTACAAGGTCGTGCTAGTCAACAGCAATCCTGCCACGATCATGACCGATCCCGAGTTGGCCGATCGGACATATGTGGAGCCGATCACGCTGGAGGTGGTCGAAAAGGTCATCGAGCGCGAACGGCCGGATGCACTTCTGCCCACGATGGGGGGACAGACGGCGCTCAACACCACCATGGGATTGGTCAAGCGCGGAGTCCTGGACAAGTACCAGGTCAGACTGATCGGAGCCTCGGCCGATGCCATTCACAAAGCGGAAGACCGCGAAGCGTTCAAATTGGCGATGCAGCGCATTGGGCTCCGGGTCCCCAAGAGCGGGACCGCCCGCACGCGGGAGGAAGCGGTGCAGATTCTCCGCTATGTCGGATTTCCGGCCATTATCCGGCCGTCCTTTACACTCGGCGGTACGGGCGGGAACATCGCCTACAACCGGGAGGAGTTCGAGCGGCTCACCGACTGGGGCCTGGCCATGAGTCCGGTGACCCAGGTGCTGATCGAAGAGTCGGTGATCGGGTGGAAAGAGTACGAGCTCGAGGTGATGCGCGACCTGAAGGACAACGTGGTGATCGTATGCCCGATCGAGAATCTCGACCCCATGGGCGTGCATACGGGCGACAGCATTACCGTGGCGCCTGCGATGACGTTGACGGACAAGGAGTTTCAGCGGATGCGGGACGCCGCGCTCCGGATCATCCGGGAAATCGGAGTGGATACGGGCGGGTCCAATATCCAGTTCGGCGTCAATCCGGACAACGGCGACATGGTGGTCATCGAGATGAACCCCCGCGTGTCGCGGAGCTCGGCGCTGGCGTCCAAGGCGACGGGGTTTCCAATCGCAAAGATTGCAGCCAAGCTCGCGGTGGGCTACACACTGGACGAGATCACGAACGACATCACCGGGGTAACCACGGCGTCATTCGAGCCCACGATCGATTATGTGGTCGTGAAAATTCCCCGCTTCGCGTTTCAGAAATTCAAAGGCGCCGATCCGACCCTGACGACCCAGATGAAATCGGTCGGCGAGGCGATGGCGATCGGACGGACCTTCAAGGAGGCGCTGCATAAAGCCATTCGCTCGCTGGAACTGGACCTCAACGGATTGGTCTCCCGGCTCGGGCTCGATCGCGGGGTTCCGCCGGAGTTCAACAAACGGGAGGCATTGGAAAAAATCCGGCGAACGCTGAAGACGCCGGTGCCAGAACGTCTCTGGCACCTGGCCGACGGAATACGGTTGGGGCTGACCGATGACGAATTGTTCGAGATCACCAGGATCGACCGGTGGTTTTTGGCCCAGATTCGCGATCTGATCGACTTCGAACGGCGACTGGCCGACTCCGGTAGCGCACTGCCCGCCGACGTGCTGTGGGAGGCCAAGGAGCAGGGGTTCTCCGATGAGCGGATCGCCCAATTGACGGGCTTGGACGCCGCGACGGTTCGTCGCGCTCGAATGGAGCGCAGTCCCGGGGATGGGGCGCCCCGCTCCGTCACCTATAAACGAGTGGATACCTGCGCGGCGGAATTCGAGGCTCACACTCCGTATTTGTACTCGACCTATGGGAGCGAATGCGAAGCCAGGCCGACCGATCGGCAAAAGGTCGTAATTCTCGGAAGCGGACCGAACCGAATCGGGCAGGGCATCGAGTTCGACTATTGCTGTGTGCACGCGGCGATGGCCCTTCAGGAAGAAGGCATCGAAACGATCATGGTGAACTGCAACCCGGAAACGGTAAGCACCGACTACGATACGTCCGATCGGCTGTACTTCGAGCCGCTCACGGAAGAGGATGTGTTGAACATCATTCAATGCGAACGTCCGACGGGTGTCGTGCTGCAGTTCGGAGGGCAGACTCCGCTCAAGTTGGCGCTGCCGCTCTCACGGGCCGGAGTCAGGATTCTCGGGACCAGCCCGGATGCGATCGACCGCGCCGAGGATCGGGAGCGGTTCCGGGAATTGCTGAACAAGCTCGGACTGCGTCAGGCGGACAGCGGACTCGCGCGCTCGGTGGAGGAAGCCGCCCAGGTCGCCGGGCGGATCGGCTACCCGGTCATGGTGCGGCCGTCATACGTCCTCGGAGGCCGCTCGATGCAGATTGTCTACGACGAAGCTGGTCTGCTGGAATACATGCGCTCAGCCGTCAGGGCGTCGCCGAAGCATCCCGTCCTGATTGACAAATACCTCGCCGACGCGATCGAGGTCGATGCAGATGCCGTTTCCGACGGGAAGACGGTTGTCGTCGCCGGTATCATGGAACATATCGAAGAGGCCGGCGTCCATTCTGGAGATTCCGCCTGTTCGCTGCCGCCCTATAGCCTGGACAAGTCGATCGTTCGTGAAATCGAACGGCAGATGAAAGCACTGGCGCTGGAGCTCGGCGTGGTCGGATTGATGAACGCGCAGTTCGCCGTCAAAGACGAGATGGTCTATGTGCTTGAGGTCAATCCCCGCGGGTCGCGCACAGTGCCGTTCGTCAGCAAGGCCATCGGCGTACCGGTGGCGAAACTCGCGATGAAGGCGATGATCGGCAAGTCGCTGAGCGAATTGGGCTTTACCTCTGCGCCTCAGCCGATCCATCTTTCTGTGAAGGAGGCGGTCTTCCCCTTCAACAAATTCCCCGGTGTGGACGTGTTATTGGGCCCGGAAATGAAATCGACCGGAGAAGTGATGGGGATCGACAGCGATTTCGGGTGGGCCTTCGCCAAGTCGCAGGCCGGGGCCGGGGCGATCTTACCGAAATCGGGAACCGCCTTCATCAGCGTCAAAGAATCGGACCGTCCGGCGGCGCTCGATGTGGCCAGGCGATTGCAGACGCTTGGATTTCAGATCCAGGCGACAACTGGGACAGCCCGCTATCTGAGCGAGAACGGTATCGAAGTGGCCGTCGTCAACAAGGTGAAAGAAGGGCGTCCCCACATTGTGGATCACATCAAAAATGGGACAGTCGCCCTGGTCGTCAATACGGTGCGGACGGCTACCTCGCATGAAGATTCGCTCTCGATCCGCCGGGAATCTTTACATTGCGGGGTGCCCTATTTTACGACCATGCGCGCCGCGCGGGCTGCGGCGATGGGCATCGAAGCGATCCTGAAGAAAGAGTTATCCATCCGGTCCCTGCAGGAGTATCATTGGGCCTAACGTTCGGGGAGTCAGTCGCGTATGCCGACACCGATCACGAAAAAGGGATATGAGGCGCTCAAGGCCGAATTGGATCGTCTTCGGAAGGTCGAGCGCCCAAGGGTCATCGAAGCGATTGCAGAGGCGCGGTCGCACGGCGATTTAAGCGAGAACGCGGAGTACGATGCGGCCAAGGAGCGGCAGGGGTTTATCGAGTCCAGAATCGCGGAGATCGAGAGCAAGCTGGCAGACGCGCGCGTGGTGGAGATCACCGGGCGCACGGCAGACACGGTCGTATTCGGTGCGACGGTCTGCGTGATCGAACAGGAGACTCAGACAAAAAAACAGTTTACGCTGGTCGGGCAGGACGAAGCCGACATGAAATTCAACAAAATCTCCGTGCAGTCGCCGGTCGGACGCGCACTCATCGGAAAACGCGTCGGCGATTTCGTCGAGGTGAAGACTCCCGCGAAGGTCGTCGAATACGAAGTGGTGGAGATCAAGTTCGAGGATCTGTAAGGTGCCGCCGGCACGTCCCGTCATCACCCTTCTGACCGATTTCGGTGATCGCGATTGGTTCGCGGCCAGCATGAAGGGCGTGATTCTTTCGATTCACCAGGAAGCCTCCGTCGTCGACCTGTCTCACCAGATCGCCCCTCATCGGATCGAGGAAGCCGCCTATGTGCTCGGATCTTGCTACCGCCATTTTCCGGCAGGGACGATTCATGTGGCCGTCGTCGACCCCGGAGTCGGCAGTGCGCGGCGCCCTTTGCTGGTTTCGACGGCCCGCTATTTCTTCGTGGCTCCCGACAACGGATTGCTGAGCTATGTATTCCGCGAGGAACGCGAGGTTGAACTTCGGCAGATAGAGAATCGGGACTACCGGCTCGTGGGAGAGGGCGCCACCTTCGATGGGCGGGATGTTTTCGCGCCTGCTGCCGCATGGCTGGCTTCGGGAAAGCCCTTCGCATCCTTCGGTCGGATCATCGACGATCCAGTCACTTTCCCGATCGCAGAGCCCACATGGAAAGGACACACGTTAGTCGGAACCGTCGTCTACGTGGATCGATTCGGCAATGTGATTTCGAACATCACAACCTGGCATCTGAGGGAGCTGGAACGATTGATCGGTCGCTCGTCTCCCATGATTCGAATTGCCGGCTGTCACGTTGCAAAGCTGGTCGGGAGCTACAGTCAGGGCTCTGCCGACAGACCGTCTGCGCTGATTAACAGCGACGGCAAGCTCGAAGTATTCTTGAACCAGAGGAGTGCCGCGACAGAACTCTCGATCGGGGTGGGGGAAGAAATCGTTCTGGGGTAGGCCGACGAGTCTCAGCAGGAAGCCTTGTCGATCCGATCACACACGTATTCGGCGAACGGCAGCGAACAGGTGAAGGCCGGCGACACGGCGTTCAGCACGTGCATGGAGCGGTGGTCGCCTTCGAGAACGAAGTCCATTTCGAGTTTTCGCTGCGTGATGTCCAGCAACTGGGCTCTGATTCCGGGGCGTCCCCATGTCCGGTAGTGCTCCTCTTTGACGCCGTCGGCAAGGACCGAGGCCAGCGACACCATCTTCTTCCTCGAGTACTTGGCGAGTTCCTCCACCGCGAGGCGCCGATACTCGAAATGGGCATCCATCAACAGACCCAATCCTCGACTGGCGACTTCAACCAGTTCTCCTAACTTGAAATTGCCGAATCCTTCATAATGCTGGCGCCAGAAAGCCGGGATGGCGGTGGGGCCGATCTTGGCTTTGCCGTCGGCGGTGATCGTAAAGTGGACCCCCAGAAACGGATTTCTGAGGTCGGGAACCGGGTAGATGTTCGTCCGGATGGAGCCGGGCGGTTCATCTGAATACAGGTAGAGCCCCTTGAACGGGAGAATCCGATACCGCTCCGAAAATCCATACTCCAGAGCGATCTTGTCCGCGTACAATCCTGCCGCGTTGACCACGTATCCTGCTTCGATCATCCCGCGCGTGGTGCGCACCTGACGGTCATTCCTTCCCGTATAGGTCGTGTCGAGCAGGATCTGGACGCCTTCCTTCTGCGCGTCCTCCTGCATCGCGTTCACCACCTGCAGCGGGTTGACCGTCGAGGTCCGCGGAGAGAACAGCGCCCGCCGGTGGGTTTTCGCCCGTGGCTCGATGCGCTTCGCTTCGGTCTCCGTCAACTCTTGCAGCTCGATCCCGTTGGCCCGACCGCGGCGAAACAGCTCATCGAGCGACGGCAAATCTCCTGCATCCTTAGCCACGACCAGCTTGCCGCACTTATTCACTGGAATGCGCTTCTCTTCGCAGTAGGCCGTCAGCCGTTTGTTGCCGAGCTTGGTGAATTTTGCTTTGAGGCTGTCTGGAGAATAGTAAAACCCAGCGTGGAGTACACCGCTGTTGCGCCCGCTGGCATGGGCGCCGCACGACGATTCTTTTTCGATCAGTGTCACGCGCGCATTCGGCTGCCGCCTGCGGAGCTCACGGGCAATGCTGAGGCCGATCACGCCACCGCCGATGACGAGAAAATCAACCGTGGTCATGACGAGGTCCTGTACACCCGTAACATAGACACGTTGCACTATGCTGCATTCTCAGCACCGTTAATCGCTCGGAAGAGTGTCTATGGATTCTCGTAAGATTGCCACCATTCTCGTTAATTCCTCCCGTGTGGTGGAGAGCGGCGGCAACAGCACGATGACGTTGCCGAGTGGCCGGATCAGGAGCCCTCGATCCCGGGCTGCCGTCGCAACACGCTGTCCGATCCTGGCCTCGAGGGGATAAGCTTCCCTGGTTTCCTTGTCGCGCACCAGTTCGATGCCGACCATCAGCCCTTGCTGGCGGACGTCTCCGACATGAGGAAGATCTGTGAACGGAGTGAGCAGGTTGCGGAGCAGTGCGATCTTCCGGCCGAGCAATGTAATGACGCGTTGCCGTCGAAACAGGTTGAGATTCGCCAACGCCACGGCGCACCCGAGCGGGTTTCCCGTGTAGCTGTGTCCGTGGAAGAAGGTCTTGAACTCGTCATATCTTCCGAGGAAGGCGCGGTAAATCTCTTCGGTGGTCAGCGTGGCGGCCAGGGGCATATAGCCACCGGTGAGGCCTTTACTCACCGCCATCAAGTCGGGCGTCACACCTTCGCGTTGACAGGCGAACATGCTACCGGTGCGGCCGAATCCCGTGGCTACTTCATCCGCGATCAACAGCACGTCGTACTTCGTGCAAAGTTCGCGCATCCGTGCGAGGTACCCCGGTGGTTGTACAATCATGCCGGCTGCCGCCTGGACCAGCGGCTCGATCACGAACCCGGCCAATTCGCGGTGGCGGGTTTTCAGAATTTGTTCGATCGGACCGATGCAGGCCATGGCGCACGACGGATAGATCGACTTGAGCGGGCAGCGGTAGCAGTAAGGCGGATCGGCCTCGAGCGTCGGAAAGAGCAACGGCTTGAAGCGCGCGTGGAACAGCGCGATATTACCGACGCTCACGGCTCCGATCGTGTCTCCGTGGTAGGCCAGTTTGAGATGCAAGAAGCTACTCTTCGGGCCTGCTTCGGACCGGCGCTGTTGCCAGTATTGGACGGCCATCTTCAGGGCCACCTCGACCGCTGTCGAGCCGTTATCGGAATAGAACACCCGCGTCAGGCCTTTGGGGGCGATGTGAACGAGCTCGCGGGCGAGTTGAATTGCCGGGGGGTTGGACAGTCCGAGCAGCGTGGAGTGCGCGATCTTGTCGAGCTGCACTTTCAGTGCCCGATCGAGCACGGGATGACGGTGTCCGTGGAGATTGACCCAGATCGAAGACGTGCCGTCGAGATACCGGCGGCCCTCCGTATCGATCAGATAGGAGCCTCTACCCCGCTCAATGATGACGGGATCGTGCTCCACCCACTCCTGCATCTGTGTGAACGGATGCCAGAGGTATCGGTGATCCCAGTCTTTCAATTGCCGAGCAGTCGGTTTGTGTGCCATCGCGATGTCTGACAATTGTTCAGGGTGGGCGTCTTCATCAACCGTCAATCGCAAAGACTCGAACAGGTCTTCAGCCGTTTGACGCCTGACGCATGGCGGTCGACGAGGCAGCGGCCTGGAGCACGGCGCGGATTATACGGGGGGGCGATTTCTTTGACAACCTCGGAGGCACTTACTATAATGAGCCGATTTCCACGAAAAGAGCCTGGATTTGCAAAGCCTTATACGCAATTTCTCGATAATCGCCCATATCGATCACGGCAAATCAACCCTCGCTGACCGGTTCCTAGAAGCTACAGGCGCTGTCACTGCCCGAGAGGCGAAAGAGCAGATCCTCGATGCCATGGACCTCGAGCGGGAACGTGGCATCACGATCAAAGCCCATGCCGTAGCGATTAAGTACCGGGCGAAGGACGGGAAAACGTATGCACTGCATTTGATCGATACCCCGGGCCACGTCGACTTCACCTACGAAGTCTCGCGGAGCCTGGCGGCCTGCGAGGGGGCGCTCTTGCTGGTCGATGCCACTCAGGGCGTACAGGCGCAGACCATCGCCAACGTCAATCTGGCGATGGCCAACAAGCTCACGATCATCCCGGTCATCAACAAGATCGATCTGGCGAGCGCCGACATCGAGGGCACCAAACATTCGATTTCGGAAATCCTGCAACTTGACGCCAGCGATGCCATGCCCATCAGCGCCAAGGAGGGCACCGGCGTGCCTGAAGTCCTGGAGGCAATCATCCAGCGGGTTCCGCCGCCTTCGGGCAACCCCGACGCGCCGCTGAAGGCACTGATCTTCGATTCATGGTTTGATAATTACCAGGGTGTCATCGTGTTGACGCGCATCGTCGACGGGTCCGTTCGTCCCGGCATGAAGATCCAGGTCATGTCGAACGGCAAGACGTTCGAGGTCATGGAGGTAGGCCAGTTCACTCCCAAGCGGACGAAAACGACACAGCTCCTGACGGGCGAAGTCGGCTACCTGTGCGCCAACATGAAAGAAGTCGCGGATGTGAAAATCGGCGACACCATCACGGATGCCGTTCAGCCGACGCGCGAACCGTTTCCCGGATATAAAGTCGTCAAGCCGCTCGTCTTCTGCGGGCTCTACTCGACCGATACGGCGAAGTACGAGGATCTGCGGGACGCCTTGGTCAAGCTGCGGCTGAACGACTCGTCGTTCGTGTACGAGCCCGAAACGTCGCTCGCGCTGGGATTCGGCTTCCGGTGTGGGTTTCTCGGCCTGCTCCACATGGAGATCATCCAGGAGCGATTGGAACGGGAATACGGCCTCACGCTGATCACTACCGCGCCGACCGTCGTCTATCGGGTCCTGACCACCAGGGGCGAAGTGCTCGAGATCGACAATCCCGCGAAGCTCCCGCCGCCGAACAGCATCGAATCCTTCGAGGAGCCGTTCATTCTCGCGACCATCATCACGCCGGAACGGTATATGGGTTCGATTTTGCAGCTCTGTCAGGAACGGCGTGGAATTCAGCGGGACATCCATTTCCTCGATCCCACCAGAGTGATGATCAGTTATGAGATGCCTCTGAACGAGGTCATTCTCGATTTCTACGACAAGCTGAAGTCGCGCACGCAAGGATATGCCTCGCTCGATTACGAGGTGCTCGGCTACCGGGAGTCCGATCTGGTGAAAATTGACCTGCTGCTCAACGGCGAACCGGTGGACGCCTTGTCGTTTATCACACACCGGGAGCGAGCCTATCATCGCGCTCGCCAGATGGCGGAGAAGATGAAGGAGCTGATCCCGCGGCAGATGTTCGAAATCGCGATTCAGGCGGCGATCGGCAACAAGGTGATTGCGCGCGAAACGATCGGAGCGATGAAGAAGAACGTCACCGCCAAGTGTTACGGCGGGGACATCACGCGCAAGCGGAAGTTGCTGGAGAAGCAGAAGGAGGGCAAGAAACGGATGAAGGCGGTGGGAAGCGTGGAAGTTCCGCAGGAAGCGTTTCTGGCAATCCTGAAAGTCGGTGACGAATGAGCACCGAGCCCAACCCGCAGAACGTAGACGAGGTATCCGGCTCGGCGAGGCCGGCCGATGACGACACGTCCGTCTCCCGCGTGTCCACCGAGGTTTCCCGCATCGGCAGGAAATCGGTGGTCCGGGAATATGCGGAAGCGATCGTGGTCGCGATGTTGCTGGCGTTCGCGATCCGCGTGTTCGTCGTGCAGGCGTTCAAGATTCCCTCCGGATCCATGATTCCCACTCTGCTGATCGGCGATCATATTCTCGTCAGCAAGCTGTCCTACGGCATTCAATGGCCGGCGGATTGCAAGTTGCTGTGGGCCTTTCCACCGGTGAACTGCTACGCCTCGAAAACGCTGGTTGCCTTCGGGAAACCCCAGCGTGGTGACATTATCGTTTTCCGGTTCCCCGAAGACGAGGAAAAGGATTTCATCAAGCGTATCGTCGGGGTGCCCGGCGATACCGTGCAGATTCGAAATAAAGTGGTCTTCGTGAACGGCGAGCCGCTTGACGACAAGGCGTTTACCCAGCGGATCGATCCCGGCATCATCGACGGCACGATCAATCCGCGTGACAATTTCGGGCCGGTAAGCGTGCCGGAAGGCGCGTATTTCGTGATGGGAGACAATCGCGATCAGAGCCTGGACAGCCGCTTCTGGGGGTTCGTACGCGAAGAAAAAATCCGCGGCAAGGCGTTCCGCATCTACTGGTCCTGGAGCGGGCAGGGGAGTTGGACGGACTGGGTGCGATGGGACCGAATCGGCAAGGCCATTCAATGAAAAAAGACGCGCGCGCCGTTACGCCACGAGACACGCGGGACGGGAAGAGCTACAGGCCGTCTGCTAATGCGCTCCGGCAGTACATTCAGCGGTTTCCCCAGGCTTCGGTGCTGGTGGTGGGGGACCTGATTCTGGAC
Source organism: uncultured Nitrospira sp. (assembly GCA_964445795.1). GTDB lineage: Bacteria > Nitrospirota > Nitrospiria > Nitrospirales > Nitrospiraceae > Nitrospira_D. The sequence goes on along the minus strand of CAYULI010000006.1, from coordinate 18,658 downwards.
CACTACGTCATGGGGCGGGTCAACCGGATCTCGCCCGAAGCGCCGGTGCCGGTGGTGCACGTCGAGTCCGAGTCGTTGCGTCTGGGTGGCGCGGCCAACGTCTTCAACAACGTGCTGGCACTGGGCGGAAAGGCCGACCTCTGCGGCGTTATCGGGGCGGATGAGAGCGGCCGGCTGCTCTTGAAGGAGCTCGGCCAGAAGCGATCCGGACGCGGCGGGGTTGTCATCGATCACGACCGGCCGACCACCAGGAAGAGCCGCATTATCGCCCACAACCAGCAAATCGTCCGGTACGACATCGAGGGCCGCGCCGAGCTGAAGGTGCCGCTTCAGCGGCGCCTTCTCCGGTACGTCGAATCGCGGCTGCGCGAACTCTCTTGCATCGTCGTGTCCGACTACGCGAAAGGCGTCGTGACCGCCACTGTGATGTCCGAAATCACCCGCTTGGCCGCGCTGCGGAAGATTCCCGTCGTGGTCGATCCCAAAGTTGAGCATTTCGGCTACTACAAAGGCGTCACGGTGATTACGCCGAACCACCTCGAGGCCACGCAAGCGGCGGGAGTCCATGGAGACGACGATTCGACCATCGATCAGGCGGGCGCGACCATCCGCCAGCGGCTGGGGTGCCAGTCCGTGCTGATCACGCGCGGGGAAAGAGGCATGAGCCTGTACGAGGGCGACGGGGCGTCCTGGCATTTGCCGACCCAGGCCCGGCAGGTCTACGATGTCACCGGTGCCGGCGACACCGTGATCGGAACGCTGGCCTTGGCCCTATCGACCGGCGCCAGCATGAAGGACGGCGCGATTCTGGCGAATCATGCGGCTGGCATCGTCGTTGGGATGGTGGGGACCGCCACCGTGACTCCGAAGCAGCTCTCGGAGGCGCTGGGGAATGACTAAGCTGTCCCGTTCGGTCACCGTCGTGATCCCCGCCCGGTACGGTTCCTCTCGGTTTCCGGGCAAACCGCTCGTCTCGCTCAACGGCAAGCCGATGATCCGGCATGTGTACGAGAAGGCCGTGGCCTGCCGCTCCGTGTCCGATGTGCTGGTCGCGACGGACGACGAGCGCATCAAGCGGGCCGTCGAACAGTTCGGCGGCCGGGCGGTGATGGTCGCGGGGGAATACCGGACGGGGACCGACCGGGTGGCAGCCGTCGCCCGCATGTTTGCCGGCGAATTCTTTCTCGACCTGCAGGGGGACGAAATTCCGCTGAACCCGGAGCTGCTGTCGGATCTGATCGAGCCGTTTATCCAAAGCGGGGCCGAAATGGGCACGCTCAAACGGGTGATGGACACGACAGAGGATCTGCACAGCCCTGCCGTCGTCAAGGTCGTGACCGACGCGCGCGGCTATGCGCTGTACTTTTCCAGGGCGCCGATCCCATTGGTACGCGACGATCCGGACCGGCGCGTCGTCGGCGGGTTGCACTACATCCATCTGGGCCTTTACATGTACACGAAAGAGACCTTGCTCCGGTTCGCCGCGTTGCCGACCAGTGCGCTGGAAGACGCCGAGAAGCTCGAACAGTTGCGCGGCCTCGAGAACGGGATTCGCATCCGGGTGTGGGAAACGAGACACGCCTCATTACGGGTCGACACACCGGAGGACGTGCCGGAGGTTGCCGAAAAGCTGCAGCAGTATGAGGTTCTCAAGCGGGAGCTGGGTGTCCGGGGGATGATGCCGAGCCGCTGACGAGATCGTACAGATCAAGCTGGACTGATTGAGAGAGGTGGGGGCAACCATGAGCAAATTCATTTTTGTGACGGGTGGAGTGGTCTCGTCACTCGGAAAGGGACTGGCGTCGGCCTCCATCGGCAACCTGCTCGAAAGCCGGGGCTTGAAGATCACCTTCTTGAAGCTTGATCCCTACATCAACGTGGACCCCGGCACGATGAATCCCTACCAGCATGGAGAGGTCTACGTCACCGACGACGGGGCCGAGACGGACCTCGATCTCGGCCACTACGAACGGTTCACCTCGCTCTCGCTGACGAGAGAAAACAATTACACGACCGGCCGGATCTACCATTCCGTGATCACGAAGGAGCGGCGTGGGGACTATCTCGGCGGCACCGTGCAAGTCGTGCCTCACGTGACGGACGAAATCAAGCAGTGCATCATGCGCATTTCAAAAGGCAAGGACGTCACGATCGTCGAAATCGGCGGAACAGTCGGCGACATCGAGAGCTTGCCGTTCCTCGAGGCCATCCGTCAGATGCCGTACGACGTGGGGCGCGACAACGTGCTCTACGTACACTTGACGCTGGTCCCCTACATCGGCGCGGCGGGCGAGCTGAAGACCAAACCGACCCAGCATTCGGTCAACAAGTTGCGCGAGATCGGGATTCAGCCCAATATTCTCCTCTGCCGGACCGACCGTTATTTGCCGCCGGAGCTCAAAGGCAAGATCGCCATGTTTTGCAACGTGGAGAAGGACGCCGTCATTACTGCCAAGGATGTGGATACGATCTATGAAGTGCCGATCGTCTTCCGGAAAGAGGGACTGGACGAGTTGATCGTCCGCCAGTTGCATCTCGAAACCGGTCCGCCGAATCTGCGCGAATGGGATGCGATGGTCCAGAAGATCAAACATCCCAAGCACGAGGTGTCCATCGCGCTCGTCGGAAAGTATGCGGGTCTGAAAGAATGTTACAAGAGCTTGGCTGAGGCTCTGGTCCACGGCGGGATCGACCACGAGACCAAGGTCAACATCAACTGGATCGAATCCGAGGATGTCGAACGGCAGGGGACGGAACGTATCTTGCGCGAGGCCGACGGCATCCTCATTCCGGGCGGATTCGGCTCGAGGGGTATCGAAGGAAAGATCACGACGATTCGCTACGCGCGGGAAAAACAGGTCCCGTTTCTCGGGCTCTGCCTGGGCATGCAATGCGCGACGATCGAGTTCGCCCGCAACGTAGCCGGACTCGCGGGTGCCAATAGCGCGGAGTTCGACGAGCACTCACCGCACCCGGTGATTCATTTGATGTCCGACCAGCAGGGCGTGAGCAACAAGGGCGGGACGATGCGCCTGGGTGCATACCTCTGTAAGCTCGGGGAAGGGACTCTGGCGCAGAAGATGTACGGTGTCAGCGAAGTGCGCGAGCGGCATCGGCACCGCTATGAGTTCAACAACGCGTACCGCGACCTCTTGACGAGCAAGGGGCTGGTGTTGAGCGGCCTGTCGCCGGACGGGCGGCTGGTCGAGATCATCGAACTGAAACAACATCCCTGGTTCCTGGCGACGCAGTTCCATCCGGAGTATTGCTCGCGGCCCCACCGCCCGCATCCGTTGTTCAGCGGGTTTATCGGCGCGGCGTTGCGGAGAAAACTGGGGCAATAGGGGAAGGCGAATGGGCCAAGAGGTCCGCATCGGTTCGTTCACGGTTGGCGCGGGTCACAGGCCGTTTTTGATCGCGGGGCCCTGCGTCATCGAGAGTGAGCAACTGGTGATGGATACGGCGGGCCGCATTGCCGAGATCGCCAAGTCCCTCAATCTGCCCTACATCTTCAAGTCGTCGTTCGACAAGGCCAATCGAACCTCGATCACGTCGTTCCGCGGACCGGGGCTCGAGAAAGGCCTGGTTGTTCTGAAAACAGTGAGGGACCGGATCGGGCTACCCGTGTTGACGGACGTGCACACGGAAACGCAGGCGGTGGAAGCAGGAAAGGTCGTCGACGTGCTTCAGATTCCCGCCTTCCTGTGCCGCCAGACGGATCTGCTCATCGCGGCGGCTAAGACCGGGAAGGTCGTGAACGTCAAGAAGGGGCAGTTCTTGTCTCCGGCCGAGATGGGTCACGCCGTGAGGAAGGTCGAAGAGTGTGGCAATCGGCAGATCATCCTGACCGAACGAGGCTCTTCGTTCGGCTACAACAATCTGGTCGTGGATATGCGGTCGTTTCCGATCATGCGGAGTTTCGGCTATCCCGTGGTGTTCGATGCGACCCACAGCGTCCAGTTGCCGGGCGGTGGAGGAACGAAGTCCGCGGGGCAGCGCGAATTTGTGGAGCCGCTGGCCTGCGCCGCGGCCGGAGCGGGTGTGGACGGATTTTTCATGGAGGTCCACCCGAATCCGGACGAAGCGTTATCCGACGGGCCCAACATGGTGCCGTTGCATCAATTGCAATCTCTCCTTGAACGGGTACTGCGCATATGGGACGCAGCAAAACCGCGAAGCTGAATCAGGCGGCCGTGCCCGCATCGAGAAACGTCAAGAGTTTCGGGACTCTGGGTGACGGGAAGCGTGTGCTAGAGATCGAAGCCCGCGCCGTCCGGGCCTTGGTCGACCGGTTGGACGATAGTTTCGTCAAGGCGGTGGAATTGCTCGCTCAGTGCGAGGGCAAAGTCGTCGTCTCCGGCATGGGCAAGTCCGGCCTGATCGGCCAAAAGATCGCGGCGACTCTCGCCAGCACGGGAACATCGTCCTTCTTTCTGCATCCGGCGGATGGTGTGCATGGCGACCTGGGCATGTTGGCGCGCCGCGATGCGCTCATCGCGATTTCCAACAGTGGCGAGACGCAGGAACTGCTACAGCTCCTGCCCTACGTCGGGCGCATGGGCATTCCCATTGTGTCGTTGACCGGCCGAATGAACTCCACCCTGGCAAAGAATAGCGACGTGACGCTGGACGTGTCGGTCGCGGAGGAAGCCTGTCCCATGGGATTGGCGCCGACGGCCAGCACGACGGCCGCGCTCGCACTGGGCGACGCGCTCGCGGTGGCGCTGTTGCAGAAACGTGGTTTCAAGGAAGAGGATTTTGCCCGGTTCCATCCGGGGGGGACCTTGGGCCGGCGGCTTCTGGTAAAAGTCAAAGACCTGATGCACGCGGGGACCGATCTGCCGCAAGTGGCGGAGTCGGTGAGCGGTACCGCGGCGATCCTGGAAATGACTGCCAAGAAACTCGGGATGACGACCGTCGTTGATCAGGACGGCAAATTGTCCGGCATCATCACCGACGGCGACTTGCGTCGTCTGATTCAGCAGGGGGTCGATTTCACCAAGTTGACGGCGGGACAGTTGGCGTCGAAGAATCCCAAGACCATCGGTCCGGAGGATCTGGCGGCCAAGGCGGTCGAGGTCATGGAACGGTTTTCCATTACGACGCTGGTGGTGACCGAAGGCGGACGCACCATCCGGGGCGTCATCCATCTGCACGACCTGTTGAAGAATGGAATTGTCTGAAGGGAGCCAAGCCGAGTTATGAATCGCGTCCTCGAAGTTTGGCGGGAAATCGGGCAGGAGTCGTTGAACGTCCCGAACCTGATCACGTTGACGCGCATTCTGCTGATTCCGGTTTTTGTCGCGCTCTTTGTTATGCCGGACCCCGATCGTTCCATCATGGCGGCCGTCGTGTTCGTTACCGCGGCCGTAAGCGACCTGCTCGACGGGTACCTGGCGAGACGATCCGGTCAGGTCACGAAGCTGGGCAAGCTGCTTGATCCGATCGCCGACAAGCTGTTGGTCTTGTCGGCGCTCATCCTGCTCCTGAACATCGACCGGGTCAGCGCGCTGGTGGCGATCTTGATTCTGGCTCGGGAAGTCGCCGTGACGGGCGTACGCGCCATCGCCGCGAGCGAGGGGCTCATCATCCAGGCGGAGACGACGGGAAAGTACAAAATGGCCTTGCAAGTCATCGCTATTGTCCTCCTGATCCTCGAAGGCACGGATCTGGCGGCCCTTGGGAATGTCCACTTGGCTGGAACCGTCACGCTCTACCTCTCGCTGCTGCTCGGATATGTCTCGGGCGGTCAGTATGTCTGGAGTTTCTGGAAGCAAGTCATGGCGAAGGGATTATAGCTCTGGCGCGGACCTCCCCAGCGGCCTTCTTCTCACTGATTTCCTCGGATCTTCATGGACGACGTCACCTTCGTCTCGATGCTCGTGGTCGTCGGCTATCTGCTCGGTGCGGTCCCCTTCGGGGTCGTCGTGTCGAAGGCGATGGGTTTGCCCGATCCGCGCACGGTCGGCAGCAAGAACGTGGGCTTCACCAATGTCCTGCGCGTCTCGGGCATGAAAGCCGGGTTGTTGACCCTCATCGGGGACATGGGCAAGGGTTGGGTGATGGGCGCCGCCGCGACACACTGGCTTCAGGGTGAATGGGCTATCCTCCTCGTGGCGCTTGCGCCGTTCCTCGGCCACCTCTTTTCACCGTTTCTCGGCTTCACGGGCGGGAAGGGGGTAGCGACGGCGCTGGGCTCGGTCCTCGGGGTTGCCCCGCTGATCGGCCTCCTCCTGCTGGTCGCCTGGATCGGCGCCGTCGCTCTATGGCGTTATTCATCAGGCGGAGCACTGACCGCCTTCGGACTCTTTCCCCTCCTCGCCGCACTCGTCCGACCCACAATCGAATTCCTCCTCTTTTCCTTCGTGGTGAGCGGCCTCATTCTTGTCAAACACACAGGGAATATTGAGCGCCTGTTGAAGGGGACGGAGAGTAAGATCGGGCGAGGGAAGACCTAACGGGTGGTTCTGATCGCATAAATTGACTCTCTCTGCCCCCCTCCATATAATGCCGAGCGGTTCTGGGTTCGCCCGGTTGTGACCTCCACGTATGCGCTCCTTGTCTAAGGGACACCTCGTGAACAAATTGCGAGAGCTTCAGGCTGGGTTGCGGCACGCCTTCGCCACGAAGGCCGAGGCGCACCCGTTGTCGACGGAAGATGTGGTTCTGCTGGAACGGATCGCCGCCGTCATCGTGACGCGCGGCATGGCGACGCCGGCCACGGTTTTTTTGGAGTCGCTCGGTCCCATGAGCTTTCTGGGAAGCCAGGCTCTGCATTTTCTCAACCCGATCATCGAGTTCGCTTTCGAGTCCAAGGAAGTGGAACAAGTCGCGCGCTTGCTGGAACGCCGCGACACGATTACCCGCTTGATCTCGCTCATCGAGGCGAAGTCCTCTCAATGAGCGCCTCTGCCCACGGTTCGGACAAGCCGAAGATCGATCATCCTCTCAACGTCATCATCGCCACCGACTGCGGCAGCACGACGACCAAAGCCATTCTCATCGAGAAGATCGGCGACGAGTATCGCCAGACCTGTCGCGGCGAAGCCCCGACGACGGTGGAAGCGCCGTTTGAGGACGTGACCCGCGGCGTGTTGAACGCGATCGCCGAAGTCGAAGAACTCTCCGGCCGGAAGATGCTCGACGGAGACAGGCTCATCATCCCTAATCGCGCGGCGCAGGGGGACCCCAGGACCGGCGTCGACATTTACATCTCGACCAGCAGTGCTGGCGGCGGCCTGCAGATGATGGTGACCGGCGTAGTGCAAAACATGACCGGGGAGAGCGCGCAGCGGGCCGCGCTGGGCGCCGGGGCCATCGTCATCGACGTGTTGGCCTCCAACGACGGACGGCTCCCGCACGAAAAGATCGAGCGTATTCGCTCCATGCGGCCGGACATGATTCTGATGTCGGGGGGAACCGACGGGGGCGCCGTCACGCACGTGGTCGAAATGGCAGAGTATATCGCGGCGGCCGAGCCTCGCCCGCGCTTTGGCGCCACCTACAAGCTCCCATTGATCTACGCGGGCAACAAAGACGCCCGTCCCCAGATCACCAAGGTGCTTGGTGAGAAGGTGGCACTGGTCATCACCGACAACATCCGTCCGGTGCTGGAGCGCGAGAATCTGGCGCCGGCGAGAAACAAAATTCACGATCTCTTTCTCGAACACGTGATGCAACAGGCGCCCGGCTACAAGAAGCTGATCGAGATGACCGGCGCCCCGATCATGCCGACGCCGGCCGCTGTCGGTCTCATCATGGAGACCATTGCGAAACGGGCGGGTCTGAATCTCATCGGAGTGGACATCGGGGGAGCGACGACCGACGTGTTCTCCGTCTTCGGCGGCATGTTCAACCGGACCGTGAGTGCCAACTTGGGTATGTCCTACAGCATTTCCAACGTGCTGGCCGAGGCGGGTCTGGCCAACATCATGCGTTGGGTGCCGTTCACCATCGACGAGCAGACCTTGCGCAACCGCATCAAGAACAAGATGGTGCGGCCGACGACGATTCCGCAGACGATCGACGAGCTGCAGATCGAGCAGGCCATCGCCCGCGAGGCGCTGCGGCTGGCCCTGATCCATCACAAGACGCTGGCGACGGCGCTCAAGGGGGTGCAGCAAGAACGGACGATTTCGGACGTCTTCGAGCAGCAGGCTTCCGGCCGGACGCTCATCGATATGCTGACGCTCGACTTAATCGTCGGCAGCGGAGGCATCCTGTCGCATGCGCCGCGCCGTATCCAGGCGATGCTCATGATGGTGGATGCCTACGAGCCGCTCGGCTTTACGACGTTGTCGGTCGACAGCATTTTCATGATGCCTCACCTTGGGGTGCTCTCCACGATCGACGAAAAGGCGGCGACGGATGTCTTCGTGCGGGATTGCATGGTCTATCTCGGCACCTGCGTGGCGCCGATTGGTCAGGGGAAGAACGGCGAGCGCTGCGCCGACTACGAGATTGTGTTTCCAGACGGCCGGACCGTCAAAGACCAACTGAAATTCGGCGAACTCCGGCTCTACCCGTTAAGTCTTGGGCAAAAGGCGACGATGGCCATCGCTCCGGCAAAGACAGTCAATCTGGGAGCGGGGCCCGGCATGCCAGTTACGCGCGAGGCGCAGGGCGGGGTGGTCGGACTGCTCCTCGACGGGCGGGGGCGACCGCTTGAGCTGCCGACAGATCAATCGGCAAGAGTCGCGGCGCTCACAAGATGGTTCAAATCTGTGGATTTGTATCCCTGACCCTCACCCTCTCTTTAATAATGAGGAGGGGGAAGGCATCACGGTCTTCCTATGGCGCACAGTTACACTCCAGGCCTTACGGTCACGGAGCAGACGGTTATCCGGCGTCGCCGGCTGTTACCGATTGCCGGAACCGTGCTGGTGGAAGCCGGCGATTGCGTCCGGGCCGATCAGCCGGTGGCGCGAGCGGAGTTGCCGGGCAAAGTGTATCCGCTCAATTTGGCGAATCAGCTTGGGGTCGCTCCGAGTGAAATCATCGAATACTTGGTCAAGCGAGCCGGCGACAGCGTCCAGAAAGGTGAAACTCTGGCCGAGAACAAGCCCTTCATCAAATGGTTCAAGACCGAAATTCCGTCCCCGATTACCGGCACACTCGAATCGATTTCGACCGTGACCGGGCAAGTGCTGTTGCGCGAACCGCCTCGCATCCTCGATGTGCTTGCCTATATCGACGGCGTGATCGTCGAGACCATGCCACGGCAGGGGGTCGTGGTCGAGACGGTTTGCAGCCTGGTGCAAGGGATCTTCGGCATCGGAGGAGAGGCAGCGGGTGTATTGGCCGTGGGGGTGGCGTCGCCCGAGGACGCATTAACTCCCGATCATCTCAAGCCGGAGATGAAGGGCACAGTGGTGGTCGGCGGGTCATTTCTGTCCGCCGAGGCGATGTCGAAGGCCAGAGAGATCGGAGTCGCGGGCCTGGTCGTCGGTGGGATTCACGACAAGGACTTGCGCGCGTTGTTGGGGTACGACCTTGGTGTGGCCATCACGGGAACCGAGCAAGTGGGATTTACCTTGATCCTGACAGAGGGATTTGGAACCATTCCGATGGCCCAGAAGACGTTCAAGCTGCTCTCCGCTCATGCGGGAGAACCGGCGTCGATCTCCGGTGCGACGCAGATCCGGGCTGGCGTGATTAGACCGGAGATCATCATCCCCAAGAAGGCAGGCGCCGCGCGGATGTCCGCGGCCGAGCTGCCTCCACGGGAGGGCATTCGCGTCGGCGATCTCGTGCGCATCATTCGAGATCCGTTGTTCGGCAAGATCGGGCAGGTGTCGGCATTACCGCCGGATCTCCAAAAGATTCCGACCGAGAGCGAAGTCCGCGTACTCGAAGTGCAGTTCGGCGACGGGTCGAAGGCGGTCATCCCGCGGACGAACGTGGAAGTGATCGAGGGCGCATGAGTGCGGCACGTCCAGCGTCGACCGCTACACGTGGAACGAGACAACGAGCTGCGAGCATCGCGCTCCAGCTGACGGGATTCGTCTTGCTGCTGTGCGAATCGGCATCGGCACAGCCGGCGGTGGCCCCGCCCCAAGGTCTTCAAGTCTTCGATACGCCCAACGATGGTGGCGGCAGTCTGACGATCGTCTGGCCTCCCGATCCGGCGGACGGGTCCGATCTCCGCTATCAGGTGTTGCTCGGTGAATCGGAGGTGGCCGATCCGTCCGCGATGACCATCGTCGCGGAGTTTCCCTCCAACACGAAATACGTCAGGGATGCCAGGAGTCCTTGGTGGACGAGGCGGGCGCCCAGAGATCATCACCAATTTGTGATCCGGAACGGGAAGGGCATCGATCTCAAGGACGATCGGTCCTATGCCGTGACTATAGCGGTGGTGCGTGGCGGGCAGCGCGCATTCGGCCGGATTGTGCAGGCGACACCAGCTCCGAACTGGTTCAATTGGAACGAGCTGAACAACCTTGTGCTGGCCCTGCTCTTCGGCGGCATCGTGTTCTACGCCATCGGCACGGCCCGGCGGCGCGAAATTTTTCTGCGCCGTATTCCTGGCCTCGATGCGGTGGATGAGGCCATCGGGCGTGCCACCGAACTGGGGAAACCCGTCCTTTATCTCACCGGCGCCCACGACATGAGCGACCCCTCTACGATCGCCGCTGCGGTGATCCTCGGCCGGGTGGCCAAGCGTACGGCATCCTATGAAACGGAGCTGATGGTCCCGCACCGCGATCCGATCACGATGGCAGTCTGTCAGGAGATCACGAAACAGGCCTATCTGGAAGCCGGCAAGCCGGACCTCTTCAAGGAAGACGCCAACTTCTTCATCACCTCCGACCAATTCAGCTACACTGCGGCGGTGGACGGGATTATGCTGCGCAAGAAGCCGGCGGCGAATTTCTTCATGGGCGCCTACTTCGCCGAGTCGCTGCTGCTGACCGAAACGGGTGCCAGCACGGGAGCCATTCAGATTGCCGGGACCGACTCCGATCACCAGTTGCCGTTTTTCGTGACGACCTGCGACTATACGCTCATTGGCGAAGAGCTCTACGCCGCCAGTGCCTATCTGTCGAAAGAGCCGGTGCAGATCGGCACCCTACGCGGGCAGGATATCGGAAAGGCCGTTATTCTCTCCGTTATCGCCTTGGGAACAATCGCGGCCACGATCGGAGTCGTGACGCACGCGGAATGGCCGCATGTGTTCCTGGACCTGTTCAAGGATTTGAAATGATCTTCCTCCGCCGACAGCTTCCGTTGCTGATTACGATGGTGACCGGCCTGGTGTTCGCCGCACAGTATTATGTGCCCCACCCGATCTCTGAGCAGATGCTGACGTCTGCGACCAAGTGGCTGCAGATCATTGGGGGGTTCGCGCTCGTGCTCGGCGTGACCAGCCTTTTCCACCAGCATGCTGTGAAAATCAAGCGAAAGGAAGCCGGCTGGGGCTACAGCATGGTGCTTTACGCTGCGTTGCTCGGGACTATCGCCGTTGGATTGTGGGCGAACGGAAAAGAAAGTGTCAACGGCGCCTCGACCGCCTTCGGCTGGATCTATAACTTCATGATGGTACCGCTGCAGGGCACGATGTTCGCCATTCTGGCCTTCTTCATCGCCTCAGCAGCGTACCGGTCCTTCCGTGCGCGCAGCCGGGAAGCGGCGGTGCTCCTCGTCGCCGCGGTGATCGTGATGATGGGGCGCGTGCCGCTGGGCGAGTATTTGATTCCCCTGAGCGGCGATGTGTCTCAGTGGATCTTGAATGTGCTGAATGCGTCGGTGCGCCGCGCGATCCTCATCGGGGTGAGCCTCGGCGCGGTCGCCCTGTCGTTCAAGATCATCTTCGGCGTGGAACGCTCGTATCTAGGCGGAGGGAAAGAGTAGAAAGTGCGCGTCATATCGCTGAGCAGCCGGATCGTACTCGCCGCATCCCTCCGCCGGTTGGACTCTTGCGTTGCGCGCGAAGAGGCTCCCACTCGGCGTCACCCGCAGTCTATGAGTGAGTGGGGAGACGAAACGGTATGAGTTTCGCTGAGCGCATGCTGAAAATCGACCGCCGAATCATCTTTTTGGTGATCGGGCTCTGTACGCTGTTGCCCTTGCTCTATCCTGTCGGCCTGCCGATCAAGATTTCGCCGGAAGTGCGGGGTGTCTACGACTACATTGAGAATTTGCCGGAACGGTCGGTGTTCCTTCTATCGCTGGACTTCGATCCGGCCTCCAAGCCGGAGCTACACCCGCAGGCGGTGGCGATCCTCCGCCATGCGTTCCGAAAGAACTTGCGTGTCGTGGCGATGACGCTCTGGGTTTCGGGAACCGGCATGGCCGATCAGCTCGTCACGCAGGTGGCCATGGAAGCCGGCAAGGAACGCGGCAAGGATTACGTCTTTTTGGGATGGAGCCCCGGGGGGACTGCCGTCATCATCAACATGGGGCAGGATCTGTACACGGCGTTTCCCAGCGACTATGCCGGCCAACCTACGAAAGGGCAACCGGTGCTTGACGGGGTGAAGAGCCTGAAGGACGTGACCTATGCGGTCAGCCTGGGGGCCGGCAACCCCGGCGTCGAGGCCTGGTACGTGTTTGGCAAAGACAAATACAAGTTCGAACTCGGCGGAGGTTGTACCGGCGTGATCGCGCCGGGGCTGTATCCCTTGCTGCGGAGTGGGCAGATCAACGGGCTGATCGGTGGTCTCCGTGGCGCGGCGGAGTACGAAAGCCTGGTCGGCCAGAAAGGGCGGGCGGTGGCAGGCATGGACGCGCAATCCGCCACGCACCTGGCGATCATCGTCCTCGTCACGATCTGTAATCTGTTCTATTTTTCACTGCGGCAGCAAGCAAAAGGGTAGGTTGAGGACAAGGGTGAGGTTGCGCTCGTGACTCGCTCTCAACCTTGACCTGTATTGAGGCCCAGTCCAGTATGGAAGCAATGATCTTCGGTGCCTGGGTTGCGACGGGGTTGACTCTCTTCATTTTGTCGTTCCTCTATCAGGACAACCCCCTGTTCAAGCTGGCCGAGCATCTCTACGTCGGCGTGTCTGTCGGCTATACGATCGTCAAGGCCTACGACACCGTTTTGGTTCACCTGATCTTCAAGCCCATTTTCGAAAACGGCGAGTTGTCGCTACTGATTCCCGTCGTGATTGGCATGCTCATGCTCACACGGTACGTGCCAAAGGCGTCCTGGCTTTCGCGCTATGCGTTCGCCATGATCGTCGGCATCGGGGCCGGCTTGGCGATTCCGCGTACCATCTCGTCCTTTATCCTTCAACAGATCGAAGATACGGTGCGCCCGCTGATGTCCGTCGCGGGTGACGGGGTCGCCTTCACGGCCAATATCTTGGATCCTGCGAGCAACTTAAATGCCGTGATCATCCTCATCGGGGTCAGTTCCGTGCTGTTCTATTTCTTTTTCTCCATTGAACACCACGGCCCGGGAAAAGCGGTGGCGCGCACGGGCGTCCTTTTCCTGATGATCGCCTTCGGCGCGGCGTTTGGCTACACGGTCATGGCCCGTATGTCGCTTTTAATCGGCCGATTGACTGACCTCATCGAATTCTCGGATCCTTCCTACGGCAGCCCGACCATCTGGCTCTTGCTGCTCACCGTGGGGACGCTCGTCGTCCTCAGCCGACGGTCATCAAGCCAGCCGCCATCTGAAGAAAGCCGCGGCTGAGGTTGTGGTGGTGAGCGTGGATTGTGCAATTTTTACTAGGCAATGAACAGTGACAATCTGACCTTGGCGCATTGGGTGCAGTTGCGCTCCTGAAAAGCCCTCCGTTACAATGCCTCCGCCATGACGAGCGGCGCTGCGAAGGATCCTCAACAGTACCCAGCTCTTCGTAATCTACAGTTTTCACCGATTAAAGAGGGTGAAGACCAATACGTGGTGTTGTGGGATCCCACCGGTCTGAGCAAAGAAAAGCTCGTCCTGCCACTCAACTATTTCTTCATCATCCAGCATTTCGACGGCGAGCACTCTCTCCAGGAAATCGGCGCCCTGTACCTGAAGCGCTTCGGTGAGTTCTTGATGCCTGACAAGGTCGAGAAACTCGTAGCCGACTTGAACCTCAAGCTGTTTCTGGAGGGTGATCGGGTGGAGGCGGCAAAGGCGCAGGCCTACAACGAGTACCGCCAAAGCCCGGTGCGCAAGGCGGTCTTTGCGGGACGCAGCTATGAAGCGGACGGCCAAAAGCTGAAGAAACAACTGGACGGATTCTTCACCTCCAAGGAAGGTCCGGACTTCAAGCCGTCGGAGAACCGAGGCAAGAAGATCAAAGGATTGGTAGCGCCGACGTACGATCTGAAACAGGCCGGGCCGGTCTATGCCTGGGCCTATAAGGAGCTGCAAGAGGCGCTGCAGCCGGATCTCTATGTGATCGTAGGAACGGCCTACGCCGGGCTGGAATCCCTCTTCGCGGTGACGGACAAGGATTTTGAAACGCCGCTGGGCGTTGTGCCGGTCGACGGGCCGATTGTCAAGCAAATCAAGGAGCGCATGCCCGAATTGTTTCAGGAAGAGCTGTGCCATCGGGCCGAGCATGCCATCGAATTTCAATTACCGTTCTTGCAGCATCTCGTGGCGGAGAGGAACCCCATCAGCATCGTGCCGATTCTCAGTTCTTTCTCGGCGTCCAGCCTGCGGGACGAAACAGTCCGGCAGTCGGTCGATCGTTTCTTGACCGGACTCCGGGACCTTTTTTTGGAATCAGGCAGAGACTATTGCGTGATCGCGGGGGCGGAGTTGGCTCATCTCGGCATGCGCTACGGTGACAGTGCACCGCCCACGGATTTCTCGTTCCACCGGGCGATGCAGGCCGATCTGGAGATGCTGAAGCCGGTGGAGGAGCTCAAGCCCGAGGAGTTCGCTGCTTATATCCAAAAGGAAAACGACCAGCGCCGCATCTCCGGCTTCTCGCCGATCTATTCTCTCCTTCGGCTCATCCAGGCCGAAAAAGGCCAAGTCCTCCGCTACGACCGCGGCATCACGGATCAATACAACTCCACCGTGACCTACGCCAGCATGGCGTTCTTCTAAAGCCTCTGGATCCCAGCCGTGTCCACAGCACTGCCAGGCCGGCTCATCGTGTGGTAAGTCGGTTAGTGACTGATCGGGTACGTCGGGATGACAGTGCAGGGACTCGTTGGGCTTGGTCCCGCATGGGGCGCGACCACTTCACCGTATCGGCCGGCAGAACAGGAGGCGATACTCCAGGCAGTCGGGCGGCCTTCAAACGGTGGGAGATTCCTGCAGATGAATTTTGATGGTCGTAATGCCAGCGGCCGCGTCGAGACGACTGGTAATGGGACCAACCTTGGCGTTAAGTATCCGTTCGATCTCGCCGCGCAGCAGCGCCTCCCCGGAGCGAAACAGCTCGCCGTGCACCTGTTCGAGGAGTTCGCGTCCGTCGGCTGTTTGGGCTAGACTCTCCTCGGCGGGGATTGTGGTGGTCTTGGTCAGCGTCACCTCGATCTCGTGGTTGCGCACCTGGACTCGGGCCTGCCGATAACAGGACTTCAGGAACTGGCTTTGAAAGTTCAGCACGGCCAGCATCACAGCATATTCGAGTTCGGCGGTATTACAGCTGGTTTCGATCATGGCTGGCCCGGGAGGTCTACCCGCGGACCCGGCGTCCTGTCCGGGGATCTTCCAACGTCGTGCTGAAGCGGTCGCGGACGAAGTCGTCGAGGTCTGGAGTCCACCAACCGGGCTCCTCGTGCCCCAGGCAGGCGCTAGGCGAGGGGGTCACAGGAACTTTCGATTGGCCTTGACTAGCCTTCCCCTTGGCATCGTCCTGTCCAACCTTCATGAGGCCACCCCGCCGTTCCGATCGACTTGGAGGGGACGCCAGCTGAACGGCGCCCCCAGTCAGCGTTCCCCATGGCCAACGATTAATACGCCTTGCTGAACCCGGCTTCGCCGTCGTAGTTCCACAGCTTCTGCGCCGCAGACCACTCCCACTTTGTGCTCACTTTCACGAGAAAATCGGCCACCTCGTGATCTTTGATGGCGCGCGTGGCCATGAAGCGGCAGCGGTACCAGTTGACCATCAACAGATCCGGACTGACGAACCCAGGCCAGACCTTCGTGCCGCGGTTGGAGATGAATTCGCACTTGAACGGACCGAACTCCCCATCGGCGAACTGAGGAATGCCCTTGTCCGTGATGATGTAGAGGTCCACTCCGACCAGTTCGATCTGTTTCTTCTTTTTTGTTGCGATTGCTTCTTCCGTAAACGTCGGCATCGTTCCCTCCTTACTTCACCCCGGCGTGCATCTTCTCGATGATCGCCTGCGCATATTCGTCGGTCTTTGCGGTGCCGCCTACGTCGTAGGTGACCCGCTTGCCTTCGTCCAACACCTGGTACATGGCTTTCTCGATCCGGTCCGCCGCCTCCTTCTCGCCGAGCCAGCGGAGCATCATCACGCCGGAAATGAGTACAGCAGACGGGTTCACCTTCTTCATGCCGGCATACTTCGGCGCCGAGCCATGGACGGCTTCAAAGATGGCGCAGTTGTCGCCGACATTGGCACCCGGCGCGAAGCCGAGGCCGCCCATGAGGCCGGCGCAGAGGTCCGTCAGGATGTCCCCGTAGAGGTTCGGCAGCACGAGACAGTCGAACTGCCCGGGATTGCGGACCAGCTGCATCGAGCAGTTATCCACGATGATGTCGCCCGTTTCGATGTCGGGATATTTCTTCGCGGCGGCCCGGAAGGCTTCGAGGAACAGGCCGTCCGTCATTTTCATGATGTTGGCCTTGTGGACGCAGTAGACCTTCTTCCGCCCGTTGTCCCGCGCCCACTTCAACGCGAAATTGGCGATGCGATAGGACCCCGGCCAGGTGATGACTTTCAGACACTGCGCCACTTCATCGGACACCATGTGCTCGATGGCGGCGTAGGAGTCCTCCGTGTTCTCGCGAAAATTGATGATGTCCAACTTGTCCCACGGCCGCTTCAACGCCGGAATCAGCCGTACCGGCCGCACGTTGGCGTACAAGTCGAAGACCTTGCGCAGCGTGACGTTCGCGCTCTTGTGGCCGGTGCCGATCGACGTGGTCGTCGGGCCCTTCAGCGCCACTTTGTTTTTCGCGATGCTCTGAATCGTTTTCTCCGGCAATAACGTCCCGTATTTCTCGAGACAATCGAGGCCGATGTCCTCATATTCCCACTTGATGTCGACGCCGCTCGCGTCGATCACCATCCGCACCGCCTCGCAGATCTCCGGGCCGGTGCCTTCCCCGGGGATCATCGTCACCACGTGCTTGGTCATCCTCAACCTCCCTTAAGCAGCAAGGGGATCGGACCATCCGTTCGCCCTTTTCGCCGAGCTGTCGGTGCAAAAGCGGTTCCACCAAGGCTGTGTGAAGCAGGTACCCTCGCAAAGGCTTCGAGCCTCGCAACCGGGAGAAAATCCAGCTCCCTGTTCTGGGAGCTAGCGGGAGGCTATAGCGTCTCTCCGGCGTCCGTGCATCCGTACACATCGCTGTGGTGCTGAGCGTGCGTGCTCGCTCGTGTGACGAGTTCCGCGCGAGGCTCGATGAAGCTCTGCCCTGCCGCTGGTAGCTGTATCGGACACTCGCCTCAGTACGCTGCCGGTTTCGACAGCGGGCGATTCGAAACCAAATCCACCAGGTGAAGGCCGTCGAACTCCACGGCCGCGGCCCCGAAGGTGATCACGCCGACCTGTCTATCGGGGGGAAGCAGTGCGTCATCGACCGCCGCCACCTGCGCGCCGTCGACGAAAACGCCAAGCCGGCCCTTGTCGAGGTGCAGGAAGTTGATCCGTTGAACGCGAAGGGTGTGCCATGGCCGCGCGGCTAGCTTCACGGTTGTGCGGCCCAGCGTTGTCACGATGCCGTCACTCACTTGCCGGGTCGTCACCAGGCCGGTGGCCGGCTGCAGCGTGATGGCGTAATAGTTGCGCGCATCGCGCACGGCGAGCGCCAAGCCGGCCTCGCCGTCGCCGGTCCACTCGCGTGGGCGGATCTGGACGGTTAAGTCCGGGAACGTCGCCTTGACCCGTTCCACCACGAGCAGGCGCACGCACCCTGGCGTGGCGCAGCGGCTGGCCTGCGTCAGAAGTTGATCGTGCCCGGTGCCGTCATGATCCGCCGCCACATGCCAGTCGGCCGACTCCGAGCCGTCGATGCGCAGCGGGACGAAGCCAGCAGGCAGGGCGCCCGGCACGTCCTGGTCGAAATTCCATTGCCATACGATGTCCTGCTTGGGCGGATTCGCGTGGACCGCCACGTCGAGCACTTCCATGGACCGCGGTGGGCTGGGCAGCACCACGGCCTGGGCTTCTGGCATCAGCGCCTTCACGAGATCGTTGGCCACCAAGTGGCCGAGCAGCCCTTTTGTGCCGGGAATCCGGTCCACGTCCTGTTTCACGAGGGCCAGCCGCCGGGCGAGCGCATCGGGATTGCGCGGCACGCGGAGCGATTCTACCGCGACGAGAACATAGTCCGCGACGAGACGGTCGTGCGCCGCATCGAGCAGCGCGGCTGCCCGTCGGGCTTCCGCCGCCGCCTGGTCCAACCAGGGATGATCGTACCGCCGTTCCCACGACACCCATTGGATGCGATCCCAGGCGATGTCCGCCAGCACGCGCCCGTACTCGACAGAGTCCGGCGGCAACTCGGCGAGTAACGCTTCGTGGATGCCGAGCGCGGCCGTCGGATCGTTG
>CAYULI010000005.1:54140-104894 GCA_964445795.1 uncultured Nitrospira sp. | reverse complement strand
ACGGCGATCCCCGCAGCCCGAAGCGAGACTATAAGCTCAACGATGTGCTGGGCGGTGTCTTGATTTCAATTCCGGCGACCGAGTGACCGCGTGGATCTTTCCTCCGGATTGGCCATCGCTTCGGGCGCACTCATCGGGTTTGTCCTCGGCACGACCGGCGGGGGCGGTTCGCTTCTCGCCATTCCGCTGCTGGTATATGGGGTGGGCATCGAGGCCCGTGCGGCTGCAGCCATGTCGCTCGTGGTCGTGGCGGGCGCGGCTCTGGTAGGCGTGTATCAGCGCAGAACCTCGGGGATGATCAAAGTCAGGGCCGCGGTGGTTTTCAGCGGGGTCGGCTCGATCGGCGCTTGGGCTGGAGCGTTCGGTCATCGGTTGGTCAGGAGCGAAACCGTGCTCCTGCTTTTCGGAGTGTTGATGCTTCTCGCCGTCTGGCTGATGTGGCGGCTGGACGTTGAGCTGCCGGAGGCCGCGCCGCAAGAGAGTTGCGCAGACCGGTTTCCCCGTTCATGCTGGGCGAAGGTCGTAACGGTCGGTTTGCTGGCCGGCCTACTCTCAGGGTTCTTCGGGGTTGGGGGAGGGTTCATCATCGTCCCGGCGCTCACGGTCGTCCTTGGCTTCCCGATACGAACGGCGGTGAGCACGGCTCTTCTGATTATCGCCCTCATGTCCGTCGGAGGCCTCTTCGGCCATCTCCAGGCTGGTCCGGTGGATTGGCCGCTGACCGGTCTCCTCCTGCTGGGTGGGGTCTTCGGCATGAGCGGAGGCTCATGGGTTGCGCAACGTGTACCGCCGGCGGCCATCACGAGGAGTTTTACCGTCATCGCCATCGCGGTTGCCATTGTGATTCTTGTTCATAACGGGCTCAAAGAGTTTCTGCGATGGTCGGGCAGTTGATGGTGACGCTTGCGCCAGGATGCGGTATTCGAGTCGCGACGGGGAGAGTGCCATGCTGAGCGAAGCCGGGCCGAACGGAGGGGCTTGTGATGGACAATGAGGGGAACAAAGAGAGGCCGCCGACTGTGGCGCGAAGTATAGCCGCCGCGCGGCGACGCGTCGCTGCGGCGGACCCCGACAGAAGCGCTCGGGCATGATGCGGGCTGGTGTTGCCTTCCGCGACAGCGGGCGTTCCTCCTCAGACCTAGAATGCCCCAGTTAGTTAATGGTCAGACTGTCCAGCCCCTGTAACCGCCCGTCAAATCACGGCAATCGTCGATCCATCCGTCGGCTTCCCTTTGGCACGGACCTGGCTTTTTTGTACTCCAGAACTTTTTTGCCACGGAGGAACAACCATGGAAAGTCAGCGTGACAGATGTTCCGGGCAAGCCCTTGCCCTCGCGTTTCTCGGTGGTGCGCTGGTCGGCGCCATCGCGGGGATTTTCCTCGCCCCCAGGTCCGGCGAGGAAACCCGTCGAACGTTGAAGGCCTGCGCCAGAAGGACCGAGGAAGAAGTCATGGAGAAGGCCAGAGAGGCGCGTGCCGCCCTGGATGAAATGATCGAGCGAGGCAAGCAGTTCATGGAAGAGAAACGGGTGGATGTCGAAGCCGCCGTCAAAGCCGGCAAGGACGCCGTGAAGGAACGGATGGAGAAGTGCTGTAGCTGAGGGAGGTTGTGCTAGCCATTCGCTTCCATGGGCGGGGTGGACAGGGCGCCAAGACGGCCAGCCGCATTCTCGGCACGGCGGCGTTCCTCGAAGGGTATCACGCCCAGGACTCGCCGATTTATGGAGCGGAGCGTCGGGGAGCGCCGGTGGCCGCCTATACCCGCATTGCCAAAGAACCGATCCGTGAGCGTGGGGTCATCGTCTTGCCCGATCTTGTTGTCGTGGCAGATGCTTCGCTGATTGCGGATCCGTCCGCTCGGGTAACGGAGGGGATCGACGAGCGTAGCGCCGTCTTCGTGAATACCCAGCTCGACGGCGACTCCTTACGGGCCCAGACCTCGCTCCTCGGTCGTCTCACGACATTGGATCTGAACGAGATCGCCTTCCGACACTTCGGCAAGCGGGGAGCGATCAGCGCGTTGCTCGGTGCGGTGGCTGGTCGGCTGGTGGGGCTGGGCCGAAACTCGATCCGTGAGGCGATCGCGCGGGAATTGGCGGATCTCGGCCTGGCCCCGTCCGTCATCGAGAGCAATCAGGACGTTGCGCTGCGCTGTTTTGACGCAGTTCCGACGATCACGATCGAAGAAGGTCCTCGCCGGCCTGTGGCTAGAGCGTCGCTTCGCGTCCCAAGCTACGATCCCCCGTCCAGAGGCACTGCCAGCGTGACGGTCGGCCCCAACTCGGCGATCCGGTCGATGAGCGGCTGGCGGACGTTTCGACCGGTCCTGCAGCCGGATCTCTGCAACGGCTGCTGGCTCTGTTTCGCCAATTGTCCGGAAGGCGCCATCAGCATCAAGCCGGACGGCAAGCCGGCCATTTACTATCCCCACTGCAAAGGGTGTCTCGATTGCGTTGAGGTCTGCCCGACCGACGCCCTGACGGTCGAGCGGGAAACCGAAGCGGTCAATAGGTAAGGAGGTCTGTTGAGTCTGTCTCGTCTATTTGGGGCGGCGGAGGGAATTGGCGACCACATAGACCAGAAAGACCAAATGGACCAGATAGACCAGACAAGCCAGATGAACCAGACAAGCCAGATGATGACCGGCAATCTTGCGGCAGCCTGGGGGGCGCGTCTCGCCGATGTGGACTATGTGCCGGCCTTTCCGATCACCCCGCAGACCGAAATCGTCGAGGCGCTGTCCAAGTGGTGCGCGGACGGGTTGCTCAACGCGCGCTTCGTCACGCTTGACTCGGAACATTCGATGATGACGGCGGCTGGCGCGGCTTCGGCGACGGGCGCCCGCGTGTTCACCGCCACGTCGAGCCAGGGGCTGCTCCACGCCTTCGAAGTGTTATACACGGTGGCCGGCTGGCGGGTACCCTTCGTCCTCGTGAACGTGTCCCGCGCGTTGGCCGCGCCGATCACGCTGGAGCCGGATCACAACGACGTGCTGGCGGCGCGAGATTGCGGCTTTCTCCAGATCCACGCCGAAACCTGCCAAGAGGTGGTGGACTCGATCCTCATGGCCTACCGCATCGCCGAAGATCCGCGCGTCTGCCTGCCGGCTATGGTCAACCTCGACGGGTTCGTGCTCTCGTTCACGCGCGAGCCGGTCGTGCTGCCTGATCCGCGCACGGTGCGAGAGTTTCTGCCGCCGTTTCGACCGGTCCATTTGGGGTTCAAAGCCTCGGCACCCCATGCGTTGGGCCCGGCCGTTCTTGGCGGATCGACCTACAGTTACTTCCGGCATCAGATCCATCTGGCGTCGATGAACGCGCTCCACGTGCACGATGAAGCGGCTGCGGCGTTCGCCCGGGTTTTCGGTCGACGCTATGGCCTCGTCGAAGGATACCGGCTCGACGACGCGGAGGATGTGCTGATCATGGCCGGTGCGTTTGCCAGCAAAGGGAAGGCGGCCGTCGACGCGGCCCGCGCAGAGGGTCGACCCGTGGGATTGCTGCGGCTGCGTGTGATCCGTCCCTGGCCGGCCGAGACGATCCGCGATCTCCTGCGTGGCCGCCGGGCCGTGGCGGTGCTCGATCAAAATCTCGCGCCCGGCCAAGGGGGCATTCTCTTCCAGGAAGTCGCCGCCAGTCTCTATCACGAACCGCTGCGGCCTCGGGCGGTCTGCTCCTTTATCGGAGGCCTCGGCGGGAAAAATATTTCGGAAGGCGAGTTTCGGGCGATCATAGAGCAGACGGCGGAGGCGGGAGTCCGGGGAAAAGGAGTCGGGCCGGTTCTGCTTTTCACCGAGGCCGAACATCGTGAGATCGAGCAACTGCAGTATCTTGCGCACGAACTCAAGACCGGCAGATAGGGTACGGTGATATGGTCTGGAAACCGCAGATCTTCAAAACCCTGCACCAGATTCCGCGCGAGGAGCACGTGTTTCCCGGGACGCCGCTTTGCGCCGGCTGCGGCGGACTGGAATCCTTGCGGCTGGCGGCGAAGGTGCTCGGCAGCCGTGTCGTCTACGTGAACGCGGCGGGCTGCATGACCAACCTCGCCACCTTTCCCTTCACGCCGCTCGATGCCTCCTGGCTCTACACGACGATGGGCTCGGCACCGGCCGGTGCGCAAGGCATCCGCGATGCGCTGGATGTCTTGATCGCCAAAGGACGGTTGCCGAAAGAAGAGGATGTGAAAGTCGTCGTGCTGGGCGGCGACGGGTCCACCTACGACATGGCCTTGTCGTCGACTTCGGGGGCCATCAGCAGGCGGCTCGACTTCTACTATGTCTGCTATGACAACGAAGCCTACGGCAACACGGGCGTCCAGCTCAGCCCGGCGACTCCGTATGGAGCGAGAACCGCGACGTCGCCTTGCTCCGTGCGGTACCCGGCGGGCACGACCCAGGAGAAGAAGGACATCTTCGAAATCTGGCGGGTCCACAAGCCGCCGTATATGGCGACTGTGTCGCCGCGGTTCCCGCTCGATCTCGAAGAAAAATTCGTCCGCGCGGCGAACCGTTCCGGTCCGAAACTGTTTCTCGCCTTCGCCGCCTGTCCGACCGGCTGGCTCTTCGATCCGGCTTACACCCCGGATGTCGCGCGGCTGGCCGTCGAGTGCGGGCTCTGGCCGCTCAAGGAAGCGATCGATGGGGAGGTCGTGCACACGTACATTCCGAAACTGCAGCCCGTTGAAGACTATCTCAAATTGCAGGGCCGCTTCCGGCACCTCTTCGAACCGACGGTGCAGGCAGATGCCATCGCGCACATTCAGAAGCGGGTGAACACCTATTGGGAACAGGTGAAAAAGGCCGAAAAAACGGCCTGATTATCCTAACGCACTGATTTCATTGGAGGATTGCCCTCGTGCCTCGATCATCGTCTCTACCTTTATATGGTTATAGAGAGAGAACCGGACCTTCCCCGGAAGGGCCGCCCTGTTGGCCCTCGCTGCGGCATTATTTTCATGGGTTGCACGGAGATGGAACATGCGTAACCATCGGAGGGATTATGGGTGAGCCGGAAACCATCAGCGCATTCTATGAGCAAGATCACGATCGACTGGATGAATTGTTCAAGACCTTCCAACAGTGGAAGCGATCCGATTTCGCCAAGGCGAAGGAGGCCTTCAAGGCATTCAAGTTCGGTCTCCAGCGGCATATTGTGTGGGAAGAGGATCTGCTCTTTCCGCTTTGGGAGGCCAAGACCGGCATGTCCGACAGCGGCCCGACCTTCGTGATGCGGGCCGAGCATCGGCGGATCGCACAGCAGCTCGAAGCGATTCTTCGGAAAGTGGCGGAGCAAAATCCCGACAGTGATCGGGAAGAAGAATCGCTGCTCGGGCTGCTCGGCTCCCACAACGTGAAGGAAGAGCAGGTGCTCTATCCGGCCATCGATCAAGTCACGACGCCGGAAGAACGCCAGGACGTATTTCAGAAGATGAACGCCATTCCGGAAGACCGCTATCGCGTGTGCTGCGGGGTGCGTGAGGGATAACAGGATCGCGCACGCCGGACCAATCACATTCTCGTTGGAGGGGGCTCCCTCAAAGGGCGCAGTTGGATCGACAGAGGTGGCGTTCAGAATCGCTCAAGCGGGGAGGCGTCATGGCGAGACGAACCGGCATCATCTTGGCCGTTTTGGTGACGGTATCGGTGTTCGATATGCCGGGCCAGCGCCTCGTCGCCGCCTCTCCACCTGCCTCGAAGACGAAACCGCAAGGCAATGCAGAAGCGGGAAGGAGTTATCCCTCTCCGTCACCACGCACTGAGCGAATGTGAACTCTCGCGTCCACGATCGTGCAGCCCTGCCCTGAGGGGAGGGCGAAGATCGGGTTCAGATCGAGTTCGGCGATCTCCGGGACCGCATCCACGAGTTGAGAGAGGCGCAGGAGGAGTTCTTCGATCGCCTTCACGTCGGTGGCCGGCCGGCCGCGATATCCGGTGAGCAGTCGATAGCCTTTGATCGACCGAACCATCGAGGCCGCATCACAGTCGGTCAGGGGTGCGATGCGGAACTGCACATCGCCGAGGATCTCGACGTGAATCCCGCCGAGGCCAAAGGCCACCAGCGGGCCGAACAGCGGATCGCGCGTCATCCCCGCCATGACTTCCACGCCGCTGACCATCGGTTGTACGAGCACCCCGTCCATCGCCTCGAGTTGATGGGCCTGAGCGAGCCGAGTTCTGATGGCCTCGAAGGCTCCCCGCACGGCTGTCTCATCCGTTAGGTGCAAGCGGACTCCGCCCATCTCGGTCTTGTGCATGATCCGCCGCGACGCCAGCTTGACCGCCACCGGGAACCCGATCTCCCGTGCGATCTTAGCCGCTTGATCCACCGTCGTCGCGAATTGTCCCTGAACGAAGGGCATTCGTATCGCCGCGAGAAGGGCCTGCGTCTTTTCCGTGCCGAGCCAGCCCACCCCGCCGGCTTGCGAGGCGCCGGCGCAGATGGCCTTCGCCGTCGAGAGATCAATGTCGGTGAAACTCGGAACCAGTCCGGCCGGTTCGCATCGCCGGGACTCGTAGGCCAGCGCGCGGCTGAGGACGCGGGCGGGCACCTCAGGATGTCGGTAGGTCGGAATCGTTTCTCCGTCGATCGTGAAGCTCCGGTCCAGGTCGCCCTCCGCTATCCAGCAGAGGTGAACGGGTTTGTCTCGTCCGGTGGCCTGCCGGGCCGCACGAATCCCCCGCGCGATCCCCGTCGCGACGGGGGGATTGTCTTCCGGCCTGACCGACACGTGGACGATGATGAGCGCATCGAGTTCGTCCGCATTGAGCATGGTCTCGACGGCCTTCGCATGTTGATCCTCCGTCGCAAAGCCGATCAGGTCGACCGGATTGTTCAACGCGGCGGTGGGCGGAAGGAACGATGCGAGCTCCGATCGGACGGACCTCGATAGATCCGGTACGCTCAATCCCTCCGTCGCGCAACTATCGGCGCAGAGCACGCCGGGACCTCCGGAGTTCGTGAGGATGCCGACGCGGCGGCCGGCGGGACGGGGCTGATTTGCGAATCCCACGGCCATCGCCAGAAACTCGTCCAGCGTCTGGGCGCGCATAATGCCGCATTGGGCGAAGAGCGCGTCGACGGCCGCCTCGTTCGTGGCGAGCGCCGCGGTGTGCGAGCCGGCCGCCGATTGCCCCGCCAACGTTCTCCCCGCTTTCATGGCGATGATCGGTTTGCGCCGGCCAACCCGTTCCGCGACCCGTCTGAAACGCGCCGGTTCCACGATCGTTTCGAGGTAGAGCAGGATCGCCTCGGTGGCCGGGTCCTGCTCCCAGTATTCCAGCAGGTCGATGACGGTGACATCCGCATGGTTGCCGACGCTCACGAAACTGGAGAGGCCGAGGCGAAGCCGTTCGGCGGCGGTGATCACCGCCAGCCCGAGCCCGCCGCTCTCCGATGCGAATGCCACTCGGCCGGCGGGAGGGAAAAAGGGCGTGTAGGTGGCGTTGAGTCGAACGGCCGGATCCGAATTCATCAAGCCGAAGCAGTTCGGCCCGATGAGACGGATCCCGTGTCTGCGGACTCTGTCGCGCAGTTGCTGTTCGAGCGTTGTTCCGGATCCGCCCGTTTCGGCGAATCCGGCGGTGATGAGAACCGCGGCCGGAACCTGCTTGGCGCCGCATTCGTCGATGATGGAAGGGACCAGATGGGCCGGCACCGCGACGACGGCGAGATCGACGCGGTGGGGAACGGCGGCCACCGACGGGAATGCAGGCAGTCCTGCAATCTCGGTCGCATGCGGATTGACGGGAACGATCGTGCCGGCGAACCCGCTTCCTTGCAGCGATTCGAGAATCCGACGTCCGATCCCGGTCCGCTCCCGCGACGCCCCGATCACGGCGACCGATCGAGGCCGAAAGAACGGCGTCAGCGACTGGATGCCGGAGTTCCGTGAGAAATCGACCATCCGTAGAGTCCTGTCCGGGGTGAATCGGCGCCCGATCACCATCAGATAAGCCACTTGGGTTGAAGAAGCAAGACCGTTCCCAGGCCGGCCATCACGAGCCCGCTGATGAGCTTGAGCCAGCGGCCGGCCCGTTCCTGCAACCTTGTGCGGCTGAGCGTGGCCACTGCGATTGCGACCATCAGGCCGTCGTCGAAGATGTAAGCCAAATTGTACAAGCCGAGATAACCGTAGTATTGCCAGAGGGAAAGCCGTTGGAGAGTCAAGATCTGCGTATAGAGGGCCGGAAATCCGGCTGTACACAGCAGCTCGACGATATTGACGAGACCTGCCAGAACCACGACGCCCGCCAGCGCGCCGGTCAGATTCTCGGCTTGGAGCACGCCACGGATCCGGGCGTACAATCCCGGCTTGGCGGATGCGGGGATGCTCAACGAGATTCCCTCGCCCAGCGCGAAGTAATCCTTTACGTTGATCGCTCCCATGAGGACGGCGATGCCTCCGAGACCGATCTGCAGGGTCCGCGAGAGGCCGATGAGGAGAAACACGTTCAGCCAGGCCGCCATGAACGCGAAGTAGAGTGCCCCGCTGACGGCTACGAATGTGCCGGCCACCAGGGCCATCTTCAGCCGGTCGCGAAGGTTCACGAGCAATGAGAGGAGAAAGAGCAGGACCCACATGGCGCAGGGGTTGAATCCGTCCAGCAGCCCGATCAGGATGGTGAAGAGCGGCAGACCCCAGTCGCGGACGCGAAGTTCACCGAACCACCTGGTCCGGATTCCCTCGACGGTCGAAGGCGGCACGAGTTGCGTCACGCGCCGGTCGAGCGCGGCGCGAATCTCACTGCCCGTCGTCTCCGCCGAGCGGAATCCGACAATCAGGTGGGGGCCGATGAGAAAGGCGGGGACGCCGAAGCCGGTGAGCCCTCGTTCGGCGGCCAAGTTCGCGAGGCGGTGCAACGCCGACGCGTCGTCGCCGACATCATGAACGGCAATCGAGATGCCGGGTCGTTCACGCTGGAGGTCGCTAAGAAACCCCTTTGCAGCCTCGCAGTGGGGACATCCGGCCCGGACGAACACTTCCAGATCAAGAGTCGCCGCGGCGGCGCAAAGGCCTGATCCACCGACATTGAAGGAAACCCACCAGCACAGCACGGAGCCGCAAACGACTCCCGCCCAGGTAGGAGACTGGCGCTGCACAATGGCTCAGCTCACCGTGTCGAACGGCGCCATGGATCGGATGTACGCGAGCACATCGAGCATTTGCTCGTCGGTCAGCTTGCTGCGGAATCCGTGCATTGGGCTGAACAACACGCCGTTCGAAATCGTGATCAACAGTTCCCAGTCGGTCTTCATCCGCGACTGGGGCGACTGAAAGTTTGCCGGCCGGACGATCAAATACTGCCCGTCCGGACCATTCCCGTCCAGCTTGCTCCCGTGGCAACGGAGGCAATGCTGTTCATAGACGGCTTGTCCAGCTTTGGGGTTGCCGCGGGCCGTCTGCCCGGCGGCCCACGAGCTTCCGAATGCGATGAGGCAGAGCGCGCTGACGATGGTCATAGGTTTCATACTGTCGGCCTTTCTATGATGGATGGTGGAATGAGACATGGCGGCTACGCGTCACCGGACCACGAGGACGGATGCGTTCGCCCGATGAACGATGCCGTGCGAGACGCTGCCCAGCAGGAACCGATCGACGCCTGTGCGTCCGTGGGAACCCACGACGATCAGGTCGTGGGTGCGGCCTGCGTCGCACACGGTTGAGACGGGATCGCCGGTGCGTACTTCCGAAGTGACGGTAAAGCCCGACCTGGCCAACGCCTGGGCTGTATCGCGGACGAGTTCCTCCGCGTACTTCTTGCTCTCCTCCGACCAGGACTCCAGGCCGACCGTCAGGTACGGCTCGACGAACGTGACTGACGGGATAACGGAGAACAGGGTCACGGCGACAGGGGTTCTGAAGGGATGCGCGGTCAGCCAGGATTGCAGGCGCGCAGCATCCTCCTGACCTTCCACGGCTACGAGCACGCGGGCGACCGGTCGGGGTTTCCCCTTCACGATCAACGTCGAGCGGCCACCATGCAGGAGGACGTGGTGCGAAATGCTTCCGACAAATAGCTCGGTCACGCGCGAGTGGTCATGTGTGCCGACCACGATGAGATCGGCCTGCTCGGCTTGCGCCTGTCCCACGATGAAGCGCGCGGCGCGCTCAACCTCGCATCGCGTGACCACCGACGGAATATCAGCCGGCAGCAGCGCTTTGGCCCGCTCCACGACCGTGCGGCCGGCTTCGATCATCGCCCGGCGAAAGTCGTCGTATCCCTGGAGATTGGCCGCTTCCGCCACCATGGGAGACTGAAATATTCCCAGGTCGACGCCATGGACGATCATCACCTCGTCCGGCCGATAGAGGAGACCCAATTGTTCCACCGCGGCGAAGGATTCCTCGGACCAGTCGACGCCCACCACGATCTTCATGATCAGTTGTTCGCTTTCAAAGCGTCGCTCGTATCGACGTTGCGGGACGATCGGGATAGGCCAGCGACGCGAGACCAGAGTCCTTGCTGTTCAGCCGGCTTCGCTCGTCCCACTCTTCTCGCCCGTCTTGTGCTAGTTATCGTTCCCACGTCACCCGAACAAAGTCTTCGTCGTGGTCGTAGTGCACGTCCAACTCACCGTGATAGGCGTGCTTCAGCGCCTCACCGATGCGCCGGGGCAGGTGCGTATCGGTCGTCGAAATCACCAGCCCCTCGGGACGCCGCTCCACCGACATGACGCGAGATAACGGATGCTCCTGTTTTTCCTTCGCTTCGGTGTTGTGAACGACTCCCATAATCTGTTCGTGTTGTTCCTCCGCGAACGACCCTTTCAGCGTGAGCAAGCCTTTCGGATACTTGTCGCGGACCCGTAAGCAAGCGGGGCACGTGATCTCGTGAGCGCCGGCCGGCTTCGCACCCCAGGTCCACCGCCCTTTATGAAACAAGGCCCCACATTCGACACAGACCGTCGGCTCCTTGAGCTTGCCCCGCAGCTTGTACGTGTCGTGTTCGTATTCCTGAACGGCCCGATCGCGTCGACTCCCGAGCCCTGCCGGGGTTTTCACTTTTGGCGCCATGCCTGTTCCCTTTCCTGCTTGTTCATGCCGGCGAGGAATGGGCCCGTTCGCTCCATTCGCGGAGCGATTCCTCGGCCAGGTTCAAGTATTGGACGACCTCGCGATCTTCGACTTGTGCAAAATCGACGTAGTGATTGCCGACCGCCCAGAACGGCTCAGGGGTCGCTAGGACAATCAATTCGTCCACGCAGCGCCTCGCTTTTGCGATGGTCTCCACCGGTCCGACCGGGATCGCGGCGACGATCCGCTGCGGCTCCTGCCGGCGAATGCCCTCCACGGAGGCAAAGAACGTAGACCCCGTGGCAATGCCGTCATCGACGACGATAACGATGCGATCTTTCAGAACCGGAAGGGGTTTCCCTTGGCGATAGAGCCGCTGGCGTCGGAGGATCTCGTGTCGCTGGGCCTCCACGCTTTCCTTGACGTCCTCCTCGGTCAAGCCAAACTCCGCCACCGCATCCGGGTTCAAGTAGACATTTTCGGTTTCTCCGACCGCGCCGAGCGCGTATTCCGGATTGCCGGGAGCGCCGATCTTTCTGGTCAGAAACACGTCGAGCGGCACGTGCAACGCCAGGCTGATCTGATACCCCACCGCGACCCCGCCGCGCGGGAGCGCCAGCACGATGGTATCAGGACGCCCGCGATAGTGCTGCAGCTTCAACGCCAGTTGGCGTCCGGCTTCTTCACGGTTCTGAAACATCAAACTCCGTGTCAGTTCAGTCTGTCTCGTGTCTTTCCTCTGTCCGGCTCGCCCACTAGACTGAATTGACGACTGAGACGGTTGACTACATGAGGCCGCCCACCACTTCCACCCCGATCAAGAATATGGCCACAACTGCCAAGGCTGCGATCAGCCACCAGAGCTGGTGATGCGGTTTTCCGGTGTCGTGCTCCCAGTGAATATCCCAGGGGATTTCGAGGTAATGGGGATGGCGAATCATGGCGCCCTCCTTTCGCCTCACCCGACCTTCACTTCGATCGACTTGGGTTTGGCCTTCTCGGACTTGGGCAAATGAACCTTCAGCACACCGTCCTTGTATTCCGCGCTCACCTTGGCGGCGTCGGCGTCTTCGGGCAGCGTGAAGCTCCGCATGAAGCTGCCGTAGGCCCGCTCCACCCGGTGATACTTCTTTCCCTTTTCCTCTTTCTCGTACTTCCGTTCGCCGCTGATCGTGAGAACGTCCTCGTTGACGTTGACCTTGATGTCTTCCTTCTTCATCTCAGGGATCTCCGCTTTGATCACGTATTCCTTGTCGTCCTCGGTGATGTCCACGAGAGGCGACCATTCGGCGACAGTGATGGCTTCCTTGTTCTCGCCGCCGGCCACGGGAACGCGTCCAAAGACCGTGGACAAACGTTTCTCCATTTCCTCGAGCTCCTTCCACGGATTCCAGCGGGTGATCGGTTCCCAACGCGTCAATGCAGTCATACTCTCTACCTCCTTGATGAATGAGTCAACTTCCTCTGTGGCGCTTCAACAGGCCGCATACCGTTCTCCCGAGCGCCTTGAGTGCATCCCCAATGCCACGGGAAAAGGTTCCGGCAAAACAAGCGGTCTCCCGTGCGGATTCAAGGAGTTGATCGTCCCAGAAAGCGACCGGCTGCCCCCAGGCTGTTGCATTACAGGACAGGGAGCGAATTGGAACTGTGGAATCTTTCACCATTCAGGCTCGGACGGGAGACGCATCTTGGAATGCGTGTCGTACAACGTAGACGCGATGCAAAGGGCAAGAAGGCGAATGACTCTTGGAGATTCCGTCTCTGTCGCTATGCGGCTCTCGCCGGTCTTCGCTCAAAACAGCGGATGGGGCGCCACTCCGAACTGAAGGGCCGGTTGAGACTCGCCGCCGACGTTCCCGACGATCCGCCACCGCCCGTTTTCCTTCTTGAGAAAATGGACTTCTTCGTACCAGCTATCGATGGGGCTGCGGAGCGTCGTGTCCGTGGAGGTGCCCCAGACGGAGCCCGTGCAGGTTATCTCGGCGACGAGTTTGCTGCCCGATCCGACGGTGCGAACGACCGAGAAGGTGTGAAAGCTTTCCAGGTCCTTATAATGCTTGAAGAGCTGCTCCCAGATCTTTCTGATGTCCGCCTTTTTGAGTCCGTGATAGTGATATTCTTCCGAGTACAACGCCATGATGCCGTCAAGATCGCGCGCCTCCATGGCCTGCTCGGCTAGTTCGAAGGTGGAAAGCAGCTCCTTGAGCGTCTGCGGATCGACTTCCTGAATCGCCCCGGCGGTCAGCTGGGTCTTGGCCTGCACAGGTGGGGGTGGCGAAGTCCACAGGCTCGCCGCGACACACAAGACGCAGATAGCCGTCATCCGTTGCCTATTCATCGATAGTTCCCTCCCCCGGGGCGTGCGCGACCTCGACATGAGCACGAGTTCTGCAAGGTAGAGACCAGGGGGATCCCGTTCCGGATCAGACGATCCTCCTGTGGAATCAGCGGACTCCGGACCCGATGGCGGTCATCGGAGGAGCGTCGGTCTGTAGCAGAAATCGACAGACGGGTGAAACGGCAGTGGAAAATCGCGCCAACAAAGGGGCCTCGTGGTGATCGCCACGCCGGTGGCATTGCTTCGGCTGATCAACGTCGAGCCGCTGACCTGCCGGGTTCGCTACGAATTCGAAGAAGCAAGCGGCACGCTGCGCCGCATCATCACAGAGGTGCTGGAAACACAAGGGCGCGGGCGGGGGCGAACGTTCGACCGGCGCCAGGAGAGGCCATGAGGCAGCGGATGCCGTTCAAGAACCTGCCGAAGATCCAGGCGAAACGATTCAAGAAGCTGAGGCTGGAAAAGGAACGGACACGAGCCACACACAGGATGGTTCGGCAGGCCGGGAAACGGTCTCGTCGGGGCAAAAGTTGACGAGTCTGCTACCACCGTCCGATGTCGTTCGCGGGGCGGGAACGGAGCCAATGTATGCCGGTGCACAATGCCGATATCGCGGCGGTCTTCGATGAAATCGCGGACCTCCTGGAAATAGAAGGGTCCAATCCGTTCCGCATCCGCGCCTATCGGAACGCCGCCCGCACGCTTCGCGATTTGCCCAGGGATATTTCCGCGATGCTCGATCAAGGGGAGGACCTGACCGAACTGCCAGGCATCGGCGAAGACCTGGCCGCGAAAATCAAGGAGATCGTTGCGACCGGCACGGCCGCCATGCTGGAAGAACATCGGAAGAAGGTGCCGGCCACACTGAAGGAGTTGCTCAAAATTCCAGGCATCGGGCCGAAGCGGGTGGCGGCGCTCTATCGGGATCTCGGCATCCGGACGCTCGACCAATTGGAAAAGGCCGCGCAAGCGGGACGCGTGAGAGCGCTCCCAGGGTTCGGAGAAAAGACCGAGCGGCACATTCTGGACCAGTTGCGCGCGAGAGCGGGCGAGCCGAAACGGTTCCAATTGGCGATCGCAACCCAGTACGCAGAAGCCTTGATTGCCTACCTGAAACAATCACCCGGGGTCAAACAGGTCATGGCGGCGGGCAGCTACCGCCGCGCCAAGGAAACGATCGGGGATCTGGATATCCTCGTCACCGCCGCTCCCGGCAGTCCTGTGATGGAGCGCTTTGTGTCCTATCCGGAAGTCGAAGAGGTCCTGGCGCATGGCGACACCAAATCGAGCCTTCGTCTCGCCTGCAAGCTACAAGTGGACGTGCGGGTCGTTCCCGAGAACAGTTACGGAGCGGCCCTCCAGTATTTCACCGGCAGCAAGGCGCACAACGTGGCACTTCGCCAATTGGCCCAACAGCGGGGGCTCAAGATCAACGAGTACGGCGTCTTCAAGGGCGATCGCTCGGTGGCGGGGGCCACGGAAGAATCGGTCTATGCCGCCGTGGGGTTGCCCTGGATTCCGCCGGAGCTGCGCGAGAACAGAGGGGAGCTCGACGCGGCGCGGGCCGGGCTCTTGCCGGCGCTGGTGGAGATCGCCGATCTGAAAGGAGACCTTCACACCCATACCAAAGCCACCGACGGCCGGAACACCATTCAGGAAATGGCGGAGGCGGCGCGCGCTCGCGGTCTCGAGTACCTGGCTATCACCGACCATTCGAGACGCCTTACGATGGCGAAGGGCCTTGACCCCAAGCGGCTGTTCGAACAGATCGAGGAGATCGACCGCCTGAATGCGACGTCGATCGGCATCACCCTGCTCAAGGGGATCGAAGTGGACATTTTGGAAGACGGCAGCCTGGACCTCCCGGATGAAGACCTGCGCCAGCTCGACCTCGTCGTCGGGGCCGTCCACAGTCACTTCCGCCTTTCCCGACAGAAGCAGACTGAGCGGATCATGCGTGCCATGGACCGGCCCTGTTTCACGATCTTGGCCCATCCCAGCGGCCGGCTCATCGATGAACGGGAGCCCTACGAGGTCGACATGCCGCGGCTGATCCGCCATGCCCGAGCGCGGGGTTGCTTTCTGGAGGTGAACGCGCATCCGATCCGTCTCGACATCACCGACACGGATTGCCAGACGGCGAAGGAGGAGGGGGTCATGGTGAGCATCAACTCAGACGCCCACAGTGTGCTCGACTTCGAGCATCTTCGCTATGGGGTCGGACAGGCGCGCAGAGGGTGGTTGGAACGGAAGGACGTGTTGAACGCCAGGCCGTTAGGCGAGTTGCGCCCGCTGCTCAAGCGGACAATGCGGTAAAGAAGGCAAGGGTATGATCGGGAGGACGAGAAGCCAGGAGGCGCTGGGGGCACAGGAAACAGCCATGAATCCTTTTGGGAGAATGCGGATCATAGTGATAACTCGATACATCGGTAAAGAGGAGGTGTGTGTCCGTGACCAACGTTTCGAAAGCGTCTGTTGCCAAGCCGACGGGCCTCGATCGCTGCCACCGCTGCGGCGGCCTCATGGTGCCGGAGAAGGTGCACGAGCTTGGCTCGTATAATTGGCGCTGCGTGAGCTGCGGCGAGCGGATCGATCCCGTGATCCTCGCGCATCGTCAAAAAGATCTGGCGCGCGCGGAGGCGGAGAAGCTCTTCGCCGGCTCCGGTAAGTCCCGTCTCAACTAACCCTCGTCCAGGCCACGGGTGACGCCGCGGGAGCGGCATCGCGCATCGGGCCGATCCGGTCGATGGAGGTGAGCCAAGGGGGTGATCTCATCAGGCAGGTTGAGGAAGAACTCCACAGGAGGAGGGATAGGAGCCTGGTTGATTCCGGCGCGATCGTGCTTATCAAAAAAGCGGAGGAGGTAGGTGAAGTCGGTTGGAGTGGTGGGTAATTTGCAATGGTGACCCGCTTTCGTGCAGCCAGCGTGTAAGAGGCTGCGGGCGCCGTTTCAGTAGCGGGATTGGGGTTCGAGGGACGCGCTATCAACTGTCGGTGCCACTAGGCACGGCCGTAGATGCGAGCCCAGACGAAGGTTGAGGCGCGGGGCAGCCAGCCTTAAGCGACTGAAGGGTTGCCGAACCTGGTCCCGGCCGGTCGACGGTCCCCGTGGTCCACACGAGAGCGGGCCTTTTTTTATTTCATTCATGATCGTAGCGATCAGTCCCTCCCTCCTTGCGCTGCACGAATTCAGTGCGGAAATTCCACACCTGATCCACCGCCCGCAAGTGTCAAAATACGACCCTTTTTTGAACTGGAGAGGGGAAAAGAGGTTTGCCGGAGAGCAATTAAAGGGAATAAAAAACCGGAGCGGAGGCGGGTCCAGAGAGCTTGATATGCAATGTGGAGGTCTTGGAGGGGTTTTAGGCTTCCCACTCTCCGGTGGGCCTGCTCACCACCCCAGCGCTCGACCTCGATTTCCTTGAGTGTTCCTCTCACCGAGGCCTCCGCTCATTAAATAGATAACGGCAAAATGCGCGGGGTCAATCCTGCCAGTTCCTCTATCCCGCGTGAATAATGCCCGCTAAGGTTTCCTCTGGTTCATCGATTTCAGCATGCGTGCGACACGCCACGTCACCCAACCCATGTACACGAATACCATGAAGCCGATTAGCTCGAAGAGACGGATGGGATGCCACTCTTCGACCACTTGCACATCCACAATGATCAGCAAGATGGTGGCAAGGAGAAACACGGCCGCGTGTCGGCGCGGCATCGTCAAGACCTCGCGCAGGAACGCTGTGGCCCAACTGTGCTGGTCTCCCATACTCGACGACCTCCTCCGCGTCTTTTTGCGGTGAGCGTCCACGCCTACCAGCGGTAGGCAAGTCCCTAGGCGTCGACACGAAAGGTCAGCACGCTTCGCAGGGATGTGCGCGTGCGCTCTCCGCTCGGTGCCTTCCAAGAGCCATCAGCGGCCGGCATGGACTGTCCGGGGGCCAGCCGATCCGGCTTTCCGCCGCTTCGCGAGGATCATCGGGTCCACACGGTCCCCGCAGCCAATGCAGCGCCAGCCGCGGAAGTCGTCATTGTGCTCCGAGACCATCAGGCCGCCGCAACGCTTGCACCGACTATCATGATGGGACTGCGCCGGGACCGGCGGGCGTTCGGGACGATCGGACGGCTGTGCGTCGGGGTGCTTCTCGTGGGCGAGGGTGAGCCGATAGCAACCGCGCTCCGTCAGCCTCACCAGCACCCGACCGGCACGACTTAACCGGTCTACTTCCAGAAAGACCTGGTTCCAGGTCAGCTCGGGGCAGAATGTCGCCAGTTCGTCCAAGCTGCAGCCTGGGTGGCACGCGATGCGACCGACGATCAGATCGGCCGGCGTAGGGTTCTGTGCCATGGCATCCCTCCTTCCAAGTGCCTCCGAGTGACCGACGCGCTTCAACGTCTATGCAGTTTGGATACCATGGTGCGAGAAACGAGCCTCTGGCCGTCAGGTCGGCATCGCTATTGCCAGATTCTCTGACGTCCACCAAGATTATGTAGGGAGTAACGGGACCAGCGACGCTACGCTGTGGAAAATGAGGACAGTGGCGGATGCGTTCCTGTGGCGAAGTGCGGCACAGACACCTCGAAGGCGGGTGGACGGTCCGACGGGAGGAGGAAGGCTGTCGGGTCGTGGACGTGGAAGAGCAGGTGAGCCTATGCCTATGGCTGGAAACTGATGTATGGTGGCGGGGTCACACCATGGCTCTCCTGAGGGGGGATGAAGGACGATGCGCAAGAAAATTACCATCATCGGATCCGGCAACGTCGGTGCAACAGTCGCGTTATGGTCCGCGCTGAAGGAGTTGGGCGATATTGTTCTCTTCAACCGCACGAAAGGGTTAGCCGAAGGGAAGGCGCTCGATCTCAAAGAAGCGGCTCCACTGGAAGGGTTCGATTTGTCGATCCTTGGCACCGATCAGTACGACGACACGAAGGACTCCGATGTCGTGGTGGTTACCGCCGGGCTCCCTCGCCAACCCGGGATGTCGCGCGAAGAATTGCTCAAACGGAACGCCGCGATCGTTCGGGACGCTTGCATCCAGATCGCGAAGGTCTCTCCCGAGGCGGTCCTCATCATGGTCACCAATCCGGTCGATGCCATGGTGCACGTGGCCGCCAGTGCGACGTCTTTTCCCAAGCGCAGGGTGACAGGCATGGCGGGCATTCTCGACTCATCCCGATTTCGGACCTTCATTGCCTTGGAACTTGGCGTCTCGGTGGAAGATACCAACGCCCTCGTGCTGGGCGGACACGGAGACTTCATGGTACCGCTCCCGCGCCACGCCTCGGTCGGCGGTATACCGATTACCGATCTACTGCCCGAGGACCGTAT
The DNA here is from genome assembly GCA_964445795.1 of uncultured Nitrospira sp. Taxonomy (GTDB): domain Bacteria; phylum Nitrospirota; class Nitrospiria; order Nitrospirales; family Nitrospiraceae; genus Nitrospira_D. Next base: position 86,214 of record CAYULI010000005.1, on the reverse strand, counting down.
CAGGGCGCTCGTCGAGCGGACCCGCAAGGGAGGAGAAGAAATCCTCTCGCTTCAGAAGGTGAGTTCGGCATACTTTGCCCCGGCCGCGGCGGTGGAACAGATGGTCGAGGCGGTGGTCAGGGACAAGAAACGTGTGTTGCCCTGTGTCGCCTATCTTCGGGGAGAGTACGGCATCGACGGGATCTTTATGGGTGTGCCGGTCATTCTTGGAGCCGGAGGGGTGGAACGCGTGCTGGAGCTGAACGTGAATGCAAAAGAGCTGGAGGCGATCCGAAAGTCGGCTGATGCGGTGAAGGGGCTGGTTGACCAACTATCGATGTAGTCGCTCGGGCCATGACCGGCGGGCTGCTCGACGTGCTGGCCTACGGCCCTGGGCCGTTGAGCCTCGACGTCCGACTGGCGGCCGTCCGAGCGTGACCGCGCAAGGTCACTCGAACAACGATGAAAGAGGAGGTGTCTCATGCGAAGACGAGGTAGGGGTGTCGTTCTGACTCTGAGTGTGGCTCTGCTTGGCCTCGCGGGGTGTGGCAGTCTATTCCATCCCCAGGCGAAAGAGTTCGTGGCGCAGGCCAAGGGCGCAAGCGGCATCGAGACGCAAATCAATTTAACGACAATGATCGAGAGCACGATTCAGACGGTTCGCCAACAGCCGAACGATGCTGGCGCCTTCGACCGGCTCCACAACCAGCTCTACGCGCTTAAGACGACGGCCTGCGACGTGACCGAGGCACAGGCCAAGACGCCCGCCTATCAGGAGGCGGCCACACTCCGGCGGGAGGTGAAAGTCGTCTTCTATCGCCTGTGGAAGGTCCGCGAGGATCCGGTGTTGCGCGACCGGCATCTGGCCTTGCTCGACAAACGGATCAAGGAGCTCAAGGAGGCCTTGCAGGCCGTCAAAGGGACCGCGTAGTCGGCGAGCCCGTCGTGGTACGCCGAAGGAGGTCACCGATGTTGCGTCGCTACGTGGAGGCGGTCGTCCGATACCGCGTCGCCGTGATGATCCTAGCGCTGTCCATTTCCTCGGCGCTCGCCTCCCAGATCGGCCGGCTGACGGTCATCGTCGATCCGGACCACAACCTGCCGCAGGATCACCCCTACGTCGTCACGACCAATACGATCGAGCGCATCTTCGGCGGGCGGAACCTGATCGTCATCGGCGTGGAACCGGTCGCGGGCGACGTCTATCAGCCAGCGGTGCTGGAGACGATCCAGCGGATTACCGACGGGGTCTTGGAAATTCCCGGTGTCATCCGGAGCAACGTGATCAGTCTCGCCGCTCGCAAGGCTAAGGACATCACGGGCACGGACGAAGGGATGGTGGTCCGCCAGCTCATGGAGACGGTGCCCCGCACGCCGGAGGGGATCGAGCGGCTCAAGCGGGCCGTTGCCTCCAATCCGATCTATCAGGACTCGATCGTCTCCAAGGACGGCCGCATGGCGGTCGTGATCGCGGACTTCAAGTTCGGACCGGAGTTGCAGGGCTACCGGGCGATCAAAGAGCGGGTCGACGCGGTCCTCGCCCGCGAACGAGGCGACCAGGTGCGTTTCTATCTCGGCGGCATCGCCACCGGACTCGCCTGGTTGGAGATCTATTCGCAACGGATGGGGCTCTTTTTCTTCATTGCGCTGGTCGTGATCATGGCGGTGCTCTATCTCTCCTTCCGGTCCTTCCAAGGCATGATCGTGCCGGTGACCACGGCGATCCTGAGCGTGCTCTGCGGCCTCGGCATCATGGGGACGTTGCGCGTGCCGTTGGACACGTTCAACGCGACGACGCCGATCCTCATCATGGCGGTGGCGGCCGGCCACTCGGTGCAGATTTTGAAGCGCTTCTACGAGGAATACGCGCGGCTGCACGACAGTAAGGCGGCGGTGATCGAATCCCTGACCAAGATCGGGCCCGTGATGCTGACGGCGGGCTCGATCGCGGTCGTGAGTTTTCTGGCGCTCACGATCTTTCCCACCTTGACCATCCGGGTCTTCGGCGTGTTCACGGCGACGGGCATCTTCTCGGCCGTCCTCTTGGAGATGACCTTCATCCCCGCGCTGCGCTCCTGGATCGCTGCGCCGAAACGGTCCGAAGTGGAGCGGGAGCAGCGGGCCGATCTGCTGGATCGCTTCACCGGCCGGGTGGCCGCACACATCGCCGCCGGGCGGTGGGGCCGGCTGGTGGGCCCGCCCGCCCTCCTCTTGGTGCTCTTGGCCATCGGCATTCACCTGTTGGTGATCGATGCCAGCCTCAAGGGCGAGTTCTCGCCGACGAGCCCCATGCGTCTGGACGATCGCGCGCTCAACGACGGCATGGGCGGCACGAACACGCTGTTCATGCTGATCGAAGGGCCGGAGCCGGATGCGATGAAAGAGCCGGCGGCGCTGCGCGCGATCGAGGCGACGCAACGCCACTTGGAATCCCGCTACCGGTTAGTCGGCAAGACCCAGTCGCTCGCTGATTTCCTCAAACGGATGAACAAGGCGATGCACGCCGACGATCCGGCCTACGACGTGCTGCCCGACACTCGCGACTTGATTGCGCAGTATCTGTTTCTCTATTCCATGTCCGGCGACCCGGGCGATTTCGATTCCTATGTGGACTACGAGTACCGGGCCGCCGTGCTCTGGGCCTATTTGAAGACCGACAGCACCGAGTACATCGAAACGATCATCCGCGATCTCAAGACCTTGACGGCCAAGGAGTTTCCCGCGGGCTACCGCGTCAGTATCGGCGGCGGCATGGCGCAAGGGGCGGCGTTGAACCAAGTGATGGTGGAGGGGAAGTTGCTCAACATCGGCGTCGTGGCGGCGAGCGTGTATGCGATCTCGTCGCTGGTGCTCCGGTCGCCGCTGGCCGGGGTGTTCGTCTTGATTCCCTTGGCCCTCACCGTGCTGGCCAACTTCGGCATGATGGGCCTGCTCGGCATCCGGCTCGACATCGGCACCGCGGCGGTCTCGGGCATGGCGGTCGGAATCGGGGCCGACTACGCGATTTACATCATCTACCGCCTGCGGGAGGAAATGCGGCGGCACGGGGAGCTGGCCGCGGCCCTGCGCGCCGCCTTGCCCACCGCCGGCAAGGCGATCCTGTACGTTGCGCTCGCGGTCGGGTCCGGCTATGCCATGCTGATGTGGAACCTGGATTTCCGCCTGCACGTCCGTCTGGGCTTTCTGGTGGCGCTGGCGATGGCCATGAGCTCGCTGGCCGCCGTCGTCTTGGTGCCGGCGGCCGTCGTGTGGCTCAAGCCCGGCTTCGTCTGCGCGCGGCCGATGCCCAGCGGGGAGCCCCGAGTCGCCGGTCAGCCGGCCGGGCAGGACCTTGCCGGATAAGCCCTTGGACAAGGAGGATTCGATCATGAGGCTAATGGGAATTGTCGTGGCCGGCTATCTGGTCGTGGGCTTGTGGTGTGGATGGGTCCACGCCGCGGAGCCGACCGCCCGCGAGATCATGGAGAAGAATTTCTACGTCACCAAGATCAAACACTTACAGAACGAAAGCACGATGACCTTGATCAACGACAAGGGCCAGCAGCGGGTGCGCCAATCCCGGAGCGTGTCGCTGCTCCAGCCGAACGGCATCGACAGCAAACTGATGATCCGTTTTCTCCGTCCCGGCGACATCGAAGGCACGGGCTATTTGCAGGTGCAGCACTACGACGGCGAGGACGACATGTGGATCTATCTGCCCGCGCTCAAGAAGGTGCGGCGGCTTGTCGCGAGCAACAAGAAGGACAGTTTCGTCGGATCGGACTTTTCGTACGGCGACATTCTCTTACCCGTCGTGGACACGTATACTCACACGCTCCTCAGGACCGAGGCGCTCGACGGCGAAGACTGCTACGTCATCGAGTCGGTGCCGGCGACCGAGCAGATCAAGAAAGACTACGGCTACGCGAAGAAGGTCTCGTGGATCCGCAAAAGCAACTTCATGGAGAAAAAGGTCGAGTATTACGACATCACGGGCCGGTTGCTGAAAACCCAAACGGTTCCCGAAGTGGCGGAAGTCGATCCGTCCGCCCACAAATGGTGGGCCACCCGACGCGAAATGGTCAATCACCAGACCGGCCATCGCACCCTCATCGCGTTCGAGAAATTGGATGCCGCATCGGCTGTCGCCGACGAGTTCTTCACGACACGCTATTTGGAGCGGGAGAAATAGGCCACGTGGAGTGCGCGGCGGCACCAGCGACGGAGCCGAAGGTCTTGTGAGCGGGCATCTCGGTCCTGCGCTCGGCGTAAGCCTGCTCGCGGTCTTCCTCATGGCGTGCGAGACGGCCCATGCGGTTGCTGCCGCAGCCGGCGGACCGGCGGAGGCATGGCCGACCGAATCTCCGGCGCCGGTCGCCACAACCGGCGTGGGTTCGCCGGATGACCTCCCCCCGCCCGCCTCCACCGCCGAGTGGTTCCGCCAGGCCGGACTCGGCGGGTTCGTCCGCGCCGATTATTACTCCGCCTCCAAGCGCTTGGACGACACCCACAGTCTGCCGGGCCTCACGGTTCAGCCGAAGGCGCTGCCGAAGTTCGGTTCGTGGGGCGACGGCAAGGTCGAAGCCCGGATCACGGACCAGGACCTCCGCCGATCCGGCGGGGCGCAGGCGCGTCTCCTCGAAGGGTATGTCAACATCTACGGTCCCTCGCTCGACGTCCGGGTCGGCAAACAGATCGTCACCTGGGGACGGGCCGATGCGCTCAACCCGACGGATAACCTGACGCCCAAGGACTTCACGCTGCTCTCCGCCAAAGACGAAGAAGAGCGGCGGATCGGGAGCTACGCGGTCAAGGCCAATCTCTATCGAGGGACGTATACGGTCTCGGCGATTTGGATTCCGCTCTTCAATCCCAGCACGATCCCTCTCACCGCGCCGCCGGGGCTGACCATTACCGAAGACAAGCGCGACTCCGGCGCGCTCACGTATCAAGCATTGGCGCTGAAGGTCGATCAGACGGGCGGGGAGCTGGATTGGTCGGTCAGCTATTACACCGGGCTGGACGTCAATCCGATCGGCGTGCCGCTCGCCCCGGCCCATATCGAGCTGCGCCATACCCGCATCCATGTGGTGGGGGCGGATTTCGCCCGCCCCGTCGGGCGCTATGGCGTGCGGGGCGAGGTCGCCTATACCCATACGCAAAACGCGTCGGGAGCCAATCCCTTCATCAAGAAGCCGTTCGTCTTCGCCGTGTTGGGCGCGGACCGGGATATCTTGGAAGACCTGAACGTGAATCTCCAGGTCTATCAACGCACGATCGTCAACTACCGCGACCCCTTCGCCGTTGCCGATCCCATCGTCCGCTTCGCCTCCGTGCAGAACGCTACGTTCAACCAGCAGCTCGATCAATACCAATTCGGCCTCACCGGACGCATCAAGGCGTCCTGGTGGCATCAAACGCTGGAGAGCGAGCTGTTCGGCATGTGGAACGCCAACCGGGGCGATGTCTTCGTCCGCCCGTCGCTGGCGTACGCCTTCACCGATGTGTGGAAGGGGTTCGTCGGGTGGGACGTGTTCACGGGGCAGCGCAACTCCTTCTTCGGCCGCTTGCAGCCGACCTCCGCCTTCTTCGCCGAGCTGCGGGCCACCTTCTAACAGGATAAGGGCCGCGTTAACCCATACCTTGAGGACGCGAGGGACGGCATGGCCGCTTGGGTGTAGAAAACCCGCAGCCAAGCTTGCCTGCCTGCGCCAAGCCATGCGCCTGCCAGTTCCCGTCCGGCGACGGCAGACAGGCGGCAGGCAGGTCGCAGCGGCGTATCGGCGGTTGCAGTAGAAGTCGCGAGTCCCACCCACTCTTGTTGACATCCCTGCGAGCAGGGGCCGTCGAATCACTCGTGGCGTTTTAGGACAACCTGTCCGGTCCCGCTGTCCCTTCTTGCTACGGCGGTCGCGCTCAATCCGTTCAGGCATCGTCTGTCCACTCCCGCAAGCGAAGCCCTGTCCGACACATCGGCCACCTTCCCATAGGCCGGCGAAATGGCATTGCCTTTGCGTCTGTTGTCATGGGATTCGATCTCGGCCGGGCCGGGAAACAGTCGATCGGTAGTCGCCGGGATCGTGGCAGAACGGAACGTCGGGATCGAATCGGGATCGGCGACTCGCAATTGGCTGTTCGCGATCCATCTGTGCTGTGCCGTTATTTTGCCGGTCTCGGAAGACAGAAGAAGCGGATGGAGACAAGAGGCGTTTCTCCGCCGGCGACTGTGGAGATGGGCTGCGCCCGGTAAGCCGGCGGCCCACACGAAGTGCAGGTCGGAGGTCATCATGACGCAGTCGGACGACAAGACGGCCGAAAGGCCGCCGATCGAGAAGCCCAGTTTCTGCCTGCTGTGCGGCCAGGCAGGGCCTGCTCTCTTGTATGGACATTGGGTGTGCGACCATTGCAAGAACCTGGTGCAGGCGGAAGCGCTCGAGAAGAGGCGGCGGATCGTGAAAGAGGGCGGCGGGTCTCCGGGCCTATAGCTGAGCGAGATGTCCGGTCCATCAGAAATGCGTGGAGGGGGCCTCCGAGTGTGGGACACGATAGTCATCGGGGAAGAAAAAATAGACCGCTATTTTTTAGCGTAGCCCGCACTTGCGAGGTCCCGTTCGGAAGCCTAGAATTGTCCGTCCCCTATGCTGCCGAAACCCGCCAAGACCAACCGCCAGGCCGGGGCAAAACCGCTGTCACAGAAGCAGCCCGCTATGGTACTCGTGCAGGTGAACGAGCCCCTCCAGGCCGAGGTCGCCGAGCGTAAGCAGACCGAAGCGGCCTTGCGACAGAGCCGACTCGTTCTCCGGAAGCAACGCGAGGAACTCCAAGCGCTGACGGAGAAGTTGCTGGTGGCGCAGGACGAGGAACGCCGGAGGATCGCGCGGGACCTACACGACGATTTCAGCCAGCGCCTGGCCGCGTTGGTGCTGGATATCGCGGCTCTGGAGCGACAGCCTCCCATCCTTCCCGAATTGATTCCCCCGGCGCTGGCGCCGGTGCGGGAGCGGCTTGAACGGCTCTCGGACGACCTGCATAACCTCGCCTATCATCTCCATCCATCCCTGTTGCAACATGCGGGATTGGAAGCGGCTCTCGAGGACCACATCCGGAAGGTGACCGACCGCACTGGGCTCCAGATTGTTCTCAAGGTCAAGGACATTCCCGGTGCGATCCCGCTCGACTGGTCCACGTGTCTGTTTCGGGTGTTCCAGGAAAGTCTCCAAAATGTCGTCAAACACGCAAACGCCACGAAAGTAATGGTGAAACTCAGCGGCTCATCGAGGGGAGTCGGCCTGTCGGTGGCGGATAACGGGAAGGGATTCGACGCGAGCGACAAGAGCGCCCACCAAAAGGGATTGGGGTTGATCAGCATGCAGGAACGCCTCCGATTGCTGAACGGGTTTCTGCGCGTCCATTCCAGGCCCGCTGACGGCACTAAGGTCTGTGCTTGGATTCCCTTCTAAGCGAGGAACTCATGACTCGTCCTCGCATCCTGATGGCGGACGACCATTCCATCGTGCTGGCCGGGCTCCGGAAGCTGGTCGAAGCCGAGGGGGACGTGGTCGGGACCGTGGAAGACGGGCGCGCGTTGGTGGAACAGGCGCAGACACTGCGTCCGGACATCGTTCTTTTGGACATCTCGATGCCGCTGCTCAATGGATTGGACGCCGCGCGTCAGGTGAGGAAGTTGGTGCCGGAGAGCAAACTCATCTTCTTGACGATGCATGCCACGCCGACCTATGCCACGGAAGCGTTCAAGGCCGGAGCCTCGGGTTATCTCATCAAGCGATCGGCCGCATCCGAGCTGAAGCAGGCGATTCAGGCCGTGCTGCGGGGTCAGCATTACTTGACCCCGTTGATCACAAAGGACGTGCTGGCCGCCACGCTTCTTCCGTCCGAGCAGCAGACCCGCCAGAGGCCGGTCGCGACGCTCACGCCGCGGCAGCGGGAGGTCCTCCAACTCATCGCAGAAGGCAAGGGAACCAAGGCGATCGCCTCCATCTTGAACATTTCCGTTAAGACGGTGGAATTTCACAAGTTTCGCCTCATGGACGAACTCGATCTGCACTCAACCGCCGAGCTGACCAAGTATGCGATCGCCGAAGGATTGGTGAGTTTGTGACGACGGCATTGCTTGCTTCCGGACACCGGCCGGGGCCGGACCGGAGGCCGGATCCCGGCGGTCGCCCAGGCTAGCCCGCGCTGCAAGCCGATTCGCGCCCAGGTAGAATTTGTCCCCCGTCCTTTGGCTTTGCCTAGTTCCCGTCATCTTTCCGTTTCGCCTAGACTCCGCGCTGCACCGTCACCGGGCGACAGAGAAGTGTTTACCGAACGTTAACGAGGCAGACACGAATCCTTTACCGGACGGGATTCTCATAGGCATCAAAACATTTGGTGAAGGTGGAGAAAGGGGTGGCGTATGACTGTCTCGGCAAGCATCGCCCGCGTTTATGACGCGTTGGAGCGACTGGGCACCGATTGTCCTCTGGAGGAGGTCGTCGGGCTCTGTCCGGATCTGACCTGGAATCAGGTGTTCCTCGCCATCGATTACCTGAGCCGGACCGGGGAGATTCGTGTCACGCGCGACCCCGGGCGCACCTATCGAGTCCAAGTCTGCCAAGGCCCGCGTGCGGAGGCCCGGTCGCCGATCATGGCTCATAGCATGGCCGGCGGTGAGGCGAAGGATCGAGCAACCTAGGTTCGGCTGAGCGAACAGGCTGCAGGAAATACCGGCGATCCAGACTAGGGAGATCCCTAGTGGTTCGAGAGTCACGATCGTGCTACGTAGTTGCCCATCGTATGAGACAACGGGAATCGAGCAGAACCGCTCTGGTCTCTACGAAGCGGCAGGGCAATGCAGGGGAAACGAAAGGATCCGATGCCACGACGGAAGGGGGCCGCGATGGAAACCCGAGAGGACAAGTCAACCGTTCAGCCAGCCAGTGTCGTCGTACCGAGAATCGCCTGTACCCACAGCCGCCTGATCGACGATGTCCTGACGAGAAGCGGCCAGCGCACGGGCAAAGTCCGTTGTCTCGAGTGCGGCGCCATATTCGACGATCCGTCCCGCGATCTGAAGTAATCCGAGCGGGTGAGTCGGCATTGTATGGTTCGAATCGCGATGCGTGTCTTAATCGCGAGCGACCTTCTCGGTCGCCCACTGTCACTTGAAGCCGACAACTTCTTGCAGCCTCATTCGCGCCATTCCGGTTGCCTGTGGTTCGACCATCCGTTCGCCGGGCTGCCTGCTCGAAGAAATCGTGCTCGAGTGTCCCGGTCTGACCTGGAATCAGGTCTTTTGTGAACCGGACCGCATGAGTCGGAGGGGACAGGTTCGTCTCACGGCCAAAGGGCCGGGATTGTATGCGGTCACGAGTGCGGCCGCCGGGGAGCCATTCCTTCAATCGGGGCATTGCCCGCCAACAGTCATCGAGAGAAGGAGAGAGGAGAGGCGACGTCATGCGATCATTGACTACGAAAGAACCACGCGCACGGAAAAATCGGCAGCCCGTAGAGAGCGGCGGGTCTGCCACCCTCGACAAGGCTCCGGTGCACAGCCAGCCTGTGTCACCCTCCGATGATTTGCAGGTCCGGATTGCACAGCGGGCCTACGAGCTCTACGCCGAGCGGGGCTATCGGCATGGGTATGCGCTCGACGATTGGCTGGAAGCAGAGCGGGAAATTCTTAGATCGGAATCATGTAGCGCTTAACAAGCAATTTCGGGAAGACGGTCTTGCTTGTTCAGGTAGCATCCGGTTCGTGGCGGCCTTCGTGGTGCAATACAGAGCGGGCAACTGGGTGAGCGCCAGGCGATTACCTGAAGCCCGTGCGGTCGCGCCGCCCGCGATCCACCAAGATGAGAGGTTCTATTTCTTTCTCATCCGTTGGGTCATCGCGACGTAGCGGTCCCAGGGCGTCAGGACCCAGGTTTCAGTGGTGGCGTGACCAAGTGTTCGGACCAAGAGGGCAACCTTGGTCGCGGTCTCGGCATCGGGAGCCTCGAAGATGTCCAGGTAGTCGCACGGCCCCAGGACTGCGTAATTCGCCAGCCATTTGACCCCGCGGCAGTCTTGTTTCACCCGCCGCTGGACTCTGCGATTGAGCTCAGCAATCGCGTCCGGTCCAGTCAATGCCTCGGAAGAGAGTCGGGTCAGCATCGCGTACGTCGCCATTCATCCCTCGCTTCCCCGCGCTAGGAACGCGCGCCTCAGTGAAAATCTTAGTCGATCTTGATGGTAATGGATTTCTTCTTGGCGTCCTCGGTCTTCGGCATGCGAACTTCGAGGACTCCGTTCTTAAAGACTGCGTTCACCTGGTCGGCCTTCACCTCCAAGGGCAGCTCAATGGTGCGCGCAAAAGGTCCGAATGACCGTTCACAGCAAGAGTAGTCTTCCTCTTTGATCTCTTCTTCCCGCTTTTTCTCGCCCTTGATCGTCAGGGTCGTGTCGGCGATCTGAACGGAAATGTCCTCCTTGGAGAGGCCCGGAAGCTCAGCCTTGACGACGACGTCGTCCTTGTCTTCATAGACGTCGACCGCCGGCATGCGCATCATATCCGTCTCGGCCGGCCACATCAGGCTGGGGAAGGGCCGCCAGAATTCCTCGACCATCCGATCGAACCACCGTTCCGGCCCCAGCAGGCGAGGAAAGGGCCGCCTCCAGAATTCCTCGACCATGCGATCAAACGACCGTTCTAATTCACGGGCTCGCGGCAGGACCTGGACGGGTCGAGAGGTACTCAATGCCTTGCTTTCTTTTTCCTTCGTTGCCTGTGCCATGGTGCCTCCTCCTTGTCGGTTGACGAATACGAATATACGAACGCCGCGCCCTTGCGGCCCTCGGCTGCTGACGCACGAACCGTGCAGCCATGAGCGGGCAGCCCCGCTCCGGATCTCACGCTCTACATCCAGCCGATCATCGAGTCCACAGCCATGTCGGTCCCCTCGTTGAGAGTACAGTTCAAGGGCTCACCCGGCCAAGCGCCAGCAACAGGTATGCCGCGACCGGCGGACAAGAAAGCCGCTAAGAAGTTGAAGGGGTTGAAGGGTATTCACGTCGAAAGCAATGTGGATGCTGAACGGTTTGTTGGGGACAAAGTCGCCATTGGCGCGAGAGATGCTGGTGCAATAGGCAACAGTACGGCTGGCATCGTCTGTGAAGCGATCGTGCGTCGAAGGGATCTCGACAAAAGGACCCGACTTCCCGTCGTCCCGAGCGTGCTGCATGGCTACAGTGTCTTTTAGAATTGCCGCGAAAAACCACACTCGCAGAGGGCCTGTATGGGTATCTTGATGTTGTCCACTGTCACACGACCTTGTAAATGGGCCTAGTTTCACGAACACGGACATAATGGCTCGTGGTTGGCGTTGAGTGGCATCAGAGATGCACGAGGCTCTTTTGTTTTCCAAACGAGAAGGCCTTCATGAACACGGCAAGGCAGCAGAGCATGCAAATCATTATCCGTTCGCCGGGCAGCCCGCTCGAAGAGATCGTGTTCGAGTGTCCAGGCCTGACCTGGAATCAAGTCTTTTGTGAATTGGATCGCATGAGTCGGACAGAACAGGTTCATCTCACGCCCAAAGGGCCGGGATTGTATGCGGTCACGAGTGCGGCCGCCGGCAAGCCATCCGGTACCCCGCTGGTCGCACGCGCGCAAGTCGATCGCCAGGCCTGACGGGTCTTGGCGTGATCCAGGGACGGAGGTTGTGCGTACCACCTGTACGGCCGATGGTCCCTGGTTTTGAGCACTATGGCGGCTCTATTCCCATCGCGATGTTGACCGATTATGCAGAGGAGGGGAGGATCGCCTCCGATCTCGCCCGGATGGCCGGCAAGGCGATTCTGGAGGTTTATGCCTCCCGGTTCGAGGTCAGGCTCAAGGGGCCGGATGATCCGGTCACCGACGCGGATTTGCGGTCGCAAGACATCATCGTGGAAGGACTTTCACGCGAGTTTCCACAGGACGGCATCGTGTCCGAGGAACTGCCGGTATCGGAAGAAGCTCGTCACAAGTCACGCGTCTGGTATGTCGATCCGCTCGATGGAACGGGAGAATTCGTGGGGCGTACGGGGGAGTTTTCCCTGATCATCGGGCTTGTGGAAGCAGGGCTTCCGAAACTCGGCGTGATTTACCGGCCGGTAGGGGATGTGCTGTACGTGGGCGTGTGCGACGAGGCGGCATGGATCATCAGATGCCATGATCGGAGGCGGACGTGGGTTTCAACGGCCGCTCCGCCTCATCCGGTGCGCCTGGCGGTATCCCGATCTCATCGTCACCCGGCGATCGATACGATCAAAGCCAGACTCGGAAACGTGCAGGAAATTCCCTGCGGAAGCCTCGGCGCCAAGATCGGGCTGCTGGTTTCGGGAGCGGTTGACGCTTATGTGGAGCCCGCACGGTATACGAGCAAATGGGATGTCTGCGGGGCGGAAGCGATTGTGCGAGGCGCGGGCGGGTTCATGTCCGACCTGGCCGGAGGGCCGATCCGCTACGACGAAGTCGAAATGAAGAACGCCAGGGGAATTGTCGCCACCAACCGCTTCTGCCATGGCGAGGTGTTGGCGGCCGTTCCGCACTCGGCTTTAGACTGATGAGAAGAGGGGAGCATGAACGGTCATGCGCGGTAGAATGGTAGATGACCACCGTGGTCATCGGATGACTGGGAGCGATCGCCGAGTGCCTCGACCTGGTCATGCAGTGCGGCCGCGATTTGCCTGTAGCGCTCGGCTCCCTCGCGTTGTCCGGCAAGTGCGGCAGGGTCGAGGGGATCGCCGAAACGGATCCTGATCCGATTCCGGCGCGGCCACCAGGCGCCGGTCGGCAATGCCTCGAAGCTCCCTGTGATGCGGACGGGAACGACCGGCAGGGGGTATGCCGTGAGCAGAATGCCGATGCCCGGCTGAAACGGTTGCAGGGTCCCATCCGGAGATCGCCCTCCCTCGGGAAACCACACGAGGTTGAAGCCGCGCGCAAGAGCCGCCGCGCCCAATGCGAGATTCGCCAACGGACGGCCGCGTTGATCGACCGGCAGGACTTGGCATGCACGACTGATGAGGCGCATGATGGGATTGCGAAACATAATGCCGGTCCAACCTCCCCAGTACGTCCGATCTAGGAAGCTGGTGGGGAGAACCGCGATGAGGGCAGGCGGGTCGAGGAGGCTGGTGTGGTTGGGTGCCAGCACGCAAGGCCCTTGCGCCGGGACTCGTTCCGCCCCCCGGACTTCGAGCGAGAAGACCGTCCGCATGAACAGGCGGTCGAGACAAAACAGCAGCGAACCGAGTCCTCGCAAGAGCCGGCCCCTCGGCGCGAGCCACCGCCGCTGTCGGGCATCGAAGAGTTCTTCCGGCTGTTTCAGTTGTACCGCTGGATCGGCTGCCCCGCCGGTGGCCTGTTCGGCCTCAACGGATTCCCGCAGCAGATCCCGCACGGTCCCGATGCGCGCCACGGCTTCCTCGGACAGCTCGATGCCGACCTCGTCGCGCAGTCCGAGCGTCATCGTCATCCATTCGAGCGAGTCCAGGCCGAGGTCCAGCGACAGACTCGTGTCCGGCGTCAGCCTGACGGCAGGAAACCTGTCGGCCAGCCAAGTCCATGTGCGGAGCGCGACGGGATCTTCCAGCAATTGCCGGTCTTCCGGGGCCATACGCTCGATCGCGATCGGTCGCGATTCGACGAGGTCTTGACCCGCATGCTGTTTGCCCGCTGCAAAGAGATCGTGGAGCTTGTGCCGCTGGATCTTGCCGAGTCGTGTCCGGGGCAATGGATCGAGGCTGAGGACAACGTCGGTGAGACGGCAATAGGAGGGCAGGAGGCCAAGGCGCGCTTCGAGATCGGCCCGGATCGTGCGCGTCAGACTATCGAGATCGCCAGCCTGGACCGAGGTCGTGCGTGGTACGATCACCCCGACCAGACGGCCCTCGTATGCGAGCACGCCCGACTCCCGGATCGAGGGAGCGCCGTCCAGGATTTCCTCCACGTGCTCCGGCCAGATCTTTTCGCCGCCGGGTAAGGTGATCCGGGAGGAGGCGCGTCCAACCAGGTGCAGGCATCCTCCCTTGTCGAAGTACCCCAGGTCGCCGGTTCTGAACCAGCCGTCGTCGGTGAACGCCTCGGCGGTCTTGTGCGGCAGATGAAGATAGCCGGCGAACACGTTGGGGCCTTGGGCTTGGATTTCTCCCTGGCCGCTCTCCGGATCGGGGTCGGCGATGCGGAGCCGCACGCCGGGAAGCGGTTTGCCGGCCGCATCGATATGCCGGTTGCCCGGCGCGATAAACGTGAGGATGGGGGAGGTCTCCGTCAGGCCGAAGCCCCCGGCGATCTGCCAACCCAGACCCGCCAAATACCAAGCCAGGTCCGGTGCGATCGCGGATCCCCCGTACACCAACGTCCTGAGCTGCGGTGCCAATTGTGCGCGCAGCGGAGCGAACAAGCGCCCGCCGATCCGAATGTTGAGGTATCGCGCGAGCGCTGTCGAGAAGGACAGCACAGCATGGAAGACGACGACCGCCGCCCGCCCCTTCCGCCGCACGCGCTGCTCGATTGCGTCGTACAACCCGGCGTAGAGCCGGGGAACCCCGACGATCGCCGTCACGCGACCGTCGCGTAACGCGCGCAGCATCTGGGGTCCGGTCAACGAATGGGGGAGGATGACGGGAAGTCCGAGTGCGAAAGGCGCCAGCAGTCCGACCATGAAGGGATAGACATGATGGAGCGGCAAGGGCAAGAGCAATCGTTCATCGGGGCTGTACACCCGGATATCCAGCAGAGCCTGAAGGTTTGAGAGGAGATTCCGGTGACTCAGCGGCACGCCTTTGGGTCTGCTGCTGACACCGGAGGTGTAGAACAACAGGGCGTGGTCCTCGGCTCGGACGGAGGGGATCGGTCGTGTCGGGTCTCCACGGATGCGCCGCCAGCTACGGGATTCGTGTTCCTCGGCATCGAGGAGGATCACGGTCCGGCCTTGATCGAGCCCGTATGCCGCCAGCCGTTCAGCCAGCGGTCGAATCGTCATGATCCAGCGGGCGTCACAGTCCTGCAACACATGGGCGAGGTCGTCGTGAGCCATCTGCGAGTCGACGGGCACCGGGACGGCACCGGCCTCGATCAGGGCCACGCAGGCGACGATCCATTCGGATCGGTTCGGCGAATAGAGCGCGACGCGCTCCCCTGGACGAAGTCCTGCATCGAGCAGGCCCGAGGCGAGATCGGAGATGGCCTCCGACAGGTTCGCAAACGACCAGGCTTCAACCGTGTGTTTGTGGAACGCCTCGATCGCTGGGCTGGTCCCGTGGGCGCGGAAGGTGCGAACCAGCGCCTGTAATGTCTCTGGCACGGTCATAGACCAGACATGCGGTCTCTTGTCGCTCGGCCGCCGAGATTACCGGAGGCGGCGGATTTCTTCGTAATGCGCGGACACAACCTGCTTGAGGGCTTCCCTCAACTCTTCTCCTTGATAGCGGCGATTGGCCACTTTGCGGAGGCGCGAGGCAAGTCCCCCATCTCCGAGCGTCCCGTCGGCCCACTTCACGAAATCCTCTCGTCGGTCGTGGTACTCGAGACTCTCCAACGGCAACGTTGGGATCAAGCGCGCAAACTCATACAGACTGGCCGCTTCCACTCCGAGGTACCCGTGCTCGGTGCGAAACGCAAATCGTTTTCCCGGCGGAAGGGGAACGTCGAGGTATTTGTAAAGGTGACGGATGTGTGGCACCCGCCGGATGGCGGGACGCATGCGGACGATCTCGCCGCCGCACAGCAGAGCGCTCCCCATCGGAATCTCTCCGAATCCGCTGTCCGGAAAACGACACAGGGCGCAGTGTGTTCGCAAGTATTGTCCGATCTGGCCATCCGTGAGGCGGGTCAGGAGGCAGTGGTGAAGCGCGGTCAAGACGGACTCGCTGAGGCGATCCGGCCGATACGAGACGAAGGCCCATCCGCCCTCCTCGAGCATGGGACGGAGGAGAGCGGTCACCTCGCTTCCTTCGAAGAGGAATTCCTGCGCTTCGTCCAGCACGATCCAGTGGGGACGGAACTTACGTTCACGCACGGGCCGCAAGGCACGGATCAACTCGGCGAGGTAATGGCTCCGCAACAGGAGCGGGTATTGGCTCAAGTCGAGAACCAAGGACACGCCGCCTTCCTCGATCAACGAGACGATGGAGGAGGGGGGCGGAAGCGTGGCTCGATCGCCGCTCACCGAGACGAATCGGGGAAGCACCCGCAATCCCCGAAAGTCTCCTTCGGGATCGATCAAGAGCACCTGATAGTCTTCATGGTGAAGCCCTTCCGCGATCAATCCGACCAGCCAGGACTTGCCGGTTCCTGAGTTGCCGAAGACCCCCAGGTTTCGACCGGCCAGCCGCGCGGCCGGCACGCTGACGGCGGCGCCCGAATCCGTCTGTCCGAGCAGAATCGGCCGCTCACGCTTGAGGGGAATATCCAGAAATTTCTCCGCCAGGGGGTAGGCCTTCAGGACTTCCAGCACGCCCTGGGGACCGGGGGATTGGGCGACGATATCTGACTGTTCGATCACGGCCGGCACCGCATCGGCCACGGCGACCGAGACCTCGGCCAACGTCATCATGGAGAGATCGTTCTCCGCGTCTCCGAAGGCCGCCAGGTTCCTGGGAGAAAGCCCGCACAGCGCGAGGAGCCGTTCGAGGCCCGCCCCTTTCGTCGCTCCCGGCGGCAAGACCATCACCGCGCCTTTGTTGTATTCGATCGAGGTGGTGCTGTGTTGGGATGCGAGAATCCGCCACAGCGCCTGGTCATGGGGCGTCCAGCTCGCCGCGATCGCCAGGCCCCGTTCGAAGGGGATGCCGGCTGCTTCAATGGCTTTGAGCAAGCGCGTATCGAGCTGGCCGAACGGCAGATAGGTCTCTCCGCTGGCGGTGTGAGTCAGGACCGCGCCGTTTTCCCACACGACACCGTCAAGCAGCTCTCCCAGATAGCCGAGCGTCACGGTTTCGAAGCGGCGCCCCGTGACGAGAAATAGCACATAGCCGCGCTCGCGGCACTCCTCCAGGGCCTTCTCCACGTCCGGTGACACGTCGCCGTTGAGGGCCAGCGTGCCATCGAAGTCGAACGCCATGACGCGGCGGTACATGTGCGTCTCCGCGGGTTCGGAATTGCGCAGGACGAGTGACGAGGATCCCGTGTCTGCAACTCAGGACTCGTCGCTCGGACCTGCTTCAAATGCCGACGAGTACGCGGTGGGCGCTGATCGCCTTCAGCGCCCGCATCACATCCTCGCAGGAAAGGTCCGCGGTGTTCTTGCCTTCGCCGACCGCCAGAATAAAGTCGTTCATCGCGACGATGCCCTGCAAGATTCCGTCTTCATCCACGACAGGCAGACGGCGGACCCGCTCCCGCTTCATGATGTCCAGGGCGGTATGGACGTCGTCGGTCATCAGGCAGGTATAGGCCTTGCCGGAACTCGTTTCCCAGACGGTGATCTCGGAGGCCGGTTTGTTCTTGGTGGCCGCGGCCATGCAGATGTCGCGGTCCGTGATCATACCCATCACATGGCCTTGCACATTGAGGATAGGCAGCGCTCCGCAGTCGCTGTCCCACATCATCTTCGCAGCGGCGGCCAGGTTGGTGTCCGGACCGCAGCATTGCACCTCGCGGGTCATGAGGTCCTGGACTTCCATGGGAGTCCTCCTTCGATGAACGATGATCCGTCTTGTCACTGGCTCTTGAGCCTCAGCGTCCTGCCGACGATCGTCGTGTCGTGTATCAATTTGGCGAAACTGTCGGCCAGCACTTCGTTCAGAACGGTTTGCACGTCCTCCGGGTCGAACCAGAAGACATCCTCCGAGCCGGCCCCGTTCAGCGTCATGCGCACGACGCTGCCGTCCGCGTTGTTCGTCGCCTGGATGGCGAGCTTGGTCTTGGTGGTGATCTCCGTGAATCCGACTCGGCTCTTGGCATGGACGAACAACTCCTGGATCTTCCCTGCAATCGTCACGTCCGTTGCGTCGCCGCTGCCGGCCTTGATCACCTGCCATCCCTTGGTCGCAAGATATTCGGCCAGCGCCTGTGCCACGGCATCCGCGGGTTTGCTCCCGGGAACGTCGAAGTAACTGACCCCACCCCACAGGTGCGTCCGCACTCCCAGGCCGGTCTGATACGTTCGCCCGTCCTCAAATGCGCCGATGGCGACGCGCAGCGCGTCGGCCTGTTTCCTCGCGTTTGCGTCGGCTGCCGGGACCGCGTGCAGTTGAAGCGGAATCACCTCGCCCGTCCCCGCGCACCCGATCGTTGCAGCGAGCCCGATCGATCCGATGCATCTCACGACTGCGTTCTTCACAGGACCCTCCCACTCGTCAAGAGTTCAAACGATGATACGGCCTCAGGACTATGGAGACCGTCTCGGCCGATCCCCGTCATGGTTGCCGGAAATGCGCCCTCCGGTTCGATTGCCAGCAAGCTTCGGTGTGCTCGGTACAAAACGGCCGCTCCTTCCCGTAGCTCACGATTCGAATCTGGGACGGCGCCACGCCGAGGTCCTGTAAATATTGCCTGGCCGCCTGCGCCCGCCGCTCTCCCAAGACCAGGTTGTACGCGCTCGTGCCCCTTTCATCGCAATGGCCTTCAACCACAATGGTACGGTCCGGGTTCGACTTGAGGAGTACGGCGTTCGCGTCAAGTCCCGATCGGGCATCGTCGCGAATCGTGAAGCGATCGAAATCGAAAAAGACGTCCGTGAATTCGGCCGCCGGGTGTGCCGGTTGAGGACCTGGCGTGGGAACCGCTGGGGATGGAGGGGCGGGCGCGACCGGCTGTTCCGCGATACGCACCTCTTCAACCGGAGATGGTGCGGGCGGAGGCGCCGCCGTCTCCGATGCTTGAATGGTGGCCGGTGCCGACGGTTCGGCCGTCGGTTGTTCGGGCATGGCCGCTGCGGGCTGTTGTTCCTTGGGCGGTTCAGAAGGGGGGGCAGGCGGCGGCGCGACTTTGGCTGCCTCGACGACCGGAGGGGGCGGGAGGCCGGGCTGGAACGCCTGGTCCTCCACCGCGGTTGTAATTCTTCGGCCGGTGCATCCGACGGCCGTGGCAAGCACGACGAACCATATGACCGAGATCGTTGTCCTCGATCCCTTCTTTCCAATCATAGTCGCTCCTTCACTCACCGGACGTGGATGGACCGGGCAATCAAGCCATCAGCGGCTTTGAGGTAGGTGATATCGACGGTCTCACCGGCTTTGATGTCGCCCAACTTCACAACCTGGTTCCCATGCGTCATCTTCGTGTCCGGCGGGACACGAGCCCCGACGATCAGTTCCTCCTTGTTGGGGAGGAGCACTCTCACCACGATTGTGGGTGGATCGACGGTCACGTTTGTGGCCGTGACAGTCCCCCGGACCGTCCGCTGGGTGGGCTCGGCCGTCAGGCTTCTCGCGGGGACCGTTTCGAGCACAAGTGGGAACATGAGGAAAATGGATAGGACCCATGCAGGCATTCTCATAAAGAAACCGTCCTTCCTTCTTCTCAAGACCGAAAATCAGCTCGGCGGGTTTCTACACCAGTGGTGTCCATTTTGGCAAGAAAAAGGCCACGAACCGGTGCGGTCCGCTCCGTCGCAACCCGTTGAAATCTTCAGGAGCAGAGAGTCCAGGATGCGATGGGCAACCGATACGGCTGAGGAAATCCGCTACATGTAGCCCTGGCTGTTGTAGCGAAAGGTCGCAACGATACCCACGAAAAGGCCGCACCACAGACCGCTCACAGCCACGTCCCATCCACCGGAGGACCTGATCTCTACAACTTACCGCTGAACAAGTCTTCTCTCCCGGTTCGGCAAGATCGAGCAGGAGCACCGGCATCTCAATTGCTCCTTCCCTCGCAAAGCAGGAGGGGGTAGCGGGTCAGCAGTCTTATGGCAAGAACGATGCATCTTCCCATCTTCGTCGTCCAACAGCACAAGGCCTCGCACCTGCACTACGACTTCCGCCTGGAGATTGCCGGGGTCCTGAAATCCTGGGCCATTCCGAAAGGGCCCTCCCTGGATCCGTCGGTCAAGCGGCTGGCCGTGGAGGTCGAGGACCATGACCTCGACTATGCCGATTTCGAGGGCGTGATCGAAGAAGGCCGCTACGGAGCCGGGCCGGTGCTGGTATGGGATCGGGGGTGGTTCGAGGCGATCCACGTCGGTCGCGGACCCGCATCGTTGCAGAGCATGCTCAGGGCCGGCAAGCTGGACCTGCGTCTCCACGGAAAGCGTCTGCAGGGTGGGTTTAGTCTGGTTCGTATGAAGGCCCGCCCGCGTCAGTGGCTCTTAGTCAAGCACCGTGACGGTTGCGCTCGCCCTGGCACGGAGGTTGTGGAAGAGTACGACACCTCCGTCCTGTCCGGACGGACGATCCAGGACCTGGAAGCGGCGAGGTCAGCCGGAACGTTGCGGACATACCGGTGCGGGTAAGGGGGCGGCCCGATTCTGGCTCGATCGATGGTCCGCTGCAACCTTGCCGCGATACGAACAAGGAGGGTATGCGATGACGGTACCGAAACACCTGGAGGCGGCCACGGCTAGAATGAAGGAGGCCGAGTTCAGAATCGACGAGGCGCGTCGGGGGCCCGCGACGTGCGACAACCAGAAGGTATGGCTCGATGCGCTGACCGACTATTGCCTGGCGCTCGCGGAAGTCCAAGCCTACTGCAATGAATCGGTCCACGAGAAATTGCATGAGCTGGCCGGGCGCATCGGGTTGAAGCAGTTCCGCTCCTCGAAGCCGACGTCGGCGTCATAGGCGGCAGGAGGGAGTCCGACCGCGCCCGCCCGTCGGGTGCTTCAGTGGAGGCAGACCGACTCCGAGTGCCCCGGTTAGGCCAGGTTTATCGGACCGGTACGGTCCTCGCAGAGACTGCACCGCCATCCGTCGAAATCCCCGTACCGCCACGGTCATTGGCAAGTCATCAACGAATCGGGTCGTCCGGCACGAGCGATGAGGTGGTGCCTGGCCTCGGGGTTCTAGGAACCGGCGGGTAGAGGGGGCCATGATCCTTGCCGCTCAAGTTTGAGGAGCTATTGGCCGAGAGTACTTCAACGGGGCCGGTCCGGGTACTGTTACGGGTCACCGGCCACGAGCGGGGCCCGTCGAGCCGGCCGTCGCTTCGTCCGTTGACCGCTCGTCGTTCAACCTGGAGACGCCTCCAAATGCGCCGTCAGTCGCCGATCGCTCCCATCGACTCTCCCCGTGACTTCGGGATTCACGAAGTCTTTTTTTCCACGACGAATCGGAAGGGCATTATCACCTACGGCAATCGGGTGTTCGCTCGGGTCAGCGGGTATCCGATCGAGGAGATGATGGGGCAGCCGCACAACCTGATCCGGCATCCGGATGTCCCGCGCGCGGTGTTCAAACTCTTCTGGGATTATCTGCTGGCCGGCAAGCCGGTGGCAGCGTACGTGAAAAATATGGCCGCCGACGGCCGCTATTACTGGGTCGTGGCGCTCGCGGCGCCCATCGCGGATGGGGGCTTCCTCTCGGTGCGGTTCAAGCCGTCGAGTCGGTTGTTCGACTCGGTGCCGCCGCTCTATGCGGACTTGCGCGCCGTGGAACAGGCGCACGACGACCGGGCCGCCGGTATGACGGCGGCCGCCGCGCGATTGGAGGAGTGGCTGAAGTCGCAAGGGTTCGGAGACTATGAAGCCTTCATGCATGCGCTCTTGCATCAGGAACTGACGAGCCGGGATCGGCTGTTATCTCAGGACAAGCTGAGTGTGTTTCCGCCGCTCCCATCGTCCGGGTCGGATGAGACCGCCCTCGGCCGGGTCCTCGGCGCGTTGTACGGTCAGTCTCAGCCATATTACGAGCGTCTCCACCGGTTGTACGATCAGCTCGATCGTTACGCACGATTGCAGGAGGAGATTGACCGGTATCAGCGCGCGATCCTGGATCAGACCAAGAAGCTGCGGGTGCGCTATCTCAATCTGACGGTGACAGCCGGTCGGCTGGGAGAAGCCGGCAAGACGTTGAGCGCGATCGCGCGGAATCTTGGGGACGCCGCCTCGCAGATGGCCGACACCGTGGCCCAGGTGAGTGGATTGGCGACGCGCGTGGCCGGCTGGCTGGGCGAGGTCATCTTTTCCCTGGGCTGGGCACGCGCACAATTCGAGATGCTGGTCGTCTTCTATCATGAGGTGTTCGCGCAGGCGGCCGACCCCGGCGAGCGGCACCGTGTGCGAGCCTCCCTCGGCCGGCTGGCCGATCTGCGGTATACCTTCGCTCAAACGATCCAACGAGCGGAAGAGGCCCTCCATAGTTTGCAAACCGAACTCACTCGACTGGCAGTGGAAGTCGAAGAATTGCTCCAGGTGACCTATGTCGGCGGCCGCGTGGAGGCCGCGCGGCGCTCGGACCTTGGGACGGTCACGACGATTTTTGCGGATGTCCGCTCCCATATCGAGGACATGACGGGCCAACTGTCCGGGTTCAAGCAGAGCATCGACGGTCTCAACGACCTGGCCTCTCGCACGCCTGAAATTCTGCGTCTCCTCGCCGAGCTGGCCGAGCGCATGCGGGCCGATCAACAGATGTTGAACCAAATCCGCACTGAGCCGGAGTCGGCGCCGGAACCGGATGGTTCCTCACCGGCAGCGAGCCACCCTTCGATGGCCCCCGTGCCCGCAGCGGCTGGCCTTGCGGCGTGAGCGGTCCCCCACCGGACCGGGTCTCCAGTCTCGGTCCGTCCTCCTCAGGATTCCATCCGGCACGCCCGGTCATTCCAGTCTTCCTATCGGTCGTTTGCGATGACCAGGTGTGCCCGCGGGTCTCGCCCGGAAGAGTGAGACAAAATCCATCCTTCGGATAATAGCCTGCCCCTCAGCCGTCGTGTAGAAGACTTCATGCCTGCGGGCTGGTGCACCGGTTGGCAACCGGTGCGGATCGCCTCCGCAAAGGACCCTCGTCGATGGCCTCGACGAGGTCGGTCGTAGAAAAGGAGGTCGAGATGTTTTACCGGTACAATACGATCGACATCGTGGTCGGTGTCGGCCTCTGTGCGATTGTCTTCGGCGCCGTGCTGTTCGTCGTCGCGGCGAACGGCACCTATCAGGCTGCCGTGCCGCAGTCCCTTTCGAGCGAGGGATCGGCCGACAGTCAATTCGGCATGATGTGGCTCCAGCCGGCCTTGGGACAAGCCATTGTCGATCAGGCGATTTTTGAACGCCGCGCTCACCAGGCCCTGGCACATTCTGTCTCCGAATGGAACCGAGCGACGCTCGCGCATCACGAGTTGCAGTTGCTGCCGGGCGGCCCCCTCGGAGCCGTCACGCGCCAGGCAGCGACAATCCCAGCCGATCATATGGCTCGCGTTCAGAGTGTCATGGGACGGGCGATCGTCAATTTTACCCAGCGAGGTGTTCTCAGCGGATTGTTGTCCGCCGCGCAGTCTCGTTCGGATTTCAATACCCGCATGATTCGTGCGACGGAAGCCAGAGGGCGACGGCTTCACGAGGAATTTGCCTCCACATGGCAGGAGACCCTCGGACGGAGAGTCGTCGAGGCCATTCGGAATTACCGCGAGCGGGCCAGAGCGATTCAAGAACAAATAGGAACGGCTCTGGTGCATGTGACACGGGCCCAGATGGAAACGGAAGCGATGCGGGCTGCGCACCAGGAGCAACTGGCCGGTCTCGTCGTGGCCGCGGTTCGCACTGAAGCGCTCGCGGATCGTTTGACGCTCCTGGCGGCGATCGAGTCCCTGGAGGAAGAGCCGCCGGTGTCCTTCACGGAGCCGGCCACCTGGCCTGAGGTGCCGATGGGCTTCGTGATTGCCGCCTGCATCATGTTGGCGGTGGTCTTTGGGGGAGTGCTGGGGATGGCGGTGCAAGGTCGCGAAGCCAAGGTTCGGGCCGAGAGCGAGCGCAACGCGGACAAATGGGTCTATCGGTTGGCCGCGTGACGGTGCTCCACGCAACCTTCGCCGGGTCTCAGAGGCGGTGAAGGCCGTGTGTGTCCCGCACTGCTCCGCGAGATTCCGTCTTGTGTCTGGCTTGTGTTGTGGTGGAGACGAGGGGGGTAAATGTGCGAAGAAGGACAGGTCCGCAACCTCGATGGAGACCGAAAAAGGAGGTCACCATGTCAGCGTTCCACAGACTCCAAGAATATCTCGATCGCTACCATGTTCCGTATGAGGTGATGAGCCACCAGGAGGCCTATACAGCGCCTGAAATCGCTCATGCCCTGCACGTGCCCGGAAAACTGTTTGCGAAGGTGGTGATCGCCAAGGCTGACGATCGATTTGTCATGCTGGTCCTGCCCTCGAACAGGCTGGTGGACTTTACGCATCTGAGGGCAGTGCTCGGCGCACGCCATCTTCGTCTGGCGACGGAGGCCGAGTGCAAGAGCTTGTTCCCGGATTGCGAGACCGGCGCGATGCCGCCTTTCGGCAACCTCTATGATGTGCCGGTCTATGTCGATGTGTTGCTCGCCGAAGACGACGAGATCGTATTCGAGGCCGGCACTCACTTCGGAGCCGTCAAGCTGCGGTATCGGGATTTCGCCGAGTTGGTCCGTCCGGTCGTGACGGAGTTCCATCAGGCCCCGACGAGGAGCGGCGGCTAGCGGAGTGATCAGGAGGCTACGGTTTGTCCTGCTTATCTTCGACCACGGTGCGGTTACGCAGCCTGGTCACGAGTTGGCCGTAGGAATCGGAGCGGATGATCTTGTCAAATTGGCTCCGGTAATTCTTCACCAGACTCACCCCGTCGACGACGATGTCGTACGCGTACCAGCGGCGGTCTTTTAAGAACAGTCGGTAGTCCATCGGGATTGCGACCTTGCGCGACCGCAGTTCGGTGCGCACTTCCGCATAGGTGCCCTCGATCCTCTCCGAGAGATACAAGACCTGCTCTCCGGAATAGCCCTCGATCTTTTCGGCGTAGCGGTCGGAGAGAAAACTCTTGAACAGGTCGACGAATTCGGCCCGCTGGGCGGGCGTCAACGGGGTCCAATGGGCTCCCAGGGCCCGCTTCGACATTTCCGCATAATCGAAGCGGGTCGCGATCACGTCTTCCAGCATGCGCCGGCGGGTCAGCAGTTTAGCGGGATCCTTCCACTTCGGATCATCCAGGATACGGGTCACTTCGCCGACCGTCGCGCGGACCACCTCCATGGGCGACTCCACGGCCTGGCCGGAAGCACCGAGCGCGAAGACGCTCAGACAGGCGAGCAGCACCCCGCTCCTTTCCCCTCGCACAAGTCCATACTCCGGCCGCTCAGTCGAGGACGAAGGTGACCTTTAAGTCCACGCGGTACAGGCTCACCTTATTGTTCTCGATCACCGCATGCTGTTCCTTCACCCAGGCACTTTTGATGCCATGGATGGTCTTCGCGGCTCTGGCGATGCCGTTCTGAATCGCGTCCTCGAAACTCTTCGGGGATTCAGAGCTGATCTCGATGATTTTGGCGACGGACATGAAAGACCTCCTTGATGAGGATTGATAAGGACATCCCTGGCATCCCGGCAGCGCGGCTGCGACGCCGTGCCGGTATGCGTTCAGAGTCTCGGAACGGCGGACCCATCCTTCCCTTGCTCCGGAGGAATCGCTTTCTGCAGCTTTTCGATCATCTGCTCCAATTGTTTGATGCGCTCCCGCGCGAGCGTCACTTCCATTTGCAGTTGATGCATCATACCCTGCTCCAAGGAACCGACGCTCATGCGCAGCCGGTCGGTTTCTTTCGCCACACCCTCGTGTGCGGCTTTGAATTCCTTGAAGTCGACGCGCAGATTGCCCAGCGTCGTCCGATGGGACTCCGCCTCCGTCTGCAGCGCGTGGATTGTAGCCTGCAGCCCGTCGAGCCGGCTCTTGAGGCTGTCTACCGCGACTCCGAGGGACTTCAGCAGCGTGACGTCCGTCTTCAGGGCATCGACGGCCTGGCGGGATTGCGCGGCGTCTCGTTGGACCACGGCGAGTTGGTCGTTCACTTGCGCGCGGAGCTGATCGAGGTCTTTGGTGGTCGCGCAGCCGGCGATCAGGACCATGCCGACGAGTGCGAGAGGCAACCGGTTACAGAAGCGCATGGCGGCATCCTCCTCCTGTCCGACTCTTGCATGGAGTCCCACTCACACGGACGTTCAGCAAACCCGACGCCAGGATGCCGTGCTGACGGTTGCCGGTTATGTCGGCGATATCTCAGGGGGTAGTCGGCGAAGAGGGCCATCGCGTCTCGGTAAGAGTGGGGAACTCTGCCCCAAGGTCGAGTGCCGACCTGTAGCAAAAAGGGCGCGAGCGTCGCCGAATCGAATCGAGGAGTAGGGCCATGATCCGCATCGCACTGACCGGCGACGTGATGCTCGGACGACTAGTGGATCAGTACGTCATCCAGAATCGGTCCGTGCGCCCGGAAGCACTCTGGGGCGATGTGCTCCCGGCCATGTTGAGCGCCGACTGCCGATGCATCAATCTGGAGTGTGTCGTCAGCAGCAAAGGGGAGGCGTGGCGTCCGGAGACCAAGGCGTTTCACTTTCGCGCCCGCCCCCGCGCTATCGAATTTCTGCAGGCGGCCAGGATCGACGTGGTGACCCTGGCCAATAATCATGTGCTGGACTATGGCCCGGAAGCCCTGCTGGAATGCCTGACGCTCCTGGATCGAGCCGGCATCAAACGCACCGGCGCCGGCGCGACCCTCGCGGAGGCTCTGGTTCCGGCGCGGCTCGGCTTGCCTGAGGCACGCATCGGGGTCGTGGCTCTGACGGACAATGAACCGGAGTGGGAGGCCACCGGAACGAAACCGGGCGTGAATCACGTCGCCTTCGGCGAGCGCGGCTTGCTGGAACCCTCCCGCTCGCGGATTGGCCAGGTCCTGTCCTCCCTCAGGAGGGACGCGGACCTGGTGATCGTCAGCGCGCATGTGGGCCCCAATTGGGGAGCGCCGTCACGGGCGATCCAGGCGCTGGCCCGCGAACTCATCGACATGGGAACGGACCTGTACTGGGGGCACTCCAACCATACCCCCCAGGGAATCGAGCTGTACAATGGGAAAGCCATTCTCTATTCGACCGGCGATTTTGTGGACGATTATATGGTTGACAAGGACGAGCGGAACGATCTCTCGTTCCTCTTCGTACTGGAGGTGGAACGGGAGCGGATCATAACCATCAGGCTCCATCCGACGTGCATCGAAGATCTGGGCGTCCGATTGGCGAACGAACGGGAATGGCGGTTCCTCGAACGAACGATGAAGGCCAAGTGCAAGGCCTTCGGAACGGTCATGGATGTGGAGGGAGGGACAGGGATCATCAGCGTGAAGTAGATGCGGCGAACGGTGGGGCGCACGCGTCCAAGAACGGTGGTACGATGACGACGCTTCACTTAGTTGACAAGACAGAACGGAGAGCGCCGGTTTGGGAAACCGATTGTTCCTCCGACGCGCAGTGACGAAGGGAGATGAATCGATCATGCCGTCCTTCCCCCATTCCGAGACCGTGCAGGGAAGCTGGGAACATTTCCCTCACCAGGCCGATATGGGGATACGCGGGATCGGCTCGACGAAGGAGGCGGCATTCGAGCGTGCGGCCTCTGCCTTGACCGCCGTGATCACCGACTTGGGGTCCGTTTCCCCGACGCAGGCGGTATCGATCACGTGCGAGGCGCCCGACGACGAGCTGCTGCTGGTCGATTGGCTGAACGCCCTCGTGTACGAAATGGCCACAAGGAAGATGCTGTTCAGCCGCTTCGCCGTGCGTTTCAAGAATCATTCTTTACAAGCGATGGCGTGGGGCGAACCGGTCGAAGTGGCGCGACACCGACCGGCCGTCGAAGTCAAAGGGGCCACGTATACCGAATTGTCAGTGAAGCGGGATGAACAAGGCCGGTGGGTTGCTCAGTGCGTGGTGGATGTGTAGCGAGCGCAGCGAGCAGCGAATCGCCGGCAGCAAATAGCGAAGAGGTCCGAGGTTTTCGTTGCTGGCGCCGAGCTGCTCCCGCTTGCTATCCGCTGCGCGTGGCCGGCGATTCGCTATGGTCCGTATCAAGAGCGAGGCGGTTATGGATCTCAATCTGTTGAAACGACGCGGGCGCGACGAATGGCACATTTCTCCGCGAGGCAAGATGCGGGTGCCGGGCGTGATTTACGCCACCGAAGCGTTGATCCGCGAGATGGACGAGAAGGTCTATGAGCAGGTCTCCAATGTGGCGACCCTGCCGGGGATCGTCCGGGCCTCCTATGCGATGCCCGATGCCCATTGGGGTTACGGGTTTCCGATCGGCGGCGTCGCTGCGTTCGACCCCGATGTTGGAGGCGTCGTCTCCGCGGGAGGCGTGGGCTTCGACATTTCCTGTGGAGTCCGCCTGCTCCGGACCGGTCTCACGGTCGAAGAAGTTCAGCCGGTGAAAGAGCAGCTCGCCGAGGCCCTGTTCCATCGCATTCCCGCCGGCGTGGGGAGTACCGGCAAGGTGCATTTGGACCGGCACGAGATGGACGCCATGCTCGCCGGAGGGGCGAAATGGGCGGTGGGAAAGGGCTACGGGACGCATGAGGATCTGGAATTCATCGAGGAGCGTGGGTGCATGGCCGAGGCCAAACCGGAGTGCGTGTCGGATCACGCCAAGAAGCGCCAGCAGGACGAGATGGGAACTCTCGGTTCGGGGAATCATTATCTGGAAGTGCAAAGGGTCGCGACCGTGTTCGACGCAGAAGCGGCGTCGGCGTTCGGGATTCGCGAGGGCGACGTGGTCGTGAGCATTCATTGCGGCTCGCGCGGGCTCGGGCATCAGATCGGCACCGAGTTCCTCAAGAGCATGGCCGTCAGTGCGGCTCGGTACCGCATCGAACTGCCGGATCGAGAACTGGCCTGCGCCCCGATCAATTCGGAGGTGGGCCAGGAGTACCTCGGCGCGATGCGGGCGGCGATCAACTGCGCGCTTGCCAACCGCCAGATCATTACGCACCTCGTCAGGCAGGTGTTCGCCGATCTGTTGCCCCAGGCGACACTCTCGTTGCTGTACGACGTCTCGCACAACACCTGCAAAGTCGAGGAGCACGTCATTGACGGGACGCCGACCCGCCTGTTCGTCCATCGTAAGGGGGCGACGCGGGCCTTCGGACCAGGCCATCCTGATATTCCACCTGCGCTGAGAGTGGTAGGGCAACCGGTGTTGATCGGCGGCACGATGGGAACAGCTTCGTATGTCCTCGTGGGCACCCAAGAGGGCATGTCGCTGGCCTATGGCTCCGCCTGCCATGGAGCCGGTCGCAGCATGAGCCGGCACCAAGCACTCCGGCAATGGCACGGTCGCGACGTCGTAAAAGAACTCGCGGCGCGGGGGATTCTGATTCGCAGCCCCTCCATGCGTGGAGTTGCTGAGGAAGCGCCGGGAGCCTACAAGGAGGTCAGTGAAGTAGTCGATGCGGCGGATGAAGCCAAGCTCGCTCGGAAGGTGGCCAGACTCGAGCCGCTCGTCTGCATTAAAGGGTAGCGGATGGTTCTTTCTCTTGGAGGCGTCCAGTCTCGCCTCGTCGTCTGCGTCGCCGTGCTGGTGACGACAGTGGGCGGCTGGTTGTGGAGCGCACATGTGTCTGCGATTCAGCGGAACGAAGAGGCGGTGAGCGCAGAGCTGGCCACGCTGGTGCGCGCGCTGGCTGGGACCATCGGTCCCCGCAGCTATCAAGATCGGGCCAATCTGGCGTCCGCGGCTGAGCTGATCGAGAGGCGGCTCACATCGTTCGGCTATACCGTGACCTCCCAACCGTACCAGGTCGACGATCTGGCGGTTCGCAACGTGATTGCGGAACGGCGAGGTGCCGAGCGACCCGAACGCGTGATCGTGGTCGGAGCCCATTACGATTCGGTCGTAGGGTCGCCCGGTGCGGATGATAACGCGAGCGGGGTAGCAGTGCTGTTGGAACTGGCGCGTCTCCATGCGGAGACGCCGTTTCGGAAGACCGTGCGGTTCGTGGCCTTCACCCTGGAAGAACCGCCGTTTTTCCGCAGCCGGCGCATGGGGAGCCGCGTCTACACCCGTTCGCTTAAGGAGCGGGGCGAAGGGGTCGAGGCCATGCTGTGCCTGGAATCGGTGGGATACTACTCACAGGAACCAGGGAGCCAATCGTTCCCGTGGTTGGTGTTCTGGTTGCGCTGGCGGTATCCGACGACGGGCCACTTCATCACGATCGTCAGCAATAGGGACTCGCAGCCGCTGCAAAGCCAGGTCCGGGATGCGCTCACGGCCCATACGGATCTGCCGGTGGAAACCTACACCGGTCCCTGGTGGATTCCCGGCGTGACGTGGTCGGATCATGGGTCGTTCTGGAACGAGGGTTATCCGGCCGTCATGCTGACCGACACGGCCCTGTTCCGCAATCCCCATTACCATCGATCGACCGATCAGCCGGACACGCTGGATTACCAGGCCATGGCGGAACTGGTGCACGGCCTGGTCGAAGCCCTCACGGCGCTGGACGAGCGCCGGTGACCGGGACGTTCTCTGTAAGAGTTGGAAAGGAGGAAGGACACCATGCTGCCCGTACAGGACTTTCGCGCCAAACTTCTTGCGCAGCGGCGGGAGCTGTTTCGCCAGGCCGCGCGGACCGAAGAGGATCTGCTGTGGCTTGAGACGGACGTAGAACCGGAATCTGAAGAGCGAGGGCAGACAGAAACGATGGTTCGGTTGCTCGACCGGTTGGATGAACGGGAAAAAAGGGAAATCGAAGCCATCGACCGGGCTCTCACGAAGATAGAGGCCGGTTCGTACGGACGTTGCGAGCGGTGCGGGAAGGAAATTCCAATCGCACGGCTGCAGGCCATCCCCTGGGTCGCAACCTGCCTGGCCTGCAGCGAAGCCAGTGAGGCGTTGAAGAGATGAGGCTCGGTCTGGACCAGGATCCGCGGGTGATCGTTCGCGTGGACTGTTCCCCGGACCCGCGAGGCGAAGAGGAGCCCCGGCCGTTCTTCATCGGCGACCGTCGTATCGAGATTGCGGAGGTGCTCGATCGCTGGCCGGTCCGCGATCACTGCCGCTCTGCCCGGGCTATCGGCAGGGCCAAGGATCGAGTTCGATGCCAGAGACGGACCGACATATCCGCAGTGTGACGCGGAGACATCAAATCTCTCTCTTTAGCCTGTTACCCGTCAACGCGTTAGAACGGCGCATGCGACGCCACCCCTGCCGGAATAGCGGTGGTAGTTTCCCACAGCGACGCGCCTCCCATGCGCGAGCGCCGAACCCGTTCACACGTGCGAACCCGTATGAGAATCGTAGGCCACCTTGATATGGACGCCTTCTTCGCGGCGATCGAGGAGCGCGATAATCCGTCGCTTCGTGGATTGCCCATCGTGGTAGGCGCCGATCCTCGTGGCGGGAAAGGCAGGGGGGTCGTATCGACCGCCAATTATCAGGCACGCGAGTATGGAATCCATTCAGCCCTCCCCATCTCAAAAGCCTGGCGGTTCTCGGAAGCTGCCAGGAAGCGAGGCAATCCCGCAGTCACGTTCCTGCCCGTTCGTATGGAACGGTATGCCGAGGTGTCCGCACAGGTGATGGAGACCCTGCGGCGTTTCGTCCTCGTGGTCGAGCAGGCCAGCATCGATGAAGCCTATTTTGACCTGAGTTCGTGTGAATCCTATACCGTTGCCGAAGACGTCTGCCGTCGCGTGAAAAAGGCCATTCGAGATGAGGAGGGTTTGACCGCATCGGTAGGCATCGGCCCCAACAAGCTCATCGCCAAGATCGCGTCCGGCATGAGCAAGCCCGACGGCCTGACCACAGTGAGAGAAGAAGATGTCCTTTCGTTCCTCTCGCCCCTTCCTGTTCGAACGATTCCCGGCATTGGGCCCAAGACCGAAGCCCAACTTGCCAGGATCGGAGTCAACACCATCAAGGACATACGGCGGTTCTCTCGGGAGGAGTTTCGCGCGATGTTCGGCAAACGGGGATCCGATCTCTACAAGAAGGCTCATGGCAGGGATGAGTCTCCCGTCGAAGAAACGTACGAAGTCAAATCCATCGGGGAGCAGGAAACGTTCGAGCGGGATACCCGAGACTCCGAGTTTCTGGTCGAACGGCTCAGGGCCATCTGTCGGGACGTGATGGGCCGTCTGGCCGCCGAAGGATTGACGCATTTTCGGACCGTGGTGCTGACGGTGCGCTTCGCGGATTTTGAGACCAAA
>CAYULI010000005.1:0-54130 GCA_964445795.1 uncultured Nitrospira sp. | reverse complement strand
ACCAAATCACGCAGTCACACGCTCTCGTTTCCAATGAGCGACCCGATAGTGTTGGAAGAAGAGGCGAGGAAGCTCTTCCTGCCATTCCTGGACGAGCGGGAGAATCCTCAGGGGAAATTGATTCGCCTCCTCGGGGTCCGCGTCGAAAAGTTGGAGCGGTTCGGGATCCATGCTCAGGCCCCGCTCATTGATTGCCGCTGAGCCTCTGCCACAGGAGGTACAGCGGCGTTCCGGCCAAAACGGTCGCGATTCCCAGGGCTGCTTCCACCGGACGCTCGTAGAGCGCGTTTCCGGCGACCGTGATCGAGGCGAGGATAAAGAACCCCGGAACGAACGGAAAAAGCGGCGTGCGATAGGGACGAGGAAGATCCGGTTCTTTCCACCGGAGGATGGGAACGGCTCCTACGGCGAGCGCGCTGAAGATCACGAGCACGGTGCCGCTATAGATCACCAGGCGTTCAAAGCTTCCCGACACAATCAGAGCCGACGCCCACAGGGTTTGGAGAAGGATGGCCTTGGTCGGTGTGCCTCGCTCGCCGGGCGTTGCTCCAATGAAGGAAGGAATCAACCCGTCTCGTGCCATGGCATAGTAGACGCGCGGTCCGGCCCATACCATGGCGCTGACGGCTCCTGCCATCGATAAGCACAGAATGGCGGTCACGAGCCGACCTGCATCAGGACCCAGCAGCGCCCGGGCTGCCTTGTCGGCGACAGGCAGGAGCGGCGGCTCGGCCAGTTCTGTCACCGGCAGCGCGTAGAGATACAACCCGTTCAGGACGAGATAGAGCGCCGCGACAAAGAGAGTGCCACCGATCATCGTTCCAGGAATGGTGCGGGCGGGATCGGTGATTTCTCCGGCCAGATAGACTGCGGCATTCCACCCGGAATAGGCGTAGAGGGCGAAGATCAACGAGACGAGCCAGGGCCTAAAGCCTGGGGCAATCTGAACCTCCGTGGAAGCGAGATGAGACCAGTCGCCGTTCCCGGCCGTCAGTCCCACCGTGATCAGCAGGAGAATGGCTCCCACCTTCAGCACGGTCAGCGTCCGTTGGAGCCTTCCGCCTGGCCCGACGCCAGCCAGATGGAATCCTGTGACGGCCCAGAGGAGAGCTAAGGCTGCGCCCGTCGGCCACAGGCCTCCGTCGTCACCGATGGGAAACAGTTGAAACAGATAGGCGGTGAAGCTTACCGCTCCCGCCGCAATGGCCGCGCCGAAGCCGATCGTGAAGGACGTCCAGCCGCTGAGGAAGCCGACGAACGGACCGTAGGCGCGACGCAGATACACATATTCTCCACCGGCGATCGGGAAGGCCGCGCCCAACTCACTGTAGGAAAGGGCTCCTGCGAGGGCGATCAGTCCTCCGATGAGCCACACCGAGAGGATCAGGCCCGGATGGCCCAGGTCGCGTGCCATGAATCCCGTGGTCGTAAAGATTCCGCTCCCGATGACGTTGCCGACGAGGACGCAGCCGGCCGTAAACCAGCCGATGCGGCGGGGAAGTGCGGAAGGATCGTGCCGACCTCTCTCGTTCCGCACAGCCTACTGTTCCTTTTCTCCCGGACGGACCAGGGGCACAAACCGCACGAACGAGATGGTCTTGCGTTCGTAGCCCTCTGCGGTCTTGCGATAGAGTTCCAGGGTTTGGAAAAACTGGCCGACAGGGATGATCAGCCGTCCGCCGACGGCCAATTGGTCGAGCAACGGCTGAGGGACGTGATCGGGTGCGGCAGTGACGATGATGGCGTCGAAGGGCGCCTCCTCGAGCCAACCTCGGTAGCCGTCGCCCACACGGACTTTGACGTTGCGGTAGCCCAGTTCCGACAAGGTACGTTCCGCTTGGCGAGCCAGCGGCTCCAGGATCTCGACCGTCAGCACCTGGTCGACCAGTTCCGCGAGGATGGCGGCTTGGTATCCGGACCCGGTTCCCACCTCCAACACCTTGTCCGTCTTCTTGAGCGAAAGTGCTTCCGTCATCTTGGCCACCAGCGACGGTTGCGAAATGCTCTGGCCATGGCCGATCGGCAGGGGGCTGTCCAGGTAGGCGAACGCGGCATACTCATGTGGCACGAAGCGATGGCGCGGGATGCGCCGCATCACGGCGAGCACGGCCGGATCTGTGACGCCGCGGGGGACAATGTCCTCGTCGACCATCCTGTTCCGCTCCACTTGGCGGGCAGGATCCTCGATGAGCGGCGCGCTCCTGGGTTCCTCCTCACAGCCGATCAGCAGGAGCAGGAGAACGCTCATCGCTCTCGATGTCGCCAAGCGCCGGACTTTCACGGTTCATCCTTCGGAACAGAGAAGAGCGCTAAAAGCCAAGCTGAAGCTTGGCGGATTCAGTCATCATGTCCCGGGTCCAGGGAGGATCCCAGACGAGATCAACCTTGACGTCGGTGATGCCGGGAATAGCTCGGACCTTGGCTTCCACTTCCCTCATGATCGCCCACGCCACCGGACAGCCGGGACTTGTGAGGGTCATGGTGATGGCGACGGTCCCTGATGGCTCGACGGTGAGCCCATAGATCAGCCCAAGGTCGTAGATGTTGACCGGGATCTCGGGATCGTGGACGGTACGGAGGGCGTCGATGACCCTGTTCTCTATTGCCCGCACTTGATCGGTGGTCATGGCAGGTCGTTCCGGCAACGAGAGTGAATCCGTCGAAACGGTCTCCGGTCTGTTCTCAAGAGCGGCGCGGAGCGTGTGCCAGGGCAAGCTCGCGCACTTGACTCGGGCGGGAAACTCGCGCACGCCGGCAAAGACCGCCAGCTTGCCGAGTTCGATCCCGTCAGATGCCGGGCCGGCCGCTGTGGTGACCAGAGCATGAAATTTCTCGATGAGCGTCTGTACGGCAGACACGGTGCGCCCTTTCACGCTTTCCGTCATCATCGATGCAGAGGCCATAGAGATCGCGCAGCCCGAGCCCTCAAAGCTGACCTCGCTCACGTGGTCGTTCTCGACCTTGAGGTAGACTGTGACCCTGTCACCGCAGAGGGGGTTGTAGCCTTCGGCCGTCCGGTTGGCCCCCTCCAGATTGCGGAAG
The DNA here is from genome assembly GCA_964445795.1 of uncultured Nitrospira sp. Lineage (GTDB taxonomy): Bacteria > Nitrospirota > Nitrospiria > Nitrospirales > Nitrospiraceae > Nitrospira_D. The sequence continues at coordinate 51,088 of CAYULI010000005.1, read as the reverse complement.
TTGCGCGGCCTCCGGTTATGGTCCAGGATCACTTCCTGATAGAGTTCCCGCATGTCGACGGTCATGTGAAAAACTCGACGGCTTTGCGGACGCCCGACGCGAGCGCGTCGATCTCTTCCCTCGTGTTGTAGAAGGCCAGGGAGGCTCGGGCTGTGGCCGGCACCCCAAAGTGGCTCATCAGGGGTTGCGCGCAATGGTGTCCGGTCCTGATCGCGATTCCCTCGTTGTCCAGGAAGGTCCCCAAGTCGTGAGGGTGCACTCCGTCAACAACGAAGGAGAGCACTCCCACCTTATCTTTCGCCGTCCCGATGAGCCGGACCCCGTGGATTTTGGAGACCTGCTCCGTCGCGTACGCCAACAGGTCGTGCTCGTATGCGGTGATCGTCTCCAGACCGATCGTGCTCACGTATTCGATGGCCGCGCCCAGACCGACGGCTCCCGCGATATTCGGTGTGCCGGCTTCAAATCTCTCTGGTACCGTGTTGTAGGTGGTTTTCTCGAACGTGACCGACCGGATCATGTGGCCGCCGCCTTGGTAAGGAGGCATGGCCTCGAGGAGAGACGCTTTCCCATAGAGCACGCCGATGCCGGTCGGCCCGAACAGCTTGTGCCCGGAACAGGCATAGAAGTCGCAGCCGAGCGCCTGCACGTCTACCGGGAGATGGGGAACGGCTTGTGCCCCGTCGACGAGCACCGGCACATCGCGCCGATGCGCGAGGTCGACGATCTGCCGGATGGGATTGACGCTGCCCAGGACGTTTGACACATGGGCGATCGCGACCAGCTTGGTTCTCGCCGAAAGCAGCCGTTCATAGGCATCGAGCAACAACTCGCCCGCATCGTTGATCGGGATGACCCGCAAGACAGCGCCGGTGGCCTCGCACAACATCTGCCACGGCACCAGGTTGGAGTGGTGTTCCATCGTGGAAATGAGAATCTCGTCTCCGACCTTGAGATGAGTCCTGCCGTAGGTTTGCGCGACGAGGTTGATCGCCTCCGTCGTGCCACGGACGAAGATGATCTCTTTCGCCTCTGCGACGCCGAGGAAGCGTTGAACCGTGATGCGTGCGGACTCGTACGCTTCCGTGGCCCGCTCGCTCAGCCAGTGGATGCCGCGGTGAATGTTGGCATAGCTCGTCGAGTAGAACCGGCTGATCGCATCAATCACCGCCTGCGGCTTCTGTGCGGAGGCCGCGTTGTCGAGGTAGATCAGCGGCTTGCCGCGCACCTCCTGCTTGAGGATCGGAAAGTCTTTCCTGATCCTGGTCACGTCGAACGAATGGCTGTGGGTCGCTGAGTTCTGGTTCGGTTTCATTCTGAGACGCTCTGCCCACAGACCCGAGAGATCCACTGCGCCAACTGCCCTGCAAACCGGTGACGAATCAGATCGTGCCGGATCAGATTGATGGCTTCACTGCCGAACGCGTACGTCATCAGGCTGCGTGCGGCCTCCAGACCGATGCTCCGGGAGCGCAGGTAAAACAGGGCATCCTGATCGAGCTGTCCGACGGTCGCTCCGTGCATGCATGTGACGTCATCGGCGAGTATCTCGAGTTGCGGCGCCGTTTGCGCCACCGCATCCTCGGAAAGCAATAGGTTGTTGTTAGTTTGTCTCGCATCGGTCTTCTGCGCGTCCTGCCGCACGCGAATCCTTCCGGTGAATACGCCGGTCGCCTGCCCATCGAGGATGCCTTTGTACAACTGCCGGCTTGTGCCATGAGGCTTGACATGGTCGATCGTGGTCTGCGTGCTCAGATGCTGGCGGCCGGCGATGGCATAGACCCCACAGAGCGTGCAGATGCTTTCCACGTCCGCCAGCTCGCTCGTGATCTCGCTTCGAGCAAGAGCACCGCCGGTCGCGAGGGAGTGAGACGTGAAGGTGCTGTGGCGAGCCTGATGGACGACGACGTTCGAGAGGTGAACCGCCGCGGGGCTTTCTTGCTGGAACACAAAGTGCTCGATCGCAGAGCCCTCGGCCAGGACCACTTCGATCACGGCATTCGTGAAAGAAGGCGCGTCATTCAGCCCCAGGTAGCTCTCGACGATCGTGGAGCGACTGTTGGCGTCCGCCACGATGAGCGTTCGGGGATGGGACATCGTCGCCTTCCCGTTCGGACTGGAGACGAACAAGAGAAGAATCGGCTCCTCGACCACCGTGTTGGGCGGGAGGTATATGAGGGCCCCATCGCTGAGGAAAGCGGTATTGAGCGCGACAAAAGGATGATCGGCATATCGAGCGTACTGACCCAGGTGGGGTTCGAGAAAACTCGCATCATCGGCAAGGGCGCTGGCCAGGCTCTCGACTTTGACGCCCGGAGGGAGAGGCAGAAGTGAGGAGTGGTGCGACGAGAAGCGCCCGTTCACGAGGACCAGGTGGCGGCTCGGTCCCAACCAGGACATGAGCGGCTCCAGGTCTGCCCTTGGTATGTCACGCTGCTGTTGCGCCAACTGGAAAGGCATGTCCATGAGCGACGCCACACCGGTATCTCGCCACGCTTCATTGTGAGTCGTAGGAAAGCCTAGCTCGGTGAAGCGGGCGATCGCGGCTCGGCGGAGCCGTCGCAGCCAGGCCGGCGTGATCCTGGCAACCTTCCGCTCAAAGGCTGCAAATTCTGAGCAATAGAGATCAGCGGCCGCCGCGACATCGCTCATGGCACGGTTTTCCACTCGGAGGCCGGCTGCTCAAGCCAGCCATACCCGTGCTCCTCGACGTAGAGCGCCAGGTCCTTCCCGCCGGACTTCACGATGCGACCATCGAGAAGCACGTGGACGGAGTCCGGGACGATCTCGTTGAGCAGCCGCTGATAGTGCGTGATCAGGATCATCGCGCGGTCCTTGCGTCGCAAGGCATTCACTCCGCGCGCCACCACCTTGAGCGCGTCGACGTCCAGACCGGAATCGGTCTCGTCCAGGACCGCCAGCTTTGGATCGAGCACGGCCATCTGTAGAATTTCGTTACGCTTCTTCTCGCCGCCGGAAAAGCCTGCGTTGACCGGTCGATTCAGAACATCCGGGTCCATATCCAGCAACCGCATCTTGTCTTTCACGATCGTCAGGAAGTCGAGCGCGTCGAGTTCTTCGAGACCGCGATGCTTCCGAGTCGCGTTAAGCGCCGCCTTGAGGAACTGCATCATCTTCATCCCGGGGATTTCGACGGGATACTGAAACGCGAGGAACAGGCCTTCCCGCGCACGGTCCTCCGGCGATAGGGCGAGGAGATCTCTCCCTTCGTAACGCACCTCGCCGGCGGTGACCTCATAGCCCTCGCGACCGGCGAGAACATACGCCAGCGTGCTCTTGCCGGAGGCATTGGGCCCCATCACCGCATGGATCTCGCCGGTATTCACGGTCAGGTCCAGGCCGCGCAAGATGTCCTTGCCGGCGACCCTCACATGGAGGTTTCTGATGTGCAGTATCGGCTCGGTCATCGTGTTCAGCCCACGGTCCCTTCGAGGCGGACACTGAGCAGCTTCTGTGCCTCCACGGCGAACTCCATCGGGAGCTCTTGAAAGACCTCATGACAAAAGCCGTTCACGATCAGCGAGACCGCATCTTCGGTCGAGAGCCCGCGCTGCCGGCAGTAGAAAATCTGGTCTTCGCCGATCCTGGTTGTCGAGGCTTCATGTTCCACCTGTGATGTCGCATTCCGTACTTCAAATGGAGGGAAAGGTATGGGCGCTGCATCGATTGCCCAGCAACAGGGAGTGACATTGCGTGTAGATCCGGCACCCAGTGGCCTTCTTGTGGATCTTCACCAGACCGCGGTACGTATTCTGGGCAGACCCGGCGGAGATGCCCTTCGAGACGATCGTGCTTGTGGTATGGCTGCCGATATGGATCATTTTGGTGCCGGTATCGGCCTGTTGCCGGTGCGTGGTCAAGGCGACCGAGTAAAATTCCCCGATGGAACGATCCCCTTGCAGCATCACGCTCGGATATTTCCACGTGATGGCTGAGCCCACTTCGACCTGGGTCCAGGAAATGTGGGACTCGGCTCCGAGACACTTCCCGCGCTTGGTCACAAAGTTGTAGATTCCGCCTTGCCCGGCCTCGTTGCCTGGGTACCAATTCTGGACCGTCGCATATTTGATGCGCGCACGGTCGAGGGCGATCAGCTCCACGACCGCCGCATGCAGTTGATGCTCCGCTCGCATGGGCGCGGTGCAACCTTCCAGATAGCTGACGTAACTGTCCTGATCGGCCACGATCAAGGTGCGCTCGAACTGGCCGATGAACGGGGCGTTAATGCGAAAATAGGTGGAGAGTTCCATCGGACAGCGGACCCCTTTGGGGATGTAGCAGAAGGAACCGTCGCTGAAGACGGCGGAGTTGAGTGCGGCAAAGAAGTTATCCGTGTACGGCACCACGGTGCCGAGATACTTCCGAACCAGATCGGGATGGTTTTGGACGGCTTCAGAGAACGCGCAGAAGATGATGCCGAGCTTGGCCAGGTGTTCCTTGAAGGTGGTCGCGACCGAGACGCTGTCGAAGACCGCATCGACGGCCACGCCGGCGAGAATTTCCTGTTCAATGAGCGGAATGCCGAGCTTCTTGTACGTCGCGAGCAAGACCGGGTCCACCTCAGCCAGGGTCTTGGGCTGCCGCTCCATCTTCGGGGCCGAATAATACACGATCTGTTGGTAGTCGATCGGAGGATGTGTGATATTGGCCCACTGTGGCTCGGTCATGGTGAGCCAGTGACGATAGGCCTTCAATCGCCACTCCAACATAAACTCTGGCTCACGCTTCTTGGCCGAAATGAGGCGAACGATATCCTCATTCAGCCCGGGAGGCACAGTCTCGGCTTCGATGTCAGTGACAAAGCCGTACGTGTATTCCCGCTCGGCCAAGTCACGAATCCTATCCGTGGGGGCCATCGCGTGTCTCCGGCTATCGGGGAGCAATGAAAACGATCGAGCAAATCCGGTGCCATTGCACCTGAATGGTCGGTCGAAGGTCAGAGTGTAGGGGGAATTGATTCTGGACGGCTTCTTCTCGCACGGGGGCAAAGTCTCGTTCTTCCTGTTCCCTTCCTGTGGCTTTTCACTACAGATGAGGCAGACCCACTGTAGCAAGATATCTCTGCTGGGTTCTGTCCGTGGGACCTCCCCCTCCAAGCCAACGGGTTTTCTTGGGAGTGGACAAACTCTTCATCGACTTGAATGGCATCGGCCTTGCTCATCGCACTGATATATACCCCCGAGTAATTTGGTTATAGTTATGCCTGCCATGCCGACCGACCTCCAGGCCGCGCTGTATTACGAACGCATGCCGGCCAACGTCATCCGCTGCACGCTTTGTCCCCATAACTGCATGATCGCACCCGAGCATCGAGGAGTCTGCGGGGTCCGAATCAACCAAGGTGGGCAGCTATTCACGCTCGTCGGGAACCGCATTGTCTCAGCGGAGATCGATCCGATCGAGAAGAAGCCGCTGTTTCACTTCCTTCCGGGAACTAGGGCCTACTCGATTGCGACGGTTGGTTGCAATTTGCGCTGTCGGTTCTGCCAGAATTGGACGATCTCGCAGTGGCCGAAGGTCAGGAAGTTGGAGAACCGCGGTGGTGAGGTGCCTCCGGCAGCGGGCGAGCACCCGTCGAGCGAGTGGTGTGCGGACACGGAACCGCCTGACGAACAGGGAGTACTGGGGACGAAAGTGGTTCCCTCCGAGCTGGTCGAGCAGGCTGCACGAACGGGGTGCAAGAGCATCGCCTATACCTACACCGAACCGACAATCTTCTATGAATTGGCGCTGATCACCGCGAAGTTGGCCTCGGCAGCCGGCCTAGGCAATGTTTTCGTCACGAACGGGTTCATCGCCCTGGATCCGCTGCGAGAGATCGCGCCCTACCTCAGCGCCGCCAACATCGATCTCAAATCGTTCCGCGATGGCTACTACAAGAAGGTATGTGGCGCCCGGCTGCAACCGGTCCTGGACGCAATTCGGGAATACAAGAAACAAGGGGTGTGGATCGAACTCACCACCCTGTTGATTCCGGGGCTGAACGACGAGGAAACCGAGTTGCGGGACATCTCACGGTTCATCAAGACCGACTTGAGTGAGGATGTGCCGTGGCACATCAGCCGTTTCTTTCCGGCGTATAAAATGGACCATTGGCAGGAAACACCGATCCGTTCCCTCCTGGAGGCAAGAGCTATCGGACGCGAAGAAGGATTGCGGTACATTTATCTGGGCAATGTGCCTCAAGTAGAAGGGGCGGAGAACACGATCTGCCCGGGATGCGGAACGGTCGTCATCCGACGATGGGCGTTCACCGTGGTGGAGAATCGACTCCAAGCCGGGCGATGCCCTGATTGCGGCCACTTTGTAGCCGGACGTTGGGCCATTGGAGGCTAGGATGTCGAATAATGAGGGAAGATGTTGTCGCCGGTCGTGACTGTTGGCTGCGTCAACCGGCGCAGGATTGTTCCCCGCAAGAGGTTTTGTGTACGCGAATGGAGGCATGAGGAATGGGCCTGATCGAGCCGATGATTCTCAAGTCCTCTAGGCTTCCTCCTGCCGAGGAGGCGATGGAAATCGTGGAGCGGAAGGGAGTGGGGCATCCTGACACGATCTGCGACGCGGTGATGGAGTCCATCGCGGTGGAGCTGGCGCAGACCTATCTCAAGACCTGCGGCCGGGTGCTCCATTTCAATGCCGATAAGGGGATGTTGGTGGCCGGTCAGGTCGCCTGCCGATTCGGAGGAGGCTCGGTGCTGGCTCCGATGCGGTTGGTCATAGGCGACCGGGCTACCTTTGAATGGAAGTACACGTCCATCCCGGTGAAGGAGATCGTCGAACGGACGGCACATAAATGGTTCAGAACGCATCTGCCCAGGATCAAGCCCCTCAAAGATCTCGAGTGCCAGATCGAGCTGCGCCCGGCCTCAGAGGAGCTGCGGTCCGTGACCGAGAGAGGACGGGAGGCTGTGGCCAATGACACCTCCGCGACCGTGGGGTATGCCCCGTTGACGCCGACGGAACGCCTGGTATTCCAGGTCGAACACTTCTTGAACAGTCGTTCGTTCAAGAAAGAGTTTCCGGACACCGGAGAGGACGTGAAGGTGCTGGCCGTTCGAACGGGCAGGGACTTGGCCGTGACGGTCGCGATGCCGTTTCTGGCCGCACTGATTCGTACCGAGTCGGAGTATTTCAAGCGGAAGGCGGCGGCCGAACGGGCCTTGACGGATTTCGTCACGCGAAAGGGCGGAGCCGGTTTTTCTCCGCACGCGTTCTTGAACGTGTTGGATCGCCCGGGCGCAGGCGAAGCCGGAACCTATCTGACGCTGCTTGGAACATCGGCGGAGGCGGGAGATTCCGGGGAGGTCGGACGAGGCAATCGCGTGTGTGGAGTGATCTCACTGCGTCGTCCGGCCAGTGCCGAGGCCGCAGCGGGCAAAAATCCCGTGGCGCACGTGGGGAAAATTTACAATGTGTTGGCCCAAGTGCTGGCGGAGGATATTCATAAGAAGGTGCCGGGATTACTGGATGTGACGGTCTGGATCACGAGCCAGATCGGCAAGCCGATTGCCTCGCCGCAGGCCGTGGTCGTCGAAGTCAACCTGTCGGGCAGTACGACTCTGGACGCCGTTCGTCCGCAGATCCGGCGGGAAGTTCAGCTCGCCTTCAGCCACATCAAGTCTTTCTGCAAGGCCTTGACGCAAGGCCTGTATGCGGTGTGCTGAATGCCTGTCCGATATCGACCACCGGGTAGTGAACAGCGACAGCTCGCAGCGAATGGCAAAAAGGGTTCCGAGGGTTGTAGCGACTCGCTGCCGGCTATTCGGTGAGTCCGCGACGAACAGTTTCGCATGAAACGTGAAGCCTGGTCAATGCGCCCAAGCCGCGCGATGGGAGGACGGCTGCCGATAGGAAAACTTCCGGTCGATCTGCTTCGCAGGCTGCTCGCGCGTTTTGCCAAGATCCAGGACTCACGCGTTCTGGTGGGGGCGGGGATCGGGCTGGACGCGGCGGCCATTCGCATCGGCGAGAGCGTGCTCGTCGCGAAGACCGATCCCATCACCTTCGTGGCGGAGGAGATCGGCACCTATGCCTTGCAGATCAACGCCAACGATTTGGCGGCGATGGGGGCGACGCCCAGGTGGTTTCTCGCCACGGTATTGTTGCCCGCTCATTCGACGAGCGCCTCCTCCGTGAAGACGCTGTTCGCCCAACTCCATGCGGTCTGCCGTCGCCTCCGCGTTTCCCTCTGTGGCGGCCACAGTGAGATCACCGACGCGGTCATGCGCCCCGTCGTGGTGGGTTGTCTGTTGGGAGACTGTGCACCGGAGAGGCTTGTCACGGCCGCCGGCGCTCGGGTCGGCGACGCCGTGCTGCTCACGAAGGGTCTTGCGATCGAGGCGGTGTCGATCCTCGCCCGTGAGCGAGCCAACGTGATCCGGCGACGCCATGGAGCAAGGTTTCTCGCCCGCTGCCGGCGGTATCTGGCCGATCCAGGCTTGAGCGTTGTCAAGGAAGCGCAACTGGCTCTTGCTGTCGGAGGAGTGCACGCGATGCACGATCCGACGGAAGGAGGCCTCAGCGCCGCGTTGTACGAGTTGGCTGAGGCGGCGGGCGTGGGGGTGGAGATTGAGGCCGACAGAATCCGGGTCTTGCCGGAAGCAGCGCGGCTGTGCGCCGATTTCGGACTGAATCCGCTGGGCGCCATCTCCTCCGGAGCCTTGCTGATCTGCACCGATCCCGTTTTCGAGGGACGAATCGTCGCGCGCCTGCGACAGGCTCGGATTCCGGCGGCGCGGATCGGCACTGTGGTGCCGAAGAGGAAGGGCGTGACACTGATCGAACACGACCGTGCGCGGCCGTTCCCACGGTTCGCCGTGGACGAACTGGCGAGGCTGTTTGAACAATCGTGCGAGGGATGATTATGCCCGCCGATAAATTCCTTCCTTCTCCGACCACGGAATCAGGCCGAAGTCGTCGCTTGGCAATCTTTCGCCTTTTCCGACGACGAGGGTACCACCGATGGCCATCCGTTCCACGAGTCGCCGCAACGTGTCGCTTTGCAACGTTGGATCGAAATAGGTGAAGGCCACGTACCGGCACAGGACGAGGTGGAAAGTGCCCTCTGGCGCGGCTTGGCGAATGTCCTGTACGAGAAAGGTCGCCAATTCCCGAAACTCCCGCTTGATCCGGAATCCTTCGGGTGTCTGATCAAACCCCTGCGTGCGCCAGCCCTCCGGAAGATCCCGCAAACTGCCGATCGGGTAACACCCAAGCTGAGCCCGGGCAATGGCCTGGCCGTCAACGTCGGTCGCGAGGACGACGAGCCGCACGGTCGGAAATCGAGGTTGGAGGTTCAACCGCCAGAGAAGCGAGAGGCTGTACGGTTCTTCTCCGCCGGCGCAGCCGGCACTCCAACATCGAAGGACGCGTTCGCCCTGTTCGACGATCCGCTGAGCGAGCGTCGGCAGCACCTCGTGCTCAAGAAACTGAAACACGCTCTTGTCTCGGTAAAACCGCGAGATGGGAATCCAGCACGACGAGTCCAGAATCGTCCATTCTTCCTGATGGGTCTCCAGATACTTCTGATAGTCGGCGAGCGAGGAGAGCCCAAGGAATTCAAGCCGTCGCTGGATGCGCTTGTAGACCTGCCGTCGCACCTTGCGGTAGCCGGCCCAGCGGAGCCGGAGTCGCGGCAGGCACCATTGCAGGAATTGAACGCCGTCTGCGTCGTTCATCGTACAACAGGAGGGGGGAGTTGATGACTATCTCAGGGATGGCGCTTATGGATCGTGATGTGATTGCCGTCCGGGTCTTCGATCACCGCCATCCGGCACACCGGCGTGTCGAAGGCCTCCCTAACGAACGACACGGCCCGCTCCTTCAGCTTGTGCATGAAGGCCTCGAAATCAGAGACCTCGAACGCCACGACCGCTCCCTTGGCACCGGGAGTTTGCCCCATTTCCGTCGTGGTAATGGCGAACGTCGAATCGGCGAGATCGTATTCGACCCAGACGTCCTTATAGTTGTGGCTGACGTGCAAGCCGAGGACGTGCTCGTAGAACGCTCGTGCCCGTTCCATGTTGGAAACCGGATAGGCGGTGAAGGCGATCGAGATAATCATGGGCTGACCTTCTGTCAGCGCGGCGACAACTTGTGGAAGCTGTCGCCTTGCCGGCAAGACGGTTCGGGTTGCGCCTCAGGGGGTCAGGGTTCCTCGTGGCTATTCAGGAAAGATGAGCAATGTTTGTGCCCTCTCGACCTTGTCGAGCCTGAAGCATGGTCTGTGATGGGACGATGCCGCATGAAGAGTCTCGGGTCATCGTCCAATGGCTCTTTGATGTGGCTTTAAGCTACAGCCAGCGCGCCGACACTGTAGCGGAATTCTTCCGCCTCTCTTGAATACCGCTGGGCCGTAGATGCAAACTTCCAAATTTTCCCCATCCCGTAGCACCAGCCTGCCAAGTCGCTGAACGGCACAGGGGTTGCTGCTCGTTCCCGCGGCAAGTACGCCACAGACTGGAGGAGGGCTCCATGACCATGACTCCCGGCGAAGCAGCAACCGTGGGCCGGTACATGCACCGCAATCTTGAAGTCGTGCCGGACGACGCCATGGTCGTGGAGGTGGCCGAGCGAATGGCCCGACGGGCGATCGGTTCGGTCCTCGTGGAATCGGCCGTTCCGAAGGAAGGGCCTCGCATCGCGGGCATCGTGACGGAAACGGATCTGGTGGGGCGGGTTCTGGCACGAGACCGGGACCCGGAGGCCACGACCGCGACCGACATCATGGTCGCTCCGCTCCTGACGATCGCGCCGGACCGCCCGATGCTGGAGGCCTGCCACCTCATGGAAGCCGTTCACGCGCGGCATCTCTGCGTGCTGGAGGGAGGAGAGATCGTCGGCCTGATTTCGGTGCGCGACCTGGTCAGGCACTTCATCGATCAAGAAAGCGGCCCCGTCCGCGACCTGGATGATGTCTATCAGCCACTGGGTGTGCTCATGCAACGGACCATGGTCATGACGGCGAGTGCAGAAACGATCTTGTGCGCGGCTCGGTTGATGGCCGAAAAGCAGGTCGGATCGTTGCTCGTGACCGAGGCTGACGAGTTGGTCGGGATCGTGACCGAAAGCGATCTTGTACGGAAGGTCCTTGCGACGGGCGGCGATTCCCGCACCGTCCACGTCGGATCCGTCATGAGCTCGCCGTTGCTCACGATCGACATCAGCCGGACCGTCCGTGACGCGAGCGCACTCATGGCCTCGCACCGCGTGCGCCACCTGGCGGTCATGGATCGGCACAAAGTGGTCGGAATCCTGTCCGTGCGTGACTTGGTAAGAATGGTGTCCGTGAGAGACCGCCCGCGCTATCTCGGCAGGCAGTCAAGCAAGGGGGAGCCTGGATGAGCGACTCACGGAAGAAACCATTATACGTGCCGTCCCTTGAGGTGCAGAGGAAAAAGGGAGAAGCCTGCGCAAGGGGTAGGGTGAACGTGGGACGCGCCGCTCTTTTTAGAGGGAGCGGATTCGGGTGATGCTCCTTGCCCCTCGGGCGGCGCTCACTCAGAACATCGGAGTTGAGTCGGTTCTTCCTACCAGGTCATAATGGCCGACATGGACGGAGCGGATCTTTTCTCACTCTACCGTCAGATGTTGCTGATCCGCCGGTTCGAAGAGAAGTCGGCGGAGATGTACGCGCTCGCCAAGATCGCCGGTTTCCTCCACCTCTATATCGGCGAAGAGGCTGTCGCGGTCGGAGCCATGGCGGCCCTTCGACCGGATGATTACGTCATCAGCGCCTACCGTGACCACGGCCATTGTCTCGCGCGCGGGTCCGATCCGGGCAAAGTCATGGCCGAGTTGTTCGGTAAGGCCACCGGTCTCTGCAAGGGCAAGGGAGGGTCCATGCACCTGGTCGATGTGACGAAGCGCTTCATGGGCGGCTACGCGATCGTCGGCGGCCACATTCCATTGGCGACCGGGCTGGCCTTCGCCATCAAGTATCGGGAGCTCGACCTGGTGACCGTCTGTTTTTTCGGGGAAGGGGCGGTGCCCAGCGGCCAAGCCCATGAGGCGTTCAACTTGGCGGCCTTGTGGAAACTCCCGGTCATCTTCGTGTGCGAGAACAACCGCTACGGCATGGGGACGCCGGTGGAACGCGCCGTCGCGCTGTACACGGACATCGCGGAAACGGCCCGCTCCTATGGCATCGCCGCCGAGCGTGTGGACGGCATGGACGTCCTGGCCATTCGTTCGTCGATGCAAAGGGTGGTGAAGCAGGTACGCGGAGGACAGGGACCGTATTTCATCGAAGCCATGACCTACCGGTTCATGGGCCACTCCATGGCCGATCCCGCGCATGGCCACTATCGGACCAAGGAGGAAGTGGAAGAATACCGCAAGCGCGACCCGCTTCTCCTCTTGAAGCAGACGATGCTGAGCCAGAACCTGGCACGCGACGCCGACTTCAAACAATTGGAGCGAGAAATAGGGGACGTGGTGGCGGCCGCTGTCAAATTTGCGGAGGACAGCCCGTTCCCCTCGCCTGCCGAGTTGCACGCGGACGTCCTGGCGGAGTGACCGGCTTATGGTGCTGTCGTATCGGGAAGCGCTGAATCAGGCCATGCGGGAGGAAATGCGCCGGGATCCGAGCGTGTTTCTCATCGGCGAAGAAGTCGGCTACTACCAGGGCGCGTTCAAGGTCAGCAAAGGGTTCATCGAGGAGTTCGGCCCCGGTCGCGTGATCGATACGCCGATCACGGAAGCCGGTTTCACTGGCCTGGCGATCGGCGCGGCGATGGCGGGGTTGCGCCCGATCGTCGAACTCATGACGATGAACTTCGGCATTCTCGCTCTGGACCAGATTGTCAATAACGCCGCCAAGATCCGATACATGTCGGGAGGACAACTCTCGGTGCCCTTGGTCATCCGCGGTCCTGGCAGTGCGGCTCATCAGTTAGCGGCTCAACACTCCCAAAGTCTGGAAGCCTGGTTTTGCCACGTTCCGGGTTTGAAGGTGATCGCCCCGGCAACCCCGCACGATGCGAAGGGTTTGCTCAAAAGCGCGATTCGCGACCAGAACCCGGTCATCTTCATCGAAGCACAATTGCTGTACGGGACGAAAGGGGAAGTTGGAGCGGGCGAGTACACGATCCCCATCGGGGCGGCCGAGGTCAAGCGGGCCGGACGTGATGTAACGGTCGTGGCCTATTCGAAGATGCTCCTGCTCGCTTTGGAGGCCGCCGAGCTTCTCAGTCGGGAGGGAATCGAGGTCGAGGTGATCGATCCGCGTACCCTCAAGCCGTTGGATCTGGAGCCGATCGTGTCTTCGGTGAAGAAAACAGGCCGCCTGGTGATCGTCGAGGAAGGCTGGCGCTTCTGCGGGCTGGGAGCGCAGATCGCCGAGAGCGTCTATGCGGCCGCGTTCGGCTACCTCGACGCGCCGATCCTGCGCGTCACCGGTGAAGATGTGCCGATGCCGTACAGTCGTCCGCTGGAGGATGCCGCTATCCCGGACGTGCCGCGCGTGATGGCGGCGATCAAGTCGCTTCGGTGAGGGAGGGAGATCCATGATCAGTCGTGTGGTGATGCCCAAGCTCACGGATACCATGGAAGAGGGCGTCCTTGTTGCGTGGAAGAAACATGAGGGGGATCGGGTGGAAGCCGGGGAGGTCATCGCCGAAATCGAAACCGACAAGGCCGTCATGGACCTCGAGGCGTTCGCCTCCGGCATTCTGCAGAAAATCGTCGTGCGTGAGGGCGAAACCGTGCCGTCCGGCACCCTTCTGGGCGTGATTGCCGAAGCCGATGAGGACATCACGCCCGCCCTGACCGATCGGATGCCTTCCGTCCCATTGCCCGGCAGCGGAGTCAAACCGACTGTTCCACCGGCCGGTGCGCCACCAGCCGGAGCTTCTCTTGCGGAAGGCGCTCGTCCGATCGCCTCCCCTCGTGCCAAGGCCCTCGCTGCCGAGCGGGGCATCGATCTCTCGACCATCGCCGGCACTGGTCCCGGCGGGCTGATTGTGGAGGAGGACGTGCTGACGGCACAGGCTGCCGTACCACCGACGATGCCTCCTGGAACCGATCGACCGCTGAGTCAGATGCGAAAAGCCATCGCCCGGACCATGGTCCAGAGTAAGGCGCCGGTGCCGCACTTCTATCTGACCACCGAGATCGATATGGAGCAGGCCGAGCAATTTCGCAATCAGTTCACGGAAAGCCGTCAATCCCATCCCTCGATCACCGATCTCTTGATCAAAGCAACGGCGCTGGCCCTCACCCGCCATCCGGACGTCAATGTATCCTACGCCGGTGATGTGATCCGGCGGCATGACCGCATCGATATCGGCGTGGCCGTCGGGATGGAGGATGGCCTGATCACGCCTGTCATTCGCGACTGTGGGGCGAAATCGTTGGAGGCCATCGCGGGCGAATCACGGGGGCTGATCGAGAAGGCCAAGCAGAAACGATTGCAGCCGTCCGAATATACGGGCGCGACGTTCACGATTTCCAATCTCGGTATGTTCGACGTGGAGAATTTTATCGCCGTGCTCGTTCCGCCGCAGGCTGCGTCGCTGGCGGTGGGCGCCATCCGTCCGGTGCCGGTTGTCAAGGACGGCGTTGTCGGAGTGGGACAACGTATGAAGGTGACCTTGTCCTGCGATCACCGGGCTCTCGATGGGTTGGTGGGCGCGGTGTTCCTGAAAGAACTCAAACGAATCCTGGAGCATCCGCAGGAACTCATGACTCCTGTGGTGGCAACGTGAGTGTAAGCTGAAGCAGCCGACACCCCCGTTCACGCCAGGTACGCTGCGACGATCCCCGAGAGCACGATCCCATCGAAGGTGCCGGCGCCGCCGATGCTGGCGATGCCGGTGGCCACGTTCGAAATGTCGCGGATGTGGAGCAGGTCGGCGCCGATGAGCGGGCCGAGCACGCCGGCCACGAAGGCTACGGGAGGAGCGTGGTCCGGTGCGAAGAGGAGCGCGCTCAGGGCTGCGATCAACGGAGGAAAGAGCCCTGGTAGGGCGATGCCGATTCCCTCGATGGGCTGGGCCATCCGGTAGCAGGCAATCGTATTGATCGTGACGGCGAGCAGCAATCCAGGCAATGGGTGCCACCCGTTCGCCAACAGATGAGCCGTTTCATAGACCACCAGTGCAACCGGAATGAGACAGCCGCCGACGTTGACGGCGATGACCGTATCCCGGCGTATGCGCTGGAACGATGGCCACCATCCTGACAGTCCGAACACCGCGAGCGGGTCTGCGAGCACGACCTCCGTTCGGGGAATCCGTTTCACCGGGATGTTGAACGGGCTTCCGGCCAGGATGCCGACCACCACGAGGACCGCCGTCGTCGGGTCCAGCTTGAGCTTGATCAGGGCCGACGTGAACAGTTGGCCGAAGACGAACGGGAGCAATACCACGAGGAGGAAGAAAATAAGCAGCGGAACAACGCCCAGGAATCTCACCCCCCAGCCTCCTTGTTCTTCGGCCAAAATCCGACTCCGTCGATCTCTAATCGCTGGCCGTCGATCTTCAGGCGAGCCCCCAGAAAAAGTTCAGCCAGCCAGGCGCTGGTCATCACATGATCGGTCACGGACGGAATGATGAACCGGCTTTCGCCCGCCGCCAGGGCCGCAAAGGGAATGATCTGATCCGCGGCGAACCGGTCCAGCGTCGCGCCGGAACCGAGATCCTCCAACAACTGCGCGGCGACGTGTTTGCCGATGGACTCCGCGCTTCTCCTCAACGCGCCCGCCTGGTCCGCCCCGAGTCGGACCGCCGCTCCTTCGTCGGCAAAGAGCGCTAGCCCCGCGCCTGGTTGTAGCGACTCGGTGTCGTTGCGAACCTCGATCTCGGCCTGATACCCGGACTTGGCGAGCGTCTCCTGCGCCGCATCCGCCATCCGCTGGCTAACCCTTCGCTCTTCGAGG
This sequence comes from uncultured Nitrospira sp., assembly GCA_964445795.1. Classification (GTDB taxonomy): domain Bacteria; phylum Nitrospirota; class Nitrospiria; order Nitrospirales; family Nitrospiraceae; genus Nitrospira_D. Next base: position 35,190 of record CAYULI010000005.1, on the reverse strand, counting down.
TGGGACGACAGGGCGATCCCCCATATGCGCGTGACGGGGAACGATTCGTCGCTTGCGACGGCTCGAAACGGTTCATGGAGGGGGGTCGCGACGAGACGGAGGATGCCCTCGCCGCGGGGCACATACCCGGGGCGCACGATGACGACTTCAACGTGCAACCCCATTCGCCTCAGCATTGGGAGCAGCACGTGCTGGAGATGAAAGACGGACGGAGCGAAATCCTGGAACAGACCCCCTCGCAATTCGACCGAGACCGGCGATCCTGAGAAGGCCAGCACCGGCAGGATGCCAAGGGCCAACATGGTCGTCGAACCGGCCGACCCGATGTCCCAGTGGTAGTGCCGCCCGGTCTTGAGCCGGCCGGGACGGAAGACGAATTCCTGCGACCCTTGCACGAGGCCTTCGGTCCGCCCGTTGACGAGTTCGGCGACGGCCTCGACGACACGAATGTGCTGCGGCCGCAGGCCTGGTTTCTCTCGTTTCGCTCGGGCATTGACCACATGGATGGGCTTGCCGGTCAGGGCGGAGAAGGCAACCGATTGCCGGACGATGGTGCCGCTGCCGGAATAGCGCGAACCGTCGATCGTCAGCATGAAGGGAGCTGTCCGGTGAAGGGCCGACTAGCGTGAAGGATGCGACTGGTATAATGCACGGGCCGTGGTGATCGCAAGGGACCTCACGCTGTCCGAGGTGCCATACATGCGACCGCTACGCCGTCGCTTCTCCCACGACACGCTTCCGGCCACCACCTGTTCCGACCGTGGCTTTTTGCAGCAGCGAGACCGGTGTCACCTGGGGAGTTAGTCCCCAGGTCATCAGTCTCGCCCGATGGGTCTCGGCGGCCATAGTCACATTTCATCTTGTGTCATCAAATACTTCGAAAACTATCAGTGCGTGGCATCACCATTGCTGGGAGCGGGAGCAGGTCGTCCGTTTCGGAGAATGGGTTCGTAGGTGATGAAGAATACCGCCGTGTCCGAGCGAAATCGGGTCCAAAAAGAGGTGCGCGCGGCCTTGGAGCGCGAGCCTCGTATCAATTTACACAAGTATCCGGTTGCCATCGAGTTCCGGGACGGGGTGCTCACGTTGGAAGGCGAAGTCGAGCATATTGCCGCGAAAAAACTCAGCCTGGAGTTGGCGGCGGCGGTTCGCGGCGTGTCGGGGATTGTGGATCGGTTGCGCGTGACTCCTGCGACCCGCATGGGTGACGGGGCCATCCTGGACGCGGTGCGCGACGCGCTGCTGCAGGAGCCGAGTCTCACGAATTGCTCGATCAAGCTGATGCGCAAAGGGCGGATCGAGACGGTGCGGGAGGTCGTGGATGAGCCTCACGGGTCGATCCAGGTCTCTGTGAACGATGGCGTGGTTCTGCTCGACGACCACGTGACCGGGTTGACCCAAAAGCGAATCGCCGGCGTGCTGGCCTGGTGGGTGCCGGGAAGTCGCGACGTCATCAACGGGATGGAGGTCGTGCCCGATCAACCGGATTCGGACGAAGAGCTGGCGAAAGCCGTCCGGATCGTCCTCAAGAAGGACCCGTTCGTCAATGAGGAGCGAATCCGCGTGACAGCAACACGATCGGTCGTGACTCTGGAGGGCGATGTCCCCTCGGCACCGCAGAAGAACATGGCCGAGTTCGATGCCTGGTATGTGTTCGGCGTCGACAACGTGATCAATCGCTTGGAAATCCGTCCCTGAACGGGAAAGGCGGGGCTATTCGCCGCCGGCCACCAATAGTACGTAGTACGACATTCACAACCAATAAGGAGGATGCCACCATGAGCAAAGCAGCGACGGAGGAAAAAGCGGTAGTCCAAAAGAAGCCGACTGAGGTGGTCTCGCGTCTCGACGATTTCGAACGCTGGTTCGATCGGTTTGTGGAGGACGTCTGGCGGCGTCCGTTCCCCAGCCTGTTCGGGCCTGATCGGTGGTTGCCCGTTCGTCCGCTCGGGATCAGGATGCCATCGATCGATGTGTACGAGGAGAAGGATACCGTGGTGGTGAAGGCCGAGCTCCCCGGCATGAAGAAGGAGGACATCGAAGTGAACCTGTCCGGCGAGACCTTGACCATCAAAGGGGAAAAGAAGCAAGAGGAGGAAGTGAAAGAAGACAACTATTATCGCCGCGAGCGGACGTACGGGGCCTTTTCGCGAGCCATCGATCTCCCCTGCGAAGTGAAGAGCGCGGAGATCAAGGCGTCGTTCAAGGACGGGGTGCTGGAAATCCGGATGCCGAAGACCGAAGAGGCGAAGAAGAAATCCATTGCGGTGAAGATCGACTAGCCGCTCGAGCTGCGATGCAGTGGCAAATTGCGATGGCCGTGCCGGCCATGCTGGTAGCCGTCGGATTGGCGAGTTGTCGTCCGCCGATGCCGACCGTGGCGAAGGTCGAGATTGCGGCCGTGTCGAACCCGACGGCCGAGGCTGCCACCGTCCAAGAAGTTCTTGCCGACTTCGACCGAGCGGAGGAGGCCACCGAGGCCCGTACCCCTCGATGGCCTGACCGCCGCTGAGGAGCGATCGGCGAACGAGACGGATTCGTGCCCGACTGTGCCACGGTTCTCCCCCTGTTAATCGATGTCCGCCGAAGCCCTCGAGCTGATTCTTGCTGGCGCCGCGCTGGCGGACCCCTCGCCCCGCCGAGTGCTTGCGGCGTCGCCGGCCGTTCGGTAGAGTACCCACGTCTATCTGTTCCCCCGTCCCGATGGGTTCCCCCTCTTTCATCACCGGTCGTTCGCAAGGAGAGATCATGCGCGCACACGACAAACGGCTCTTGATCGGGTTGCTCCTGTGGTACATCGCGATATCCGTCTGGACGGCGCAGTCTCCGGCCGATCCGCAATTCTGGCTTCTGTCGAGCATCCTGCCGACTCTCTGCGTGATGACACTGGTCGCGACGCATCGGGTCCTGCTCTTGTCTCGCGTCTCCTATGTGTTCATTGCGGCGTTCCTGACCCTCCATATGATCGGCGTACACTACACATATGCCGGCGTGCCGGTCGGGGCGTGGTTACAGCAGACGCTCGATCTGAACCGGAATCATTTCGACCGGATCGTGCATTTCAGCTTCGGGTTCCTGTTGGCGTATCCGATCGAAGAGTTCTTTCGCCTGACTGCTGCGGTGCGAGGTTGGCTGGTTTACTATCTTCCCGTCATGACTGTCTTGGGCCTGAGCGGACTCTGGGAAATCATCGAGTCATGGGTCGCGAGCGCCGTCCATCCGGAACTGGGCATTACCTATCTCGGTTCCCAGGGAGATATCTGGGATGCCCAGAAAGACATGGCGGTGGCGCTCATTGGCGCCCTGCTCTGCATGGCGGCGTTGGCGCTCACCCGGGCAACGCGAGGGGCGCGCCCGGCGCCACAGGCAGAACCCGTCGTCGACCGGCTCTCATGACATGGGAGCGGGACCCTCGGACCAGAGCAGGATAAAGCCGGCAAGCGGTCGTCTGCCCCCTGTGCTGTTCCTGGCGTACGGACTCTTCTGGCTCTGGCTGGCCATCGAGCCGTATAACCGCAGAGATTGGGTTCTCGAAAATCTGTTGGCCCTTGCCGCCGTCGCCCTCCTGGTTCTGAGCTACCGCCGGTTCAGATGGTCGGCACTCTCCTATTGTCTCATCACGGCCTTCATGACACTTCACGCGATCGGGGCACACTATACCTATGCCGAGGTGCCGCTGGGCTTCTGGCTGAAGGACCTCCTGGGACTGAGCCGGAATCCCTTCGATCGCATCGTCCATTTTGCTTATGGCGCCATGCTCGTCTATCCAATGCGGGAATGGCTCATGCGTCTGGCCGGGATAAGGGGGATCTGGTCTTACTATCTGCCTCTCAGTGCAATTCTTGCCCAGAGCGGCCTCTTCGAAGTGATCGAAGCGATGGTCGCGACTCTCGTGAGCCCCGAGCTGGGAAGCGCCTACCTTGGCACGCAAGGGGACGAGTGGGATGCGCAGAAGGATATGGCGTCGGCCTTCACCGGGGCGGCCATGACCATGGCGTTCACCCTCGCAAGGCCGACCGGTCGCACCAGAAACCCGCGTCCCGGGTCGACGTAGTCTCTGCCGATTCCGGATCTTGCACCATTGGCGGAGTGGCCAAGGGGAGCGGGGATTGTCCCTCCATGCCGCACCTTCATGTTTCAACTGTGGCATTCTCCCTCAGTCGCCTTGTCGATGCGACGTGCGTAGGCGACCGCCTCTGCCATTTTCCCTGAAGACACGGCCGGTTCCGTCCTCGCCTGGTGGTACACCTCCGGCACTTGTCTTGCTGCCACACAAGAGCGGTTGTATCGCAAAGGGGGAGGGGAATGGCCATGCGGGTGCCGGCAATCGTTGCGGCGGTGGTACTGTCGGTCGGATGCACGGGGGTGCCGGTTGTGCCGCCGGAACTGAAGGACAAGGTCGATTGGAATGTGTCGTTCCTGCAAGTGAAAGCCTCACCGCTCTCCTACAAGGGACGACTCATCGTGGTCGGTGGCATGGTGTTGACCGCCAAGCCGCTGAAACAGGATGGGACGAGGATCGAGGTGCTCGAATTGCCCCTCGACGGCGACGAACCGAAAGGCCGATTGACCGATTCTCACGGACGCTTTCTCGCGTTCCATAGAGAGTTCCTCGATCCGGCGACCATTCCCATAGGAACGCGAGTCACGGTCATCGGGGAAGTGACCGGATCGGTGACGTTGCCGGTGGACGAGGTCGAGTACGTCTACCCCACGCTCGAGATCAAGTCCATGACGGTCTGGCCGGCGAAAGTGCCGGCATGGTGGCCCCATGCCTATCCGTACTTCGGCGCCTACTGGGGACCGTATTGGGGGCCCTATTGGGGACCGCCTCAATGGGTTCCTTGGCCGGTGGAAAGAAGATAGTGCCGCTCAGCGCTCTCGACGCTGGAAAGGGTGGAGGGATGACGATTGTCTGTGCGATCGACGGATCTCGATATTCCCAATGGGCATTGGAGTGGCCGCGCCGGCTCTGTGAACCGGCCGAGACCTCGCTGCTCCTCGTCCATGCCGTCGATTTGACGCAATACAAAGGACTTGCACGAAAGGACCGGAACGCGCGCGCCGCGCTGGTCAAGGCGCTGGAATTGTCCCTGGAAGGAGCCGCGCGTCTGCTGGAGCGGGCAGAGGCGAGAGCGGCGGCTACATGGCCGAAGGTTCGTGCCAAGCTTCTGCGCGGTCGTCCAGCGGAAGCGATCGCCCGCGCTGCCGAGCGGGAGCAGGCCGATTTGCTGGTCGTCGGATCACGAGGGGTAACCGAGTTCCAGCCGATGCTGGTGGGCAGCGTATCCCGGAAGCTGCTCCTACAAGCGCCCTGTCCGACACTGGTCGTGAAAAATTCGCCTAGGCAACTCAAACGGGTCGTGCTGGGGGTGGACGGCTCCGTGGAGTCGTGGGAAGCCGCGTCCTGGTTGAGTGCCTTGCCGCGGATGATACGGCCTTCGGTGACCGTCGCCAGCGTCATTCCGCCACTCCCGCTGGAAAGCATTCGCGTGCCGGCCCGTGCCGTCGCGGTGGGAAATCAGGTGGAAGGAACGCTCCGGCGCGAAGCTCAGAAGCTCGCCGCGCGGGTGGCGGGCACGTTGAGGCAGGTGGGGTTTCCCGCCAACGCAATGGTATTGGCCGGTGCGCCCGGCGCCGAACTCGTCAAGCTGGCCGCTTGTGAGAAGGCCGATCTCATCGCCGTCGGTTCTCGGAGCGGACGGCGCTCTCAGGAGTACTTCCTGGGCAGCGTGGCCGACGCGGTGGTGAAGTATGCGCCCACATCGGTGCTCGTGTATCGACGATAGGCCGATCTGTTGCGCGGCCGGTGGAGTTCCCGAGAACGATGTTCAACCGCTCCTATGCACCGATACCCGGAGGCAGTGTGGGGAAGATGATATGAGCTTCAATCTGACATCCTCCGCATTCAAAGAGGGCGACAGAATTCCGACCAAGTACACTTGTGAGGGGGCCGATATCTCACCTCCGTTGCACTGGAGCGTTCCCCCCGCGGGGACGCGTAGCTACGTCGTTATCGCCGACGACCCGGACGCTCCGGTGGGGACCTGGGTGCATTGGGTCATCTACAATCTCCCGCTCGATCTGCGTGGGCTCTCGGAGGGGATTCCGGCGACGGAGCGGGTGCTGGATGGTGCGTTGCAAGGTCTGAACGATTTCAAACGTGTCGGCTACGGAGGCCCCTGCCCGCCTCCGGGGAAGCCGCACCGCTATGTCTTCAAGCTGTACGCGCTCGACACCGTGCTGGACCTGAAACCACGCGCGACCAAGGCCCAGGTGCTGGACGCCTGCAAGGGCCACATCTTGGCTGAAGCCCGACTCATGGGACGTTATGCTCGCAGCGCGTAGCGAATCGCGAGCCTCTTGCTGCCCGTGATTCGCCGTTTGCTGAGGGCCCACATGCCGGCGACCGGGACGAAACGCGACTATTACGAAGTCTTGGGCGTGGATCGCGCGGCGACCCGCGACCAGATCAAGCATGCCTATCGGCAATTGGCCCTCAAGTATCATCCGGACAAGAACAAGGAGCCCGGCGCGGCGGAGAAGTTCCGGGAGATCGCGGAAGCCTATGCGGTCCTGTCCGACGACGTCAAACGGAAAGAGTACGACACAACCGGTCACGCCGGTGTCAGCGAACGGTGGTCGCCCGAGGATCTCATGCGGGATTTTCAGTTCGGCGATTTTTTCGGCGGCCGCTTCGGCGATCTGTCCGGAATCTTCGGTGATTTCTTCGGCCGGCGGATGAGGCCTGGTGCCGCGGCGACCAGAGGGGTGGATCTTCGATACGATCTGGACTTGACGCTGGAGGAGGCGGCTCAAGGGGGCGAACGGGAGGTTCGCATCACGCGGTCGGAGCAATGTGTGCCGTGCGGAGGAACCGGAGCGAAGGCCGGCACCAAACCGCTTGCCTGTCCCGACTGCAAAGGTACCGGCCAGAAACAAGAAGTGAGAAGCAGGAAGGACGTGCGGCTTGTGACCTTGACCACCTGCGTGCGGTGCCGAGGCCGCGGCCGAATCGTGGAACAGCCGTGTGACCTCTGCGAGGGAAGCGGGTACCGATTCGTCCCGCATGTCTTGAAAGTGAAAATTCCGCCGGGCGTCGACGACGGCATGGTGATTCGCCTGCCGGGCCAGGGCGATGCGAACGCGAACGGCGGTCCGCCGGGAGATTTGCTCATCCGGACCCATATCCGGTGTCATCCCACATTCGAGCGCCACGGCGACGACCTCTATATGGTCCGGTCCGTGACATTCCCGGTTGCGGCCCTGGGCAAGAAGCTGGAAATCGCCGGGTTGGGCGGGGAACGCCTGCACGTGACGATTCCAGCCGGAACTCAGAGCGGCACAGCCCTTCGGTTGAAAGGGAAAGGCATGCCCAAAGTGGGAGACAAAGGGAAAGGGGATCTCTTCGTCGTGGTGGAGGTGCGAACTCCGACGGATCTGACAGAGCGGGAACGGGCACTGCTCCAAGAACTGGCCGCCCTTCAGCGGGCGCGGAGTGATGAATGAAGTCGTAAGCGAGTCGCCCAAGCACGCCGCTCACGATCAGTTCCACCGCCTGCTCGGGAGCGCGGTGCGCACCTCCGGCGGGAGGGAGCATCGTTCGCGGCCGCGCAGCGCTGGAACGTTGGACCCGGTGGGGCCATCGAGGACGGGACCGTAGCGTTGTGCAGCAGGACGAACGTGCCGGCTGTGGTGTTACGCGCCATTCGAACGACCGGCGATACACGGGAGAGGCGACGAAGCGAGAGAACTCCGCAATTTTCGACGTGTACGTCCACGAGTCGCCATGGCACCGTGGTTGCGTGTATCAGCGGCTATGAGTCTCAAGCGGGTGGGTCCAGTCGGAGCGACCGTCGTGCTGGCGGGTTTCATGTTGGTCGGCCGGTGCCATCATCCGGTCCCCTCGGCCGCCCTCGTGGAGATTGTGCCGGGGACGGTCGCGGAATCCGATCGGACCATCATGAAAGAACTGGTGGCCGCCTTCGACCGGGTGGAAGTGGCGATGCAGCAAGCCGATCTCGATGCGGTGATGCGATTCTATGCGGAGGGCTACAACTACCATGGATTGAAGCGGCCGGCTGTGCGGCGCGTGTGGGAGGAAGTGTTCACCCACTACGGGCAGATCACGTCAAAGCATGTGTTCACCGAGTTCAAGCTCGTCAAGGCCGGGTCGGGGCAGCAAGCCTATGTGACCTGCACGGGCGGGTTGTACGGGACGGCGAAGGAATCGGGAAAGCCCATTACCATCGATAGCTGGGCGCGCGAGGTCCATTCACTCGTCAAGGTGAAGGGCGAATGGAAATTTCTGGGGAATATGAGCGCACGCGCTCCCGCCGCCCCGCCGGCCAGCGCCCCCCATCACCCGCTGTTCTGACAATCGGACATTGCTGGGCAACTCCATGTCCAAGCGCATCCTCATTATCCAAGGTCATCCGGACGCCCAGACGCGGCACTTCGGTCATGCGCTGGCGGATGAATATGCCAAGGGTGCTCAGGACGGCGGTCATGAGGTGCGGCGCATCGAGGTGGCGAAGCTTGACTTTCCGCTCTTGCGGACGAAGGAAGAGTTTGAGAAGGGAACGCTGCCGGAATCCATCCAGCAGGCGCAGGACGCCATCAAGTGGGCGGATCACCTCGTGATCCTCTACCCGCTCTGGCACGGTTCCATGCCGGCGCTCTTGAAAGCCTTCATCGAACAGGTGTTTCGTCCCGGTTTCGGGGCGGAATACCAGCCCGCCGGGCGCCTGCCGAAAAAACTGCTGACCGGCAAGTCGGCGAGGATCGTCGTCACGATGGGGATACCGGCCTTCGCGTATCGCTGGATCTTTTTCTCGCATAGCCTCAAGAGCCTGGAACGCAACATCCTGGGCTTCTGCGGTATCGGCCCGATCAGGGCGACGCTGATCGGCAACATCGAAGGTCTGAGCGAGAAGCAGCGAGCGGACTGGCTGGACGAGATGCGGGGGCTGGGGGAGTTAGGGAAATGACGGACTGGCGACGGTGTGTTATTCCACCCTGAACTGCAGCACCATCCCCCTGGCCGAATGGTTTTCGTGCGACGTCGGGTTCGGGAACAGGCACATCATGGCGTAGCGACCCGGCTCAAGCGACGCGGTGAACAGGCCGCGCCCGCCGGGCTCGAGCCCGGCCACTCCCCAGCAGCTTGCCGGGCGATGACGCCGACATCCCTCGGCTGTATGCAGCCAGCACGTCAGCAGCCGAGGCATCCTCTTCCAATCGGACCAAATTGAGTTGGTGCACCTGGGTCCCGCGATTGACGACGAAGAACGTGTGCGCCCCTTTCTGGATTGGCTCGACGACCACGAATTCGAACTCGTACATCGCGATATGAATGTCGCCCAGAAACGCCGGCGGCGCCGGGATATGCTCGACCACGCGCAACGCTTTCTGCATGCCCAGCGCCGCATGGGGCTGTTTCCCTTTCGTAGGGATCGCGCAGATCAGCGCGTAGAGGCCCGGTTCGAGGTAAAGAATGGCCTCGGAAGTCTGACCCGCCTCGACGCCGTTCGGTCCTCCCGTGGGCCGGGCCCAAGAGGGCAACTCTCCCGGCGAGACGCGGAGCGCGTCCGAAAGATCGTGCAACGTTTTCCCCTCAGTCAATCGGAGCAATTGGAGCTGGTGCGGTTCGGTCCCGCGATTGTGCAGGCGGATGGCCGTTAATCCGGCCGACACCGCGTCAGGACCGTCGAAGGTGTGATCAGAGGCGGAAAATGTGACGACGGACGGTTGCGGGGAGAAACCCGCCGAACCATGGTCGACGAAGGGAACCGCCGCGAGGGGGAGAAGCGCAATCGCGGCCAGGAATAGTGAGCGGCAGACGATACGCATCGCGTCCTCCCGGATCCAGGTCGCTCGATCGAGAGATCACGAGGTTGCCCGAAGGACAGGCCGCACGGTAAAGGGTTCTACGCTTACGCACGCATTCAGTCAATCCCCTTTGAGCACCTAAGCAGTTTCTCTGAATGCGACTTCGACGGAAGGGGACCGGTCACGCGAGCCGCTCGCGGCCATGGGGAGCGGTCAGGTCCTGGTCGGGACCGATGGGGACGATGCGCGTGGGATTGATGTCGTCATGGGTGATGTAATAGTGGCGCTTGATGTGGTCGAAGTTCACCGTCTCCGCGATGCCGTCGGTCTGATAGAGGTCTTTCAGATAGCCGAAGAGGTTGGAGTAGTCGACGATGCGTCTGAGATTGCATTTGAAGTGGCCGTAGTACACGGCATCGAAGCGGACCAAGGTGACGAACAGGCGCCAGTCGGTTTCGACGAATTGCGGCCCGAACAGATACCGTCGCGCCGTGAGGCGCGCGTCGAGCTGATCCAGCGCGGCGAAGAGCCGCCGCGCCGCTCGTTCGTACGCGGCCTGTGACGTCGCGAAGCCCGCCCGGTAGACGCCGTCGTTCACGTTCTCGTAGATGAAGTCGTTGAGCTCGTCGATCTCCCTCCGCAGCCCCTCGGGGTACAGATCCAGCGGACTGTCGGTGAGCCGGTTGAACTCGCTGTTGAACATCCGCATGAGGTCGTCGTCGGAATTGGTGACGATGCGTTTCGTCGCCTTGTCCCAGAGGACGGGCACCGTTATGCGTCCCCGGTACTGCGGATCGGTGGCTTTGTAGGCTTCGCTCAAAAACCGGAATCCGTTGATTGGATCCGGCGTATGGCCGGGCCCTTCGCGAAAGGCCCAGCCGCGTTCGTCGCGGATCGGGTCCACGGCCGTCATGCCGATCACGGACTCCAGCTTCTTCAGCTTGCGCACGATAATCGTTCGATGGGCCCAGGGGCAGGCCCACGAGACGTAGAGATGATAACGACCGGCCTCAGCGGGAAATCCGGAACTGCCGTCGGCCGTCACCCATCCCCGGAACGAATCAGCTTGGCGTTTGAATTCTCCCTCCGCCGACTGTTCATCAGGAAACTGCGCCTGGATCGCCATCGATCGTTGACCTCCGCCTTCAAATACAGTATCGCATACCGAGACGAATTTGGCGCAGGAGAGAGGAGCGTTCGCACGGCTGTCGCTTTTCACCACGGCGGCGAAGGAACACAGGGGCAAAACGCCCCCTCCGAGCGCCGAAGTCCCGACGAAACTCATGGATTCCGCGAGGCATGTCCCGTGCTGGAGAGTGAGCAGATGGGTCGGCGGTGGGCTGTGTGCGGTGCAGGACTTCGCTCTCGGAGCGGGAAAGCAGGAGCGCAGACGGTGACCGTTCGTATTCGACTCTGTGCCGGGCTTGCCGCGCTGACGATGCTGCTCGGCGCTGGCGGCTGCGGAAACAGGTCGGATGAAGGGTCCCCGGAGAAACCCTCGCCGCCCGGCGGTCCGTCGGGGTTGGTGAGCCTGACGACCGAAGAGCTTACGCGCGTCGCTCTAGAGGTGGTGCCGGTCGTTCGGGGGGCGCTGCCCGTGTCGCGCGAGTTTCCTGCGACGGTTCAGGCCAACCAGAACGAGCTGGCCGAAGTCACGACGCTGATCCGCGGCCGGGTGGTGAAGGTCCATGTGGACGTGGGAGCGGACGTCAAGAAGAACGCCCTGCTCGCAACGCTCCATAGTACCGACCTGGGCGTTGCGGAGGGCGCCTATCTGAAAGCTGCTGCCAGACTCCACGAAGCGGAGCTGGCCTACGAACGCGCGCGGGACCTGCATCAGCACAAAGCGGTGAGCCTGGCCGAATTGCAGCGGCGGGAGGCCGAGATGAAGACGGCCCGAGCGGAGTTCAATGAGGCGCGGAACCGGCTCGAACTTCTCGGGGTTCCGCGGCAGGAGATCGAACGGCTGGATCGCGAGCACACCATCAAGGCCGACGTGCCTTTGCGCGCGCCGTTCGACGGGCGGATTATCATGCGCAACATCACGCGCGGCGAAGTCGTCGAAACGGACCAGAAACTCTTCACGGTGGCGGACCTCTCGGACGTCTGGGTGGTGGCCAACGTGCCGGAGAAGGACGTGCGGCTCATCCGTAAGGACCAGCCGGTCGAGGTGATCGTGACCGCCTATCCCCATGCCCTCTTTCGAGGTACGGTCACGTATGTCGGCGACGTGTTGGACCCTGCGACCAGGACCTTGCCGGTCCGGATCACCGTGCCCAATCCGGAGAAGCTCCTCAAGCCCGAGATGTTCGCCGTGGTCCGGGTCCACGCGCCGGGGGACTCCGACACGCTGGCGGTCCCCCTCGCGGCGGTGCAAAACGGGTCGGGCGGCCCGATCGTCTTCGTCCGGCGGACCGAGGGCGAGTTCGAGGCGCGGCCCGTGAAGCTCGGACCGGAGCATGGCGACATGGTGATCGTCCGGGAAGGCCTCCGGGCCGGCGAACCGGTGGTTGCGAAAGGGGCCTTCGTACTCAAGTCCGAGATGGAACGGCACAAGATCGAGCCGGCCCCATGATCGCCGCACTCCTCGAATTCTCGCTGCGGCAACGGATTCTCGTGATCGGCCTCGCTTGCCTCCTGTCCGCCGCTGGTCTCTGGGCCTTTCAATCGATTCCCATCGATGCGTACCCCGAGGTCACGAACATTCAAGTCCAGGTCCTGGCGGAAGCGCCGGGCTTGTCGCCGGTGGAAGTCGAACGGTTCATCACCTATCCGCTGGAGCTCCAGATGACCGGCTTGCCGGGCCTGGCGGAGATCCGGTCGCTCTCCAAATTCGCCCTGTCGCAGATCACGGTCGTGTTCAGAGACGACGTGGATGTGTACTTCGCCCGTCAACTGGTGCTCGAACGGATCATGGCGACGAAGGACCGATTGCCGGAAGGGATCGAACCCGTGCTGGCGCCGGTCAGCACCGGACTCGGAGAGGTCTACCAGTATTATCTCGAAGGTCTCCATGCGAACGACCCCGATCCGATGGCGGTCCAAGCGGAGCTGACGGACCAGCGGACGCTGCAGGACTGGGTGCTTCGCCCGCTACTGAAAACCGTGCCGGGCGTGATCGACGTGAACGGCATGGGCGGCTTCGTGAAGCAGTATCAGGTTCTGGTCGACCCGGCGAAGCTCCGCAAATACGAGCTGACGTTGCGTGAGGTCTACGAGGCCGTGGCGAAGAACAACGCCAACGCGGGCGGCAACGTGCTGGAGCGTCATGCCGAGCGGGCGATCGTCCGCGGCCTCGGCCTTGTCAAGAGCGTGACCGACATCGAATCGATCATCGTGAAGGAAGCGGGCGGCACGCCCGTCTTCGTGCGCGACGTGGCGGACGTCCGCATCGGCCAGGCGGTGCGCCACGGTGCCGTGGTACTCAACGGAGAGCGGGAGGTCGTGGCGGGCACCGTGCTCATGATCCGTGGCGGCAACGCCCGCGAGGTCGTCCAAGCCGTCAAAGCCAAGGTCGACGAGCTGCATCAGAACCACGTCCTCCCGACCGGGACGAGGCTGGTGCCCTTCTATGACCGCATCGAGCTGGTGAACGCCGCCGTCCACACCGTCCGCGACGCATTGATCGAAGGGATCGTCCTGGTGGTGTTCGTCTTTTTCTTCTTCCTCGGGCACGTGCGCAGCGCCGTCGTCGTGACCGTGACGTTGATCGTGACGCCGCTGGTGACGTTCATTATCATGGAACGGTTCGGCCTCTCCGCCAACTTGATGACGCTCGGCGGCCTCGCCATCGCGATCGGCGAGATCGCGGACGGGTCGCTGGTCGTCGTCGAGAATGTGTACCGCCATCTCGCGCAGAGCAACGGCGGAATCGGCGCGGACAAGCTCGGCGTCATTCTACACGCTACGAAAGAAGTCGGGCGCCCGATCCTCTTCGGTATTCTGATCATCAGCGTGGTGTTCCTGCCGCTCATGACGCTGCACGGGATGGAAGGAAAGATGTTCGCGCCGCTGGCCTATACGCTCGTGATCGCGCTGCTGGCGTCGGTGGTGGTGACGCTGACGCTCTCGCCGGTGCTCGCGTCCCTGCTCCTGCGGGGAGACCATCCCCGGGAAACCGCGCTGACGCTCTGGATGAAGCGGCGATACGTGCCCGTCCTCCGCTGGACGCTCCGGCACCGAAGCCTCGTCTTGCTCGGCTCGACGATCGTTGTGCTGGCCAGCTTGGGGCTCGTTCCCTTCATCGGCCGCGAATTCATCCCGATTCTCGAAGAGGGGGCCCTCACCCCCCAGATCGTCCGGTTGCCCAGCGTGTCGCTGCCCGAGTCCATCGAGATCGAGAAGCAAACCCACAAGGCCATGCTGGGGTTTCCCGAAGTCCGCATGGCGGTCAGCAAAATCGGCCGTCCCGACATCGCGTTCGGTCCGGAGGAACCGAACGAGAGCGATCCGATCGTGTTATTGCGCGAGCGGAGCAGTTGGAAGACGGCCAGGACGCAATCGGAACTGACGGACGCCATCCGCGCCAAGCTGGCACAGATCCCCGGCATTTCCGTGCTGATGAGCCAGCCGATTCAGGAGCGGGTGGACGAATTGATATCCGGCATTAGGACGGAATGCGCCATCAAACTGTTCGGGAGCGACCTCGACGTGCTGCACCGGAAGGCGGAGGAAATCGCCGAGCTGATGCAGCGGATCGACGGGGTGAAGGACATCAAGGTGGAGCAGATCGCCGGGCAGCCGTACCTCACTGTCGAGATCGACCGACAGAAGATTGCGCGGTACGGCATCAGTGTCGCCGACGTGCAGGAGATCATCACGACCGCCGTCGGCGGCAAGCCCGCGACGTATGTCTACGAAGGGGAGCGCCGGTTCCAGTTGGTCCTCCGGTTCCCGGAGCACCAGCGCAACAGCGTCGCGGCCATCGGGGAGATCCGCGTGCCATCCGCATCCGGCGCGCCGATTCCTCTGAGCGAGCTGGCGACGATCGAGATGCGCGAGGGCCCGCTCCGCATCAGCCGGGAGCAGGTGACGCGCCGCATCTACATCGGCTTCAACGTGGTGGGCCGCGACATCGGTAGCGTGGTCGATGAAGGACGAAAGGCGCTGGCGGCGCAACTCCGTCTGCCGGACGGGTACACCGTCACCTGGAGCGGGGCGTTCGAAAACATGGAACGGGCCAACGCGCGCCTGCTGATCGTGGTGCCGGTCACGCTGGGGCTGGTGTTCTTTCTCCTCTTCTGGGCGTTCCATTCGCTGCGGTACGCGACGCTGATCGTTCTCAACCTGCCGTTCGCGTTGATCGGTGGGTTCGTGTCGCTCTGGCTGAGCGGGCAATACCTGAGCGTGCCGGCATCCATTGGCTTCATCGAGCTGTTCGGGCTCGCGGTCGGGAACGGCATCGTGCTCGTGTCCTATATCAATCAGCTCCGGCACGAGGGTAAACCGACGGAGGAGGCCATCATGGTCGGCTGCAGTCTGCGGCTCCGTCCCGTGGTGATGACGATGATGACGACGCTGCTCGGCCTCCTGCCGCTGGCGCTCGCGCAGGGGATCGGCGCGGAGGTGCAGCGGCCGCTTGCCACCGTCGTCATCGGCGGACTGTTCACGTCCACCGCCCTCACCCTCGTCGTGCTCCCGGCCCTGTATCGGGGGTTCGCCGAGAAAGAAGCCGGGAAGGAATATGCGCCGGAGTGGGTGTGAGGGGGAAAGGATGGTCGTGCAGAGCCCGTGCGGGTGGCAACTCGGGTGGGAGCGTGCCGCCGATTCCTGTATGATGTGAAATCGGAGAGTCCGTCGGTCGAGCACGGAGCAGGTCTTGCAAGCGCAACAGGTGGAGCCTCATGTCTTCGTCATCATCGGGGCGACCGGCGATCTGACGCGCCGGAAGCTGCTGCCCGCGCTCTATCATCTCCGGGACCAGGGAGAGCTGGAAACCCGCAACACGCTTATCGTGGGGGTGGCGCTGCCCGAGCTGAGCGAGGAGGCATTTCGGCTGTGGGCCTTCGAAGGGCTCTACGCCGCCGGCTGGCACAACGCGAAGGAACTGCGCGCCTGGTGCGACGAATGCCTTTACTACCAGACCGTGCATGACGGAGGGCCGAAGGACTATGAGACCCTGGCCCGGTACATCCGACGGTTAGAGCACCGGCACAAGATGCCGGAGAATCGGGTGTTCTACCTGGCGTTGCCGCCGGATACCGTGCCGACGACGATGGAACGGCTCGACGAGGTGGGGTTGCTCAAAAGTCACGGCTGGGTTCGCGTCGTGTTCGAAAAGCCCTTCGGCCACGATTTTCACTCGGCCCGGCATCTCAACACCACCCTGCATCAGTATCTCGATGAGTCCCAGATCTACCGCATCGATCATTATCTGGGAAAGGAAACCGTGCAGAATCTGCTGGCGTTCCGCTTCGCGAACCCGATCTTTGAATCGCTCTGGAACCGCGACTCGATCGAGAACATTCAGATCACCGTGGCCGAAGATCTCGGTGTCGAGCACCGCGCAGCCTACTACCAGCAGGCCGGAGCGCTCCGCGACATGGTCCAGAACCATCTGACGCAACTCATGACCGTCGTGGCGATGGAAGTGCCGGTATCGTTCGAGGCCGAGGCGATCCAGAGCGAAAAACTGAAAGTCCTTCACTCCGTTGCGCCGATCAAGCCCGAGGATGTCGTGTTCGGCCAGTACACGTCGTGGCAAGTCGCTGGCCAGACGATTCCGGGCTATCGCGAGGAACCGGGGGTCCCGGTGGATTCGACCACGGAGACCTACGTCGCCCTCAAGGCGGAGCTCCACAACTGGCGGTGGAAGGGTGTCCCGTTCTACCTCCGAACCGGCAAGCGGTTTCCGCGCAAGCTCACCCAGATCGCGGTGATCTTTCGCGAAGCACCCACGCAGGTCTTTCGTTCACTCGCGCCGGGCAGCATCTCGCCGAACAAACTGCTCATCACCTTGCAGCCGAGCGAGGGGTTCTCGCTGTGTTTTTCCGTCAAGAGCCCGGGGCGGCCGTTCCAACTCACCGATCACGCCTTGCAGTTCGACTATGGGAAAGCCTTCGGCCAGCTCCCCGAAGCCTATGAGACTCTCCTGCGCGACGTGATGATCGGCGATCAGACGCTCTTCGTCAGTGCGGAATTCACGGAAACGGCCTGGCGGTTGTACGATCCGCTGTTGAAGGGCGAACGGGCCGTGTATTTCTATACCGCCGGTACATGGGGCCCTCGCGAGGCGGATGTCCTTGTGGAACGGCACGGGCATCGCTGGCAGTTGGGCTGGTAAGCGAGCGGGCCGACGGTCGTCCGATCGCGAGGCGGGAGAATCCGGGAATGATCTTCATTTGGGTCGTCTTCGTCCTCAGCGCCGCGGCCATCGTCTTTGCCGGAACCGCGCTCTCCCGGTACGGCGATCAGATCGCCGAGTTCACGGGATTGGGGCGATTGTGGATCGGCGTGGTGCTGATGGCCGCCGCCACGTCGCTTCCGGAAGTGTTGACGACGATGAGCGCCGGGTGGATGGACGCGCCCGACCTGGCGGCTGGTGATCTGTTCGGCGCCGGGCTGAGTAACATGCTGACGCTCGGTCTCGTCGATCTGCTGTACCATCAGAAGCGTGTCTGGCGGCAGGCGGCGCTGGAACACACCTTGACGGCCGCTCTGGCGATGGCGCTCACCGCCGTGGCGGCCTTCTTCGTGTTGCTGCGCGTCAACGTCACTCATCTCGGCGTCGGGCTCGGGAGTCTGACACTCCTGATTCTGTACGTGCTGGGGATGCGGTTGGTCTTTCGGCAGGAGGACATGAAGCGCCGCGAACGCGAGCAGGAAGCCCTGGTGGCGGGGATGGCTGACCGTCGCGCCGCCGGCGCACGCCGCCCCGAGTTGCAGCGTGCCGTGATACGGTTCTCGGCCGCCGTGCTCGTTCTCCTGGTGGCCGCGCCGTTCCTGGCCTGGTCGGCCGCGCGCATCGCCGAAGAGACCGGCACGAGCGCCACGTTCATCGGCACGTCGCTCGTGGCCATCACGACCTCGTTGCCGGAGCTGGTGACGTCGATCGCGGCGGTGCGATTGGGGGCGTTCGATCTGGCTGTGGGCAATCTGTTCGGGAGCAACGCCTTCAACATGGCGGCGTTCCTGTTCGCCGACATGGCCTACCGAGGAGGGGGCTTGCTGAACGAGGTGAGTCCGGCCCATGCGATGACGGCGTTGTGGTCCATTCTGATGATGACCATCGGATTGATGGGGATCATCTACCGGGCCGAAAAGCGATTTCTCCTCATCGAGCCGGACAGTCTGTTGATGATCGTCGCCTATGTGCTGGGGTTATGGCTCCTCTTCCGATGACGCAGGCGGGACGGACGGACCGCGTGACTGATGGACCGGTCGTGCAGCCCTGGCACAGGCTACCGGCAGAGGCTGTGGCTGCGGCGCTTGCCGCTGATCCCGAGAGAGGCCTCAGCGCCGATGAGGCGGGTCGCCGTCGATCGCGCGAGGGGTTCAACGAGTTACCTGAGGCTCCCCCCCCGTCCCTTCTCAAGCTGTTCCTCTCCCAATTTACGAGTGTCATCGTCTGGGTGCTGGTCGGCGCGGCGATCGTCTCCGGTCTGTTGGAGGACTGGCTCGACGCGGCAGCTATCCTCGCGATCGTGCTCCTCAATGGCATTCTCGGGTTCGTGCAGGAGTTCCGGGCCGAGCGCTCGCTGGCCGCCCTGCGCAAGATGTCGGTGGCGACGGCCCGCGTGGTACGCAACGGCGTCGTCCAGTCCATCCCCGCGCGCGAACTGGTTTCTGGTGATCTGATTGTGATGGAAGCCGGCGACCGGATTCCGGTGGACGCGCGCTTGATCTACACGACGAATTTCCAGACGCAGGAGGCGTCGCTGACCGGCGAGTCCGCCCCGGTCGGTAAAGATGCCCAGCCTCTCGATGACGGCGATCTCCCGGTAGCCGACCGGCGCAACATGGCCTTTATGGGCACGGTGGCGGTCTCGGGCAAGGCCAAGGCGATTGTGGTCGCGACGGGGCTTCGCACGGAGCTGGGGCGGATCGCGGCCATGATTCAACAGGCGGCGGAGGCCGAGCAGATGGAAACGCCGCTCCAGCGCCGTCTGGAGCAGTTTGGCTATACCCTGCTGTGGCTGGCACTGGCGGTCGTTGCCCTGGTGTTCGTTTTGGGCACGCTGCGCGGCGAGCCGGTTGTGGCGATGTTCCTGACCTCCGTTAGTTTGGCGGTGGCGGCCGTGCCCGAGGGGCTGCCGGCCGTGGTTACGATCACGCTGGCCTTGGGGGTCGGCCGCATGGTGAAGCGCCACGCACTGATCCGGAAATTGCCCGCGGTGGAAACGCTCGGGTCGGCAACCGTCATCTGTACCGACAAGACCGGCACGCTGACGAAGAACGAGATGACGGTGACCCGTTTGTTCATGCACGGTCGCCTGTTCGAGGTGACGGGGGAGGGATACCAACCGGTCGGAGAGATACGAGAAATCGCCGATGGTCGTTCGTCAGTCGCGAATGATGCTCCAACTATCAGCTATCAGCCACCAGCCAGCGGCTCCGAATCTCTTCCCGCCGGCTTGCGCCGGCTCCTGACTGCTTCAGCGCTGTGCAACGGAGCCGACCTGCGTCAAGACGGATCGGTCTGGAAGGTGTTGGGCGATCCGACGGAAGGCGCGCTGCTCGTGGCCGCAGCCAAAGCCGGGCTGATGAAAGAAGAGCTGGAACGGAGCGCGCCGTTCGAGGGCGAGATTCCTTTCGACGCCGAACGGAAGATGATGACGGTCGTCCGCCGGACGCCGGAGGGGATTGTGGCCTTCGTGAAGGGAGCACCGGATGTTCTGCTGCGCAGGTGTACCCATTGGTGCACCCTTCAAGGGGCGATCGAGCCGTTGAGCGACGCGCGCCGACAGGCCGTCCTCGATGCCAATGCATCGCTGGCCCGTGAGGCGCTCCGGGTGCTCGCGGTCGCGCAGCGTCGGCTCGAGGCCGGTCCTGCGACACTGGACCCGGAGACGGTGGAGCGGGATCTGGTGTTTCTCGGTTTGTTCGCGATGAAGGATCCGCTGCGACCCGAGGCGCTGGAGGCCGTCCGCCTCCTGGGCGAAGCGGGGATCAAGACGGCGATGATCACGGGCGATCACAAGGAAACTGCGATGGCCGTCGCGCGCGAACTCGGCCTGCCCAGCGGCGAGGGCCATGCGCTGTCCGGGACGGAGCTGAACGAGCTCAGCGACGACGAACTCACCCGGTGCGTCGAGCGCGTGGCTGTCTACGCCCGCGTATCCGCGGAGCACAAATTGCGCATCATCCAGGCCTGGAAGCGCAGAGGGGCCGTGGTCGCGATGACGGGCGACGGCGTCAACGACGCGCCTGCGATCAAAGCCGCGGACATCGGCGTGGCGATGGGGATCGCCGGCACCGACGTGACAAAGGAAGCCTCCGATATGGTGGTGACGGACGACAACTTCGCCTCGATCGCGGCGGCCGTGGAGGAAGGCCGCGCAGTGTTCGACAATATCCGGAAGACCGTCCATTTCCTGTTGTCCTGCAACGTCAGCGAAGTGCTGGTGATGCTGTTTGCGACGCTGTTCGGCCTGCCCTTGCCGCTGCTGCCGATCCAGATTCTCTGGATGAATCTTGTCACCGACGGGATGCCGGCGCTGGCCCTGGCGGTCGATCCCAAGGCGCCGGACTTGATGAAGCGTCCGCCCCGTCCGCCCGAGGCGCGCTTACTGGACGGCGGCAGATTGCTGGCCATCGGCGGCGAGGGTTTGATGCTGAGCGCGATTGCGTTAGGCGCCTTCAGTTACTGTCTATACGTCGTGGAGCAATCGGTCGAGCAGGCCAGAACCGTGGCGTTTACGGTGATGGTGGCGGCGCAGCTCGTGCACGCGTTCAACTGCCGGAGCGACCGATGGTCGCTGTTTCAACTGGGCGTGGCGTCGAACCGCGCGCTTCTGTGGGCCGTGCTCCTCTCGATCGCGGTGCAGGTGGCGGTGCTCACGGTTCACGCCGCCGCGCCGATCTTTAAGGTCGCGGAGCTGCCGGTGGAAGATTGGGAATTGATGACGGGCATGGTCGTGCTGCCGTTCGCGGTCATGGAGTTGATCAAAATAATCCGGCGGCGATGCACCTGATTCACACGCCAGCTAGCCTTCGTCGCCGAGACCGTCGAGATACCGAACCGGCTTCGCCGGCTCCCTCGCCGGCGGCAGAAGGTGCGCCGGCACGAACGCCATGCCAGCGACGGCGGTGGGCACGACGGCGCTCGCGATCACGGCCGCGACGAGAAGCGGATATTGCTCCTGCGAGGGCATGGCCCCGGTTGCGGCGAGAAAGCGTACCCATTCTGAGTCGGCGGCCAGGAGATCGCCCAGACCGAATGTTTCGATGGTGGCGGCCGCTGCGACTCCGACACAGATTTCGACGAGGGCGATGGAGAGGCGAAGAGTGGAGGCGAGCAGAGCTGAGAGAATGGCGAGAGCGAGCCACAGGGATGCGGTTGCGAACAGGTGTTCCATCGTCGAGTCCTCCGGGACAAACAAAACCGCTTAACCGCTGCGGCCGTCGGATCGGCGACCGCACTCCGGCTCCACCCGTGTGGAGCTAGGAGTCATCAGCCTGGCCAAGGCGGTTATCCGGGGGACTCCATCCCCTGCCGGACATACTATACTGTGAGATAGTCGGGATCAAGCAAGAAACTCTCTTGCGCACCCGGTTCAATTTCACTCTCGTTCATACGGAGTGCGCCGCCGGGTAGAGATTTCGATCATCAAGTGGAATCCGGTCGCGCTTTCCGGATAGAGAATTCCCCCCATGACGTCCGATCCCCGCACGACCCGCTTTCAGCAGCAGCTTCCCTCCGGTATCTGGGTGCTGGGTTTCGTCAGCCTGCTGATGGACGTCTCGTCGGAGATGATCCACAGCCTGCTGCCGTTGTTCATGGTCACGACGCTCGGGGCCGGCACGATTGCGGTCGGCCTCGTTGAAGGGCTCGCGGAATCCCTTGCACTGGTGGTCAAAGTCTTCTCGGGGACGCTGAGCGACTCTCTCGGCAAGCGGAAGGGACTGGCCCTGTTCGGCTACGGGTTAGGCGCGTTCACCAAACCACTCTTCGCCGTGGCCACCGGTGTCGGCCTCGTCTTGACCGCGCGCCTGTTGGACCGGGTCGGGAAGGGGATACGCGGGGCGCCGCGCGATGCGTTGGTCGCCGACATTGCCCCGCCCCAGGTCCGTGGCGCTGCCTTCGGCTTGCGACAGTCTCTCGACACAATCGGGGCTTTTCTCGGTCCCTTGCTCGCGGCGGGATTGATGCTGCTCTGGGCCGATGATTTCCGCGCGGTCTTTTGGATTGCCGTCATTCCTGGATTGATGGCCGTGGCGCTGCTGTTGTTCAGCGTTCAGGAGCCGGCGCATCGGCAGACGTCCAACGCGACGAACCCGATTCGGCGGGATAATCTCGTCCGCCTCGGGTCTGCCTATTGGTGGGTCGTGGCCGTCGGCGCAGTCTTTACGCTGGCTCGATTCAGCGAAGCTTTTCTCGTCCTTCGTGCGCAGCAGGGAGGGATTTCCATCGCCCTCGTTCCCCTCGTCATGGTCGCGATGAACCTCGTCTATGCCAGCGCGGCCTATCCGTTCGGGCGGCTCTCCGACCGCATGAGCCACGGACGATTGCTTATGATCGGGTTGGCGGTTCTCATCGCCGCCGATCTGGTTCTGGCTATCGACGATCACTGGAGCGTGGTGCTGATGGGCGTCGTCCTCTGGGGTCTTCACATGGGCATGACGCAAGGCTTACTCGCCACCATGGTCGCCGATACCGCGCCCGCCGATCTCCACGGGACCGCCTTCGGTATCTTCAACCTGCTCAGTGGATTCGCGATGCTCCTTGCCAGCGTATTGGCCGGGATTCTCTGGGATCGGCTGGGCGCGTCGTTCACGTTCTACGCGGGCGCGGCGTTTTGCGCCGTCACGATTCTCGGGGTGGCCGTCTATCCGATAAGACGCACGCCGAACGGCGGCCGTTGACCGCGGTCCTGGATCTCGCGGTCGCCCGCGCATCGCCCGAGGCATCGTGGAGATCCGCATCCCCGGCTCGGAATACGTTGTGTGCACGTCGCACCGTGCCGTCGCAGTGCAGCCAGGTGCGCGGCCCTGCTTGCCATCCCGTACTGGAGTGGGTATGATCCGACCCTGATGATGACGACATCAGATCGAATCCGGTCACGAGGCCTTCTGTTCATGGTGCTTGTTCTATGCTTGGGCATTGTCGTGCAGATGCTCGGCGTGCCGGTGACCCTCTTTAGCCCGGCGGATGCTCCCGATCCGCTGGGGTCGTCTGTGCTGGAAGGATTCTCCCTTCCGCCGCAAACAGTCGAGTTTCTCCTTCCGGGAACATCCAGCAAGGCGTCGGACCTTTCGTCGGTGATACACGTGCCGGTGATCGCTTCAGCCCTGTTCCACCCTCCCGTACGGTAGCGTCCGTTCGCAATCGACGCAGTGAAATCCTTCGCTCCTGGCTGAAGCCGGGTGGGGCCTGGGTTCTATCGCGAGGTCAACATGAGTCTTGGTCATCGACCGCTGGCACGGCGAGGTCCGGCCCGGAGACAGCGTCTCGTGCGGAGAAACACGGACGGTGAAACGTCAGAGCACGTCGCTCCAGGGTGGGCTGGCGGCGAAGGCCGCATTGATGAGGCCGACGTGCGAATAGGCTTGAGGAAAATTCCCACACTGAAGAGCGGCGGAAGGGATGAAATGTTCAGAGAACAACCCGACATGATTTGCGGCGACCATCACACGGCTGAGGATCGATCGCGCTTCGGGCATCCGGCCCAACCGGGCGAGCGCTTGCGCGATCCAGAACGAGCAAATCACGAAGGCGGCCTCCGGCTTCCCAAAGTCGTCCTCGCGCAGGTACCGGTAGAAGAAGCCGCCGTCGTCGCCTCCAGGCCGGAGGACCAGCTCGCGGGCGATCTGCAACACCGTGGATTCGCAGAGTTGCCGATTCGGGTAGCCCAGAATCGGGAGCTGTGCGAGGGCGGCATCGTAGGTGGAGTCCGTCGGGCTGTTGCGGACCGCGCCGTTGTGCACGGAGCGGAGCAGGGCCTCCGCCGCACGGATACGGGCGCCGGTCAGGTCCAGCGACAGCGAGCCGAGATGCCCGGCCTGTTTGATGCGTTCCAGCCGTTCGAGTCCAGCCCAACACAGCAGGGTGGTGAACGAGTGCTCTTGCCAGCCATTCCGGAACTCCCACAACCCGGCATCGGGCTGGCCGATGCTGCGGGCGCAGAGTTGTGCCAGGTGCGCCAGCAGCCCGTCGAGATCTTTGGTCCGCAAATCGACATACCGTTCGTCGAAGAAGATAGGCGCGAAGGTCAGAATCATTTCGCCGTAGACATCGTTCTGCACCTGATCCGCCGCCTGATTGAAGCTGCGGACCGGCGCGCTCCCCTGGTAGCCGGCCCAGTTCGGATGCTCGGTTTCCGGCAGCGGCAGTCTCTGGCTGAGGGTATAGACCGGCCGTAGGCGATCGCGGGAATATTCGTGCGTATGTGCGATATTGAGCAAAAACTTGAGGAAGGCCGTCATCTCTTCGAAATGGCCGAGATTGTGAAAGGCCGTCAGCGCAAAGTAGGCGTCGCGCAACCAGCAGTAGCGGTAATCCCAGTTCCGCCTGCCGCCCGGCTGCTCGGGGAGGCTGGTCGTCAAGGCGGCCAGGATGGCGCCGGTGTCTTCAAAGCAGTGGAGCTTCAAGGCCAAGGCGGAACGGATGACTTCTTGTTGGTGGAGCACCGGCACGGAGCAATTCTTCACCCATGTGCGCCAGTACCGCGCAGTCTGTTCGAGGAAGTCATGGGTGACTTTGATCAAATCGTCTTCGATGCCGACTCCCCAGGTCAGCGCGAAGGAGAACTTTTGGGTCAAGGCGACCGGGGTTTCGTCGCAAAGGTAGGTGAGCGGCAGATCGGTCAACAGGCGAAGCAGGTCGCCGCGAATTTCGTAGCGGAGATGATTGCTGCCCCGGACCGGCGACACCGGCCGTTTATCCCAGCCCGCCACGGGCCGACAGCTCACCTGGATCGCTGGCTTGCCTTGGAGCGGCTCGACGATGCGGAACAGCGCCAGGGGGCGATAGATCCGCCCGTACTGTTCGAACCGCGGACAAAAATCGGTGATTTGGTACGCCTCTTCGTTCGGCAGCGTCACGGTAGTGACCAGGATGTTGGTGTTCGGCAGGTACCGTTGACGGGTGGTCAGGCGCTCGGCCGGCGCGAGGCTGGTGATCGCGAAGTGTCCGCCGTCCGGATCGAGCAGCCGGCCGAAGATGGGCGGGCTATCGGGTCTCGGCGCGCAGAGCCATTCGACGGCTCCGTTCAGGCCGACCAGCGCCGAGATCTGGCAATTGCCGACGAGGCCGTACGGGTACACGCGTCGACGATAGACGATTTTGTGGCCGATGTAAACAAGAGGTGACCGATGCGATTGTCGCTTCGCTTCATCCTGCCTTTAGCCCTCACACTGGCCGGCCTGGCCTATGCGGTCATCCCGCTCGTCGATGCCTTGACGTTGAAATGGTTCGTGCGGGATCTGGAGATTCGCTCGCAACTTGTTGCGGGGATGATGGAAGGTCCGCTGGGCGAGTTGCTTGCGGCCGACTCCAAGACGAAACTGAACGCCTATTTGCAACGGATCATCAAAGACGAACGGTTGTTCGCCATCGGGTTCTGCGACCTGCACAATCAACTCACCGTCAAAACCCAGACGTTTCCCGATGCGCTCGCCTGCGAAGGGCCGACCGGGCTTCCCGCCGGAAAGTCGGCGGTGTTCCAATTTCCTCAGGGGCCGACTCACGTGTCCTCCATCGGCATAGAGGCCGGGGGACGCCCCTCCGGACGACTCCTGCTCGTCCACGACATGAGCTGGGTGGAGCGGCGGACCAGCGATACGAAGTGGTATCTCTTCTACCTGTTCGCGGCGATCGGGACGATCACCTCGCTCATCACGGTGCTGGTGGCGCACTTGAGCTGGCGTGGGTGGGTGTCGGGCGTGCGGGCGATGTTGCGAGGGGAAGGCTTGATCGGTTTGATCGGGGGACAGCCGCACACGCCGGAATTGCAGCCCGTGGCCCAGGAACTTCGAGCGATGATCCACGAGCTCGAATCGGAGAAACGCCTACGGGACGAGAGCCAGATGAGCTGGACGCCCACCACGCTCAAGGCGATTCTTCACGATCATCTGGCCGGCGACGAAGTCCTGATCGTCTCCAATCGCCAGCCCTATATCCACAATTGGGACGGGCAACGTATCGAGGCGGTGGTCCCGGCGAGCGGCGTCGTGACGGCGCTTGAGCCGGTGATGCGTGCCTGTTCGGGGGTCTGGGTCGCCCACGGCAACGGGACTGCGGATCGGGAAGTCGTGGATCACCGGAGCCACGTCCGCGTCCCGCCCGACAATCCTGCCTACGAGATCCGCCGCATCTGGCTGACCTCGGAGGAAGATGACGGATATTACCATGGGTTCGCCAACGAAGGCCTCTGGCCACTCTGCCACCTCGCCCATGTGCGTCCTGTGTTCCGGTCGGCCGATTGGCAGCACTACAAGGAGGTCAATGAACGGTTTGCCTTGGCGGTGATCGAAGAGGCCAAGACCGACAATCCGGTCGTGTTGATTCAGGATTATCACCTGGCTTTAGTGCCCCAATTGGTGCGGGACCATTCCCGCACGCGACGATCATCACCTTTTGGCACATTCCCTGGCCCAATCCCGAACGGTATGCCATATGTCCATGGCATCGGGATCTGCTCGAGGGACTCCTCGGGAGCAGCATCCTGGGATTTCACACGCGCTTCCACTGCAGCAATTTCATCAGCACGGTCGATCGGTTTCTCGAAACGCGGATCGATTGGGACAACTCGACGATTTCCTACCGGGGCAAGCTGACGGCCGTCAATCACTATCCTATTTCGATCGAATGGCCTGTGCGGGGTCTCGATGGGCAACCGGCTGTAGAGGCCTGCCGCACGCGCATCCGTGCGGCCCACGGATTCCCCCACGCCCATCGCGTCGGAGTCGGCGTGGAGCGGATGGACTACACCAAGGGCATCCTGGAACGATTTCTGGCGGTCGAGCGGCTGTTGGAATTGCAACCCGAATGGATCGGCCGGTTGTCGTTCGTTCAAATCGCCGCGCCCAGCCGAGGAAAGATCGACGAGTATCAGCAGTTCGCTCGGCACGTGAGCGCGTTGGCCGAGCGGATCAACGAGCGGTTCGGCCGGGAGGGGTATCGTCCGATTCATTTGAAAATCGAGCATCACGATCCGGCGGAGGTGTTGACGTACTACCGTGGGGCCGACTTCTGCATCGTGAGCAGCTTGCACGACGGCATGAATCTCGTCGCCAAAGAATTCGTCGCCGCCCGCGATGATGAGCAAGGGGTCCTGATCCTGAGTCAGTTCACCGGCGCCGCGTCGGAACTGACGGAAGCGCTCGTCGTCAATCCCTACAACATCGATCAATGCGCGGCGGCGATGCACCTGGCTCTCACCATGCCCGTGACGGAACAGCGCGCGCGCATGCGCAGTCTGCGCGGCATCGTGCAGGAATTCAATGTGTATCGCTGGGCGGGGCGAATGTTGATGGATGCCGCGCGGATGCGGCAGCGGGCCAGAATTCTCCGGCAAACGGCGGGGCGAGATTGGCGGACTGTCACGGGCGGACAGGCATGATCCCGCTGTTCTCCGACGAGGGACGTCGAGCCTTGTACGCGCTCGCCGAACGGCCCGTCCTCTATGCCTTCGATTTCGACGGGACGCTCGCGCCGCTCGCGCGCGACCCGAGCACGGTCCGCTTAGCTCGTGCGGTACGCGACGGGTTGACCGATCTCGCTCGACGCGTTGCCTGTGCCGTCGTCTCCGGTCGGTCGTTGACCGATCTCGTCTCGCGCCTTGACGGTGCGGTGCTGTACGTGATCGGTAACCACGGTATCGAGAGTCCCATCGCCGAGCCTGCTAGGGTGCGTGAGGCCGAACGGATCTGCCTGGCTTGGAAGGACACGCTCGCGTCGCAATTGGCCGCGCCGTTCAAGGATCTGGGGGTGGAGGTCGAGGATAAACGGTATTCCCTGACGGTCCACTTCCGAGGGGCGGCGCCATCGCCGGGGATCCATCGGGCCGTGGAGGACCTGCTTGGGCGGTTTGCCCCGGCCCCTCGGCTGATCGCCGGGAAATCCTCGATCAACGTGCTGCCCCCCGGTATGGGCGGGAAGGGGCC
Organism: uncultured Nitrospira sp.; assembly: GCA_964445795.1. GTDB lineage: Bacteria > Nitrospirota > Nitrospiria > Nitrospirales > Nitrospiraceae > Nitrospira_D. Next base: position 7,095 of record CAYULI010000005.1, on the reverse strand, counting down.
GGCGGTGCTGGCGTTGATGAGGCATCTGGGACGGTCCGGCCTCTTTTTCGTCGCTGACGACGAGACCGATGAGGACGTGTTTACCCTTCCGGATGGGCTCACGATGGGCGTGTGCGTGGGCAAGAAGAACGATTCGCACGCGCAGTATTATATCGAGCGACAACAGGAGATCGAAGACGTCCTGCGTTGCCTGGTCGACCGTTTGAACAACGTCCCTGAATCGGCGCCCCGGTGAGTGGGAGGTAAGAGGCGGGCACGCTCCCGCCAGCACAATGCGCGACCTGGCGTGGGCCGACCCTGACGTGACGATGCCGCTCGTTCATACGCTGACCATCCTGATCTGTCTGGCCGCGCTCTTCAGTTACATCAATCATCGGGTGCTCAAGCTCCCCATCACCATTGGCCTGGTGGCGATCCCGCTGGTCTTGGCTGCGCGGTGGGTCAGTGTCCTGATTCAAGTGAAGGGCTTCAATCTCGTGCGTGAATTCAGCAAGCGAACCGTGACCATCTTGATATGGGGCGGGGTTCGCGGTGGCATTTCGGTGGCGTTGGCGCTCTCCCTGCCAGCCGGTTCAGAGCGCGACGCGATCGTGACGATGACCTACACGGTGGTGATGTTCTCGATCCTGGTCCAAGGTCTGACGATCGGGAAGGTGCTGGGGCGGTCCGGCGAGGTTATCGCGTGATCCGTGGCTTGCCCGCATGATTCGGGATGGTTCGCCGCGAAATTACGGAACTGCATCGTGAGACCGATGCGCGCGGGGCCCGGGGAGTGACGCCCATCTGCGCGGCGGCGGGGGGATTACCGCTTGGAGCAGATCGAGACGCGGGGTATGGACCGATTCGACGATTCCGCCGTGATCATCAAGTGTCGCATCAAGACCATGCCGATGCACCAATAGCGGGTCGGACGAGGAATGAACCGAGGAATCAAGAAGACCTTCGCCGACGGGGGGTCGAGATTCCCTTTCCCCTCCGGACTATTTATTGGAGAACCGAAGAAAACGGCGTAGCCAGAGGCAGATCGAGGGTCGGAGGGGTCGGATCGATTGCCCGGAGATGATCTGGACGGGCTGGTCGATTCAGCCGTTGGCGCAGGGCCGACCGGTCGGCCTTTGACAGAGGAAGGACGCTTTCGTTGTCTTTCGGAGATGCGAGCGCACGACGCGCAGGATCCGGCGCGAGACACCCACAGAAGCCACGCACAAGGGGAGGTGGACGATGAAAACATTGTTCGCGACGATCGCGGTCGTTGTCGTTGTGTTGGCGACGGGCTGCGTCAGTACGGAGACCCACACCAAGACATTGGAGGAACTGGAGGCGGCCAAGAAGGCCGGGACGGCGGCGCTGGAGGCCGCCAAGAAAGAAGCCGCCGCGCGAATCCAGGCGCTGGAGGACGAGAAGACCAAAGTCGAGCGTGACCTCTCGGCGGAGCAGACGGCACACAGCCGGACCAGACAGGCGCTGGTGTCGGCGAACGAGAATCTGGATCGAGCGCTCAAAGGCCAGCGCGAGCTCGAGGCGGAAGCCAAGCAACTTCGGGAGGACAGCCGGCAGGCGCAGGTCACGGCCGGAGAATTGAGGCGGGAGCGGGATCTCCTCCGGGTGAAGTCCGATGATTTGGAGCGGAAGCTGCAGACCGCCCAGCAGGAGCAGGCGGAGGCGGCCAAGGCCTTGGCGGAGGCCAACCAGCAGATGGCTGCGCTGGAGAAAGAGAAGGAAAAGGTCGTTGCGGCGTTGACGGACGCCGAGAACACGATTCGGGATCTCACGACGAAACTCGAAGCCGAAAAGAACCAGGTTGCGGCGTTGCAGCAGGACAAACAGCGTCTGATGGGCGGCACGACGACCGCGCAGGAGGAAATCGCCCGCTTGCAGAAGCGGGCGGGCGAGCTGGAGACGGAGGCCGCGCGCGTGAAGGATCTGGAAAAACGGCTATCCGAACGCGATCAATTGATCGGGACCCTGCGCCAGGAGGCAACCGACCGGAACGTGGTCGCTGCGAAGGCTGCTTTGTTGGCGGAAGACTTGGAAAAAAGCAAAGAGCGGATCGCCGCCCTCACGAGCGAGCTGGCGGCCCTCAGTGACGAGGCGGCCCGTGTGAAGCGGGAGCGCGGGCAACTGGCGGCGGATGTGGAGGAAGCCCGGCGGCGGCTCAAAGCCGAAGAGGCGGAAAAGGCCAAACTGGAGCAGGAGCGGGCCGCGAAAGAGGCCGAAATCCAGCGGTTGACGAGAACTCACGACGACCTGGCCAAGTCCCTTCAAGACGAGATCGCCAAGGGCGACATCAAGCTCAAACAAGTCCGGGACCGGTTGACCATCAACATGGTAGACCGGGTCTTGTTCGATTCCGGCCATGCCCAGGTGAAACCGGCCGGCCTCAAAGTGCTGAAACAAGTGAGCGACGTGCTCAAGAAAGTGACCGACAAGCAAATTCGGATCGAAGGCCATACCGACAACGTGCCGATCGGCGTCAAGCTGCGGGAAAAATTTCCGACGAACTGGGAACTTTCGACGGCGCGTGCGACCAGCGTGGTGCGGTATCTCATCGAGGAAGGCGGGGTCGATCGTTCCATGATTTCCGCGGGCGGGTATGCCGATACCAGACCGGTCGAGAGCAACGACACGGAGGCGGGGAAGGCGGCCAATCGCCGCATCGAAATCGTGCTCTATCCCAAGGATTTGACCGACATCGTCCGGGAGACGCAGTAGCCGCGCGGCACGCGACGGCGGTCATGGGATTTCTACCGGCCAGTACAGGCGTTCCGAACACGGAGCACTTCCCCTGTACGCCCTGGCCGCTATTTATGGTTGGGGCTCCTCATGCCCCGCTCGTCGGCGCTTCACAGAGCGATTGCTGTTCGACAACGAAAGGGCGCAAGTCCGCTTCCCGGTCCTCGCGACAGAGCCCTCCTCGGGACACCTTGCGGATTTTGCGAGAAGGAGACTAGGATTATGCGGACGACGCCCGCTTCCACGGCTGTCGTCGGGAGAGCTGAACAATCCTATGAGCCTCCGACAGAACCGAGAAGTCGCCACGTCTCTTCCCTTTCGAAACTCCATTGTCACGAAGATCGGGGTCGTGTTCGGCCTGTTTGCGCTGATCTACAGCGTCTTTCTTGTCACGACCGTGTATATGACCAGTCAGTTGATCGGAGTGAGCACGGCCGTCGACGAAGCCGGTGCCCAGCGCATGCGCGTCTACAGAATCGGCTTGCTCATCACTTCAGCCGGTCGGACGGAGCAGGACCGGCAGGCGGTTCGAGACGAGCGGGATCGATGGGTTGCCGTCTGGAATGGCCTGCGGTCCGGCACGGAATCGCACGGGCCGGTGGCGGAGATGGCTCCCGCCGCGGGTCTCCGCATGCAAGACGTTGACCGTACATGGACAACCCAACTGGGTCCGACCATCGACCGTCTCTTGGATTCGAAGGAGCCGCCACGGCCGGAACTCCTGCAGCGGTATCTGCGAGAAGCGGACGCCTTTGTCTCCTCGATCTCGGAAATGGTCGGTGCGCTGGAACAAGATGCGGCCGCGCGCATCAGGCGGCTGTATTGGGTCCAGATCGGTTTTCTGACGCTGTCGGTCCTGATTATGAGTGGAGCGTTGCTCCTGCTGCATCAGCAGATCCGCGTGCCGCTCGGGCGCCTCGCGCAACTGGTGAATCGTCTGCTCATCGGAGACGAGGTCGCCGGGACTTCCCCCAGCGGGAGGCGAAACGAGCTCTCGACTTTCGCCCAGACCTTGGAAGGCCTCGTGGAGCGGTTTCTCCATGATCGGGACGAGATCCGGGCCTTGCACGCGACGGGCCAGGAAATCGCGTCACTCGGTGCGCTCACACTGGAAGAGATTTTGCAGCGTATCGTGAACCGCGCGGCCGACTTGGTGAGCGCCGATCAGGCGGCGCTGTTTCTGCAGCACCCTTTCATGGAATGCTGGATCGTCGAGGCGGCGTCCGGGAAGGCCTTCGATAGAATTCGGAAGGAAATCCTGCTGTTCGAGCAAACGCCGTTCGTTACCGAGGTCTTTGAGAGCCGGCGTCCCGTGACGATCGACGATTTGTCTCTGTATCCGGACCGGCCCGTGCGGTTGCGCGACGAGTTCCAGGCCAAGAGTTTTCTGGGCGTCCCGTTATTGACGCCCCACGGCTGTATCGGTGTGCTTGCGCTGATGAGCACGCAAGCCCTGCGTCATTTTCCCGAATCTGACATCCATCTGGCCCAGCAGTTTGCCAGCTACGCCGCAGTGACGATTGAGAACGCCCGCTTATTCGAAGCGGTGGAGTCGGAATCGAAGTTGCTCAAGGACAAACTGGCCGCTGTCGAACGGAAAGTGGCGGAGTTGACCCATGAAGTCAAGGCGCCTGCGGGACGCGTGGCGGAATTCGCCTCCTGGATCGAACAAGACTACGGTTCCCGGCTGGACGAAAAAGGACTTCGCTATCTCCGCTGGATCCAAAAGGAAGGACGTGACCTCGCCAGTCTAGCGAATCGGACACTGGACTGGACGCGGCTTACCCAGGTGCCCGCCTCCGTGGAATCAGTCGATGTCCGGGCCGTCTTGTCCGAAGTGATCGAACTGCTCGAACAGGATCGTGCGAGAAAAGGCATTCGAATCGACATCGCCCCCGATCTACCCCGAGCAGCGTGCCAACGTATTCACGTAAAGCAAATTTTCGAAAATCTCTTGAGCAACGCCATTAAGTACACAGGCGGGCAACCGAATCCCGCAGTTCAGATCGGTTGGCGGGATTACGACGCTGGCCCGTGCTTCTTCGTGCGCGACAACGGGAAAGGCATCGACCCGACTCAGATCGATCGGATCTTTCTGCCCTTCCAACGCCTCGCCACAGAGGAAGCGGGAGCCGGTATCGGACTTTCCATCGTCAAGACCGTGCTGGAGCACTATGGCGGGAAGATCTGGGTCGAGTCGCAACCAGGGCAGGGGGCCACTTTTTACTTCACGCTTCCCATACTGGCGGGAAAACCAACCGACGGGGCCGGAGAAGCGAAGTGCGAGTCGATCCCCCAGCATGACCGTTCCGTCAACCTCGGACCCTAATGTGTCCGCATTTGCCGGAGCGGAGGAGGGCCACTGCCATGAAAGCCATCGGAGAGAAGGTATTTACGATCCTGCTGGTAGAAGATAACGGCGGAGATGTGGAGATGTTTCTGCGTACCGTCGAGGACGAGCTGCCCCGTCATGAGGACGAGCGGGTGGAATTGGTGATCAATGCGACGGCGGAAGGCGCGCTGCAGCGTCTCAAGGAGCAGCCGGTCGATCTGGTGATCACCGATATCCGCCTGCCGGGGATGAGCGGGATCGAGTTGCTCCACCGCATCGAAGACTTCGACAGGCGTATCCCGGTGATCGTAGCCAGTTGGGTGGATACGGTCGATATGGCGGTCGATGCGATGCGGCACGGCGCCTTCGACTACATCGTCAAGCCGTTCGAAAAACTGGACCTGGCGACCCGGATTCACCGGGCCATGCGATTGTCGGAAATTCTGCTTCAGTCTCAGAAGGATGATTCCAACCGAGAGATCCAGCCGTTCAAGGATATCGTCGGGGTCAGCCCGGGAATTCGGGCGGTGACCAGCATGATCGAATCGATCGCGAGGGTTCCGTCCACGGCGTTGATTATTGGCGAAACGGGCACGGGCAAGGAATTGATCGCGAAGGCGATCCATGAGCGTAGCGACGAGCGTGAGGGACCGTTTCAGGTGGTGGATTGCACCACGTTTTCCGAGGGCACGGTCGAGAGCGAGTTGTTCGGCCACGTCCGGGGGGCGTTTACCGGCGCGGTTTCGGACAAGCCGGGATTGATCGAGTCGGGTCGTGAGGGCACGGTCTTCCTCGACGAGATCGGGGACCTTCCCCTGCCGTTGCAGGCGAAGCTGCTGCGTGTCTTGGAAGAGGGCGAGGTCAGGGCTGTCGGGAGCGTTCAGCAGAAAAAAGTCAACGCGCGGTTTATTGCCGCTACGAATCAAGACCTGGCCGAAAAAGTGAAGAAAGGAGAATTCAGGAAGGATTTGTTCTACCGGTTGAATGTCATGGTGATCCGCGTCCCCCCCCTGCGGGACCGGAAAGAAGATATTCCCCTCTTGGCGCGTCATTTCTTCAAGAAGTACGCGAAGGATTTCGGAAAGCCTGTCGGGGATATTCACCCCTCCGCCGTGACGGAACTCGTGGCCTATCCGTGGCCGGGAAACGTCCGGGAACTGCGGAACGTCATGGAACGGGCCGTGATGCTGTCCAAAGGCGACCGTGTGACTCAGCAGGACATCAGCGGAATCCTCCAGGGGTCCGTCCAGGATTCGTGGGCCTCGGGGGACTATCTGCATCTGCCTTACGCCAAAGCCAAAGAAAAGGTGCTGGAGGAGTTCAACCACAGATACATTTCATACAAACTCACGAACAATGACGGCAATGTCACACGTGCTGCTGCGGAAGCCGGGTTGCCTCGGTCCTACTTCCACGAAATCATGCGGCGGTATTGGAGGGAGAAGTGATTTGATCGGAGACGTGTCCGTCCGTTCTTGCCTCTCGGCCATTGTTGGAACTCCGCCGTGGCCGGCTGGAGTCTCTGTTCGGCACCAGCCTCACACCAAGCCCTAAACCCAACGACCGACCCAAAAATCAGGAATAAACCGTCATTCTTTTCTGACACTTTGTACGGGCTGAAAATCTGAAACTGCAGTTATTTAGCTTCAAATCGTCAATTCCAGTCGATATTTTCAGTGTGTCAACATTTTTCTCCTTTTATTTTGATTAGTTAGAATACAAAAAATTTGTAGTGTCAGTCTTTTCTGACAGAGACTTGATTCGCCAAAACTTCGCGAATCACTAGCGATCATAACATATTGATATTGTTTATATTATTAAAGTCATCCTCTCGGGTTTTTCTATTCATTTCGGCACAACCCTTGTACTTCACCATCTCGCCTCTGTTGCCAATCGGCTCCGAAGGGAGGTGGTCCGAACAATCGCGGTAGTGGTTTGTTTCGCGTGAAGCTCTTTTATCAGGGAGGTGCACACAATGTTTCTATCACGTCGGCAATTCTTAAAGGTCTCGGCGGGTACCGTCGCCGCGG